>JAWKHE010000036.1:0-1575 GCA_041395005.1 Methanolobus sp. | reverse complement strand
GGTTGTCACAGGAGTATCGTCTATTCCTGCCGCAATCTTTCCAAGTGTATTGGCTGTTGCAGGGGCTATAAGCAGCAGGTCTGCCCTTCCAAGATTTCCAAAAAACTCCACATGCTCCACTTTTCCGGTAATTGATGTGATAACCTCGTTCCCGGTTGCATAGTGAAGGCTCATTGGATTAATTATCCATCCGGCAGCCTCACTCATTACAGCATATACATCCGCTCCCCTGCGGATGAATTCCCTTGCAAGTTCCACTGTCCTTACGGCAGCAATGCTGCCAGTGACTGCAAGCACGATTGTCTTGCCTTTCAATGATTCGGATTTTGAGGATTTAATCCACAGTGTCGGGTGTTCATCTGGAATCCGGGGCATATTCTGTCCTTATTTGCTTAATAAGTGGATATTAGTATTTAAATGAGGGAGCTTAGTTTTTATTATTCACAATTGAAAGCACAACAGTGTACAACTCAGGAATATCTCTTTTTGCTGTGTTCCATACTTCTTCAATATCAACACCAAAATAAGCATGTATCAGCTTATCCCGCATCCCTGCAATTTCTTTCCATGGGATTTGGGGAAATCTTTCAGTTGTATCTGGAGAAAGGTTCTTTGTGGCTTCACCTATAATTTCAAGTTGCCTTATAACTGCATCCTGTACAAGTCTTTTTTCAAGAAAATCCTCAAAAGACATTCCTTCTGTGTATTCTTCTATCTGGTTTATTGCATCCAGTATATGTTTAAGAAAGACTGAATCATGCTTCACAATAGATTCTCCTTAATTCATTTCTGATCAAGGGTGAAATATATTGACTTAATGATTTTTCAGTGACAATATCTACTTTTTTTCCAAGAATATCCTCAAATTCATTTTCAATTTTCAGGTGTTCGATAAGGCTTTTCCCTTTGGAGAATGTAACCAGAAAATCGATATCACTATTCTCAGTTTGCTCCCCTCTTGAAAATGAACCAAAAAGCTCCAAAGAAGTTATATCGTTTTGCCTGCAAAGCTCCATAACATCTTTCCCAATATTCCTGTCAAGACCCAGGGACTGTGCAAGATCAAAAGTGTCATTGATCTCAATATTTTTCTTCTTTGATAGCATGTTTATTAATATCTATATTGGAAATCATTATTATTAAAATTCTTGCAGGATATTCCATCTCTGGTCATAATTATGAAATTGCATCTTGCCAAAGACAATTCATTCTCATAATCCTGCATACCAAATGTGCATTTATATCCTGATATGTTAATAGTGTGTGAGTCCTTATTTTATCTGATTAATGGGTAGTAATGGGATTTTTCCGTTGAAGTTAAAAGCAAAGCTTTTATCCAATTAATATAATTTTAAAATTATCTAATTTAAAGTTCTTTACCCCATTAAGTGAAGAAAAAAATCAGGCTAATATGGTGACTTCATGAAAACAAACCCTATTCTTTTAATAATTATTCTGTTCCTCGCTTTTAGTGCCGGATGTATTGATTCAAGTTCCAAAAATGCAAAAGATTACTATGAAGAGGCTATGGACTACTACAATAACGATGAATATGAGCTCGCACTTATAGCTTGT
>JAWKHE010000035.1:0-2061 GCA_041395005.1 Methanolobus sp. | reverse complement strand
ATATTCAGGAAAATAGTTATGAAGCACTCCCTCTTCCTGCGTCAAAAAGGATAGATGATGAGAGAATATGTGCACAGTTCTCCCACAAACTGGCTGCCCATCTGGCCGGACTTGGATGGATTGGAAAAAGCTGTCTGCTGATAACCCCGGACAATGGACCAAGGGTCAGATGGATAACAATACTGACAGATGCACCTCTTAAGCCCACCGGAAGCAAAATGAAAAGCAAGTGTGGAACCTGTAATGAATGTGTGAATATCTGTCCGGTTCATGCTTTTACAGGCAGGGATTTCGCTGAAAGTGAGAGCAGGGAAATGAGGTATGATGCAAAGAAGTGTGGGGATTATTTCAAAGTAATGGAAAAGAAAGGACAGATACCTGTGTGTGGGTTATGTGTTTATGTGTGCCCTCATGGGAGAAAGAAAGATTTAGTTCCTAGCCCAAAAATATAAAGTGTTAACATAAACATTAAACAGACAATTATGTCCTATAAAGAAATAATCGAAAAGTTATCCTTACAAGGTGTAGTATTTGCTGATGGACTAACCAATAAGGAATTCAATAATATTGAAAAATTCTATGACATTGAATTTCCAACCGACTTAAAAGATTTTTTGAGCATAGCCTTACCCATATCTAAAGGATTCTACAATTGGAGAGACTTTAGTGAAGAAAATGTAAATACAATAAAAAATCAATTGGAATGGCCACTCGAAGGTATGATATTTGACATAGAGCATAACAGTTTTTGGTACAAAGAATGGGGAGCAAAGCCTGATAACCAAATGGAAGCTATCAAACTTTGCAAAAAAGAGATGAAAAAAGTACCTAAACTTGTCCCTATATTTTCACATAGATATATTTCCTCAGAACCAAAAGAAAGAGGAAATCCTGTATTCTCAATTTATCAAACAGATATTATTTACTATGGAGAAGACTTACGTTCTTATCTAAAAATAGAATTCAATATGAGAACACAAAATAATATAGATTTTACAAAAGTAAAGTACATCCGGTTCTGGAGTGAAATTATAGGTAAATAATAAAGGAAAATAGAGAATAACTCATTTTCCAGAATTGAAATTACTGGGCTCTTGTTCCACATTCACCACAGAACTTGGCACCTGGGTCCATTTTACTGCCACATTCTGTACAAAAAGCCTCCTTCTGGAGTTTTGCACCGCATTCCTGGCAGAACTTGGCCTTGTTATCAGAAAGCGGAGCATTACATTCAGGACATGATGCCCTTACACCTTCTCTCCAGCTTTCCTCTTTCAGCATCTCCCTGTCCTCTTCTGCCACTTTTGAATGTGCCCACACTTCTTCCACGGTGCGGCTTGACTGGGCAGCTGCCATCTCAACAGCCAGATCAGGTGAGCATTCCTTACAGAGACCCTTTGAGTCGTTCCAGCAGCTCTTCTTACATACCCATGAGGAACAGCGAGGGCACTGGATAAAATCAGGTTTAAGCTCCTTCATTGCACTAACAAAAGCATCATCATGTGCTCTTTCCCAGTTCACGGAGCGGGCTCTTTCACTCAGGTCTGCTGCCTTTCCGAAAATACCACCAAGCATTCCACTGGCAGTATCCAGAGCTTCGGTCACTCTTCCAAGAGTAGAAGGCTTGAACCTTGTTCGATAGCCTGTTCCACAGCGGTCACAGTAAAACTCGAACTGAAATCCCTGGTCAGTGCTCTGATCTGAATAATTGCGGGTGAATTCTATTTTTCCACTCATGCTTTTTCTCCTATTTTATCCACATTCAGCTACCATTTTAAGCAATTTTTGTGGATACGGGGCCTTCTATAGATAGAAACAGGGTGCTGTTTCAAACAATTAATCAACATGAATAATCCATGATTGCAGTATCTATTGAAGACTGTACATTAGCATATGATTTCAGAATCGTGATCGTAATATATGTGTTTTACCATTTGATCCATCTCCATGAAAGAAAAAACTGCAATTCTGAGGACTATAACTCAGAATTATCCCATTTAACAAAAATTATTTTCAGCAACTATCGTCTGCAAACAACTGCTTTGCAAAAGCCATTCTCTC
>JAWKHE010000034.1:0-2153 GCA_041395005.1 Methanolobus sp. | reverse complement strand
GACCGGGGAGATGCAATCAGGTCATCTGAACCATCTTATGATAAGACTGCAGCAAGGAACTTGTGGGTTGAAAGTGCTGAACTGGTTCATTTGAAGACTGACGAAAGCATTCTTTCCGTGACCTGAAAAACGAACAGTTTTGAAAACATAAATTGAGATAAATAATGAATAGGAGAAAATAAATGAAAACAGTTATTGTTTACGCATCAGTACATCATGGAAATACGAAGAAGATCGCAGAAGCAATGGCAAGTGTCATTTCTGCAGATATGATTGACGTTACCAGGAAAATAACACCTGACTTATCAGGGTATGATGTGATCGGATTTGCATCAGGAGTGTACTTCCATACATTTCATGAAGGAATAAAGAAGTGCATTGAGGAAAACATGTTTTCAAATGGACAGAAAGTGTTTCTTGTAGCTACTTGTGGCTTGGGATACAGGGATTACACAAAAGGAATAAAAAATACATTGGCAAAGAAGGATATTCCATGTATAGGGAGCTTTCAGTGCAGGGGCTGGGATACATACGGAATATTCGGGAAAATAGGCGGGATTGCTAAGAATCATCCGAATGACAGACACTTAAAAGAAGCACAGCAATTTGCATTAAAAACAGTTTGTAAAACAAACAATTGATGATGTTGTATCCTTCTTCTCAATAGCTATCTCATTTTCGTATTTTAGATTTTTTTCACCAAAGCAATTCATGTATAAAAAGTAATGCAGTTGTCGTAAATTATATATTGATTGAATTCATTCAATTAACTGATTGAATTCATTCAATATCGTCCGCTGTGTAACACACTGAATAACTGGGTGAATTAGGATTATTTCGGAAATCAGATACCGACTAAATCACAAGGGGTGTTAGTCATAAAAAGTATATTTAAAAAGCTGGGTATTTTCGTAGAGAACAATACAGTACCGATCATATTGATAGCACTGCTTCTGATAATTCTCTCTTTTCAGGGTGCTCAGTTAATAGAAATGGCTTCAGGTACGGATACCTTTGTTGGCAAGAATTCAAAAACGTATCAGAATTATGATCACCTGTATCTGAACTATTTTGGTACCGACTCCATGGTAGTATTGGTTGAAGGCAGTGATGTTACGGAACCAGAACTATTAAAAGCTCTTGACAGGGCCTATCTTTCAATCCAGAACATACCTGGCGTGGTAGAAGTAACTTCGCCTTCTACTGTTATTAAAGAAGTTAATTATCAGATGACCGGCAGAAGTACGATCCCGGATGATACAGGGACGATTGATGAGATAATTGCTTCAACAATGCCAGATGTTCTTATGCCAGACGATACACACGCTATAATGTATGTTATCATGGAAGGGACTGTATCAGATTCCACTAAAGAGGAGGTTCTCAGGGAAACAGAAATTTCCATTGAACTTGCAGATTTTCCTGCCGATTACAAAGTGATAGTTACTGGAGATTCTGCATTCAGGATAGCAATGAATGATGAAATGAATTCAACAATGATATTATTACTTTCCTTATCTGTTGTTTTGATGATAGTAGTACTGTATCTGGTGTTCAAGCATGTCAGATGGAGACTGCTACCTCTTCCAATAGTGCTTGTAGGTATAGTATTCACTTTTGGTGCAATGGGCTACCTCGGAATTCCCATGACCATGGTATCGATGTCTGCTTTCCCGGTTCTTATAGGAATTGGCATTGACTATGCCATCCAGTTCCACAACAGGATAGAAGAAGAACATGCAAGTGGGAAAACAGAGGATCAGGCTGTAATAGACACTATCAAACATGCTGGTCCGGCAGTGTTGAATGCACTTATAATTACATCTCTTGGTTTCTCCTCATTGCTTGCATCCACAGTTCCAATGACACAGGATTTTGGAAAGCTTTTGATTACTGGTATAGTGATGTGCTTTATTTCATCCTTATTCCTGGGAGTAGCTGTACTCTATGGTTTTGATAGATTATCCAAAATGAACTTACCTGGAAGGCTTGGTTTCAAGAAAAAATCCACACAGCATGAAACTCATTCTTCAGTTATTGTTGAAGAAGAACACAAACCGGATTTCCTTGAAAAAGCTCTTAAGGCCATTTCTACATTTTCGATAAAAAATCCTATTCTTGTTTTATCTATAGCAGGTTTCCTGTGCGTAGGT
>JAWKHE010000033.1:0-3646 GCA_041395005.1 Methanolobus sp. | reverse complement strand
ACCTATCAGGTGTTCAATGAAATAGACAATACATCAAGGGAAGTTCGCGTAATTCCGGTTATGGACAATGAAGGTAATGTCGAGCGAATAGTTGAACATGTCAGGGATATTACTGAACAGAAGAAAACCGAAAATGAAATTATTGAAGCGCGGATAATAGCTGAAACAGCAAATAAAATAAAAAGCGAGTTCATTGCCAATATGAGTCATGAACTCAGGACCCCATTAAACTCAGTTATTGGTTTTTCAGATTTACTACTTGATCTGTCATTTGGGGAACTTAACGATAAGCAAATTCATTACACATCTAACATCTCCAATAGTGGAAAGCATCTTCTCACTTTAATTAATGGTATTCTGGATATTGCAAAAATAGAATCAGGGGAGATGCAGTTAAACATTGAAACTCTCGACCTGGTCCGGTTAGTTGATGAAGTAGTTTCAATAATGAAACCACAGGCAATGAAAAAGAACATTAATATTGACAGTAAAACCCCATCAACTCTGGAAATTGAAGCCGACTGGTCTAAAATGAAACAGATATTTTATAATCTTATCAGCAATGCTGTTAAATTCACTCCGGAGGGTGGTTCAGTTTCTATAAATGTAAACAGGCATGATGAGAGCATCGTAATAAATGTTTGTGATACAGGAATAGGTATTTCATCTGAAAATCTCGATATTTTATTCCATCCTTTCAAACAGATTGATTCTTTCTACAATCGTCAGTATGATGGGACCGGTCTGGGGCTTGCCCTTGTAAGCAAGTTTGTTGAAATGCATAATGGTGAAATTAGTGTTGAAAGTGAACCCGGCAGAGGAAGTTGTTTTAAAATTATTATACCTGCTTATTATCCTGAGTCTCAGGACAAAGAATAGTTATATCTGAGATGCTGGCTATAGCATTGCACAGGATACAAAGGATAATATGAATTTAAGGAACTTTTTCATTATTTTGCTAGTTACACTGCTGCTAAGCTTTGCACTTGTTTCCCAATCCGGTTGCCTATCCGACAAACTGCCAGGTAATACGGATTCAGGAAACCCTGATGTCAATACTTCAGGTACCGTTTCTGAAACTGCTTTGCCTGATGAGTACTCATATGATGATAACTCTTTTAATGAAACCCCTTTTACAACATCTGTCAAGAAAACAGGAATACTGGAACTGGAAAATAATTATTCCCTCAAAATAATAGACATAGATAAGCAGAATGAATTAATCCAGGTATCCTTACGTAAAGATGGAAATGAGTATGGTACACGTACCATGAAGTCCGGTTCTGCTTATTATATTCAGGACACCGGGATAGAGGACATAATCTACACCGTTTCTGTTGACAGGATTCTGGACAACAGCTTCTGGTTCAATTAACCTGCGTTCTCAAACCGGAAATAATGCTTGAAATTGAAGTTTATGACGGCCAGATTATAAAATCCGAGGTTCTTATAGGAAAAAATACCATTACCCGTACATACAGGTGGAAATATGAATACACGGATTTCAGTGTAACTTATGAATACAATATTGAAGCATATGACATGTATTCTGAAAGAAGTCGTAACAGGGATTATACTAATTTTGTGAATGATCCTTTTGACGATGAACTGATATCCCAGATAACAGAGCAGATGGGTCAGCTTGCCATGGAAAATGGCTATGAAAGTGAAGACATACCTTATATTGCAATGGCATTTGTCCAGTCGTTGCCATATGTAAGTGACAGTGCTTCATCAGGTTATGATGAGTATCCTCGTTTTCCTTTTGAGACACTTTACCACGGAGGAGGAGATTGTGAGGACTCTTCGATTCTGCTGGCTGCATTGCTTAATGATATGGGATACGGTGTTGCCCTGATAGAGCTTCCCGGACACATGGCTGCAGGGGTAAAAGGAAATTCTCAGCTTGAAGGAAGTTACTACCTTTATGGTGATTCGCGGTATTATTACCTTGAAACAACTAATTCCGGATGGGATGTAGGGGTAATACCTGATGAATATTCGGGTGAAGAGGCAATAGTTACTCCGGTTATCGATGATTATCCTGAGCTTGGTATTACTTTCACAGGAACAGGCCGAATGAACAAGTATGTTACCTATGTAGATCTGGACATAGAAGTTGAAAATGTTGGTTCAGCAGTTGCTGAAGATGTTGTTATCTATGCAACACTGGAAACAGAAACAGAAGGGATGATATGGGATGACCTGAAAACTGACACAAAGATTGATCTGGATGTTGAGGAATCCCTGAGTTATACAGTTTCAAATCTTAAAGTTCCTGCCGGAGAAAAGTATAGAGTAGGAATCTGGGCATGGTCTTCAGACAGCAGTTCAGAATATGTATACAGTGACTGGACAAGCTCCTGATTTAAGAATATACTCAAAAAAGAAAGGATATAATATCCTTTCAAATAATGTACGCTTTTAGCGGTGGGAATCCATTAAAGGACACGGAACTGTAACTCTGGGTATAAGCACCTGCAGTAAACACATAAAGACGCTCACCTTCTTGAATAGAATCAGGGAATCCATATTTGTGGTCCTCATAAAGAATGTCCATACTGTCACAGGTAGGTCCAGCAAGTATGACTTCTTCCTCAAATCCTTTATTTTCAGAATAAATCGGATATTTTATGCATTCATCCAGAGTTTCAATTAATCCTCCGAACTTGCCTATGTCCAGGTAAACCCATTTGTACTGGTTGAGTTTGGCTTTCCTTGCAACCATTACAATTTCAGTTACGATTATTCCTGCGTCTGCAGTGAGGGAGCGCCCCGGTTCAATGATTATTTCAGGGTGTTCTATTCCAAAATCTTCCTGGATAAAACGCAGTATTTCGTGGGCGTATGTTTCAAGCTCGTTAGCAGGTGAAAGGTACTTCGCAGGAAAACCACCACCGAGATTAATCATTTTAAGTTTGATTCCCTGCATTGAAACTGCTTCAAAGAGATATTTGCATTTTGAAAGAGCATTATCCCACTGTCCTATGTCACGCTGCTGGGATCCAACGTGAAATGAAAGTCCATAAGGTTCCAGTCCAAGTTCCTGTGCCTGTAATATTAATTCATAGATAACATCAGGGTGTGCACCGAATTTGCGTGAAAGAGGCCAGTCAGCTCCATCACTTTCAGTAAGCAGGCGGAAAAATACTCGTGAACCTGGTGCATTTGCTGCAATTTTTAAAAGGTCACTTTCAGAGTCTGTTACAAAAAGACGGACACCTTTTTCATATGCATAGGCAATGTCTTTTGCTTTTTTGATGGTATTGCCGTAGCTGATTTTATCAGGATCAATGCCAAGTCTGAGAAGCTGGTCTATTTCATAGACAGTGGCTGCATCGAAGTTTGATCCTTTTTTATTCAGGGTCGTTATTACTTCATCAAGTGGATTGGCCTTTGTTGCATAGTATATTTTTACAAAGGGCATGTTTTTTACCAGTTCATCGTACATCTTCTCTATTCTGGAAAGATCAATAATCAGAAAAGGTGTCTCTTTGTCCTTTGAAAACTCTTTAATTCTTTTAAAATCCTCCTCTGAGATGAATTCATCCAGAGGGAAAGTGTATTGCTCTTTTCTCATATCTACTCCTTTTTTCTTATAAATTATCAGATTCAAACTTGGTATTATTATTTTTGATTGTTTAAA
>JAWKHE010000032.1:0-4887 GCA_041395005.1 Methanolobus sp. | reverse complement strand
ACACCGTTCTTGACGCCTACGTCCTCTTCAAGATTATCAGTCCATATAATCACTATATCAGCACTGCCACCGTGAACGATCTCAAAATCAACTTCATATGTAAGTTGCCCGTTGCCGCCACTTTCCCAGTAAGTAAGTGCATTTTCAACGTCTTCCCGGTATGTTGGGCTGTAATGCTCAGGCACGGTTTCATTATCTATGTAAACAGTAATTGGACTGTGATCCCAGGGTTCCGGATTTATGATAACTTCATCGTTATCTGCATGCCTGAAGCTTTCGGATACAAAAGCAAGTGCAATAATAAGTATTACTGCTATTATCACGCGGTTGCTTACATTCATAGGCGCTCTTTCAGGAACTTGTATTTGTTTGCATATTAGTCATTTGCCTCAGTTTCTTTTGATTTGAACCCGGGACAACTAAACGTATATTTGATAAATACAATCTGGATTTATGGAAAAACGAGTTGCTGTTGTATTCGATAGTGCCGGGACGCTGCTGCATATGTACCGTGTGGCAAAACAAATGGACAATGGTTCTATTCTTGAGGATATACAGACAACTCTGCTGGTAGCCCAGCAGCCTGACAGGGCACTTGTTGTTTTAAGAACCCGGTTTGATGAACTGGGGAAGTGTGACCCTGAAATGAAGCTTCATGATTTTATTGAGCAGTTTGGTATCAACCTGGGAATAAGCTGTTCAAGCAGTCCCTTTGAACTGGAAGAGGTTTACGGAATAATAAGACAGAATAATACGAAGGTAAGTGATCTTAATGATGTGGTCAGCCTTGTCAGGGGACGCTGCCCAAATGTATTTTACGTTGCAGCAGGTCTTATTGTGGACTCCCGGGATAATTACGTCCCATATGTTCTCAGTACAGGCGGGCAGATGTATTCAAAAACTTATGATACTATCAGGCTTCTCAGGGAACTTGGTACTGATATTTATATTGCTTCGGGAGATGATGCAAAAAATCTTGAGTCCCTCGCCTCGTCTCTGGATATTCCTTTCGGGGATGTTTATCCGGTGGCAACAACTCACGATAAGGAAAGAATAGTCAGAACCCTTAAGCAGACCTATGATAAAGTCCTCATGGTGGGAGACGGTATGAATGATATACTGGCCCTGAGGGCCGCAGATATGGGCATTCTGACTGCACAGCAGGGAGACCTGAGACCTGAGATCCTGATGGATGCAGCAGACATTGTCATTGACAATATCATCGATGTGGTAGACATTATAAAAAATATAAACGATAGCGTCACTTTGAAAAAATGATATGCTTTGCCTCTTTTTAGAAGTTAACACCGCGAAGCAGATGCGTTATGTTTATGTATTGAGTTCAATAATCCAACAGTAATTCTTTAAAAAGATAGCTAAAAACTTACTGTCAGGTCTGCATGGGCTCCAAAAGGCTAGTTTTGTATGTAGTCTACAAAACCGTTAAGTAATTTGAGTAGATATGCATATCATTATTAGTGTAAAAGGACTCCTATGCACCCCTGGGCGGAGGAAACAAATGGCATTATTTATCGAAGTCAAAAACCTGACACTTGAATTTGATGGTGTCAAAGTTCTTAAAGACATAAACCTGACCATTAATGAAGGAGAAGTTCTTGGTATCCTTGGAAGAAGCGGTTCCGGGAAAACAGTATTGATGCACGTCCTGCGTGGTGTTGAAGAGTATGAAGGTATCAGTGGGGAAGTAATCTATCACCTCGCCAGATGTGACAAATGTGGACACATGGAGCCACCAAGCAAGGCAGGACAGGAGTGCCCTGCATGTGGCCAGGATACCCTCAAGCCCTTTGAAGCTGATTTCATCAAACTTTCACTTCATGCTGCTGAAAGGCGTGAAATCACCAAAAGGATTGCTATCATGCTCCAGCGTACTTTTGCCCTTTACGGTGATGACAGGGTTATTACAAATGTTGTAAATTCACTTACTGAAATCGGTGTAAGTAGCGAAAAAGCCCTCTCTAGAGCAGTTGAACTTCTCGAAAAAGTCCAGCTTTCACACCGCATGATGCACGTTGCCCGTGATCTTAGTGGTGGAGAGAAACAGAGGGTAGTGCTTGCCCGTCAGCTTGTAAGGGACCCAATGCTTCTTATTGCCGACGAACCAACCGGTACCCTTGATCCAAGAACTGCTGATGTTGTTCACGATGTTATTGCAAAGGCAGTCAAGGATTATAACATGACAATGGTTATTACCTCACACTGGTCCGAGGTAGTTGAAGACCTTGCAGACAAGGCTATTATTCTTGAAGACGGTGCAATTGTAAGGAAGGTTCACCATCTGAGGTTTCACAGGAATTCATGCAGCTTATTTGCTCCGTGGAGAAAAACTGCGATGTGCGCGTAGGAGACCCGCTGATCAAGGTGGACAACCTTGTCAAGAAATACATCTCTGTGAGCAGGGGTGTTGTTTATGCAGTTAATGATGTCTCTTTCGATGTTAAAGAAGGAGAAATATTCGGTCTTGCAGGAACCAGTGGTGCAGGCAAGACAACCACGTCCGAGGTTCTAATGGGTATTGTACAACCTACCAGCGGTGAAATCCAGGTACGTGTCGGAGATGAATGGATCGACATGAAGAAGCCTGGTCCTGAATGCAGGGGCCGTGCTGTGAAGTACATGGGTATTCTTCACCAGGAATACGGTCTTTACACACACAGGACAATAATTGACAATCTAACTGAATCAATAGGTATTGATCTTCCTTATGAGCTTGCTGTCAGGAAAGCCATTAACACACTGGTTGCAACCGGATTCACAGAGGAGAAGGCAAAATCTATATTATCAAAGATGTCAGATGAGATTAGTGAAGGTGAAAGACACAGGGTTGCACTGGCTCAGATTCTGATGAAGGAGCCTAATATCATTATTATGGACGAACCCACGGGAACCATGGATCCTTTCACCAAGAAAGAGGTTACAAAGTCAATTCTTGAAGCACGTGAGAAAATGGGCGATACTTTCGTTATAGTATCACATGACATGGACTTCCTTGAAGAGATATGTGACCGTGTCGCACTCATGAGAAACGGTAAGATCGTCAGTGTCGGAGAACCAGCTGCCGTTCTGTCACAGCTTACCGATGAGGAACGTATGGAAGTGGCAGCAGAACCATGATATCTTAAAAGTTACGGAGGAGTTTGGCACGAGTGGCGAAATAACGGTAGAGATCAACGGACAGGAACTTAAAATACCAGAAGGTTCAACCCTTGAGGACGCCATCAAGGTGTCAAACGCACCTTATAAGAAGGGGACATCAATAGGGATTCTCATTGAAAAAGAGGATCTCAAATCCCAGGCTTCAGTAGAGTATATTGTGAAAACATCGAAAGGTGAATTCAAAATAGAACTGCTTGACGAGTCGTCCCCGTCTTCCAAAAGGTGGATATCTCTTTTTAAAGACCTTGCAGAGGTTCCCGTTCGCTGGACCAGTAAGGACGCACTGGCGTTCGGTCCTTTTAGCACTGATATGGATCCTGTGAGAGGCAGCAGTGATATGGAGCGTTTCACCATGCTTTTCGGAGCAGGTGGCGGTGATGCTGCAAACACGCATATCATCATAAGTAAGACCAAACATTCTTCTGAATATGGTGCTCCTGAGGATGGTGTATTTGCAAGACTAATAAGCGGTAAACACGTCCTTCCTGAACTTGTGAAAGGCGACAGGATTCTTTCTGTGGAACCGGTCATTGAATGGGAAAAAGCAGGTGAACATGTTTCTACAAGCGACCTGTCAGTAAAACTTGAAAATGGTTCAAGAATTTTCACATATGTTGAAATCGAAATGGACAAGCTTGCACCCGAAGGTGCTGAATTCTTCTTTACTGTAACCAAAAATGGTATATTCAATATTGATTTCCGCTCAACTTCTTTTATATCAGATCATCGTTTCCATGGTGAACTTGTCACCTATGAGAATTTTGAACCACGTTCAACAGGTTCTGTTTTCGTTAGAACGGTAGGATACGGTGCAGGTAAACTGTATATCTCTACAGATGATCGAACTTCTTCTATAATGCACTCTGTGGTAGGTCATGTGGTAAAGGGAATTGAACTTACCAGGATTGTGGAAAACGGTCAGAAGATAATGGTTGAATCCACTCCCTCACCTATCAGGCTTCTTGGAATGACCAATGCGGATGCGGAAGAGAAACTACGTTCAATGGGAATTGAAATTGTCAGGGACGGGTATACTGATGACAATGGTTTCATTGTCAAACAGGAGCCTGCAACAACGCTTGAGATTATGCAGGAAGGCAAAGTCACTGTTCAGGGAGTTGACCCTGAGATGCTTGTGACAGTTGAACTTTATGATGATCTTGCGCCAAAAACCCTTGATTTCTTCAGGCACGCAGTCGGTTTGCAGTATCATCCGGTTGGTGAACTTCCTGTGATGATGACATATGAGAATACTTATATTTTCAAGGCTGAAAAGCCTGCAGAATCATACAAGGAGATTTTCCCGGAGAACATTCCAAAAATGACCATTGCCGGTGAGATAGGAGTTACCAATCAGGCTGCCAAGAGAGCCGGTATGGTAGGTGTCAAGGCTATTGATGATGATCTTTTCGGGCCTGCAGGTGAGAAATTTGCGAATACCAATATCATCGGAAGAATAGTTGAGATTGATAAACTCAAGCATTTCAAGGATGGGGACTTAATGTATATTCTGGAACGCAGCAGGGAGGAATAAGTATGGCTGAAGCAAATGAGGACGTCATAACAAAACTTGTAGTCACAAGTTCGGATAGTGTATTACCCATAGATGCTGCCATGAAGATATACGAGTCCAGTACTGATATCGTAATAAAGGAAACATGTTTTGGGACCATGGTCACAGGTCCCAGGGAATCTGTGAACAAAGTTGTA
>JAWKHE010000031.1:0-7632 GCA_041395005.1 Methanolobus sp. | reverse complement strand
CAACAGACCTGAATTATCCGAAACCACTGCTGTACAGAATGGAGATGTCTATTTCATCAGTTTTGATGTTGCAGGCGGAGCAAGAAAGAAATTCGGTCCTATGTATCTGGCAAAGGAACTCTATCCGGAACTCTACACAGATATGGATCCGGATGAGATTCTCAGGGAATATCTTGAGAACTATCAGGGTCTAGACTATCAGGGGGTATATATCTACCCCGAGTAATTTTTTAGCTTAAGGCCCATTGTGATACCATGTCGGTAAAAAAAGCATATTCTGCGCATATAGCGCGGAATATATCATTTTTAATACTGGGCCTTACAGCCCTTTTTTTCTTGCTCGCATATGCAGTAACAATTGGTGCTGCTGATATCAGCGTCAAAGATGTTATTCTTGCAATGGTTTCCAGATTTGCCACTGTGGAAACAACAGGTTTTAATTACGCAGTTCTCTGGCATCTGAGGCTTCCGCGCCTTATAATGGGTGTTATTGCCGGTTCAGGACTGGCACTTGCCGGAGTTGTGATGCAGGGCATAACGCGAAATCCCCTTGTAAGTCCTTTTACCATAGGTATTTCTTCTGCTGCAGCATTCGGAGCAGCAATTGCCATAATGTTCGGGGTAGGTTTTGTGGATGGAGGACCACTGCTTGTGATATTAAATGCCTTTGTATTCTCTCTTCTATGTGCAGGTATTGTATTTGGCCTGTCAAACATAAAAGGAACTTCCCCTGAAACACTTATTCTTGCAGGAATTGCTATTTCTTACTTGTTCAGTGCGTTAACTGCAGTTCTTCAGTTCTTTGCAACTGAAGAAGAATTAATGATGATCGTTCACTGGACCTTTGGTTCCCTTACAAGAGCTGACTGGAATAACATTGGTATTTCCTCAATATCATTTCTGCTTATATTTCCCTTTGTAATGTACTTTGCATGGGATCTGAATGCCATGATGCTTGTGGATGACCAGACAGCAAAAAGTCTTGGGATTAACACTCAAAAGGTAAGAACAATCCTTATGGTACTGTCAGCCCTGCTTACAGCTACTATAACATCTTTTACCGGAATTATCGGATTTGTGGGGCTTGTTGCACCTCATGTAACCAGGCTCCTTATAGGTGGAGATAATCGTTTTTTGCTTCCGGCCACATGTATTACCGGTTCAATACTTGTGATAACTGCTGATATTGTCGGCAGGACACTATTTCCACCAATAGTACTTCCTATTGGTGTTTCTTTGTGGGTGCCTATACCCGTTTATCTTTGGTATCCAAAAAGGAGGATCTTCCTGGAGATGATGATAGAAGCAAATATCGTTTGACAGTGATAAAACAAGACTTGCCGGGGTACTAAGGTATCCCGAGGGTGAAAAATCTACCTGCGGTCCTTTTAAATCATGGAACAATTGAGCAGGACAGGGATGGGAATATGCTTCGTCATTCCACCCGGAAGAACATAGCTAAAAGGGATTTTTTTCTGAAGATGTCCAAACATCTGTGTGATGCAGGATTTGCAACATTCTCTTGGGATAAAAGAGGCATCAGGGACAGTGAACCCGGGCATCAGGATAGCCTGAGCCTTGTCAGAGATTCAAAAAAGCTCCTTGATGTCCTGTGTTCACAGGAAAACGTTGACAGTAGCAGGATAGCGATCTTTAGCCAGAGTGCCGAGAGTGTACACTACCTGTCTTCTTGCCAGAGATGACAACCGTGCAAAGGCATACATTCTGTCCGGGGGACTTTACAGGGATTGCAAGGAAATGATGGAATTCAACTATCAAAGACCACTTGAATATGCCAGTAGAAGTCCCAGCCATCTGGAATGTGGTTGAAAAGAATGACTTATGGGGCTAATAGCTGGTTCTAATTCCAAAGCGACATAAAGCCGTCATGAAGGGGAAAAATGAGTATACAGCTACATATAATGGATGGTGAATGAACCCGCAGGTTGATACTCTTTTCTCAGACCCGGAATATGCTCCTTCCAGACAGTTTCGTTACATAACAAAACCATCACCGGTGATACATGGAGAATATGACATGAACGTCCCTCTTGAAGATGCATTTATGGTACGGGACGAACTGGAAAAAGAACAATGTTGACGTGAACTTTACTATTATCCGGGATGCTGATCATGGTTTTCTTATATAGTTCCGGATGATGAGGAATTACGCCTGAAAGAGCGCATGTCCCTTGATTGCTTCAAACGACCTTACAAAACCAGAGTATTTCACACATATAACAGAGTTTCTCCAGGAGGTACTCTGATGCTAGAATTGAAGATGTTTCATTCAGTTATGGAAGAAAACTCAATCTTGAGAATATCAGTCTTCGTGTTCAGAAAGGTGAGGTTGTAGGGATTATAGGCCCAAATGGAACTGGAAAAAGTACACTTCTCAAATGCATGAATCTCTATACTTGAAGCAAACGGAGAGATCGTGTTGAATGGAACAGACCTTCAAAAACTCAGTATAAAAGAGGTAAGCAGGCTCATAAGTTACGTTCCTCAGAATGTGCAAACGTACTTTTCCTATCAAGGTATTTGATGTGGTTCTGCTTGGAAGGAGACCATATCGGATGGAATGTAGGTGACAGGGATCTTGGAGATAGTTGCGGGATGCCTTCAAATGCTGGATCTGGAAGACCTGGAGCATGAGAAACTACAATGAACTGAGTGGCGGGGAAAAGCAGAAAGTCCTCATAACAAGGGCACTTGTACAGAACCTGAAGTCCTGCTGCTGGACGAACCCACAAGCAATCTTGATGTGAAACACCAGCTTGAGATCATGGAAACCATCAGGAGCATTGCTAAGGAAAAGAACTGATAGTTAACATGTACTGCATGACCTGAATCTGGTAGGCAGGTTCTGCGACAGGCTGGTTCTCTTTTGCATGAAGGGAAGATATTTTCTTGAAGGTACGCCTGCCGATGTGCTGACAGACACTAACATCAGAACAGTCTTGCGGAATAGACGCAGAGATCAAATATAGCGAAAGAACAGACTCCGTGGTTCTGCATCCTGTGAAAGTTATTAATAATATGCCAGGAAGGGAAACAGTTCCGAAATAGAAAACACCTCTGGGAAATCCAGGGCTAATATTAACAATTACTTCTTTCAGCATTCCTTGCTTTTTATTTCGTTTGCAAAGATACTGCCGGATGGTCAGCAGGTAATTCTGACATTTTAAATGGTTCTCCATTCTGTTCTTTGCTTCAAGTCGCTCCTTAAGCCCTTCGAGGTAATCCAGGAACCTTGAGGGTCTTTTTCGCCTTCGAACTTTATAATAAGAAGGTTTGCAGGTTCATCAAAGGAACTTTCATAGCCGGTATCTATGTCCGGTGGCATGAAAAATAGTGATCCTTCCTTCATGTGATGACGCTTTTCTTCTGCAAATAAACCCATTGTCCTTTTGAAGTGTATATTATACTTTCAGTAGGATGTAATGCATCACAGTAAAGGTCAGCATGCATCTTTATGAAATGAGCAGATCCTTTGTTTCCGGACATTAAAGGTCCGATGACACCTTCAAGTGTATCTACGCCAGTCATTTCTTCTATGGAATCGAGAATGTTTACTTTTTCATTTGATCATTTCCTTTAAATTTGCAGTATTAATAAAATTTATTTATTTAACACTAAATAGCATGTAAATTAATACTTCATTTAATGAATAACAAATAATTAAGCTTATGTATTATTAGTTTATGTGTATGAAACAATAAAATCTCCGAAAATAAAGAAATCCCTGCTTGAAGGATTTCAAATTATACCAGGGAAATGATAAATTAATGGAAATCTCAAAAGCAAAAAATGAACAGATTTACTCTGCAAAAAGCAAAAAACTTAATTCGTATTTTGAATGGAAGCAATTGTTATTTTTGATATTTCTATTTCTACCTATACCTGTTTTGATGTTTTCACTATTTCTCTGGTAGTTATGATCTTGATGTAACTGGAAGTAAGCAGGGTTATTCTTTCACGGTTGATAGGCTATGAATATGACTATCCATCAGTTTACGATGTAGTAATTTTCAATATAAGACTCCCACGTATTCTTCTTGCCATGATTGTAGGAGCCTACTTCAACGGCTGGAGCTACTTTCAGGGATATTTAGAAATCCTTTAGTAAGCCCATATATACTTGGGCCTGTCTTCAGGGGCTGCTTTTGGGGCTGCATTGTGTTTGGCTGTTATTCCTGGCATTCCTGTCAGGTTGGTATTCACATTCAGTTTGCTAGCTCTCCTGTTTTCTTACTTATAAATGCAATGGGAACCAGGTTTCAAATGTAAAGCCGTACTTTCAGGTGTTATCACATCTTTTCTATATTTGGTGCTTTACTTGCAATCATTCAATTCACCATAGGTTCTAAAGCACTGCAGAGTATTGTTTACTGGAATAGGATGTCTCCACACAGCATGCTGGTCGAAGTTCTTTGATTCTTTCCTCTTGTGGCTGCAGGATGCATTGTAATTTTCCTTCTTCGATGGAAACTTAATGTACTGGCTCTGGGTGAGGAAGAAGCAAGATCTGTAGGGATGAATATTGAGAAATACAAGTTTTTGCTCATCATATTGCCTCACTGGCTGCATCTGCGGTAGCAGTTGCAGGAATAATTGGTCTGGCAGGGTCTGATTGTGCCCCATATACTGAGAATGATTTTCGGCCCTGATCACAGAAAGCTTATACCACTCTCCATCACATTCGGTGCTACATTCCTAGCTCCTGATTGATAATGTTGCAAGAGCAACATCTGTTTGAAGTTCCTGTTGGCATCATTACTACTCTTCTCGGAGCCCCATTTTTCCTTTATCTTCTCAGAAGCACAAAGGCAGGAGGCTGGGAATGACCTTCATCAATAATGCTGAGCCGGATGGAATATCTATCAGGAATATAAGTCTGGGTTACGAAAAGGAACTGGTTCTCAACAAAATTGACTTTTCCGTAAAAAAGGGTTCTGTTGTTACACTTGTAGGACCAAACGGGATGTGGGAAGACCAATTTTACTCAAGATAATAAATGGTTTTTGAAACAGCATGATGGCACGATTTATATCGGTGGTAAAAATGCAGAGGAGATTACAAGAATGGAGCTTGCAAAAACACTCAGTCATGTATCTCAGAGCCACAAAAGTTCTTTCCCATTCTCTGTACTTGATGTTGTACTAACAGGAAGGATGCCATACGTTTCGCCGTTCTCAACTCCAGGGAAGGAAGATATAGAAAAGGCTTACAGTGTGCTTGAGTATCTTGGAATTGGGCATTTTGCAGAACGTCCCTATACTAATATTAGTGGTGGTGAAAGACAATAACTTGTCATGATAGCAAAAGCACTGGTAACAGGAACCGGATTTTCTTCTGCTTGAGAGCCTACTTTTCTTTGATCTCAAAATCAGATACATGTGCTTAAGACAATAATGGATCTTTCCAGAAAAACATAACATTACTGTTCTAATGACACTCCATGATCCAAATCATGCGATGCTTTTCTGATGAGATTATACTTTGAGAAAACTGCAGGCGAATGAAACGAGTAGAAGACCACGAAGATTTGGAATTGAAGTCTGTTTCTAAAAAGGGAAAATTGTCTGTTATTTTCACTTGATAATATCGTTGTTTCAGGAATACCTGAAAATGTAACATTCCTGAAAAAATAAAGGATGCATATGGAGTCCATGTAGATGTTTTGAACATAAGGGGAAAACATAATTCCCGGCCATATGAATTACAATTTTAAGGCTGGATATAAACCATGGAAATTTGCCTTTGAAGATGGTGGTAACCATGAAAAAACCTTACTCAAAATTTTGATTGTTTTAATAATGCTGTGTATTGAAGGTACAACAGTAGCTGAAACGAACAGTGAAATTGAAAAACATTGCAGGGGAAAACAATCTGCTACCTGGATAATCAGGCATCAATTGAAAAGCTTATTTACATGCTGAAAATGATGATGCAAATGTCGGGATAGAAGCGCATTCAATTTTCCGAAGAAATAGATGAACATTTATTTTATACTCTGACCAAGAATCCGGATTCATTATCTTCAGATACCAGAAGTAAACTTGCACTTATTCTGGGAAAAATAGATGATTCCGAATCTGAAAAGATGCCTCTTATTCTATTACAGATGAGGAAGTGAAAGTACGGATGAATTCAGCTGTTGCGTTGAGCAATTTCAAACGGAAAATCAAAAAGCTCTTTTTGAATGCACTTGAAGTATTGAAAATGTTCATGTCCACGTTCCAATGCTGAGTTTGGGCTCTGGGAGAAATTACATTCTTGATTCTTTTTCTGCTAATAAAGATGGATGGAGAGCGGAAATCGTCATTAGGTATAGGACAGGACAGGGAGCAGCTAAAAACATATGTCTTGCAATGAACGACGAGAGTCCGGAAGTTCGTGCCAGTGCAATAGAAGCACTTGGAAAATCTGATAATTATGAATTTGAGAATTTATTAATATTATCCCTTGAGGACGATAACAAAAATGTCAGAATAGAAGCTGTTGATTCCCTTTCCAGAATGAGAGGGCAAAACATCACAGATGCCTTAATCCAATCCCTTGAAGACGATGACAGGGAGGTTCGAAGAAGAGCTGTACTTGCACTGGGAGAGATGAGGGCTAAAACTGCAACTGAGTTTATTATTCCATTACTTTCGGAAGATGAAACAGATATACGTTATGCAGCAGCTATAACACTTGGAAAAATCGGAGATAAAAGGGCTGTTAATGATCTGGTACTGGCTCTTTCTGATGATGACGCTTACTTAAGGGAATGTGCTGTAGAATCTTTAGGTAATATTGGCGGGGATAAATCAATAGAGGCTTTAATACAGCAATTAAAAGATGATGACCCTGTTGTAAGAGAAATAGCAATGTCAGCACTAGCAAACCGTGGTGAAGAAAGTGCTGAGATGCTTGTGAAAGCTCTTGGGGACGAGAACAAAGACATACGCTGGTATGCAGGCGATGTGCTTGTAAATGCAGGTGAACCGGGAGTTCCATTCCTTATTGCTTCTCTAACTGATAATGATCCTTATGTACGCTCTACTGCTGCCTGGGCTCTTGGACAGATAGGAGATGAAACTGCGGCAGAACCTCTGGTTTTGGCTTTAGATGATGACGATGAAGATGTAAGCATGTCCTGTGCCCTCGCACTTGGCAATCTTGGAGATGCTGCTGCCCCATATTTAATAGAGAAGTTAGAAAACGATGATAAAAGCGCAAATAAATATGTTGTATTTGCTTTACTTGAAAGTGGAGATCAGCGCGCTATACCCAAACTTGATGAACTATTTGACAAGAAGGAGGAAAACCCTGATAGTAAGTTATTTGCAAGTTCGAAAAATGCAATTAACCAGCAGTTGCTTACAGATTCAATTAAAGAAGTTGATAATGATCTCCGGGCAGGTGTTGTAGTAGCTCTTGAAGAACTTAATGAACCAGAAACAAACCCTCTCATAAAAGCACTGAAAAATGAAGAACAAGAGCCAGGACTGTATTCAACAATTATCCAGACAAAAACAAATGAGGGAAATATTGCTTCAATGTTGCGACAGGAGGAAGGATATCTGAGGATAAGTTCTATTTTCATTCTGGGACTAAGCAAAGATCAAAAGGCGACAGAAGCAT
>JAWKHE010000030.1:0-15699 GCA_041395005.1 Methanolobus sp. | reverse complement strand
TCCAGTATACAGGCCCTTCACTTTCAAACCTGTACACTGCACACAGGATTTGCTCCCCGAATCCCTGCTCAATGAGAGTCTGGGATATCATGTGTATGGTGCTTACAAGGTCTTCAAAGTCCCTGTCTTTCAGTATAATCCACATGAAATTGTATTCATCTTTCTCGATCTTAAATTCCGTACCGGTTTCTTTTGTACTGAACTCCAGCAATTGTTCAATATCATCCTTGGTGTTCTGGTATTTTGACATATCCATTGCCTTAAAACAAATTCCTGCAACTGCTGAGGGTTTAAGGTTCAGGTTAAGTTCCAGGGTAACAACTGCAGTGGAAATAGCAAAGAGCCTGTCAGTCTTTGCTTCAGGCACTTTACTGCTTCCAAGTACGGAGTTAATTAAATCGCGAAAACCCATCAGTATTCAATCTCCCTCTGTATTTTCTCAAGTGCTGCAATCCTTTTTTCCATGGACGGATGGGTTGATAGCATGTTCATAAGTGAACCTGAAATAGCAGGTATAATGAAAAATGCATTCATACCTTCAACTTTTCGCAGGTCCTCAGTAGGTACATTTGCCATGGTTCCGCTGATCTTCCTGAGTGCTGAGATAAGCTGTGTCGGTTGTCCTGTAATAAGTGCAGAACCCCTGTCTGCTGCAAATTCCCTGTATCTTGAAAGGGCACGTATGAGCAGGAAACTGACTATCCACACAATTATGGAAACAATCCATATGGCAATCAAACCTCCTCCATTTGAATTCCTGCGGTTGCCTCCTCCGAAATAGAGGCTGTATCTTACAATGTAAAATGCCAGCGTTGAGATGAAACTTGCAATTGTAAGTACTGCCATGTCCCTGTTCTTTACATGGCTCAGTTCATGTGCAAGCACGGCTTCCAGTTCTCCCTGGTCCAGTTTGTTCATAAGTCCGGTCGTTACCGCAACAACAGCCTTTTTAGGACTTCTTCCGGTTGCAAAGGCGTTGGGTACAGAAGTATTCACAACTGCAACAGTTGGTTTTGGAAGACCTGCGATCACACAGAGTCTTGTAATTGTTTCATGGAGTTTTGGTTCTTCTGCCTCGGAAACTACATGTGCGCCGGTGGACCACAAGACCAGTTTATCAGAATAGTAATACTGTGCTCCCATGAATAACGCAACAAAAATCAGCACAAAGCTTGCAGATGCGTACTGGGAAAGGAATACAAGGAATCCAAGGTAAACCACAGCCAGCAGGAACATGGTTAATACCATTCTTCCCTGAAGGCCAAGGTCTCTTTTCCACTCTACCATTTTAATACCTCTTTGAATTAACCTAACACATCAGCTTATATTTCTTTTTCTAAATCGTGAAATCAGAGTTCTCTAAATGAAGTAAACCTTTCTGCCAGTCATTGATAATTTTTACAGCAGCTCTTGTTTCATCTATCTGGCCTTTCTTTTTCAGGAAATTACAACTCTCTCCTACCATTTCCAGGATATCATATGAGTTCTCATCTCCAATACTTACTTTGTAGAAAGCTTCAAAGTTTTCCTTGTTCTCAGAAACAAGTTTCTCAATGATTTTCATGGCCACTTCTATTGGGTCTTTAAGATGTGTTGAATCCTTAATTCCCAAGAGTCCCTGAATATATTCATCGTGCTCATCAAAGGGGAAAACACCGGGTGTATCCAGGAAAACAATGCGTGATCCTGCATTGATTTTCTGCAATCCCTTGGTATGCCCGGAAATGGATGAAGTTGATGCTTTTCCTTTCCTGCAACGCCATTGATTACAGAGGACTTGCCTGTGTTCGGATATCCTATACATCCCACGGTAATATCCCTGCCCTGTATATCTGCAACTTCCAGCATTTTGTGCCTGAGCATTGTAGTGCCAAATCTTTCTTTTGAAGATACAAATACAGAAGGAGCTGTTTTTGCCATTCTGGATCTTGCTTTTTCAATTTTCTCCTTTGACACGAGGTCGCATTTGTTCAGGACAATAATAAAAGGTTTTTTAAGACGCTTAAGGTCACGCTCGATTTCACTATGTCTGGTTTCTTCAGGAAAACGGGCATCTATTACTTCAAGAAGGATATCTGACTTGTTAATGACATCCTTCACTATCATTTTCTGGCTTGCCATGATTCTGTTCCCGGTTCAAAAAAGTGATATTCTATAATCAGGGTGTCAATACTATTTGAAAGGATATATTTTCTTTGATACAGCAACAATATCAACAACAGCGAAGAATTTAATAATATATGAATTATACTTTATAAGAGGAGAGTGTCAGATAAATGGCAAGAATATCTATTGATCCTCAATTGTGTACAGGATGTGGATCTGTATCAAAACATGCCCATTGGGTATTATTATGGCAGGAGGGGAAAATGGCTTGCCTTTCATGCCAGATTCCATGGACAATGTTTGTGCAAAATGTGGAAGTTGTGAGGCATTCTGTCCCGAAAAGGCAATATCACCACTCTTTGACACTAAATATTCTATTGTGTCTGAAAGTGTTTCAGGTTCAATAGATCCGGAACATCTGGGACTTTATATGAGGACACGCCGTTCTGTACGTAATTACAAAGAATCTGTTGCTGACAAAAAAACAATAGAGGATTTACTGGATATTGTCCGCTATGCACCTTCAGGAGTTAATATACAGCCGGTAAAATGGTTGATAGTTCATAGCCCCGCTGAGGTGAGTAAAATAAGTTCCCTGACAATAGATTGGATGCGTGAGGTGCTTAGTTCAGGTGCCGACCACCCGATGAAACCAATGATGCCAGCTCTGATTACAGCACATGATTCAGGTCTTGATCCTATATGCCGTGGAGCCCCGCATCTTGCAATAGTCTATTCTGTAAGTGACATGTCATACACTGATTGCATTATTGCCATGACCTGGTTTGAACTTGCTGCGCCTTCATTCAACCTGGGTGCATGCTGGGCTGGATTCTTGAAAGTAGCAGCAACTACATATCAGCCTTTAATTGATGAATTAAATCTTCCGGATGAGAATGTAGTGCAGCATGCTATGATGTTCGGTTATCCGGAGTATGAGGTTCACAGTATTCCTGGTAGAAATCTTTCAAATATTATCTGGAAATGATATTAAGGCTCATTAATAATACTAACATATTATATTTTTTGATTTTGTAAAAAAACAAAGTCTTAATAAATTTTGAACAACATTAAGTATATTAGGACTTCCAGTAAACAATCTGTGAACGCTTAATCAGGTAATGATCCAAGGTGGGGACCTGCGTTCGGCATACACTGGATTCAGGCTATAGTGGATAAATCAGAATTTCATAACAAATATTGAAAATTCTATCATGGTACAATCTGAGAAACCCCGGATTCTTATTGTAGATGATGAGCCGATGAATATTGAACTTCTTCAGGCTTACCTGCAATATGATTATGAAGTAATTCCGGCTTACAGTGGCAGGGAAGCATTAGAGCTAGTTGCATCACGGAAACCTGATATTGTTCTTCTTGATTTAATGATGCCAGGAGTTAACGGATACAAAGTATGCGACGAAATAAAAAGTTCTGAAGATACCAAATACATTCCTATTGTCCTTGTAACTGCCCTTTCCAGCAGAGAGGACCGTCTCAAAGGTATTGAGGTAAAAGCTGATGACTTCCTTAGCAAACCTGTTGATCGTCTTGAACTTAAGATGAGGGTAAAATCCCTTCTTCGTATCAAGCAACTTCAGGATAATCTTGTAAAGGAACGAGACCAGGCCCAGAACTATCTTGATGTTGCAGCCGTTATGATGATGGTTATGGATCTGGATTTTTCCATATCGCTGATAAACAAGCGTGGTCTTGAGATATTGGGTTATGAAGAGGATGAAGTTCTGGGGAAAAACTTCCTTGACTTTGTAATTCCTGAAGAATTAAGATCTGAAATGGAAGGGAAAATGTCTGAAACCCTGGCAGATGTTAAAGGCAATATCAATTACAGTGAATGTCCGGTGATCACAAAAGGAAAAGAACAACGGATAGTTTCCTGGTATTGTAAGCCTCTTAAGAATGACCTGGGTAGTGTAGTTGGTATACTTTGCTCCGGTCAGGATATTACAAAAAGAAAAATTGCAGAGGAAAGCCTGAAAACACATACAAAAGCCATGGAAGCTTCCATTGATGGTATGGCAATTATGGACCAGGATGGTATTTACCTGCATGTCAACAAAGCCCATGCCCGCATTTTTGGTTATGAGTCCCGGATGAACTCATTGGAAAATCCTGGGATATACTTTATGCAGAGCCAGAACTCGAAATATTATCAACTGAAATTATTCCTGAATTACTTTTTAAAGGAGAATGGAAAGGAGAGCTGCCCGGAAAGAAAAAAGACGGAGCCAGTTTTTTTCAGGAAATTTCTTTACTGCCATGGATGATGGAATTATATCCGTTGTCCGGGACATATCTGAACGTAAGGATGTGGAACGCAGGATAAACCAGTATGCTGCCCAGCTTAAGAATTCAAACGAGCTAAAAGATCTTTTCACTGATATTTTGCGACATGACCTTCTCAATCCTGCAGGAATTGTCAAAGGTTTTACTGATATACTTTTGGAGGAGGAATCTGATGAAAGTAAATTGCATAAGCTCGATTTGATTGATAGTAACATTACACGGCTTATAGACATGATTGAATCAGCTGCCAAATATGCCCGCCTTGAAGATATTGACGAACTTGAGTTTGAGCCAATGGATTTGAAAGGGATACTTAAGAACGTGATTGAAGAATTTGATCCCCAGAGCAGGAAAAAGAATATTACTGTAGACTTAAAAGTGAAAACTCCTCATCCTGCAATTGTGAATCCACTCATAGAAGGTGTTTTTGTAAATTTTGTTTCTAATGCCATAAAGTATAGTCCGCATGATAGCACTGTGCTGGTTGATATCCAGGACTGTGGTGATGAATGGAAAGTAATAGTTTCTGATTCTGGTGATGGAATTCCTGATAAGGATAAGCAACTTATTTTTAACCGTTTCAATCGCCTGAGCTCTGAGAAAAAAGCTGTCAAAGGCTCGGGTCTTGGTCTTGCAATTGCAAAAAGGACAATTGAACTGCATGGTGGCAGAATAGGGGTGACAGATAACCCGCAAGGTAAGGGGAGTCTGTTCTGGGCCACAGTGAAAAAAGGATGAGATTGGGCTTATTTCCCAATATCCTCATTCCAGAGTTCAGGTTTTTCCCTTATGAACTGTTTCATGAGCTTCTTGCATTCATCAATGTCAAGATCTATGACCTCTACTCCATGTTCGCGCATAAAACCTGAAGCACCGTCAAAGGTTTCCGATTCTCCTGCAAACACTTTCTTAATCCCGAACTGGACTATTGCTCCGGCACAGAGGTAGCAGGGCATAAGTGTTGAGTAAATAACAGTGTCATTGTATTTTCCTATTCTTCCGGCACTGCGAATACAATCTATTTCGGCATGTGCCAGCGGGTCATCGTGCTGAACTCTCCTGTTGTGTCCTCTCCCGATAATTTCTCCGTTTTTAACAAGGACTGAACCGATGGGTATTCCACCTTCTTCAAATCCTTTTTAGCTTCTTCTATGGCTGCCTGCATAAATTCGTCCATTTTTCTCTCCTGTTAGCAACAGATTTCAATATATTTGTATTCAAATATATCCGTTGTTGCCGGAAACGTCATTCAGTTAATTCTAATATGCAAATCCGGTCGGAATGCAACATCAAAGGAAAAGATAAGAAAGCCTGTATGCCTGTGAATACATTCGCAAGTTACAATGTCAACATAAGGTTTCCGAAAAAGCAACTGTCTTCATGGGCACAAATAGCTGCAGGTTTAAGCATGGAGATACCTTTATTCATTGTCTTGGAAGCAACGAGTATATCCATCAGTGACATTGTGCCATCTTCAAACCTGTCACCCATTATCTTCATTCCCTCTATGAAACCTTCTTCTATTATATCCACAGGGTCGATACCGGAACTTATTGTTTCCATTGCTACGTTGCTTGCTTCGGCATCATTGAAGTTTAATACAGAATTTTTAGCCTTGTTGATAAGTTCTCTCCTGGTAGAATTGCCATCACTCATAATTTCATCATATCCTCAGCATTATTTGAAATACTTTTTAACTTTCAGGATGTTCCTCGCATCCTGAGTTCTCTACCTTTTTATTTTAATAAGAATCTTATCTCTTTGAAATATATTTTAGTATGGCTTCTATATAGGCTATATATCGTACTAAAAACCTATAGGATTTTAAAGCTTGGTAAAAAGTAATTACTGTGTATCTGTTTTCTTAATTACGAAAACACGATCATTTTTGCGCACAAGATCATCGACTCCCAGGCCGATTTCATTTCCACGCTCAATTTTGGTGACTTCATGACCTTCATGAAAAATAGAGCTGACTTCCTGTTCCAGATATGTCGTGTTGCCCTCGATTATGATATTGTCACCGGTTTCCAGTCCTCTTCAAGCAGCTTAACAGCTGCCGCTGAGTTTTTCGGGTAATAATTTGTTACAACACCTACGGCTTCACGCTTAACAGGTGATGCGTTCATATCAAAATCATATGCAAGGCTGTCAGGTCCGGGATAGCCTAAATAAAATCCGGTGGAAAAACCCTGTTGTATTCAAGTGCCATTTCCTCTTAAGAGGCAGTGCTTTGCTTTTCTCAAAAGTGCCATCCCTGAATAGTTCAAGAGCCTGCCTGTAACATTTGGATACAGTCGATGTGTAGCCCGGATTCCTGAGCCTGCCTTCAACCTTAAATGCATGCACTCCGGCTTCAACAAGTTCAGGTATATATTCTATCATGCAGAGGTCTTTTGCACTCATAAGGTATTTACCTTCAATATCAACAATTGCCCCGTTATCAGAATGCAGTGACCATTCCCAGCGGCATGGCTGGCTGCATTCTCCGCAGTTACCTGATTTGCCCAGCAGGTATGCAGAGAGGTAACATCTACCGGAAATTGCCTGGCACATTGCTCCGTGGACAAAACCTCAAGTTCTATCTTCGTGTCCTCACCAATCTCTTTTATTTGCTCAAGGCTTAGCTCCCTGGCAAGTACCACCCTGCTGGCTCCCAGTGACCTGTAAAATTCAGCAGCAATCTGGTTGGATACATTTGCCTGGGTTGAAATATGAATTCTGAGATCCCTGTCAGCTGCTTTCATTATGGTTGCAGGGTCCCATGCTATCACTGCATCTATATCAGAAGATGCGGCACAATCAAGTACTTCTTCAAGCTCCCTGAGATTATCCGGATATATGACGGAATTAACTGCAAGGTATCCTTTCAGCCCCCTGTTATGTATCTCTTCAACAAAATAGGCCAGTTTCTCTGTACTGATCTCCTGTGCTCTGGATCTGAGGCTAAGCCTGTCCAGTGAAAAATAAACTGCATCTGCGCTCTCGCTGCATGCGTTCAGGGCAGCCATATTCCGGACACCCATTGCAAGTTCCGGTAGTTTGCCTTCGTTTTTGTTCAGAGACATTGTTCTATGGATTTGAATTAATATTTAAATCACTTGTGTTAGAAAGGCAAGTTTAATTGTTTAAAGGACAATTTTTCTTCGTAGCCGGGAACATATATATACGATTAAACACTATATTGCAGTATCAAGTAATGTTAGGCTCTCCTAATATTACAAGGGAATGTTAAATCGTGATATTTCGATGAATATCACACTTATAAAACGACAGAGGTAAAAAAATGGCTCCAATAATACCGCTTGCAATGATGCCTGAAGGTAAGGATATGAAAATTATATCTATCAATGCGGGAAATTCTCTGATAAACCGTCTCAGGTCCATGGGTTTCATTGAGAACAGGTTGCTTAAACTGAAAAAAGGAGTAAATGGTTCTTTGATTGTGTCCATTAATGGCTGTGACTATGCTCTGGGCAGGGGCATGGCATCAAAAATAATGGTGCAGGAATATTCTGCATAATTCCATTACTTTTTTATATTGATTTTAGCCTGAACTTTGTTTTTTAAAAAAAGTACGTTTAGAACTCTTTCCTGTTACCGCTTGGTCCACGCATATATTTACCAAGCTCTGAATCAACAAGCTCCAGCCCGTTGAAAACCGGTCCGTCCCTGCAAACACGCAGTCCTTTCTTATCCATGCAGCAGGCACCACAAACACCAATTCCGCATTTGAAATACCTGTGAAGACTGAACTCTGTTTTCTCAAGAGCATCTTCTTTTTCAAGCATTCCAAAAATGCATTTCATCATCATTTCAGGGCCGCAGGTGTAAATCCTGTCATAGGAATTAATGTCTGTCTCGGAAAGCACATCTGTTACAAATCCACACCTGTGTGCTGAACCATCATCTGTTGTTATGTGAAGCTCGCCAGAGGATGCAAATTTGTCCACGAAAAGTAGTTCATCGGAATTCCTGGCTCCGAGAATTGTAGTCATGCATATGCCTGCAGAAGCAGCATAATTGGCAAGAGCCACAATGGGTACAGTACCGACTCCTCCTGCAATAAGAAGTATTTTTTCATCCTTGCCTGGAAGCGTAAAAGCTTTTCCAAAAGGTCCCCTGATGCCAAGTGAATCTCCTTCACTTAAGCCAAAGAGCTTTTCAGTTGCATCTCCTACCTTTTGCACAGTGATGGAATTCTTACTGGACAGTCCCATGGGTATTTCGTCAACACCATGGATCCATACCATTACAAACTGTCCAGGTATGGCTTCATCGAAGGACCTGTCAAATACAAAAGTCCTTGTGGATGGTGTTTCCTTTATGATTTTAGTTATTTTGACGTTGATGGGGTACATTATATCCTCTCATGTGCAATTCCGATTATATCTGTCACATCGGTGTATCCTTTCTCAGCAACGAACTTCTCAATTCCCATTGAAATTGAGCTGAAAACCTCCAGTCCTTCGTAGACTGCAGAACCGACCTGGACTGCACTGGCTCCTGCCATCATCATTTCAATAGCATCCTGCCATGTGTAAACACCTCCAACACCTATGACTGGTATATCAAGGGCTGTATAAAGGTCATAAACACATTTAATGGCAACAGGTTTTACTGCCTTTCCGGAAAGCCCTCCAAACCTGTTCCCAAGTATGGGGTATCCGCTCTCAATGTCTATTGCCATTCCTTTTACAGTGTTTATGGCAACAACTGCATCCGCTCCACTTCTTTGGGCAGCTTCCCCGATACTTACAATATCTGTAACGTTAGGAGTGAGTTTTACCCATACAGGAATGTCCACAGCATCTTTTACTGCAGCTGTGATGCTCTCTACAGCATCCGGGTTGCTTCCTACAGATGCACCATATCCAAGTGCATGCGGACAACTTACATTAAGTTCAAAAGCATCAGGTTTTGATTCAAGCAGCCCAAGGGCTACGTCCACAAATTCCTCTTCAGTACCTCCGAATATACTTGCAATCACAGGAGTGTCCGACTCTTTTTTTGCAATTGAAAGTTCATTCTTAAAATCAGGATATGATGGATTTGGCAAGCCCATTGCATTCAAAAACCCATATCCAAGATTTATCATGCTTGGGTTCTTGTGTCCTTCCTTTGGTTCCGGGCCAATGGATTTTGTAACCACTGCCCCTGCTCCTTCCTTTGCAACGCGGAGAAGTGATGCTCCTGTGGTGCCCATTATGCCGGCAGCCAGTATAGTTGGATTTTTAAGTTTGATTCCTGTAACTTTAATCATATTGTCCCTGCACCTCTTTGGCTGTTCCTGCATTCAGCTGGCAGACTGCTTTTTGCACAAGATCCTTGCCACCCATTTGCACGAGTTGCCTGGCGATTATTTCGGCATACATCTGGTAGTTTTCAACCGGGATTACCTCATCAATACGGACATGTTCCGTGCCGTCAAGAGCCAGCACTTCGCAGCGTATGCTTATCTCGTCTTCGTTGAGAAACTGTGCAAATGAACCTATAGGTGCAGTGCATCCTCCTTCCACATCAGCTGTGACAATTCTTTCAATATGGGTTTCAATTCTTGTCTGCTGGTGGTCAAGATTGGATGTGACTTCTTCTGCCTCGGTTCCCGCAGGTGTGACAACTGCTATGGTCCCCTGGTTTGCTGAAGGGCAGAAATGCTGCGGATCAAGACGTTCCACATCCATCTCCCAGCCCATTCTCTGAAGACCCGCCTCAGCAAGCAGGATGCCGTCATAAAGTCCTTCCTCAAGTTTTCTTATTCTGGTATTGATATTTCCCCTGAGGTCATGGACATTAAGATCAGGTCTGTACCCGAGAATCTGGGCTCTTCTTCGCATGGATGTCATGCCAGAACTGCACCTTCCGGCAGTTCATCTATTCTTGAACCATCTGTGGTAAGCAGTACATCATATGGTGAATCACGCTTAAGGACCGCGGATGTAGTAAGTTCTTCAGGTCGGATAGTTGGAAGATCCTTCATGGAGTGGACTGATATGTCAATCTCGCCATCAAGCATCCTGTCATCCAGTTCCCTGACAAAAGCACCGACTCCTGCCACTTCATGTAGTGGCCTGTCTGTAAAGGTATCACCGGATGTCTTTATTATTTTCCTGGTTGTGCTGACCCCCAGTTCTGCAAGCAGTCCTTCTATGGTTTCTGTCTGTGCAATGGCGAGGGCACTTCCGCGAGTTCCTATTATCATGTGAATTCACCGTTGTTCATTTAAGATTTGCTTCATATGCGGAGAGTGTCTTTTCAATATCCTCTTCGCTGTGGGCAGTTGAAATAAAGTTTGTCTCGAACTGTGATGGCGGGACAAATACGCCACTTTCAAGCATCCTGAAGAAGAACTTGATGTATCCTTCCTTGTCACATTTGAGGACATCCTGGTAGTTCAGTGGTTTGTCTCCAAAGAATATCTTGAACATTGAAGCAATACCAACGACATTATAATCGAGATTTAGGTCTGCAACGATCTCGGACAGCCTGTTTCTCATCATGTCACCGGTTGCGTTGAGTTTCTTGTGTACTTCTTCCTTTTCAAGCACGTCAAGTACTGCAAGTCCTGCTGCAACCGAAGCCGGGCTTCCGCTGAAAGTTCCTGCCTGGTAGACACTTCCGGATGGTGCTATCATTTCGATGATTTCCTTCTTTCCACCGAAAACACCAATTGGCATTCCTCCGCCGACAATCTTGCCCAGTGTTGTCATGTCAGGTGTAACGCCAAAGTATTCCTGGGCTCCACCCATTGCAAGCCTGAAACCTGTGATGACTTCATCAAAGATGAGCACTACATCGTTTTCTTCTGTAACCTTACGTACGTCCTTAAGGAAATCACCTTCAGGAAGCACCGGGCCGATGTTACCCATAACAGGTTCCATTATGACTGATGCCATGTCGTCCTGATTCTTTTCAATTACTTCTGTGAGAGCTTCAATATTATTGAATGGTACCTGAAGTGTGTTCTTTGTGAAGTCCTCAGGAATTCCAAGGGAGTCCGGCTTTCCAAGGGTTGTTGCACCTGATCCGGCTTTTACCAGTACTGCATCGTGGGCACCGTGGAATCCACCTTCAATCTTGATGAACTTGTTCTTGCCTGTGAATCCCCTTGCTGCACGAAGTGCGCTCATGGTTGCTTCTGTTCCTGTGGAAACGAACCTGAGCATGTCAATGCTCGGGTAAAGTGCTGCAATCTTCTCGGCAAGGTTTACTTCAAGGTCTGTTGGGGTGCCGTAAAGCCATCCTTTTTCAAGCTGGTTGATTATTGCCTGCTTGATGGTGGGATTTGCATGTCCCAGAATGTTTGGTCCATATGCAAGACAGTAATCGATGTACTCATTTCCGTCGATGTCCTTTATCTTTGAACCGTTTGCAGATTCAGTGTAAAATGGGTATGGTTTGATAGCTCTTACCGGACTGCTGACTCCTCCTGGGAGGAGTGTCCTTGCTTTATTGTATAAATCTCTGGACTTATCTAATGACATAAAAACACCCTGAAATCATTTTAACATCTGTGCCATTTCCTTGGCAAAATAGGTAATTATCATATCAGCACCTGCACGTTTGATGGACATAAGTGATTCATGCATCACCTGTTTCTCATCAAGCCAGCCATTTTGTGCTGCTGCCTTAAGCATTGAGTATTCTCCGCTGACATTGTATGCTGCTGTTGGCATCTGGAATTCCGTCTTGAGGCGATATATTATATCAAGATACGGAAGTGCCGGCTTGACCATTATTATGTCTGCACCTTCCTCGATATCGAGGGCAGTTTCCATAAGCGCCTCGTCGGAGTTTGCAGGATCCATCTGGTGTGTGGACCTGTCCCCGAAGCAACATCCTGAACCTGCTGCATCCCTGAAAGGTCCGTAAAATGCTGAAGAATACTTTGCAGCATAGGACATAATTGGTGTGCTGTGGAAATTATTATTGTCAAGTTCACTGCGAATTGCAGATATCATACCGTCCATCATTCCTGAAGGTGCAACCATGTCAGCTCCGGCTTTTACATGGCTGGCTGCAGTTTTTCCAAGCAGTGGAAGAGTTGGGTCGTTCATGATTTCCTCAGTATCAAAATCAACCATTCCGCAGTGTCCGTGGCTGGTGTATTCGCAGAGGCAGACATCGGTAATTACCAGCATGTCCTTCCCGAGTTCATTCTTGATCTCGCGTACTGCACGCTGTACGATATCTTCATCCCCCCATGCACTGCTTCCCTTCTCATCCTTGTGTTCCGGTATGCCGAAGAGAATCATGGCAGGTATCCCGAGATCAGCAGCTTCTTTTGCATCATCTGCAACCATATCCACCGGCAGGTTGAACACACCTGGCATGGATGATACTTCTTCCGGCTCGTTTATTGTTTCATTGACGAAAACCGGATATATCAGGTCATTGACAGACAGTGAGGTTTCACGTACCAGATCTTTTATTTTGCCGCTTCTCAGCCTTCTCATTCTGCGCTCGGGGAACATTTAACCAGCTCTTTTTTTTCTTTAATGTTTGATCTATTAGCGATAAATACTCTGGCAACAGACTCCAGCAGTTCATCGTCACCGATCTCTGCTGCATACCTGATAACCTTGGTAGGTTCTGCCAGCATTTTGTTGATAATGGAATGTGTCAGATCTTCGATGATCTGTTTTTCAGTCTCACCAATTGTATGATACGCGCCAAGCTTTGTGATAGCTTTGTCTTTTTCATTAACACGAAGCTTGTAGGACTGGGCATACAACTCCGATACAAGGGTGTCTGCTCTCTGTCTTTTGTACTGTTTGATCAGAAGATCTAATTCCTCATCGATTATGGCCTGGGCTTTTTTAGCTTCTTCCATTCTCAGTTCCAGGTTTTTCTCGTTTATGACTCTCAGGTTATCTATATTATAGAGGGTCACATGGGGAATACCATTGATTGAAGGATCAATATCTCTTGGATTTGCGATATCAATTAAAAGCAGTTCCTTTTCCCTGAAATTCATTGCTTTTTCTATCTGCTCGTACTTCAGGACGTAATGGGGTGCACCGGTTGCACTGATAACAACATCAGCTCTCCTGAGGTTCTCATCGATCTGGTCAAAGTGTACTGCATGTCCTCCCATCTCATCTGCAAGGTCCTTTGCAGTTCCGTATGTACGGTTGGCTATATACATCAGCTCGATTTCCCTGTGGGAAAGTGCCCTTGTGACAAGTGTTCCCATCTCACCGGTTCCAATTACAAGTACCATTTTGTTCTGGAGGTCGCCAACTGTGTCTTCTGCGAGGTCTACTGATGCTGATGCAATTGAAAGTGCACCACGGTTAATTTCAGTCTCGGTCCTTACACGTTTTCCTACCTGGATTGCTTTACTGAATGCAGTATCCAGCATTTTGCCCGTTGTTCCAAGTTTCTTGGCAACAAGATACAGGTCTTTAATCTGGCCGAGGATCTGGTCTTCACCGATTATCATGGATTCAAGACCACATGCAAGCCTTAGCAGGTGCATGATAGATTCTTCATGTTCAAAAAAGTCTATAATATTAGAGGAAAGCCCCATTTTCTTGGCAAACTGGAACAGGACAGTACTGCCCTTTGGTGAAACAACATATATTTCCACGCGGTTGCAGGTCTTGAGTACGGCACATTCGCAAACCAGATCAAGGGAGTGCAGGTCCTTGAGCATTTTTTCGATGTCCCCTTCCCATGCTTCCTCGATCTCTTCCACGGTTGCTTTGGAATGGGTTATCACCATACTGGTTATTTCAGTCATGGTTACCTCGTGTTTTACAATAATTCAAATAGCGGTGTCTGTAGTACATGTTCATCTGACTTTCTCGCTTATTTTCTTCCTTACTATACCCTGTGCTGTATTAAACCCTTTTTCATATGATTCTTCAAGCCCGTCCCACACTTCTTCGCTCTCAAGTATGTCCCACAATATCTCTTTCCTGTCTCTCTGGTCAGGTACTTCACTTTTAAGATACGTTCTCATTTCATCCTGTATCTTTATCATATCACCAAATTCAGGAGTAATGATTTTCTCTACCTGCCTGCGTGTAAATCTTGCAAACGCAGGGCTTGAACCTGCGGTGGATATGCTGATTGTAAGCCCGCCACGTTTGATCACAGCAGGTACGGTGACGTCACCAATGGCATCAACTTCATTTGTCAGTATCCCGAAAGATTTAGCTAGATAAACAATTCTTTCATTTATGCTCCTGTCATTGGTGGCAGGAATCACAAGAAATGCGTCTCTGATAATATCATTTATCTCCTTATCAGTGAGCTTTCCTGCATCGGCTTTGATTAACTGTATACCGTTTTTTTCTTCAAGCTCATAAAAAACATCGTAAAAACTTCGGCTGACTACCGTAACTTTTGCATATTCTGAGAACAGGTTAGCTTTCCTTTCCCCTACAGATCCACTTCCAAATATCACGACTTTCTTGTCGCTCATATCTATCAGCAGTGGCAGGAAGTGGTTCTTGTCTTTCATATCTCCATCTCCGGAAATGATTGCCTTTTGCTTTTCCCGGTAAAATTAGTTAAAGATTGCGATTACAACCTAACTCCAGTTTTCTTGAATTCCCTGTCACTATAAAGAAGCTTGTAATCTTTGATGCCTGTTGCCTCTGAGATCCTTGCAGCAACTTCCTCGCAGTCTTCCTTTGTATATGAGTGGACCATTGCAAAAAGGTTGTAGTCCCATCCGGGAGCACGAGGCCTTTCATAGCAGTGTGTGACTTCAGAAAATCCTGCCATAATTGTACCAACTTCCTCTGTTCTCTCATTAGGCACGTTCCAGACACACATTGCGTTTGCAAGAATTCCTATATCCCTGTGTCCTATGGATGCTCCGAACCTGCGGATAACATCTTTCTCCTGCATCTTTTTCAGGCGGTCTATTATTTCCTGCTCGCTGATACCAAGTTTACTGGCAATATCTGCAAAAGGTGATTTTTTAAGCGGGATGCCGTTCTGTGTCATTTTTATTATTTTTTCATCAATGTCATCCAGATTATCTGCCATAGTTATCACCAATCACTTTATGTTGAACCTGACTCCGATCTTGAACAATTTTTTTGTTGGAAGGTCAACAAACTCCATTCCGGTTTTTTCATGGAGCTCTTCTAATATAGTGTCTATTCTTTCCCTGTCAGCTGCAGAAATTGTGAACCATATATTGAATTTCTCAGGCCTGTGGTAATTGTGGGATACTTCGTGATACTCGTTGATGTATTCAGCAACTTCATCAACTTTCTCTTCAGGAACACTGGCAGCAACAAGTGTGCTGGTTCCTCCGACTCCCCT
>JAWKHE010000029.1:0-21447 GCA_041395005.1 Methanolobus sp. | reverse complement strand
AAGTATAGCTACTCCTGCACTCATTGCCTCTGATGCTGCAATGACGTGTGGAAGGAATACAGTACCTGCTTCAAACTGGTCGCCAACTTCATTCATACCTGCAGTGAAACCGTCCTGAATGATGTCTACAGGATCTACATCTGCATCAAGAGCTTCCTGAGCTGCTTCTGCTGCTACGTCTTCATCAAAGTCTAAAATTGCAGCTTTTGCTTTTGCAATAATTTCTTCTTTTGTTGCCATTTTTTTAACCTCCGTTTTACATGCTGTCCCTGAACGCCTTGTCAGCCTTCTCAACAACTGCCTGCATGTCCTTGAGCAGATCAGCGTCTATTGGCTCAACTTCGTGGTTCTTCATGATGTCAACGACTTTTTCATGAGCCACTGTTGCGATGTCCTTTGAACCTGCCATTTCCCAGTCTCCGAACATAAGCCTGTCAATAAGCATTGGGCTGGATGGAAGGTCGATGTTCTTTCTTGTTGTCTTGTGTGCAAGGAAGTTGTTTCCAATACCAACCTGGTCAATGGAGTCAACTGCCAATGTCTCCTCGGTTACAGGGATTCCCTGCATTGCCTTCTTTGTCATGGAGATCATGTCATTGTCAAGAACGAGCTGTTCGAGTGAGAATGTCATACCGAGCTCAAGCATACCTGCTCCGTACAGGGTGTTTGCACCTGCAAAGGATGGAAGAATTGTTGTCATTGTCTTCTCATGACCAGCCTGGCCATCAGGTATCTTGGCATCTGCCTACGAACCAGCAACGAATGTTGGCAGACCGTAGTACTGACCGAGTTTTGCAACAGCTGCACTGATAAGTCCGAGTTCAGGGGAACCTACAGGTGCTGTTCCTTTCTTAAGGTCGAATGTTGTGGTAGAACTACCATACCATACTGGTGCACCTGGCTTGACGAGCTGTGCGAGTACGATACCGGAAAGTACTTCTGCGTTGTGTGTTACGAGAGTACCTGCAAGGTGTACTGGTGATGAACCGCCAGCCATTGCCATACTGAGTACGTTAACTGGAGTACCAAAGTTTGCACCCTTTATGATAACCTGACATGCGTTCTCACTGAGTTCCAGTGGACTTGTTGGACAGAGTAGTGTTGAGAAGATTGGCTTCTTGCGTGCTTCTTCATCGTCTCCACCGTAGTATGCGGTAGCGATCTGCTGGTAGTAATCAACATTCTCGCCTACAGGGTCAATGTGGTGGAAGTGCTTTGTTGTGTTCATCAATGGTGTCAGTGTCTCGTGGACATCCTGTGCACCCTTTCCTGCCCAGTCTCTTGCGGAAACTGCAAGTGAATAGTAGTTGATGTTCTCTGCCCAGTCACAGATCTTTGCTGTGTCTGCAAGGTCCTTCTCGGTTGAGTCAACGGTTACGTACTTGCCAGGTGCCTGATAGTTGCACATCTTGACACCGGTACCGAAACAGGTCCAGTGTACTTTTCCTTTGTGCTCCTGCTTGGTGTTGTGTTTCTTGTCACGACCCCAGAGGACGAACTTGGATGGACAGTCACGAAGTGCCCTGTTAACTACAAACTCAGGAATCCTAACGACCTGTGTTTTTTCATCGACTAAACAGCCACCTTCTTTAAAGATAGCTCTTGCTTCAGCATCTGATACCTGGATACCAGTGTTGATGAAGACATCCATTGTAGCGTAGTGAAGAGCTCTGAGATCATCTTCTGAGAAAAGCTCCAGAGTTACACCGTCTAATGGGCTTCTTCCTGAGAAATATTGTTTTACCATTTCTTAACCTCCAATTTAACTTTTTAATCTGGAATACGTCTGAAATATTCCGAAGGAGTGAACATGCTAAGTAGCATTGTTGTTCCTGCTGAATAGGTAGAATATCCATGTATATAAGCTTTTCTAGTAATCTAGTATTTATATTTTGCTATTAACGGTGTTTAAGAAATTATATATAAAAATAACCCACCAGAAGAATCGTAAAAATGATAATAATATGTATATTGGTAGTGTTTATTCACTTTTACTGAAAAATACACTAAAATATCAAATATTAGCAATGATTAAATCATACATATACTTTTCTAATGAGACAAATTTGAATTCAATATATAAAGATAACGGATAAAGAATGAACCATATATAAACAAACAGAAAAACAGCACTGAACCTTCCAGACTTAAGCCTGATTCTTTGTTGCTCCTTATACAGTGCGACATATCCGGATATTTAACTATATAAATATTACTGATATCCACTTTGTAGAAAAATGACATCAACATATTTTACAGCTGCTAGATGCTGTTTTTCGCATTAACGGCGTGAATGTTTTGAACAAAAAATATATATACTTTAATTTTGGAACATTCACTCAACTAAGCAGATAAAAATAATGGAGTTCAAGAAAATGAGTTACAGCCTAGGTATTGATGCAGGAGGAACGTATACGGATGCGGTTCTTTTGAAAGATGAAGACAACACGATTATCCAGTCAAATAAAGCACTGACAAGTTATCCGGACCCGCTGGAAGGGATAACAAAAGCCATAGACGGACTGGATCCTGTGTGTCTTAAGGATGTAAAAGTGGTTTCAGTATCCACAACACTTTCCACTAACAGCATACTCGAAGGAACAGGTTCCCCGGTAGCCCTGATACTCATAGGCAATTATGATATTAGGCAGGAACTGCCCACAAGACATTTCCTGAAAGTTAAAGGAGGTCACGACCACAATGGAATAGAAACTGATACCCTGGAAGAAGAAGCAATCAGGGAATTTGCCCTCAGTGTTAAAGACAAAGTTTCAGCTTTTGCAATCTCATCATACTTCAGTGTCAGAAACCATGATCACGAACTCCGCGCAAAAGATATCATCATGGAAAATACCGGCCTCCCGGTTGTTTGTAGCTATGAGCTTTCCCAGGACCTCGGGGCATTTGAAAGAGCAGTCACAGCATTCCTGAATGCACAGCTAATACCCGTAACTGAGAGATTCATGACAACTGTAGAAGCTGAAATAAAATCCAGGGGAATTGATGCAAAGGTATTCATGCTCAAATGTGACGGTTCGGTCATTGGCATACAGAGTGCCATGAAAAAACCAATCGAATCCATTTTTTCAGGACCTGCAGGAAGTCTTGTTGGTGCTTCATTCCTTGCAGATGAAGAGACTTGCGCGGTCATAGATGTGGGAGGTACAAGTACTGATATTTCGGTCATATACAATGGCGTTCCGGAAATGAGCGATGCAGGTGCAGTTGTCGGCGGATGGAAAACAAGGGTGAAAGCAATTAAGATGGAAACATCCGCCATGGGAGGCGACAGTCATGTCTGGGTCAAAGGAGAAAAGATCAATATCGGCCCAAGAAGAGTAATTCCCCTGTGCAGGGCAGCTGTACTTTACCCGGATTTTCTTGAACAACTCAGGACAAATCCAATGCCATCAAAAATGAAGATTGGAGTCAACTACCAGCCAACTAAATTTTACATGAGGACTGACTATGAAGCATTTGAAGCAAGCCCTGAGGAAAAAGAAGTTCTTGAAGCTGTGAAAAAGGAACCAACATCCACAACAGAGATCTTCAACCGAATAAAAAAATTCCCTGCAAGCAACGTATTTGACAGTCTTATACAAAAAAGACTCCTGCAGCCAATCGGTTTCACATTGACGGACGCACTTCATGTACTTGGAGAATATACCGAAAGGAACGTTGAAGCTGCAAATATAGGTGCGGATATGCTTGGCTCCCTGGCCGGAATGGAAAAGTCTGAATTTCCCGGTACATCAAAATGAATTGCAAAGAACATGGCATGTGATCTTGTATCATTCTTCTTTGATGGGATTGAAAAATCAGAGATCAGGAAAATGTTTGATATCAAGTCACCTGCAAAATTTAAGATAGAGGTGCCTGTAGTGTTGATAGGCGGTCCTGTTAGTGCATTTGTTGAAGAAATGCAGGAAATAATGGATGCAAGGATAGTCCTGCCTGAATATTCAAGTGTGGGAAATGCTGCCGGGGCCCTGGCTGCAAAAGGAATACGCAGATTCGAAGTGCTTATAAGACCCGCTTCCATGGCTGCTCCTGACTGGGAATTCCTTGTGTTCTCAGAACATGGAAAGAACAATTTCTACGAATACCAGGAAGCTCTGGACTATGCGGTGAATCTCGGGGAAAGCACTGTGCTCAGCTATATGGAAGAAGCAGGACTTGACCCAAGCCACATAAAAATAGATATCAAAAAAGAAGAAATTGTTCCAATGGGATGGAAAACACCCATGGAAACAAAACTTGTAGTACTTGGTGTAGGAAACAGGGATGAAAGCCAGGATTGCTTTTAATTTCCGGGCTCTTTTACAGGGGTGGATATGGAAATAAGGACATCCTGTCCTCCCCAGTCACCTATAGTGAATTTAGACTTAACAGGTACAACAATACCTTCCTTGCTCACCAGCGGAATATCGCATGTTGACATTTTTCCTGCCATGATCTCATCCAGCGTAGACAGGACCTCATCCTCCCAGTCTTGCGGATAGAGCATAAGGAAATCTTTCATTTCAAGGTCCTGTGGAGAATAGTTCAGGGTATCAATTAATGTTTCATTAATGTGGAGAATCCTTCCTTCAAGATCCATAATAAAAACCACCTCATCAAGGGCATCCAGCAGTGAATTCATATTGTTCTTGCTTTTCTGGACACCTGAATCCTTTTTCATCCTTGAAATAATAATACCAATCTGGTTTGCTATGGTTTCAACAAGATTCCTTGAATTTGCAGGGATCTCAAGGTCAGAATGAGAACCAAGCACTATAGCTGCTACAAGTCTTTCATTAAACTTGACCGGTATGAAAGCCATTGCCTGCAAACCTTCAAAATCAAGATTTACAGCCGGCATCATCATATTGATCTCTGAGAAATACTTGTACACAGGAAAACCTGTAGTAAAAAGGCGAGCCATAAGGGTGTTCGGACCAAAATTTGCCATTGCATCCACAAAGTTTTCCGAAAGGCCCCTGTAGGAGATAGCCTCAAAATCTCCTGTTATCTCATCTACAACATACATTATGCCGGAATCAACGGTCTTGGCTTCAAGGGTAAAATCAAGTAACTTATCAAAAGTTTCTTCAAGTCCCCCTGTTTCACCAAGCACATTATCCAGATCACACTCTATACGCATGAAATTATTAGCCTGCTTGCGCTCGGTTATATCTACAATTATACCCTGAAGATAATCAACCATGCCCCTTTCATCGTAATGAAGCATTGTCCTTTCATCCACCCATCTGACATCACCTGATTTAGTAAGTATCCTGTACTCCTGACTGAAATCAGAGAAACCTTCCCTTGATGCCCTTTCAACCTCACTTCTTACTCTTTGTAGATCCGACGGGTGGATTATGTCACCATAGATTATTTTTCCTGAAATAAAATCATTAACAGTATAGCCAAACTGTTCAATATTATCAGATACAAATTCAACAGGCCAGTCCTGTTCAGGCTTCCACAGGAAAACAATAGCAGGACTTGAGCTCATAATAGATTCAAGCACCCTGCGCATCCTTAGTGCTTCATACAGAACCTCATTTGTGTTCTTGTACTGGACAAGTTTCCACATTCCTTCCATAAGAAGTGTGAGCTGGCGGACGTCGGATTCATCATAATCCTTTGACTTATTGGCAACGCTTGCAACTGCTACTATCTGCTCGTTCTCAAACACAGGAACTGTTACGTGCCTGACCATACGTTCTTTTTTGCCCGGATAAATCTCATCAACATTGTCAGATTTGTACTGGGTATTAACTATCACGGGTCTTCTTTCTCGTATTGCCTCGCCCCAGAAACCTGTTGATTTTACAGGATGAACAAAGGGTTCTTCCCTGCCCGACATACCTGCATCAATATCAACTGGCCAATGGTAAGTTTCCAGTACATTCTCATCCTCATTCAGGAATTCAAGATAGCCTGTACTGCTGTTGGTAAGCTCGGCAGCTTTCTGAATTGCGTATTCTGCAATTTCATTCATGGGATAATCCTGCATCTGGTATAGTTTCAGCAGGGCCTCAAGCCTCATTTCATTAAGAGCCAGTAGTTCTTTTGCCTCTTTACTGGTAGCCATGTCCTCGAGTATACCAATACCACCAAGTAAAGAACCATCATCATCCATTACAGGCGTGAAACTTGCCTTTAAGGACATCATCTTTCCACTGATACTGGAAACGTATGACCCTTCATAAAATCCGGGGTTGCCCAAAAAAACAACATCAACAGCACTTTTAAGTCTTTCATCATTTAGGGAGGAAAGTACGCTGAAACCGACTATTTTCTTTACAGGGGTACCAATTATATTGGAACAGCTTTTGTTACAGTGAGTGATCATCCCGTTCTCATCAAAGTAAATAATTCCTACCGGGGACCTCTCAAATATTATCTGGTATTTTTTACCGGTTTCCAGAAGTTCCCGCTCAGTTTTTTCCAGCTCGGTATTATCGATAATAATTCCCTGGAAATGGGTTATGTTTCCTTCTTCATCCCTTTTGATAAAAGACCTCTCAGTAACCCATCGTACTTCATCTGAACTTGTTAGAATGCGGTAGTTAAGAGAAAAATAAGATGTATTCTTTTTCTCAGAATGCTTTTAACTTCAAGGTGTATCCTGTCAAGGTCATCAGGATGAACAATGTCCCCATATACCATTTTACCAGAAAGGAACTCAGCAGTTGAATATCCCAACTGGGTAATATTCCCGGAAACGTATTCTACAGGCCAGTCACCTTCAGCCTTCCAGATAAAAGAGATAACAGGACTGCTATTGTAGACTGCTTCGAGTTTCTTGTCCGCTAAAACAGTGTCAGGAACACTTTCTTTCTGAACTTTACTATTCCCGGAACTTTTGATATCTGATATATTTACCACGCCCGAACTTGCATTCATTCTTTTTCATGCTGCTTCGATGGAAAGAAGCTCAAAATTTACGTGTGTTTCTGATTCAAATACGATTTTAATTATTCCCTGACACAGGAAGTAGCTTATAAGTATATAATATTAACGAGGGAACCATCTTACTTATTATACATAAAGTTTATGCAAGAGTATAAAAACAAGTTCTAAAGACAGATTGCAATAGACTAGTCACATATAACTGTCAGTTGCTTAGATACAAAAAATATAAGTATTAGATTCTAAGCAACCATTTTCTTCACCAAAGACAGAGAGACAGCAAAAAAACGAAAGTAAGACTTTAATAATAAATCACTTTGTCCAAATCAGGATTTGGTCCTACAGCATGTATATATATGTTTTCTTCATGCCAGGAGAGCGTATTTTCTTGAATTAATACAAGAAAGTACAAGCAGAAGAACTATTACAAAATAAATATTAAATAATAATTTCGCGTGTATTATAGAAAAATATAAGTATTAGAAAAATCATAATAATATATTGGGATTAGACAAGTCGCCTTGATTTTTAATGGGTCTACATCACGGCATAATCCCTGTGGAAATTCTACCTCCTTCAATTGCTCCTTGGTTTTAACTCCACTAAAACAAAAAGGAGCAGGAATTTCCTATAACTTTTATTTTTGAGGTAGACATATGCTAAAAAGAATAATTATTAAGAGACCTTATTTCCCTGTCTTTTCTTTCCGGAATCTGTATAATCCTCCTGAAAAGAAAGTATTGAATTCAAGCAGAATCCGGGAGGGACTCTGATGTAGTACAGTCTTGGAATAGATGCCGGAGGCACCTATACTGACGCGGTTCTCATCAGGGAATCAGACGGAAGCATAATAGATTCAAATAAATCACTTACAACTTACCCTAATCTGCTGGCAGGCATCAGAAACACTCTTGACGGACTGAACCAGCAATATCTTGAAAAAACCTGTTACATATCTGTTTCTACAACCCTTGCAACCAATAGCATACTTGAACAAACAGGCTATCCTGTAGCCCTTATTCTTTCAAACAATACGGACATACCAAACAGATCAAAAATTGAGCATTTCATCCTTGTACAAGGAGGGCACAATAGTGCCGGAAACGAAGTATGTCCCCTTGACCTTGATTCTGTCAGGGATTTTGTCCTTAAAGTAAAAGACAAAGTCTCAGCTTTTGCAATCTCATCCTACTTCAGTGTACGTAACCCTGAACATGAACTTAAGATTAAGGAACTCATCACCGAACTCAGCGGCCTTCCGGTTGTTTGCGGTCATGAGCTTTCACAGGATCTGGGTGCATACGAAAGAGGAGTCACTGCATACCTTAATGCCAGGCTCATACCCATTTCAAATCATTTTATGCAGGCAGTGAGTTCCGAAATAAAAAGAAGGAACATTGATGCAAAACTCATGATGCTCAAATGTGATGGCTCTGTGGTAGGCATCAATGAAGCCCTGAAAAAACCAATAGAATCTGTTTCTCCGGACCCGCAGCAAGTTTAGTGGGAGCAGCATATCTGGCAGGAGCCGAGAATTGTGTTGTCATAGATGTCGGAGGAACCAGCACTGACGTTTCACTCATACACCGTGGCGTACCTGAACTCACCGAAACCGGCGCAGTGGTAGGTGGATGGCAGACAAAAGTCAAAGCCATCAAGATGGAAACATCTGCAATGGGAGGAGACAGCCATGTCTGGGTCAGAAACCATATCACTAATATTGGACCTCGAAGAGTCATTCCACTCTGTCTTGCTGCAGAAGAATATCCGGAGATAATTGAAAAACTGCAAATGAATCAGGTTATTCTTCGTAACCAGATAGGTGAGAACCTGCAGCCTACCAAGTTCTTTGTAAGATCAGGGCTGGAAGTATCGGACATAAGTGCTGCAGAAGAGGAACTACTCTCAAGAATAGGAGACAGGCCTCTTACAGTTAGTGAAATTTACTGGAACGAGAACAGGCTGCCGAGTCCAGGTACACTTGACCTGCTCATACAGAAAAGGCTCATAAAATCAATTGGATTTACACCAACTGATGCTCTTCATGTTCTTGGGGAATACACCCGGTGGAACAGGAAAGCCTCGGTTCTTGGAGCTGGTATACTGGCAGCACTTTCAGGAATGGATGAAGATGTATTCTGCCTGAAGATAAAGAATGACGTAGCCAGGAACATGGCATTGAATCTTATTTCGTTTTTGCTGGAAAATGTCAGCAGGGAGGAAATAGAAAAAGTGCTTATGGGAAAGTTCTTTGCAGGATTTAAGGTTGATCTTCCGGTAGTTCTGCTGGGTGGACCTGTTAAATCATATGAGAAAGAACTCGCAGGGTTCATTGATGCAGAAATAATTGTTCCTGAATATTGCAGCGTCGGAAATGCCGTTGGTGCAGTGGCAGGAAAAGGTTCAAAGAAACTTGAGGTTCTCATCAAGGCCAGCTATACGGAATCCAAATATAATCTCAAAACATCTTCTTTTGTTATTTTCTTCCCCGGGGGCAGGGAAGAATTTGCATCTTATCATGAAGCTCTTGAGTTCGGGGAAGAGATGGGCAGCAAACTCATAATGAATTACATGAGCGATGCAGGGCTGGACACAACTGATGTTAGCATCGATATGCATCGAAATGACATAATCACACACGAAGGAGGATTTCCTGTGGAAACACGACTCACTTTCTCAGGAACAGGTGAGGCAGGAAAGAACAGGAAAACGGAGGTAGAATAATGCAATACAGTCTTGGAATAGACGCCGGTGGAACATACACCGATGCAGTCATAGTCAGGGATTCGGACAGAAAAGTTGTTGATGCCAACAAAGCACTTACAACCTATCCTGATCTGCTGAGGGGTATAGAAAATGCAATCGACGGACTGGACAGTAAATACCTGCCTGATGTCAGGCTGGTATCAGTATCAACAACCCTTGCAACCAACACAATACTTGAGAAAACAGGATATCCTGTTGCTCTTATCCTTATAGGTAAACATACACTTCCTGCAAATACACCAATTGATAATTTCACTGTGGTAAAAGGCGGACACAACGTAGCCGGACTGGAAGATGATATACTGGATATTGAAGCTGTGAGGGAATACGCCCTGAAAGTCAAAGACAGGGTCTCAGCTTTTGCAGTTTCCTCATATTTCAGCATCCGCAATCCCGAACATGAAATAAAAGTGAGGGATATGCTAACAGAGCTGACAGGACTTCCCATAGTCTGCGGCCATGAACTTTCACAGGACCTTGGTGCATACGAAAGGGGTGTCACTGCATACCTGAACGCACAGCTCCTTCCAATAGCAGACCAGTTTATCCATGCAATTCTTACCGATATCAAAAAACGTGGTATCGATGCAAAACTCATGATGCTGAAATGCGATGGCTCTGTGATAGGTATCCATGAAGCCATGGAAAAACCAATTGAGTCTATATTTTCAGGCCCTGCTGCAAGCCTTATGGGTGCTTCCTTCCTTTCAGGAAATGACACATGCGCAGTCATCGATGTTGGTGGGACAAGTACTGACGTTTCACTGAACTATGATGGACTTCCCGAACTAGTAGACACCGGGGCTGTTGTTGGAGGGTGGCAGACAAAAGTCAAAGCCATACGTATGGAAACATCAGCAATGGGCGGTGACAGCCATGTATGGATCAAGAACCGTAACGTCAATATCGGACCCCGCAGGGTGGTCCCTCTCTGCCTTGCTACTATAAAGTATCCCGGCTTCATGGACCAGTTAAAATCAGGAAGGACGCCTTCAAGGGTGCAGCTTGCAGAAAATGTCCAGCCTACCAAATTTTTTGTCAGAACAGGAAAAGAAGCTCCAAACCTGAGTTCATTTGAGAAAGATCTGATGGAAATAATAGGTGATGAACCTGTTTCACTTAATGATATTTTCTGGAAAATAGGAAAGCCCATATCACCGGATAGTGTTGATTCACTTATACAGAAAAGACTTGTTCAGGCTATTGGGTTTACCCCGACAGATGTTCTTCATGTTCTTGGGGAATACACAAAGTGGGATCGTGAAGCTTCGCTTACCGGTGCAAAAATTCTTGCAAGACTCACACCAATGGATGAAATTGAACTTTGCAGGCATATCAAGAAAGAGGTCGCCATCAATATGGCACTGGATCTCATGAGTTTCATGTACAGAGGAGTGTCAAAACCTGAAATAGAGAAGATGATACGTGGAGACTTCCTTTCCCAGTTCAAAGTAAATGTTCCTGTGATACTGCTCGGAGGACCTGTTCATTCCTATGTTGAAGAGCTCAACAGGATCCTTGCTGCCGACATTATAGTACCTGAACATGCAGAGGTTGGAAATGCTGTGGGAGCTCTTGTTGGAAAAGGTGTGAAGAGTATAGAGATACTTATAAAATCATTTTACAAGAAAACTGAAAGGAGTATTCTAATGTTTTCTCCAGTGGAAAGAAGGGAGTTTATGACTCATTCAGAAGCTCTTGAATACGCAGAGGAACACGGGAGAAAACTGATACTCGAGTATATGGAAAACGCTGGCATGAAGCCAGAAAACGTGAATATTGACATTAAAAAAGAAGAAGTTACAATGGCCGAAGATGGTGGAACCCCAATAGAAACAAAACTTATTTTCCTTGGTACAGGAATGCCTGAAAAAGAGGACTGAAATATTAACAATAATAAAAAAAGTTGTGGAAACGGTTAGTAATCAACCGTTTCTGTTTCTGTAATCTTTTCCTTGAACAGTGTATAAGCCCATAGCTGGTAAATTATAACCAGTGGCACAAACACGAGTGCTCCTCCCAGCATTATTGTCAGGGTGAGCTGGCTTGAAGCTCCCTGGAAGATATCAATCCCATTCTCAAGTGCAATGGATGACTTGAGCATGTACGGATATATAGCTTGCAAGGCCGGTTTCAACAACAAACAGGATGACTCCAAAGTTACAGCAGAAAGCAAGGAATGCCTTATCCTGCATTGAAAATACAACTGCAAGGATTGCTGTGATAACCGCCAGTGCAGGCAGAACATAAAGTGCAGGCGTTGCGGAGTAGTTCATTGAGAAATTTTCGATTCCTGCAAAGGAGTATGCCAGGTATACAAGTGAAAGAACCAGTACGACAATACTGCTCTTCTTTGCGAAGCCTCCTGCCTTTGTAGCAAGCGGGCCTTCTGTCTTGACCTTGATCCAGAGTGCACCTGATGTTGCACTGATAAGTACAAACAGTATTCCTCCTATCAAAGCATATGGACTGAACAGTCCCAGAAGTGTTCCCTGGTAAACCCATCCATCAGCAATTGCAAGTCCCTTGAAGAAGTTTGCAAATGCGACTCCAAGTACCAGTGAGATTACAAGACTACCTACAAACCATCCCCACATGAGAATGTTCTGTATCTTCGGGCTTTCATCCTTGTGGAGATACTCAACTGAAATTCCCCTCATTATCAATCCAATAAGCAAGAGCATCATTGGAAGATAGAGGAACGTGAACATCTTTGAGAATACAAGCGGGAAGGCAGCAAAGGTACCGCCGGCAGCCAGTATGAGCCAGACTTCGTTTCCGCCCCAGAAAGGACCTACAGATTTCTGGATCTGGATTCTCTGTTTCTTATCTGATGCAATAAATGGTGTGAGCAAACCTGCTCCAAGGGAGAAAGAGTCTACAATAAAGTAGACACCCCATATTACACACCATAAGAAGAACCAGATGTTAGCAAGCATATCATGTGTCAGGAATTCCAGCATTTTAATCAACTCCTGTTGCATTGACAACTGTTTTCTTTATCAGGTAGTACTCAAAGACAAACAGGACCGCATAGAATCCGGTGATGAGTACAATACTCAGCAGGACTTCAGATGTCGGAACCATTGAAATACCATTTGGAGTCTTGAGCAGGCCATATACTATCCATGGCTGCCTTCCGATCTCTGCTACATTCCATCCGGCAATTATTGCGATATATGGCAACGGAATAGACCAGAGCATCATCTTGAGGTATAAGCCCGCATCATACAGTTTTCCTGTCCTGTCAAGATAAAGACCAACAAGTGCCTGTGCTATGAACAGGAAGCCAAGTACTGTCATGAGTTTGAAATTCCAGAATACCATACCAACTGGTGGAATTTCATCGGCAGGCATCTGATTCAGGCCTTCAATAGTACCGCTGAAACTTCCGGTATAGAGGAAGCTTGCAAGACCCGGGATTCCCAGCATTTCAATGCTGTTGGAACCTGTATTTGCATCAGGAACCTGAATCAGATACATTGGTACCGAAGAACCAGTTTCCCATATTGCATCCATTGCAGCGCCCTTAGCTGGCTGTATCTCAGTTACATACTGTGCATATCCGTGTCCCAGGACAGGCAGGAGAATTGCAGTTACCAGAGCAATTACAATTGCAATGCTGAATGATTTCCTGAATACTTCATGATCATTCTTCTTAAGGAAATGATATGCACAGATTCCCAGTATTACGAAAGCTGTGAGCAGGTAGGCTGAAAGCAGTGTGTGCACCAGCATGTACCATACATAACTGTTTGTGAGAAGTGCAAAGAAATCCGTCATTATAACCTTGCTTCCATCGGAAGAAGTTCATAACCTACTGGATTCTGCATGAAACCGTTAGCTGTGATAATCCACAGTGAAGAGATGTTTGTTCCAAGGGCAACCATCCACATGGAAAATGTCTTGAGTTTCTGTCTGTTACGGTCAAGGAAGATCCATGCACCAAAGAAGGTTCCTTCGAGGAAGAAAGCCATCAGTGCTTCTACAGCAAGAGGCGATCCGAATACATCTCCCATGAATTCAGAATACGGACCCCAGTTAGTACCAAACTGGAATGTCATTGCAAGACCTGTAACAAGTCCTATTGCAAAGTTTATTTTGAATATACGTCCCCAGAAATCAGCCATTTTCCGCCAGGTTTCATCCCTGGTTTTCAAATAGACTGTTTCCATATATGCCACTAATAGTGCAAGTCCCAGTGTGAGTGGAACAAACAGGAAGTGGAACGCTACAGTTATGGCAAACTGTAAACGACTCAATAATAGCAAATCTAACATTCTTTAATCCCCTTTTCATTACTTTTACTTTGTTCGCTTTTGTCAAATCCAGGAACAACCAGGATTGGCAAATACATTCATTAGTATAATAATTATCATAATTGATCATTATCATTTATAATGTTTACTGTGTGAAAACTTCAAAAACCAGAGCAGAACAATTGTATACAAAAGAAGAAGTAATTAATAAGAATAACATTAAAAAACGTAGCAAATAATTTTTACCATTTAGTAATACTATAAGTATATTTTGTCTAAATTTAATCCCTATATTTTGAAAACAAGTGATAAAGAACTAATAAGCAACTTTACCGGCTCACTCATCAATAAATATAAATACCAGTTTCACATAGTAGGTTTTGGATACAACCATCATTCTGGAAATCAGATCAGGTTGATCGAATGGACTCTAAATCCGTTCAGTCGGGTTAAATTCCCGGGGTTTCCGCCACGTTAGCTTCATTGTGTGAGAAATCACATAATGACAAAATCTTTTTTCCTTTGTTTTCAACTCATAGCTGATAGTTTTTTATCCTTCTAACTGGAAAAATATCCTGAAAACCTCAATGGAATCCAGGAAATCCTGTTTACCCATTAGTTCCCTTGTTGAATGCATTGCCAGCATTGGCAGGCCTGCATCAACTACATGAACAGGCATGTACCTGCTAAGCACAGGACCCAGGGTGGTTCCTCCTGGCTGGTCAGAATGATTCACAAATTTCTGGTATTTTACACCGGCCAGATCACATAATTGCTGGAAAGCCGCAATAGTCTCAACTTCTGATGCATAAGAGCGATTGGCATTGATTTTGATAGCAATTCCTTTATTCATAATTGGCTTGTTGGTAATATCGCTTTTTTCACTGTAATTGGGGTGTAAAGCATGAGCTCCATCAGCTGAAATTACAAATGAATCTGTTGACTGGCAGGTTAGTTGCTGTCCGGACCCTGTTATTTCCTTATGAACTCTTTCCAGAATTGTACTCAGAATAATGGAATCAGCTCCCTGTCTTGTCATTGAGCCTATTTCTTCATTGTCCATGAAGGCAATTATGTTTATTCCACTGTTATTATTTGATCCTAAAAGAGCTTGCATGGCAGCATATACCATTGAAAGATCGTCAATTCTGGGACAGGAAATGAATTCCTCTTTTGAACCAACAAGCATTCCTTCCTCACAGCAATAGACACTCAGGTCCATGTCAAGAATTTCATTATAATCGACGCCTGCTTCATTTGCAACAAGATTAAGGAAATATTCATCCTTAATTTCATCTTCAATTAACTGAGTTAAGAGTGGCTGCATTTCTTTCTGAACCCTGATTTCCACACCTTTATTGACCTCGCGGTTCATATGAATAGCCAGATTCGGAATTGTGAGTACCGGTCTCTGGAAATCCAGATGAATTATCCTTGGTTTTAGTACATCATCTGACTTCACTGCTATTCTGCCGGCAATGGATAAAGGTCGGTCAAACCAGGTATTAAGAATCGGACCACCATAACGTTCCACATTCAATGTCAGCATTCCTTCACTTTTTACTTCCGGATTAGGTTTGATCCTGAGTGCAGGATTATCCGTATGAGCAGCGATTATCTTCATACCTTTTGTCAGGTTCTGATTGCTTCCCACAGTAAAAGCTACCAGCATGGAAGGGTAAGGGGACAGGTAGTATTTCCCTGCCTTATTCAGCGCCCATTGTTCATTCAGATCTAATTTCTTGAAGCCTTCAGCATCCAGAAGTTCTATAATGGTGTCCACAGTCTGAACCGGCGTTGTCGCCTTTTTCATAAAGGCAAAAAAATCACTGATATAATCCTTTGAATTATCCATATTACCACTTATGACAGAATCTTTTCTTTTATCTTGTCACTATTAGTAGATAATATATTAGTAGAAACTGGACAAACGGATCCATAAATAGATTCGCAGTATGCTTTAACAGACTTGTAAAAAAGATAAAGTTTCTTAGGTAGAAGAAGATTCAATTCTTAAGAAGGATTCGGAGAATGTTTTTAATATGATCAGTTTTTTAGTGTAACTCTTTGCCACTCCTATCATTGTACAGAGGTTTTCTTTAGGAGTCTTAATGACAATTCAACAGTCCGGTGCAAGCAGACCCACACCTGCATCGAGAATATTCTGTGATCCTTCCTTGATTGCTTCCGGAGTCTGGTTACAGAGCATACTTACAGGATCAGGATTTCAGACAATTACAGCTTTCTCACGTTTGCAACTGCAACAGCTGCATCAATATTCTGGTCAATACTGATTGAGTCTGCACCATTTGATTCCATAAGGGCAAGAACCTGGGTGTTTCGGCACAACCGTTAATGTTCTGAGTGACAATTGTGCCCCTGATGTTGTCTGACATTTCCTGATTTGACATATTTAGCCTCCTGATTAATCTTTATTCACTTTCTTTTGAAAATTTGTGAGACTAAAGAACATAAACACCGATAGGAAAAGTATAACCATAAACTAAGCAAAAGAGGTCAATTGATGCTGATTTTGTCAAATAAAAAACACAGGATGTGAGTTCAGTGATTACAATGATATTGTATTGTTTTAACAGCGTTGTAATTTTAACTTGCGTGTATTATAAAGTAGAATGATTCAATCTGTTATTATAACTTAAAAAGTGTCAGACAAAATTAATATAGAAAAATTCCAGGATTAAAAATGAAATTAGGGGAAGCATCACTAAAATTTAAGCTTATTCTGTACATAGTCACAGGAACTTTACTGGTGCTTGCTACAAGCACTGCAATGACCATTTCCACTGTAACTACACAGGAAGAAGAACTTGCCTACAAACAATCCATAGAAATGGCAAGAAACTATGCCAATGACTTCAATGGAGACATGGAAGCAAATCGTGCTATTGCCGAAACTATAGCCGTGAGCATGGGAAGCTATGATTCTATGAGCAGGGAGGAAGCAAACAAGATGCTTTATAACCTGCTGGTAGAACATCCTCATTTACTGGGAACATATGCCGCTTATGAACCAAATGCCTTTGATGGAAATGATGAGTTATATATGAACTCCCTGGGACATGATTCCACTGGCAGGTTCATTCCTTACTGGAACAAGATCGACGGACCTATCATGCTACACCCTCTTCTGAATTATGATACACTAGATTACTACCAGTTGCCGAAAAAAACAGAAAAAGAAGTAATAACTGAACCTTATTACTACGAAGGAGTGTTCATTGTGAGCTATGTCACTCCTATCATGAAAGACGGGGAATTTATCGGGATAGGCGGAGTGGATGTTTCCCTGAATTACCTGGACGAAGAGATTAGTGAAGCAAAAGCATTCGATACAGGTTATGCATTTATGACTGGTAATACCGGTATTTTTGTTTCGCATCCAACCAACAAGGACTGGATAGGGGAAAATACACTTTATGATCTTGAAATTGAAGAAGTATCAAAAGCAGCTGATGAGATAAAAGAAGGGAAAAGTGGCCATGTGGAAATCATTGATCCGGACACCGGGGAAGAAGCAGTTATGTTCTACGAACCTATAAAGACAGGTAATTATTCTTTCATTCTGGTTATACCAAAGGACGAGATGCTTGCAGGTGTTTATACTCTTAGTAACAAACTTCTGCAGATATCCTTTGCAGCTATATTTTTTATGGCCGGTATCTCATATCTGATAGCACTTTCCTTTACAAGACCTATAAAGGAGATTGTTAGTGATTTTAAGAATATATCAAAGGATGCAGTCAGAGGAAAACTAGATTCAAGAGCTGAAACAGATGTTGAGATTGATTTCAAGGAAATACCAATGGGTCTCAATGAGATCCTGGATGCCGTGATAACACCAGTACGTGATACCATACGGCTTACAAATGCACTTGCCAAAGGAAATCTCAGTGCAAGATCTCACCTGAACGTAAAAGGAGAGTTCAAACAACTTGCAAACACATTAGATGACTTTGCCGAGATGCTTGATACTATAATCAAGGATTTAAGCCAGGTGCTTACAGCCGTACAAAAAAATGATTTCTCAAGAAAAGTGCAGGTTTATGGAGATGGTGATTTCCTTATTCTGACTAAAGGAATAGAAAAAACAAGGGAAACACTGGCAAGGATGAACTATGAGCGTGAAAAAATAGAAGAAATACGTAAAAAAGAAATACATCACCGTATAAAGAATAACCTTCAGGTAATTTCAAGCCTGTTAGACCTTGAATCCGATAAATTCGAAGATGAGGGAATAACCGAGGCTTTCAGGGAAAGTCAGAATCGTGTGATTTCCATGGCCCTTGTGCATGAGGAACTTTACAGATCACAGGACATGGAAAGTATTGATTTTTCAGACTACCTCATGAAACTTGTAAATGAACTATCTTATTCATACTCTGTTAACAAAGATCAAATTAGAGTTGAAATGAACGTTGATGCAATTTTCCTTGATATGGATACGGCAATTCCTCTTGGAATGATAGTAAATGAACTTGTTTCAAACTCATTTAAACATGCATTTAAACCAGGTGAAGAAGGGGAAATAGATGTGAACCTAAGTCTTGAGGACAAAAAGTTGACATTAATTGTCGGAGACAATGGTATCGGTTTCCCTGAAAGCATTAATTTCCAGGAAACAGAATCTCTGGGACTGCAGTTGGTCACTACACTGACAGACCAGATAGATGGTACTATTGAACTGGATAAAAGTAATGGAACAAAATTCAAGATAATTTTAGAATGAAATATTCAGGTGAACTCATGGACGATACAAAAATATTAGTTGTTGAAGACGAAAGCATTATTGGTCTCAATATAAAAAAGAAACTGAAGAGTTTTGGATATACTGTACCAGCTATAGTTGCAACAGGTGAAGAAGCTATTAAAATGGCAGAGATTACCTTCCCTGATCTCGTATTAATGGATGTAAGACTGAAAGGAGATATGGATGGAGTTGACACTGCTGAGAAGATTAGAGAGAATTATGATATTCCTATAATTTATCTTACAGCATATTCAGATGATGAGGTTCTTGAAAAAGCGAAAAAAACGAAACCTTACGGATATATTGTTAAGCCATTCAAAGCAGATGACCTTCATAGCAATATAGAGATGGCACTTTACAGGCATAAAATGGAAAAAGAGATGCAATAACTGCACATAAATGGGTAACCAGTGTGGTAAAGCCAAATATTAACAATAAAATCAAACAGTTGGTATGAATGAAAGCTTCTTTAGTAGATATAATTCTTAACTCCGAAAAAAGAAAAAATGTTCTACTACTTCTGATGGAAGGGGAAAAAAGTCGTGACGAGATAAAAACAAGTCTTAACGTTACTTCCACGGCCCTCATACCCCAGATCAAGAAACTAAAAGAACATGGTCTTGTTATCCAGAATGGAGATTACTATATCCTGACTAATATGGGAAAAGTGTTGGTGGCTAACATGATACCTCTTCTTAATGCCGTAGAGGTCTTTGAAGAAAACAGAAAATACTGGTTGAATCGTGACCTCAACGGCATTCCTGAATCCATAATGAAGAGATTTGGTGAACTGGGAAACTGTATCATTATTGAACCAGATCTCAATTACCTGTTTGAATTTCCCAAAGAGTTCACAGAAAACATACACAAAGCAAAATATGTTATGGCTTTTAATGCTTATTTTCATCCTGAATATCCGGCTCTTTATTCCAGCCTTGCAGAAAAAGGAATTCATATCTCTCTTGTTACAACAGATTCGGTCCATAAAAGAATGCAAACAGATTACGCCGAAGAGACGAAAAAATTCATTGGTTATAAAAATACAGAAATGTTCGTATCAGATGAAATGACAGGTCTTGCAACACTGGTTACCACAGACAGGTTCCTTTTCCTTTGCTTCTTTAATAATCAGGAACACTATGACCACACGATCCTTATGAGTTTTGACAGCAAAGCACTCCAGTGGAGTAAAGAACTATTCTCCCATTTTAAGGAGAGAGCAGAAAAAATCGAATAAATAGATGTGAAAAAATAGGGTTTTCAGTATCATATAGATTCTTTTTTGCATATGAGACTGAACTTGCTGGAAAAATCATTAACTGTTATCCTGATCATTCTGAATGATTTTTTTCTTAATGGAAGCATACGAATCATCTGTTACTTTTGTAGAACCTGCAAATGACAATTTTTCAAAACCAAAAAGAGAGGCGAATTTATCTACAGTTCTATCAAAATCTTTTTCGTAATAAAGTCCTGTACTCACCTTACCGACGTTTTTATAGCCTGAGTAATCAAAAACAAATTTTATCATTTCGTTATCGTTGGGATCAGGGGTTAATTTCGCCAGTACAAGCATCTCCCTCCAGTTAGCTGCCTGCATTGGTGTAAGGAAGTATGTGCCTTCACCTCTTTTTTCACCTTTTACAGCCTCAACATAAGCACCCCTGTTTTCAAAGGCCGCACAGATACAATCATCTACGATCTCACCATGTGCATCCCTGAGTATACTCACCGGAATTTCCAGATAAGCAAAATCCTTTTCCAGCGAGCCTAATACATTTCCACAGAGACCGTAAAAGACGAGTATACCATCAAATAATTCACCGTTCTGTTCGATGGATTTATAGACTTTATCTTTAAGAAGTTGAGGTTCTGCATCCAGCGCAAACTCAAGAAGATGAAGAATAACTACAAAATTTCGGGCATTTCCGGCATTCCGATCAAAAGTCGAAGGCAGATCTCCCAGGGATGTTCTTTCATATTCAATGGATACTTCATTCAGCTTCTTTTCAATCCCTTTGGTGTTCTCATTCCCGATTAGTATCAAACGGGTATTCTTATCTTCCTCTTCGAATATATGAACGAGTTCATCCTCGAACATTCGGCATGATATCAAATACAAAAATGGCATTTTCCAGCTCCATTACATTTTTAAGACAATGATTTATTTTACAAGTACAAGTCTTTATATGCAATTTTTATTTCTACCAAACCAAAAAGATCTCCGGTAGCCTGTGATATTTCTCTGCAAACTACCGGATGAACTATTCTGCATAATTGGAGGTTATGCGGTAAATAAAAGGTGACAGTGAACTTCTTAGTGTTCACTGCAAATGTATTCTGGTCTCAGGATACCCGAGAGTTTGTGGCTTTTGTAGCAACATGATTCTCATGCTGTGAGTAATACCACATTGGTATGTAAAGACCCAATACAAGTATTCCGACACCAGTGGAGAACCAACTTCCCTCAACACTGTTGAGGTAGATGATACCGATCAGACAGAGAGGAAGGTTAAAAAGACCGAAGAGAAGTGCAACGTTCTTCCAGCCGGATGGTGCCTTGAAAGGCCTTTCAAGACCTACAAGATGTGAATCTGCCTTTGCCTTTACGTAAGCAAAGAGACTGATACCGTTTGCACAAACATATCCTATGGCTGATGCCGCAAGGATGGCTGTTGGAGTACCCATTGAGATAAGAGCCAAGTTGAAGATACCTATAATGACCATCGCAAGTATAGGTGTTCCGTGTGA
>JAWKHE010000028.1:0-21942 GCA_041395005.1 Methanolobus sp. | reverse complement strand
ACGTGTAGGGCTTACATTTAATGAAAACCATCATCTTCATGATTCGCTATTAAATGGATTTCCATGTCCGGAAAATCCCGGCAGGCTTGATAGTATTCTGGAGTACCTCCAGTCAAAAAACATGATTGATTGCATGAAATGCTGCATGTATGATTCAGAGCCGGCGGAAACTGAAGATATCCTGAGAGTTCACACAAAAGAGTACCTGGATTTTCTTGAATCATGTACAAAAGATAACCAGCTCAGTCCCGGAAAGGATGTTTTTGTCTGTCCTTCTTCCTATGAGGTTGCTTTGCATGCAGCAGGATGTGTGATTCATGCGGGAAATCTGGTTGTTGAAGGCAAATGTACTCATTCCTTTGCACTGGTGCGTCCTCCAGGTCATCATGCAGGAATTGAAACGTCCAGTGGTTTTTGTCTGTTTAACAACTCAGGAATACTGGTAAAATACCTGCAGGAGGTACATGGTATTAACAGGATTGCAATTGTGAATATTGATGCACATGCTTCCGATGGGACTTATGAAGTTTTCAAGGCAGATCCCAATGTGCTTTGTATATCAGTTCATCAGGATCAGTCAACTCTGTATCCTTTCAAGTGTTTCATAAAAGATATTGGTGTAAGGCCGGGTGTTGGTTATTGTATTAATATGGAAATGCCTCCTGAGACAAGTACTCCTGAGTACGATATATTTTATGAAGAGGTAATGGAAAAAGTCCTGGATAAATTTGATCCTCAGTTAGTAGTCATTGAGTGTGGTCTTGATGCGTATTATAAAGAAGATCTGACACAACTGAACCTTACTATTAGTGGTTACTATAGAATAATATTTAAACTTGCAAGTAAATGGAATGTAGTAACTTTGCTGGAGGGAGGCTATCATGATGATCTTGGTTTGCTGACCTCTGTTGTCCTGAATGCTTTGCTGGGTGAAGACACTATAGAAGATGATGTAGACATACCCAATCTGCTTGCTTCAAGACATGAAAAGACAAGAAAAAATTTTAATGATAATCTGGCCCGCCTGAAAATGCAGTTAAATCCTTACTGGGGATTATGGGACCATATTTAGGTATTGTAGTGGTAATATGTTTGAACTCGGAAAAACTGAAGAAGGAGTAGCATTTTATAAGCTTGAACATGATTTTGAGCTTGACAAACTGAAAATTGGTGAATTCAGTTATTTCAGGAAATACCTGGGTATGTCTGATTATCTTGCAAATTTCAGAAGCTGGCTTAAAAGGCCAACTGTAGCCCTGGTACTTGCAATATCAGGAAATACTGTAGTGGGATGGGCTATGAATGAGAAGTGGAGTTCTGCTTCAAGTGATGGTAGGCCGGTTTATGTTCTCAGGGGAATTGAGATTTCTCCCCAGCTTGCAAGAAAGGGCATGGGAAGAAAGATGTTCTATCTCATTTCCAGAGTTCTTGTCGGGCATATCATAACAAAGCCTGTAAACAAGACTGCAAAGTTATTTTTTGAATCCATGGATTTTGCAGAACCGGATTCCATCTCTCCTGTTAATCTAATGGATCATCCTGGTTATCTTATTTTTGAAGAAGAAAAGAAGGATACTTTGACAATAGATGGGATTCACTTACTTGATGAAAATATAAATTCATACGGGCGTGAAAATGTTTCCAAAAGAGCCTGCATACGTACCACCCGTTCAGCACTTGCTGCTAAACAACGAAGGCCCAAAGTTTCTGAGAGCGCAGGCTGTTAAGCAACCCAGAAATTGAAGCTTCAGTCGAGCAGGAAGAATCTGAATCAGAGGAATTAGAGAGTCCTTCATTTTTAGCAGAAAAACATAGGGAGCAAAAAATGATGTCTCCCTGCAAATGTGGTCATTTTATGGTTCATAAATACCAGGTTACGGTAAGAGAAACAATTTTACTTTTATCTGTGAACACACACTGAAAGGTATTTTTCTCCCTCTTAGAAGGCAAATGAAATCTGGATTTTAACTTACTGTTTTAATTTTCAGATTCCTTCTTTTCAACAAATTCCTACTAAAAAACAGTCCATCTAAAAAGTAGAAGTTATATTTTGCAGTTCAACAGAAGACTATTAATATGGTCAATACAATATATGAGATAATTATAATACTTAATATATAATTTATTAGTATAGGTCTTTTCAGATGGCTCAGAGCAGGGAATAGCAAAAGTTGATTTGACTTACATTTATAAAGCAGTAATGATGGGTAACTCCCTCTATTCTGATAACTGGGAGAAGGGTGTCCTTTATCTCACCAACCTCAACCTGTGGTTTTCAGAGGGTGGTGGATGGCTGACAATTCCATTAAAAAATGTCACAGTATGGTTGGAAGGAAGTGTCTGATCCACATCCGTGTAAAGGCACAGAGGACAATCAGAACTTCACATGTGCTGATGATTGATTATCTCCCAGGCATCAACTGTTGTGGAAGGAGCAACAGCTGCTGCTACAGCATTGCTGGCAGGCAATGAAGCAGTAATCAATACTCTAAGCTTATCTCCAGCCTATGTGTGGCACTCCACTTACAGGAAACAATCACTTTCAGATGTGGATGTGAAATTACTTTACATATAGCCACAGGGTTGTGAATTTCAGAAACTGGGGATTCTTACAGGTGTTGATAACGATACGCTAACTGAAAACTTCCAAGAACCTGAGAGAACAGAAATTGTGTGATACCTCAGGTAAACTAACAGAACAGGGCCAGAAACAGGTCAGGGAGATGATGTGAAATGAATCTGATCACAAGGGGGGGTTTAGGTGACTGATCCAGGTCTCCCTCCATTTATGCAAAATACCGGCGGAGAGCCGCCTTCTATGTCAGGAGGCAGTTTTGGACAATCTATGGGTGCTTTTGGTGCCCTTCTGAAATTACAGCAGAACATAAGTGAAAGATTCCCTAAATCAAAGTGCCGTGGAAGGAAACCAGGAAATTCCTGAAAGCAAGTACCATAGAGCTGATAAAAAATACTTCTCTCTATCGTTCCACATGGGCTTTTTCGAAATCGGTCTTGGCAATATGCAGCTAATTTCATATGCGCCAATGCATTATATTTATGCAGTACCGAATAACCCCAGGCCATGCAATTCTATCCTGCACTTAATAACCAAGTATGTATTGCTACCACAGATGCGCTTCATCGTTTCTTCAGGAAGAGCTTGAACTTGAGTGTTCCGTTGAGGAAACAGAATGCATAAAAAATGGCTGATCAGTTTTGTAAATTCGAGTTGATCTCCGTAATCTCAGCATACCAGGTAATGCTGGATGAACATGACAAAATGATACTTTCAGGTGTCAGGCCACCTGTTGAGCAGAATGAGCTAATGGAAAGGGTAAAATCCCTTACTATTTACAAACTTCTTGACAGCGGTAAACTCTCTGAAATAGGCAATGCTTACATGCAGTTTGCAAATACAATGCCAGTTCAGGAGAAAGATTTTGATCCTCCCTGGAAGCAAGGAAGAGCTTTCTTCCATTGCTGAGAAGCATGATACGTTTGGAGGAGCATTTGGAGCAATGGCTCAGCAAGTCCAGGCTTCAGTCCCTCAGACAGCAGCACCAAAACCTGAAGTTTCCGAAGAAACCAGGCAATTGCAGGATGAAGCCAAAAGACAGACAGCTTTGCAGAGCTTCTTGCTAAAATGAAAAAGGATGGGCAGGGATGATCATGTCAGGCTGAATCAGTTTCACTCAACAATCATCTCGAGGAATTTGTAGGTGAGTTTGTACGGGTGATTACGGAAAAATCACATTACGGGGCGAGTGCACTCATAGATAAGTAATAACAACAATGTTCTTCTGAAAAAGTATCGAAGTGAAGAAAAATGAAATGGGATGGATGGATATCAGTGATTGCATGCTCATAATGGGTCATTCAATTGAATCAGTCTATATTGAGAAGAGTTTCCCATTTGACAGCAATGAATCATTAATTCTCTCTGTAGAGGAAGGTTCATTGGTTCCGGAATCGGACTCCGGCTTTGAAGAACTTCCTTCTATTGAAAATATTAAATTACCGGATAACTTACAGGATGAATTTCTGGATAATTTACCGGAGGACGAAAAATGAGCGGCGAAAAAAGAATACCTACGGGAATTGCGGGTCTTGACAGAGTCATTGAAGGTGGAGTGCGTGACAACAGTACTCTTCTTGTGGTAGGTTCAAGTGGTACCGGAAAATCAACTTTTGCAATGCAATATCTTAATTATGGCCTTGAGCATGGTGAGAATGGTCTTTACATAAGTATGGAAGAACCACCTGAGCAGATTATGCGCGAAGCAAAAATGCTTGGTTTTAATCTTGACAAGTACTATGAAAAAGAACTTTTCTTTTTCCACTCAAAAGGTAAGGATTTTGTAAAACTTGTGGATGAACAACTGCCTGCTCTTGTTGAAGCTAACAAGAATTATGCAGTTAAAACAAGGGTTATAATCGATCCTTTAACTCCCCTTATATGGGCTATTCAGGACAAGCAGGAACAGCGTGAAATAATTACCAAACTGTTCTACACACTAAAGCAGCTTGGTCCGGTTCTTATTACAACTGAAGAGCATGCAGCACCTGGTGAAACAATAGGAGAGGATGTCCTGATTCCTATCTACATGTCTGATGGTGCAGTCCATCTTACATACAGGCCAATAGGTGGAGCCTTTAACAGGGCCCTTGAAATCGTAAAGATGCGTGCAACAAGACACGGTGAAGAAGTTTATCCATATATCTTTGTCCGTGGTGTTGGTGTTGTTGTAAGGACTACTCCGCTGATATCTGCAGAAGATGTACGCAAATATGATGATGTGTTTGACAAAGCTATCAGAACAGCTGCAGATATTGGTGCAACTGAAAGGATGCTGGAACGTCTTGTTTATGTCAAGGAAAACTGGTCATATCCGTTCTCGCCAAAGGAAACACTGCAGATTTTCTTCGAATCCCAGGGACTTAACGATGCCGTTACAAAAGAAGAACTTGAGAAACGCAAGGAAGAAGAGGCGAGTTCTCCGGAAGTCCAGCTGGACATGAATGAACTTTCCAATGGGACATTACAGGTGGACCAGTCTGAAATCATGCAGGAAGATATTGTCCAGACTGATGCTCAGGTTCAGGATTCAGGAGAAGATGAAGGCCTGATTGAAGTTGATAGTCTGAATGAGCTGGAAGAATTGATTCAATAAGCATTGAGGTGGATTGACGTGTCAGTTAAAAAAACAAAAGATGACCTTGAGGATGTTTCCCTTCTAAAGTTTGCTCTGGTCGCGCAACTTAAAAGGACACACCAATCCAGTGATGTGGATGTACTCCTGTTTGCAGGTGCAGACGGGAGAATATATGCATCTTACATTCCTGATAGTATTGGACCGCAAATATTTGAGCTGACTACTCTTATCAGTCACAACCTTTTGCATGTGAGTCAGCAACTTGCCATGGGACTAAAACAGTCTGTTATTGAATATGATTTCGGAACTGTTATTTTCTCTTCAGTAGGCCGTGGTGCACTTCTGATTTCCCTTTTTACGGGAAAGGCTGATCTTGGCGAAAATATGCATAAGATTGAAGTTACAAAAGAAGTTATCCAGCACATTTTTGAACAGCGCCCTATGTCAAAAGAGCAGCTTTCCCAATATACTGAAGAAGTTGCAGAGGAACTGAGGATACTTGCAAAAATCGTATTCAATGAAATGTATACCCAGTCTTTAAGAATACAAGAAGAATATGGAGATACTTGCTGATATAAAGGGAAGATTACCAGTGTAATGGGCAGGGAGGAGAAGTTGAACAGGTTCTTGCCATGGCGTTTAATGAAACGCCAGCTTCCTCTCCAAAATGGATGACTGAAGACCTGTGGCCATTGCTTCTTGAAATGATAATTAATGACCAGATAAGGCCATTGCATGGTGACTATGTTGCTGACATATGTGAAGCTGAATGGATACCGGACATAAAACACAAACTTGAGTCTTTCGTATGAAGGTGATCTGTAATGGATGATGATACTTTATTGGAAATCACTAATGCAGATATTTCTGTTTACGGGGATGAGCAACTCTGGAATCTGAAAGTATTGACATTCCTGATGAAGGTGATTTTCTGTGGCAGGCACTCAGGAAAAATCAAACATATCTTACAGCCAGGAAATGGATTCAGCAAATAATGAGGAGTTAAGTCCGAAAACTGTCAAATCCCTGATGGGCTAAATAATAACCCGGATGTTTATGATTCTGGAGAAGAGAATGAAGTTTTAGCTGATAATCCTGATTTTGATTATCCTGAAATTTTAGATGAGCAGGGTTCTGAAGAGAACAGGAAGCTCTGAAGTTAGTTGATAAACTTGAGACCCGGATAAGCAGTTTTGAGAAAAAACTGGAGTTACTTCATAGTAAAATGGATGAATCTGTAAATTCCAACAGTGTCCTGCTGTCCTCACTTGGAAGTGATATCCAGACAAGGGCAGACAGTTCAGAACTGCAAAAGTTAAAACAGGATTTTGATCAGTTCTCCAGGAAACTCAGGCGTGTTGTACAGGCAGAGGATTCAGTAAATTCAGAAACACTGGATGCAACCAAGGTACCACCTGATGTTCTTGAAATCACATATGCAAAAACCCTTAATGATCTTTATGGTGCCATGTTAAAGATATATGGTGACAGAGAAGCCAGCGATATGGTGGAAAGAGTCCCGTGAGAATGTTCGCCAGTTCAGTGCAGGTGTGGATTTTTTCAGGTTTGAAAATGAAACTTTTGTTGTTAGGGGTTTGTCTGAGGCTATATCTGCCAAAATTGTTTCTGTAAAACAGATACATGGGACATATGTAGAGTTGTTCAAGATGCTTTTCCAGTATGTTCTAACTATAATTCACAGGATTTCAGGGCTTTTGTAGAAACAGGAAGCGGGGAATACACAATTGAGAAAGTTGTTTCCCATGAGGAATGTATAGATTCTATTACTTCTGAGTTTGAGGAGTTCAGAAAGAGGTTTTCAAACGTAACGAAAATGTCACATTTATAGCTGAATTGCAAAATAACCAGATTGAAGAGGTTGAATCAAAAACCCAGGAACTGGCTGATATTAAAGAGCAGATGAAAAGTATAGCCAAAGCTGTAAATCTTCATACAAAAAAGCTCTGAAAAAGCTAAACCATACACTCATTGAGTTAAAAGAAGAGAATCCGGTTGCTATTCCTGGCGAGTACTGTGGTAAAAGAAGCTGCAGAACCATTTCAGATTACCCGATTTCAGTAAGATTGAGGAAATGGTAGGCTCAAAGGCTGAAAAGGATGAAATTGTAGCCATATCCGGTGAATTTGAGTCTTTTAAGGCCAGTGTGGAAACTATGTTTGCTTCAGTGCAGCAGCAGCTGGAAGACGGTCTTCTGAATTCCAGGAAACTTAAGGAAATAGAGGATGGTCTTACAGGGGTTCATGAGGAATTAAACAACCTGAATCTTGCAGAGCAGCCACATGTAAATGACGAACAGCAGCCTGAAAAAGCATCTGAACCTGTTATTGAAGCCAGGAGCAAATTGAAGCAGAGCCGCTTATTAGAGAATATTGGGATGCCGGAAGCTAGCAGACACCAATGTTTCTACAGAGCCACAGTTTGCAGATGAGGAGGTGCCAAAGCCCGGAATAAAAGACCTTCCCATAGAGGAAGTTATTACAACTCAGCTGTCAGTTCTCGGTTCAGCAACTTTGAAACAACTTGAAAAACAGATTAAATCGCAGGGTTATCCAATAGATTTTGAAAAATTATCTCTTGTTATGGCATATCTTGAACAGGAGCAACTGGTGTCTGCCAGTAAGAAAGGCAGGTATACCTTCTATTCCGTTTCAGACCTTGCAAACGTGTGAACTAAGATGATTACAAATGTCAATTGAAGGCTTTAAAATATTGCATATTGCCGGCGATGTCAACTATGGCATACTTGAGACAGATTCATCGGTAGATGAACTTGATATTGACGTTGGCCATTCAAATAACAAGGGCTTTAATTATTTCCATAATAAATTCGGTATGCCCTATACTTTTTTGCTTAAAAAAAGTATTAGCTCCGGTCATAAGCTTTTTGTTGCCGTGGAAGGTAAAAAATTACTTGGGTTTGCACGATTTGAAAAACTCTTTGATGAAACCGAAAAGACATACAGGGGAAAAACCAATGTGGTACACCATTCAGTTCATCTTCTCAGGAGTATCGAAATTCATCATTCACATCGTCATAAGGGTATAGGGCGCTTAATAATTGCAATCTCAGTAAAACACATGAAAACAAATGTTATCACCCTGCCTGATAACCCGGAAGCGGCCAGGTTTTTTAAGGAAAAATTAAAATTTTCACGTTTTACTTCTTCAAATGCCAGTTTCTCCTCCAGATATAAAGACTATCTGATTCTTCCTTATCCAAGAGCTAAAAACATGTTAAAAACAATGGCAGGCACTTATCCCCGGATGGTTATGCCAGAGCTAGTTGGTACATATGAAGCATTAAAATTCAAAAACAACATGGGTAAATATATATCTGAAGATGATATTATTGAGTTCCAGATTCTTTTTGAGGATTCACTGCCTCTATTGGATAGCAAACTTATGACAGAAATGAACTCTTTTATAAAGGAATGTAAAAACAATAACTTATGAGGTTCAGGTGGTATCGTGGCTAATTTAGACGTTCAGCGCTTGCGTAAGAATATACTAAAATATTACAGTAATTACAATGTAGCACCGGTTAACACATACGAATTATCTTCTGATATGGATGCCAATGACTGTGCCGGTGTAATAGATGATATTGCAAGCTACCTTCTAAAACCAATGGAAAAAATATCCGTCTTGAGTTATCACAGATATTCAAAGAATGTGAAAATCCTGAAATACCTTATTTTGAAGTTGTAATGGATATAATGCAGTTCATGAATGAATTTGTAGGAGATCCGCATACTGTTGAGCTTATATTTGCCCGGGTAAATAATAAAGTTGCAAGGAAAAAACTCGAAGTTGAAGATAAAATCTACTATGCGGATTCTGAATGGACTTCACAAATCGCAGATGATGCGACCCAGAAACTCAGGGATACAGGAACTGAAAGGGATTACCAGTACATGATTGATGAGCTTACTGAAGTACTTTCACATTTTACATCAGAGGAAGGTATCAAGAATGTACGCATGAAACTGAATAATATCATAAAGGATCACAGCCAGAGAGAACTGAATAATCTGAATCTTCACCTGTGATTGATCAGTTTTAGCAGGATTATCATTCAAGTTCAATTCCGTTATTGGTTATACAGAACTTGTGTTTTCCCATGATGAAATCACTGCCTCTCTGTTTTATAATTTCCAGGAACCTGTGGGGTTTACTGCCGGCATCGTCGACTCCAAGAAGGACAACAGTATCAAACATATAAGGCCAGAGGCTGGTACTGACGTCGGAAATCCCAACTTCGCATGTTGCCATTAGAAGGATGTTTTTTTCATCAAATTCCTGAAGCAGATTCTGGACAAAAGCCCTTAACTCACATTTAAAAAAGGGTCTTTCGTCAAATGTACTTTCAATGTCTTCAAGAACATTTACTGTGTCAATAACAACTCTTGAAGGGTTATTCTTAAGCACATTTTCATTAAGGTATTCAAATATGGCAAAATCTCCCTTGGCCATAACATCCGAGTTGATGGCAAATATGCTTAGATTATCTTCCACACATTTCTCATCGAAAAAGGAGAATGAAGACAAAGCTCTTATTATCTTATTTTTTGACTCTGAGAGCATTGATACGTAAGCACACTTTTCCCCGTTTTTTGCCGCATTAAAAAGTGACTCAAGACATAAATTTGTTTTACCTGCTCCACATGAACCGGCAATTAAGACTGAAGATGGTTCAATAAAACCCCCGCGGAGAAGATTATCCAGTTTGGAAATATGGGATTTGCTTCTCATGTGTTCCACTCTTCTCATTTATGCAGTAATATTTTATAAGTTTGTCGTAAATCCAAAAAAACTAAGTAATTGTCCATCGGATATGACAAATACATTTAGCAAGCTTATATATAATCAGCTCAATTAAATTGGTTAGAAAATCCAAACACCTTTCCTTATGTTGATAACCATGTCTGACCTGCACACTAACAACGGAATATTAGAATATTTGAGTGAGATTAACGACCGATTAAAATCACTGGAATTAAGGATAGCTGAACTGGAATCACGTAATTCCCCGCATGTCAACGATAAAATGGCGGCTTTTCTTACAGTACCTGATTCAATCCGCAAGTCTCTCTTTGCGGTTTCCAAACTAACTTCCTGCACAGCAGATGAAGTTAGCGAAGTAACTGGAAGACACCGCTCAATTGAAAACAAGTATCTTAATGAACTTTACAGGGCCGGATGGCTTGAAAGGGAGAGGAAAGGCAAAAAAAAATCTATTATTCTCTTAGCAACAAGGTTGATAATAAGAATAATGAACACTGGTCCGCAGTGGAAGAAGTAGAAAATAAGCTTGATCAGTTACTTGGGTGATACAAATGCTTCTGAGTTTCCATTCCTATAAAGGAGGTACTGGCAAAACGACTCTTGTTGGAAACCTTGGCGTAATGCTTGCGCAGCAGGGTAAAAAAGTCTGCATAATAGATACTGATGTCAATGGTCCGGTTTGCATTCATTGTTTGACATAAGGTATGAAATGACACTTATTGATTTTCTGCAGGGTATTTGCAGTGCGGATCAGGTTGTTTACAAATACGATGATACTGATGTTTTTATAGTTCCTTCCAAGGCATGTGAGGAAGATATTTCATCTCTTTTCACAACTCCTGGTGAGGCAAAGGAAAAACTGCTTGAGCTTATCAAGAAGATAGGACAGCAGTATGATATTGATCATTTCCTTTTCGACTGCAGTCCGGGAATTAACAAATCAAGCCTTTTGACAATGAATCTGGCTGACAAGGCTACAATAGTGTCAACCATTGATATTCAGGATATAAGGGGAACATATGTCCTGTCAAGCATGGCAGCAAAACTAGGTACGCATGCTTCTTTACTGTTTAACAGGATTCCTCTTGACAAGAAAGACGATATTAATGAAATTGTCACAGACTTCAGCAATAAGTTAGGTACTGACCTTCTTGGCCTGATATCCTATGATGATTCTGTTGCAAGAACCTGGTCACGTAAAATACCAATGAAGGACGATCCTGATTGTGTCTATTGCTCACAGGTGAAGAAAGTAACACAAAAACTGATCTGATCTTTTGGACCTCACATTGAGGTCCTGTATTCTTCAAGACTCTGTCCGACAATTTTGTCAAGTTCTTCTTTTCTTCAGCAGAAAGACTGAATATTTCTTTTATTTTATTCATGTCAGCCTGGAGGAATGGTTCAACATGAAGTATATTTCCCTGTAAATTGTAAAGGAGATCCAGGCTTTTATCAGGCAGTTTTGTTATCCTTTTATCATCAAGCAAGAAAATGTTATCAAAATAAGGAATAAGCTCATCTTTTAGATGCGCCTCTATCATATCTTCGTTAACCAGTGTTATCAATGTGCTCCCATACTGTGTGGATTTGCGGAGTAATGTGGAAAAAAAGTGGATGTATGGTTTTGTATTTTCTTCCATTTCAAGGCTGCTCATGTCGGCAAGAAGTATGAGGGATTTTTTTTCAGATATTAATTTAACAATTTTGATCATGCTATTTGTGTAATTTTTGAACAGGTAAAAAACAAAGTTGTTTTCTGCTTCCTTATAAGCCAGTTTATCGTTTTGGTTCCAGCATATGTTAATAACTGGCAGGGAATCAATATTCCTTACTTCCTCTGTAAGTGTTATAATAATTTTTTTGCCTCTGCATTGTTATTGTAAAAAAACACTGAGGATTTATTATGGAGTTCACCCAGTAACCGGAATAAAGCCCGATTTTGCCTGTCCACCATCATGTCCATCTTCGTCATTTGATTATATTAATTAGAATGTATAATATTACTGTAATGGGTGCATTTATATTTTTCTAAATAATTTTCTTCTTGATATAAGATTTAAGATTATAAGGTTGATCTACAGTTAATACATGAATTAGATAAACCATCCGGATCTAAATATGTCTCTATTTTTCCGAAAAGGTTAATACTCATCATGTCAGATTTAATTCCGAGGTGAATAGCATGTCAAAGTTCCACAAAAGAGACTATGAACGAAAAGGTGAAAAGAAAAACGAAGAACTGGATGCAAAGCTTATACAGGAAAACCTCGAAGATCTCGTGTCAATGGAAGGTGAGACCTCAGATTGACCATAAAAATTGATGTTGAAATTATCAATTCGGAGATTCCCGGTCAAAAACTGACTGTTCCGGATGAAACTACTTATGAAAAAGTTCTGGACATTCTTGGTATCAACCAGGAAACTGTCCTTATTTTAAAAGAAAAACAGGCTGTTCCTATTGATGGAATTGTCGTGCCCGGCAAACTGACTATCATGTGTATAGCTTCACAGGGATAATCCTGTCCGGACACAATAAAAATTTACATTCTTTTTGTGATGTCCTTAAGCTTTGTAATAGCATCCATCGTAGTCTTGGTGTCTTCGATGATCTTCTGCTCATAGTGCTTAATGATATCTTCAACAGGTGCGGAAAGTCTGTAGATCTTTGTTGGCCTACCTTTTCCTACTGCCTTTTTATTGTGGATATCAATCCAGTTCCTTTCGCGCATGTGCCTCATGGCAACACTCACTTCAGGCTGTCTGAGACCAGTGCTCATCTCGATTTCCTGGGAGGAAGCTTCATCCACGTTTGAAAGGTAAGTTAATGTGGTTGCAACATTCCTTGACATTCCCAGGCTTTTCAATGCTTCAATGAACTTGTAGTCTGTATCGTCAAGTATCTTTACTTCAAAGTCTTTCATAATTAAATAACCCCTTGTTTTTAATAAATGCTCTACTGAGCTATAGTACTACTATGACATTATTATATTTAAAGTTATATATGCGCAAATTTAAAACACTTAATAATTAATAATATTTTCTAAATTTGGAATAATCTTCCGATATATAGAAAATATTGTTCTTTAAAGATAATAGTGAATCAAATTTTGCATGGTTATAACCATTAAATAACTTATCTTTGATCTTTTTACCTACAACATCATCGCTGTTAGGGTGTAGCCTGATAACAACTGAGCCGGGATATATAAGCTTCCTATGAGAGAATCCATCTATATCCCCGTCTGTTATCCCTATGACAGGTATTCTAAGCCTGTAAAGGATGTCAGCCGCAATATCTGTGGTATCATCACCAATTGTTACCGCTACCTGGGCATCTTTTACCAGTTCAAAGGTTTTTTCAGCTTCGTGATCTATTAAAACTGCTTTTATTCTTTCGTCTGGAATAAGATGCTTTTTTTCATTAAAGTTTATATATTTAAATTTTTTGTTTTTTTCCCGGACAGAAAATGAGTTTCCTCTTAAAGGACCACTTTTTACCCAGCAATTGTACAGGTCTATAGGTATTCTTTTTTGATACCCGTGAAGTTTTTCAAGCCCATGATCCTTAACTTTTGCACCTTTTATCTCTGTAATAAATCCATCTTCACTTATTATCTGTACATCTTCTGAAAGTGCAAATCCTACTATGATTCCGTTAATCATTATTTTTTCACCAAGGTGAACTCCATAGACCCTGCGAATAATCCTGTGTCCGTGATCTTCAACACTTATGGGGACGATTTTTTCAGGAATAGCGCTCAGTCCAAGTTCTAGGATTTCGGAAAGTTTTCCGGCAAGTGGAAGTGACTCTTCACTCCAGGGTACAATTATGCCATCTGTCATCCCTGGCCTTTCAACATGGATCAGGGGTTTTACAATCGGGCTTTCGATTCTGGATATAACGATATTTGCAAATATAAGCCCGTTATCTGTTGTTTTCCCGTGATTTAAGAGGATTACTGCATCTTTTGTCTTAAGAAAAGCATCTATGCACTTGCTTGGTTTCAGGCTTTTCCTTATGTTAATAATATCTTCAAGATGGGAATCAAGGACTGCAGTTTTTCCAATAGTACCTGCCATGACAGCTTTTGCATTTCCAAGCACCTTTAGTTTTTCAAGTACATCCATTGCCATACCGGAATCCACTTCCGGTCCGTGTACAACGACTCCGATTTCCATATATGTAATGATTACTGTTTACAAATTATACTTGCCGATAAGCTATTATTTTAGCAGAAGCATTTGACCCACATGACTGAAATTGAGCTAACATGGATTGGACACTCATGTTTCCGCATAGATGTGGCAGGTACCATGGTGCTTATAGATCCTTTCATAACAGAAAACCCTTCAACAGAAGCAAAAGCTGAAGATTTCTGTCCGGATTTTATTGCTGTTACTCATGGACACTGGGACCATCTTGGCGATACTGTAGAGATCGCTAAAAGGACCGGTTGTACAGTTATTTGCATACATGAACTGTCCCAGTATCTGAAATCAAAGGTCTTATAACTGCAGGAATGAATATCGGCGGAACTGTTGAATTTGCAGGGATTAGTTTCACAATGACAGATGCCAGGCATTCTTCTTCAATTGATGAGGCAGGAAGAAAGGTCGATGGCGGTAAAGCAGCAGGTTTTGTCATAAAGGCAGGTGACATGTCTTTTTATCATGCAGGCGATACCGGTCTGTTCGTGGATATGGAGCTTATATCAAAACTCTACAGTCCTTATGTTGCACTTTTACCAATAGGTGGACGCTACACAATGGGTCCTGATGATGCTGTGCTGGCGGTTGGGATGTTGCGCCCAAAAATTGTAATACCAATGCATTATAATACATTTGATGTAATATCCCAGGATCCGGATATTTTTGCCAGTAATGTAAAAGCAGTATCAAATGCCGATGTCAAAATAATGAAAATAGGGGAATCTATATTTTTATAATCATTTCTTCATAAATTTATTTTGTTTTCAATTAAAAACTACGGTTAGATTTATATTTGATTATGTCGAAGCTATATTAGGCAAAAGTCGAGTTACATTTATAAGATAACACATATCCCCTCTAGTTCTCGTCATACGGCTTTTGCCTGCTCTTAGATTTTGTTTATTTTAAATAGCTAAGCTAACTTTGTGTTTATTTATCTCAGTAAAAAGGATTTTATATTAGTTTTTCAACTCAATTTGATTGAACACTTATAATACATTCCAATATTATTGAAAATTAAATATACATATTTTAGTTTCTTATATTTATTTATAGTAACAGGTTATTCACACAGCAAAAATAACTGTGCAATAATTCACAATTAGCAGGGTAATCTTTAATCATCAGGGGTCATGCATGGAATACGGGTTCACGGACATTGTAGACATTTTTGAGCTTCAGGAATTGGTTAAAGTATTTGATCTGACTACTTCTTTGTCATTCACCATAAAAGACCATAAAGGCTGTGAAATAACCAGCAATAAGGCAAATAACAAATTCCCGGCATTACGTTGCAGGGAATTTAATGATGGGAAATGCGGACGGAGAACAGAAAGTATCTGGTTTACCGGTGATAAAAAAAGAAGTTGCTATGAATACAGGTGCAACAAAGGGCAGCTAAAAATTGAAGTTCCTGTTTTTCTTGAAAATAAACAGCTTGCAACTGCTGTTTTTGATAATTTTTTTGTTGAGACAAATGAACAGCATATTAGGCTTAAACCTGTAAATTGTGAATTCTCCCCAATGCAATCTAAGTACCACATAAAATCAGATATTCCTGTCTTAAGCAGGGAAGATATAAGAAAAAAAATAGACAGTTTTTGTGTTCTGATTGATTTATTGATTAGTCGTGGTATCAGGGATCTCCAGATAAAAAAGTATGAGTCTCTTTTTAATGCATCTGAGAATGGCACTATTCCTTCTTTAAAGGACAATAATGTCCTTGATAATAAAGACATGTCTGCAGATGTCATTGTTCAGTCATGAATTGAGACTCCCTGTCAATAGTAAAAGGATATAATGAACTGTTGTATGACGGTTGCCTGGGTGGCTCAAACACCACGAAGCAGCTTGACAAATCCCTTTGCAGTATAAAAAGGCTTGAGAGGGTATTGATTCACTGCTTTATGTAGGCATGGAACACTGCAACGATCACTATTATGACTGCAATCCGCTGAATATACTTGATGTAATTGAAGCATCGCTAATTGAGGTCAAAAACTCCTTGAATCAAAGAACATTAATGTACAGCTGAGTTTTCCTGATAAGGTTCCAATAATTCATGGTGATGGACGGAAACTGTCAAAAGCTTTAATTCATTTACTTGACAACGCTATCAAATTCTCTCCTGCAGGCAGCAACATTTTTCTTACTGTTACCGAGAAAGATGATTGTCTTTCTTTGAGTATTAAAGATGCAGGAATTGGTATTATTCAAGAACATCTCTCCTGCATATTTGATGGATTTTACCAGGGTGACACTTCCCTTACAAGGAAGTATCCGGGTGTTGAGCTTGGACTCAATATTTGTGAGCATATAGTTCGAAAACATGATGGCAGCATCAGGGTTGAGAGCAAGGTTAACGAGGGCTCGACGTTCCACATTGATCTGCCAATAAAAGAACAGTTATACGACTGCTGCCTCTTTAAAATGACAAGAATTTCAAAAAAGATGTGTACCGGACATTTGATGTCCGGTTAAAATAAGTTATCTTACTTTTTAAAGCAAGTGTCAGATGTTCCTGGGGAGTTGGTTTTGTCATAAGACTGACGACAATAGCCACAATAAATGCCAGTGGTGTAGCTACAAGTATCGGGTCTACAACTGTCCATGTTCCTGAAAGAATTGTGTCAACACCAAAAGATTGCTGATTCCAAGAGGTACAGCTTCTGACTTGTGTACAAAAAGCCAGCCAAGAAAAGACTGCTAAATGTACCCACAAGCAGGCTTGCAATTGCACCTTCTTTTGTCATACGCTTCCAGAACACCAGCGCACCAGTGTACATTGGCGGGAATGCTGCAACACAGAGGCCGAAGAAAATTGCTGTTGCACGGGCAATGATACTTATTGGGAGTACGTATGCCAGTATAACGCTTGCAAGGATGGTAACTGCAATTGCTGCCCTTGTTATGTTTATAGTCTGGCCGAAGCTCTCCTTTTGATAAATTCACGGTAGAGGTCATGTCCTATTGATGTTCCCATTGTATGGAACTGGGAAGCTTAAGGTTGACATGGCTGCTGCAAGCAGTGTCAGCATGAACAGTAGAGCAAAGAAAGTACCTGGCATTGCACTGTTAATGAACTCAGGCATAATAAGGTCTGTGTTTCCACCTGCAACAACAACTGATATCTGGCCAAGTGTCTGGTAGAAATATGCGTTTGAGAGTGCACCGACTGTGAAAGCTACTCCTGTCATCATGAGGATGAAGGTCCTCCAACCAGTACAGCCCTGTTAAGTGCTGTGTCGTTCTTTTACTGTCATGAACCTGACTGCAAGCTGTGGCTGTGGCAACCACGCCTATTCCACACCAAGTACAAGTGTTGAGACCAGTGTCCACCATATGGGTGAACCGAAAGCAGGCATAGACGTCATCCCAGGTGTCCTCCGGCTGCAAGGCTTTCAGGGACAAGGTCGTTCATAGCTGTAAGTGCAGAGTGAGCTGCAGTGACACCGCCCATTCTGATATATGTGAATACCAGCAGGAAAACCATACCTATGAACATGAGTGTTCCCTGAAGGGCATCGGTGTACATAACAGCAATAAGTCCGCCTGTGATTACGTAAGCAACTACTATAACTGTGAGGATAAGTACTGCAACATCATAGTTTATACTTAAAGGTAGATTCAAGGAACTTGCTCCTCCGATTAGTACAATACCTGCGTAGAGTGGCATGAATATGCCAATGAGTGCTCCTGAAAATCCCTGTGAACCGTGACTGGAAACGTCTTCCTAGAAGTTCAGGGAATGTTACTGCACTGAGATTAAAGTCCCATACGGCGGGTCTTAGAACCAAATACTACGAATGCGATAAAAATACCTACAAAAATATTCATAAATACAGAAGAAGCCATAACAGTCCCATTCCAAGGGCACCGGCGGCGCCACCAAAACCGATGATAGCTGAAGTACTGATAAATGTAGCACCATATGACAGTGCGAGAATATAAGGATGAATTTGTCTTCCTGCTACCATGTAGTCTTCTGTCTGTTTAGTTTTCTTGTATCCAAGCCACCCGAGGTAAAAGATTACCATGAGGTATACAAGAATTATAACTCCAAGGACTGGTGTACTGAGTGCCATCATGCCACCTCTCCGTCGTCGGAATCATCGTTCCATTTTCAGGGCTCCATAGATTATGCTATGCGAAAGCCAATGGCGCTCACAAAACATAGTATGTAAGCAAGAAGCCATATCTGTGGGTCATCTATTCCAAGCATTTTCTCCTTCCTTTCAATCTTTACTATAAATCGTGATAATTGCTAACGTGTCATTTGTTAGCAAGACACTATATTTAAAGGTTGGTAAATGAAATTACATGCCTGTGGCTGATAAAAAAGTTTGAAGGATGCATTATTTTAATCCGTTGTAGAATTTATATATGCCGCAGGGATTAGTAAAAACAAATTATATAAAATATAAATGCTGGCGTTTTGAAAGCAAACCGTTATTTGTACCGGAGGGGGGTTTGAGGGGAGGTCTTTCTAAGAGGGGAGCAGATTGCCAGCATTTATCAAAAATACAATCATACCACTTTTTCTGTTCGAATGTATACTCCATCTCCACAGATCTATATGATAAGTGGTTTTTTAGTGATGACTTCTTCAACTACATTTTTGTTCTGTGGTAGTTGACTGCAGTTAATACCATATATGAACTAATATAAAAAAGTTTGTTACTTTTTGTGATATAATGTACATGAATATAAATCATATGTACTTTATTCTGGGATATGATGTACATGGGAATTCTAAAAAACGCCGAAATGCCCCTGGTTTCCTATCCTGGATGTTTGACATTACATATTTAAATCACCAGTATTAAAAGAAAACAACATTTTTGGTTTTATCGGAGGAAGTGAAATCATAGGGCAGGTTTCGAATCAAAATGATAGTTGAAGAAGTAGAGGGAACCAGCAGAGCAAGAAAAAAGTAAGGACAAAAAACTTAACCTTCACCTTTTACGCTTTTTTTGCTGAAAAGAAAACTCGTCCAAAAAGGACGTTTCCGGGTTTTGTAGAAACCCTGATGTTATTAATTGATACAGATGTTGCTTTTTCATGTCCATGAAAACAACCTGAAAATCAAAAACAAAGTAACATCCGCCGAATGTGGCATATTCCAATAATGCTGCGCGGAAAGTGTTGTAAATATTTGTTTATTTAACAGGCATGCATATATCTACAATATGATGATTCTGCGGATGCTCTTCCGGTGAGTTCAGGTAAAGTTCATAACTGGCTCTTGACATATCAATTCCAAGTTTATTTTCCATCAGCCACGCGACAATTTTTCCCATGCATGTGCGTATTCCTCAAGGATCCGGTGAGTTCCACACCAAGCACCACATACTTTCCGCCGGGAAGTTTTTTCTTTTCTATCTCTCCCTCAACTTCTGTATTCACAGGAATGCTCATGCATACTTCCAGTTTGAGTTCTTCCAGGTGGTGTTACTGTCGGGTCATCATAGTAGGCTGAGAGCATAACAGTATTCGGTCCAACAAGTTGTTCCTGTCTAAGGGAGGCTGCGGATTGAAGAGTTTACCAAACAAGCCTGCAAATATTTCAGCGTTTCCAATATAGTTCTAAATGAGACATAAGCAACTGTTCGTTCTTCTAAGTCTGTTACTAATGGTTCTTTTAAGATTTTCATATTGACCACTCATATTTTCAGCTTACTTTTGTAATTTGGAGTATAAAGTTTCATGGCTTGTTGGGTGAAAGTAATGATCGGTTTAATTTGTAATAAAAAAAGAAAAACAAGCCAATCAACAACAAAGTTAATTGACTGCGTTTCCAGAAAAGAAAAATTAGTCGTTTTGCTTGAAGCACAGATCTATATGCTCTTTTGATGCAGGTTCTGTCATCAGGCTCACAACAATTGCCACTGCAAATGACAGCGGTGTTGCCACAAGAATCGGGTCGCTGTCCATGTGCCTGTGAAACTGCAGGGTTGCCTGGCCAAAAAGTGCCTGACAGATTCCCAGTGCTGCTGCTTCCTTTCCATGAACAAATGTAAGCCAGAAAAGACTGCTGAAAGTACCGCCAGAAGGCTGGCAGTTGCACCTTGCTTTGTCATGCGTTTCAGAAGATAAACCCTGAAGGAGTACATAGGAAGGAAAGCTGCTGCACGCACAAAGCCCGAAGAAAATTGCAGTAGCTCTTGCTATAATTCCGGGGGGGGGAAGGATGTATGCCAGCACAACGCTGATGAAAATTGTAGCTGCAATACCTGCTCTTGTAACATTAATAGTGCTTCGGGGATTTTCCATTCATAATTCCCTGACGATAGAAATCATGCCCAAAAAAGCAGTGCCCATGCATGAAACTGTGAACTTAAGGTTGACATGGCAGCTTGCCAGTGTCAACAGGAAGAAAACCACAAAATAATCAGGCATAGCACTGTTGATGTATTCAGGCATTATCAAATCAATATTTCCACCTGCAACATCAAGGGATATCATTCCCTGGGTGTCGAAGAAGTAAACATTTGACAGTGCTCCTACGATATATGCGACACCTGCCATCATAAAGATGATAAAGAAGGTCCACCTGAAAGAACGGCTCTTTTTCAGTGCACGTGTGTTCTTTACTGTCATGAAACGTACTGCAAGCTGTGGTTGTGCAAGTACTCCGATACCAACACCAAGGATAATGGTTGATACCAGTGTCCACCACGTAGGCGAGTTGAAAGCAGGCATTGTAGTCCACCCGGTATGCCCTATGGCTGCAAAATTCTCAGGTACAAGATAAGCCATGTTTGTTAGTGCCTGGTGAGCCTCGGTAACTCCTCCTAGCTTTGAATATGTTAGTACAAGCAGTATACCCATTCCTACAAACATGAGTACGCCCTGAAGTGCGTCAGTATACATAACAGCAATAAGCCCTCCTGTAATCACATAGGCTGCAACTATTATTGCAAGGATAAGAATGGCGATATTGTACTCGATATTCAGGGCAGTTTCCATGAAACGTGCGCCACCAATCAACACACTACCAGCATAAAGAGGCATGAATATTGTAATAAGTGCTCCGGAAAAACCCTGTATAAACCTTGACTGGAATCTCCTTCCGATAAGTTCGGGGAAGGTCACAGCCTTGAGATTTACACCCATGCGCCTGGTCCTTGAGCCGAATACAACAAAGGCAATGAATATACCTACAAAGATGTTCATGAATACAAGCCACAGTATCCCGAGACCAAAAGCCCCGGCATAACCACCGAATCCGATGATTGCCGAGGTACTGATAAATGCTGCTCCATAGGAAAATGCTAGCACAAAGGGATTAACTTTCCTTCCGGCAAGCATGTAGTCATCATTATCTTTTGTCTGCTTGTATCCTATCCATCCGAGATAAAACACCACCATCATGTACGCAAGTACAGATATTCCCAGAAGAGGTGTGCTGACTGCCATTAGCTGTCCTCCTCCTCATCGTTCCAGTGTATTAGTCCATAGATTACACAACCTATGGCGCTTACAAAACATAAAACATAAGCTACCCAGATTTGTGGGTCATTAATTCCTAACAGGTTACCATCTCCAATAAACAATAATCTCATTCGTTTACATGGTACGTACTTTAATTTTTCGATAAGATTAGGGTAAGAAGCGGATTGCATCTGGCATAAGTTATAAATAGCAACCATTCGTAGTGGATTTAGTGTTAAAAATAGTACCAGTTTGTAACACTAAATACGGACAAAAAACATAATATCCAGGCAGTTTGCCTCATTTAGGAAGGCATACAATCTGTTTTTATCGCGGG
>JAWKHE010000027.1:0-28702 GCA_041395005.1 Methanolobus sp. | reverse complement strand
GCATCTTCCTTGTCCTTTGCACCTATGTCAATGAACATGTCCTTGGATTCAGGTGGCTTTTTCCTGTCATCAGGATTCATGACATGTGGTGGTTTTGAACCGATAACTCCCGGAATTGGACCTTTTGTTGTATGAACCATTACTCTCTGGCTGTGAAGTGTCGGGTCATACCATCCGCCAATCTTCACAAATTTCAGGAAACCGTTATCATCAATGTATTTCACCATGAGACCGATCTCATCCATGTGTGCTGCAAGCATAATTGAAGGACCCTCACCCTTTCTGACAGCAATGAGATTTCCCATTTTGTCAACTCTCATCTCATCCACATATGGTTTGAGTTCTTCCTCGAGAATTGCTCTGATATTACCTTCGCTTCCGGATATGCCATGAGCATTTGATAATTTTGTTATTAATTCTTCCATTTGTTCATCTTCCTGTATTATCAGGAAAATGGGATTGAAAGAATATAAATGTTGAAGTCCGCACTGGATAAGTAATAACAGTCTTAATCTGCAGATTCCGGAAAATAAATTAAAAACTAAAAAAATCGAAATGGAATAAAAAAGAATGTAAAGGATTCACTATGAACCCTTTTTGACAGGTCAATAATTAGTTCAATTACTTTGACTTCTTCTTGTACATGATTCCACCAAGGGCCATAAGACCTATGGCAACAGCAACAACACCGATAATTTTTATATCAGGGTAACTGCTTTCTGAAGGTGTCTGCTTTTCAAGCATGCTGCCTTCTACAAGATCTGATTCACCACTTTCTGATGACTCCTGGGTACTTGCAAGGGAACCGGATGAACCACTCTCGTCGCCTGCACCTTCGCCATCATTATCAGAGTCTGCAGGTCTGATATTAAACTCAGTTCCTGTTTTGCTACTTCCCTGTGCCACTTTTTCAGTAGTGTTGGATGAATCATCACCAGTTGAACTTCCATCATCTGAGCCATCATCTGAGCCATCGTCTGAGCCATCGTCTGAGCCATCATCGGAACCATCATCTGAAGTTCCGTCATCTTCTGAATCTTCCGTAATGGTCAATTGCTGACTGGCACCGTCGATTGTTATAGTGTAAGTACCTACAGGGAGGGTTTCTGTATTGTAGGTTTGTTCAAAGTCCCCATTTTCATCAGCTGTAATGGTTGCTCTTGTCTTGATGAAAATGTTTACTTCATCGTCAGGTGCATTTCCACTCATTATAATGCTGTAAGTTCCAAATGTTATTTGTTTTGTTCCAAAGATTGCAGTACCGTCTTCAACAGTAATTGCTCCTGGATAGAGGTTTCCTATAGAAACGTAAAAACTTGTAAAGGGTACTTTTACTTCAATATCAAGATCATTGACTTCTTCTGCTTCAAGGTAAAAGTGCTCTGTTCCTTCGGGAATGCTTATGTCGTAAATTGGATAGCTGTATGTGCCGCCTGTAACCTCGGTTACATCCTCAAAAGTAATAAAAACGGTCACATCTTCGTTTGATCTCGCCTGCTCTGAAATTTCAACTGTTTTCACTCCTGTACAAGATCAGTAGGGGAAACTGTATAATAAGATACCTGTCCCAGTGCACCAGAAGACATGGTAATAAAAGCAATTGATATTGCGTGATAAAGCACATGAAACCCATTCTCACCCATGAAGCAGAAAACTGCTCACGTCCACATTTTTTATTCATAAAGTATACAACTCCTGATAACGTATTTTCGTTAAATATATTTCGAACTTAATTATTTCTTACTATATAGGATCAGTATTTAACGTTTACTGTTAGCGTTTTGTTCATAATACTCATCATTATGATATATGGATCTTTTGTCAGTTACAGAATAAAAAGATTAGCAATTTTTCCCGGATCTTTGCCGGCATTAACGATTATATTAACAAACCTAAGATTTCTGCATTTGAATTCAACAGATAGTTTATTCATCTTTTTCGAACATGCCGGCTACTCCGGTCCCCCCGGAATAATGAAGTCATTCATGTTTCAGATAAGTAAAAATTATTGGGCCACTGCGACATCCACCACATGCAGTACGTTCTATCACCAATATTCTGAATACTATGAAAGCAAGATAAAGAAAATAATCGCACAATACCAGGGATTACTTTCATGCTTCTTTTGAAGTATCAGCACAACTGCATCAATATTTCTGATGATTTTTGCACAGCATCATTGAAAATGTTAGCATCCTTTGGTAGATGGTCACTTTGCTTTGTTACTAGCTTGACAGTTATTTTTGTGAAAATGAAAAAGAGCAAATTTTGTGTTGCTCATATCAACAGGATCTCTACAGATCAAAAGTCCAATGAATTACTTTAGTATAGTTACAAAACAATTTCAATTTCAAATTAATATTTCAGCTCATGCCGCAAAATTGAAATTTAACATTATAATATATATCAAACATACTGTAGATCCCTTAACTGTTTATTATCAATATCAGTAAAATATATAAATAACATTGCCACTAACTGATTATATTATTAATGTTATTCACATCATAATCATCATTTTTTAGCATCTTGCATAAATTTATATAGTATCGGGTTTCACTTTAATATGACAATTGGGTTATTGTCGAGATAAATTAAATTCTGATAGGAATGTACTTGCTACAGGATTAGGTGGTACTAATGAAATTGATCGAAATGAAATGCGCAATGTGCGGTAGTTCTATCTACGTATATGAGAGTTACGCACGTGAGGAAATGTTCTGCACACTCCAATGCCTTGAACGTTCCACATACAGCAAAATTGGAAACTATGCAGACCAGATAAAATCTTCCTGTTAATCAACATATTTGTTCTAAGGCAGAAGTGTATAAAATTCATCTGCTTCTTCTTTTTATTTACAGGGTAATTTAATATACTTAGTTTGCACTCATATATTCATGAAAAAGGCTCTGATTACCGGTGGAATTGGTCAGGTTGGAAGTTATCTTGTTGACAGTATGCACGATGACTACGAAATAACAGTACTTGACAACCTTTCCTCAGGTAAGGAACCAGTCCTCCCTGACAATGTTACTTTTGTTAAAGAGGATATCCGCTCGGAAACTGCAAAAGAGCTGGCATCTGAATTTGATATTATTATTCATACTGCTGCCCAGATCAGTGTTGCCAGGTCTATGGATGATCCGGTATTTGATGCAGATAACAATGTTTTTGGGACAATTAACCTGCTGGAAGGCGCAAGGACAGGAAACCCGGAAAGATTCATATACATCAGTTCTGCAGCTGTTTACGGTAATCCTGAATATCTTCCTGTTGACGAAAAACATCCACAGAATCCAATGTCACCATATGGAGCAAGCAAATTCTGTGGCGAAAAATACTGCACAATGTATCAGAGAGCATATGGCCTTCCCACTGTATGCATAAGACCTTTTAATATTTACAGTCCAAGACAGGACCCTTCAAATCCTTATTCAGGTGTTATATCAAAATTCATAGGCCGTGTACGTGAAGGATTAGCCCCAATTATCTTCGGGGATGGTGAACAGACCAGGGATTTTGTTTCCGCCCATGATGTTGTAAACATGATTAAACTGTTAGCAAAAGGAAACGGGGATGATGGTGAAGTCTATAATGTAGGAACCGGGGAAGTCACAAGTGTAAACGAACTGGCAGGAACAATTCTAGACATCTGTGGCAAGGATATGGAAATAGAATACAGGGATACCATGCCGGGTGACATTAAGCATAGCTATGCTGATATAAGTAAAGCAAAGAAAATAGGATACAAACCTCTTATGGACCTGTACAAAGGCCTGGAAGAAATCATAGGCTGATTACAAACAAAACCTGATTCCCGGCAAAATTCAAAGTATCCGAAAAAAACTAATTTCTAAAAAAGAAAGGAAGGATGAACACAAGTTTCATCCTGTTTAGTTAAAATTTACTGAATTTCGTGACTGTTCTTATCCCCACGGCCAATTCCCTTGTACACAAATCCTGCGTTAATGAACATATCAGGATCAATGACATTTCGACCGTCGATAATTACAGTATTTTCCTGTCCTGTGAGTTTCTTCACATCTTCAGGCTTCAGGCTGAAATACTCCTTATGACCGGTGAAGATGACCACAACATCAGAACCGGAAATAACTTCTTCCATGTTCTTGTGGATTTCAACATCAGGGTAATTCAGTACATGAGGGTCATGAACCATTATTTCTGCACCTGCATCAATAACAATGTCCCTGAATGGTTCAGAAGGTGGGTTACGTGCATCGTCAGAGTCATTAATAAAAGCCCATCCAAGCATTGCAATCTTTGAGCCTTTTATATCCTTGCCAAGCCTCTTGAGTGCTTCAACAGTAAGATTGTACATATGTACAGGCATAAAGTCATTGACCCTGCGTGCAAGCACATAGATGGATTCAGCATCTTCCGGATAGTCAAGTTCTCCGGTTCCAATTTTGACACCGCGTTCAAGATGGTACGTATCCTTTGTTAGGCAGTGCCCGCCTACACCGGCCCCTGGCCATAATATTGCTCTTGTAATTCCTTCTCCTTTGAGGCTGTCAATTCCTGTCCTGACATCATAAACATTGATGCCCATTGCCTCGCAGTAGAGAGCCAGCTGGTTTGCAGCTGCTATCTGGAGATCCCTGAAAGTGTTCTCAGCAGTTTTTGTAACTTCTGCAGCAGTGGCTGTCATTGGTATAACTTTGCCTTTGTAAGTACTGACTGTAAAGTCAACTGCCCCGTCAGTACTTGGCTGGTCAATACCTCCCACGATACGATCATGTTCCTGTAGCAATTACTGCGGAGCAATCTTCCAACCATTACCCTTTCAGGTGCATGTGCAAGTGCGAAGTCTTCTCCTGCCTTAAGTCCTGATTCCTCTTCAAGAATTTCCCGGGCCATACCGTCTGTGGTCTTCTAAAGGGTAATTGTAGATTCAAGTACTACAAGCATGCCCGGTTTAAGGTATTTTCCTACATTACGTATACCTTCCTTGAGTGCACCAAAATCAGGCTCCAATGCTTTTGAATCTGCAAAAGGTGTTTGAATTGCAAGTGTGATGGCATTCAGCTCGGAAATCCTGAAAAGTCAGGAGTACATACGAACTTGCCTGTATCAACAACTTTTTTGAGTAAGTCATCCAGTCCTGGTTCTTCTCCTTTCAGAGGACTTTCACCATTATTAAGCATTTCAATCTTATAACCGGATGAAGCAGAGTCCCTCTGGAATCCAAGTACTAAATCAAATTTATCAGAATCTGCGAATAACGCTGCAGCAGGGATGCCCACATATCCCATGCCAATAACTCCTATTTTTTTTATGGGGCCTTTTTCATTAAGTATAGTTTCAAGTTTCTGTCTATGTTCACAACCTTCAATTTCTATTAATTTTGCTTCCCTATAGGAAACGAATGGCGCCAGACTAACCATAAGGGCATGCTTGCCGTCTGTTCCGGATGGTTCAGGTTGTTTTCCTTGTTTAATACAATCAATAAAATAATCAAGCTCGTTCTTCAGAGGCTCTTTTGCCTCTATTTTTGCTCTCCCTTACCCAGCCACTGTCATGAAGAACAAGAGACTGGTCAATATAATCAAGATATGCAACTCCTTCTATTCCCACAGCAGTGAGTTTTCTTATTTTGTGTGGCGTGAGCCAGTTTACTTCAACAAGCCCTGACAATTCATCATCCAGACGCATATGAATAGTCGCATGGTCTTCAAAAGAATGAATGTCCGCACCAGCTACCGCATAAACCTGATTAATGGGTTTGTCATAAAGGAAAGCAATTACATCGATATCGAACACCTATGTCAAGAACAACTCCTACATCCCTTATTCTTGGATTGTATGACCAACTTCTGTAGATATGGACACTATTTTCCCAAGAAGCGCCTTCCTTAATAATCTCTTTTTAAGTTTGATGACTGCCGGGTTAAATCTTTCAATATGACCCACCATTACCAGTTTGTTGTTCTTTTCTGCAGCACCAATAATAGCTTCTGCATTCTCAACGGTGTCTGCACGGTTTCTCAACAAGGACATGTGCACCGGTCGATACACCTTCACAATTGCTACCTTCCTGTGCATTTTAGTAGGCACCACTATACTTACGGCATCAAGCCCCTGTGCAAGCAATTCCTTGTAGCTGGTATAGGCTTTTGTATTATATTGCCCTGCAAGGTTTTCCCCACAAGTTCTTTATCTATGTCAGCTCCTACAAGTTCTGCATCGGGCATTTCACTGTAAATACGAATATGGTTTTTGCCCATTGCTCCGGCACCTATTACGCCTACTCTTAACATTTGGGACCTCCCCAGTTTTTAATTGCATTGGATATGGTTTCGATATCCTCATCACTTACACCCGGATGTACAGGAAGAGAAAGTACTTCCCTTGAAGCTTTTTCAGTTACAATCAGGGAATCATTGTATCCAAGTTCCTTGTAATAGGGCTGCCTGTGTATAGGTATCGGGTAATATATACCGGAACCTATGCCATTATCTCTGAGATAATCAGAGAGCTCATCCCTGTTTTGTGTCCTGATTGTATACTGGTGGAAAGAATGAGTGCAGTTCTTCATAACAGATGGGCACTGAATGCCTTCAATTCCACTTAATTTTTCAGTAAGGAGCTTTGCGTTATGCTGCCTTCTTGCTGTATAATCCGGAAGTTTTTTTATTTGTGCCAGACCTATTGCTGCAGATATATTTGTCATACGCAGGTTATATCCGAGCATTTCATGGAGATAACGCTGTTTTGAACCATGTGCACGTATCATACGCGCTTTTTCTGCAATGATTTCATCGTTGGTTGTTAAAATCCCACCTTCACTGGTGGTCATATTTTTGGTAGGGTAAAAACTGAATGCACCTGTTCCGAATGAACCAACTTTCTTACCTTTGTAGGTGGCACCATGGGCCTGACATGCATCTTCTATTATGATTAGTCCATGATCCTCTGCTATTTCATTAATAGCATCCATTTCAGCTGCCTGCCCGTAAAGATGAACCGGCATAATGGCTTTAGTAGCAGATGTTATTTTCCCCTCTATGAGTTGAGGATCAATGTTGAACGAATCAGATTTTATGTCTGCAAATACAGGTTTTGCACCGGTGAAAAGTATTGAGTTTGCAGTTGCTATAAAACTAAATGAACTTGTTATAACTTCATCGTTTTTTCCAATTCCATGTGCAAGTAAAGCTGCATGCAGGGCAGCTGTACCTGAGTTTACGGCTACGGCATGTTCTGTGCCTGTGTATTCGGCAAATGCCTGCTCGAAATCAGCGACAAACTGACCCTCAGCTATTATTCCGGATCTCAGCACATCACTTACAGCCTGTATTTCTGTTTCATCGAGCTGTGGTTTTGCAATGGGTATCATATGTATCACGCACTATAACTTTGGAACCATGTTTTAACATGAATGTGAATTACAATAATATTATTTTAAAATTATATATCGTTTAAATGATTTAAGTTTTCAGGAAGATCCACTATTTTTGCAGGACAGCCAATTGCCAGTTTCCATTCCGGTACGTCCTTTGTTACAAGCGCCCCAGCTGCCACCATGGCACCTTCTCCGATTTCAACACCCGGCACCAGCGTTGCATTTGCCCCAATTGACGCTCCTTTCTTAAGTATCGGACCCTCGGGATGGTATTCACCCCTTATGGGATACTTATCATTGGCCAGAACCGCACACGGACCTATGAAGACATTATCTTCTATGGTTACATGTGTCGGAATGTACACATTCCCCTGAATACTGACATTTTTTCCTATGCTGATATTCCCGTCAATTATAACATTTGTGCCTATAAGAACATTGTCACCAATTATTGTATTTTCCCTTATCATGGCATTATGTCCGGTTTTAAACTGAACACCGGTTTTTACATTACTGAATATTGTTGTTCCAGCCCTGATATAGGAATCATTTCCTATGATCGACCCCGGAAAATCATATTCTTCAATTTCAATATCTGAATTTATGATTTCAGCTAAAATATCCCTCTGAGGATATCCCAGAGTAACATCTTCAAGGACAACTGAGTTTTCTCCCACAGAAGCAATTTCCCATAAAGTCTTAAGATTTATGAATATAAGTATTAGGTGTCATTCTCCTCCCGACATTTACGCATTTAAGCGATCCTGTTTATATAAATCTATTTACGTTTTATATAATATAATTCAAATTATAAAAGAACGATGAGCGATACCTGATATTCCGATCATCTTTTATCAGTCATTCCAGCAGAAATTACTTTAGAAAAAATGCAAAAATGAGTTTTATTTTTCCTTGATAACTCCTGTTTTTCTTTATACATACCACCTATGGCTCGTGGTTTTCAACTGAATTATATCTATGTGAAACCAATAGAACTATATGCGATTAAAATATATTAACTTTAAGTATACTAATATATGAACATGACGTAATGATATAAATATTACAATTTATGTGAACATGCAAGTCCTAAAGCAAAGACTTGTATTGAACATGGTGGAGTACTTACTGTGGAAAGTATCGGCTATTTACTGAAAAAACAAACTTTCCGGCGAATCCAACATTAAACCTGAATGTTGCAACACCTGTCAAACGTAAGGAATTACTTGCTTGATGCAGTAAACATGGATTTAATGCCTGAACTTAACTTTATAATACTGAGACTATTGAGCAATTGGTAGTTTAAAAGTTAGATTTGGAAAAACGGAAATACAAGAAAATACATATATTTATCTAGTAGTTGCGCATATACAGCGCTGGAATGCCTGTAGATACGGGCATTACTTTGCACATCAATGCTTTTTGGGAGGAGCAGGGATATGCAAGATAAGAAAAATGGTGGTATTTATGACAATAGTTGCTTTAATTCCCGCATTTAATGAAGAAGTTCACATACACGATGTGATAAAAAAAGCTAAACATTATGTGGATGAAATAATTGTAGTTGATGATTGCAGCAATGACATACATCATATATTGCCCAGAACCTTGGAGCGAAGGTCGTTAAACATGAAACCAACAGGGCAAAGTTGAATCTTTAAAGAACCGGATTAATGCGCGAAAATTTGATCCCAGGATAATAGTAACACTTTATGCAAATGGATATCATAATCCGGATGACATGCCAAACTTCTCGAACCAATACTCTACGGCTTGAAGCTGATGTAGTATGTGGTAACACTCTTTTTCAGTAACCAGGATGTTTTGTCATTACTTGATGATGAAAAACAATCTGATGGTGCTGTGATTTGTGACACTGCAGTTAACACGGACATGATCGATTTATGCATGGGTTTTAATGCATTCTCATCTAATACTTTTGATTCATTGAAATTCAAGGAGAATGGAGTTGCAGTTGAACTTTCGCTGCTAAAAGATGCAAAAATTGCTGGCTATGATGTGAAAATGCTCCCAGCTTCCTGTTTATGTAATAAAAACTATGAAATTTTCATGGATTACAAAATAGGAGTGGTGATTCCAGCATACAATGAAGAGAAGCTCATAAAGATAACAGTGGATGGAATTCCTGGCTATGTTGACAGGATATATGTCATAAATGATTGTAGTACTGACAATACAGCAGGCGTTCTGGAATCCATTATTGATCCCCGGCTTTACGTAATAACCCATGAAGTAAACCAGGGTGTAGGTGCAGCCATACTTCATGGTTACCAGCGATCCCTCATTGAGAATATGGATATCTCTGTTGTAATGGGTGGTGACAACCAGATGAACCCCATGCAGCTTCCAAACCTGTTAATGCCTATTATCGAAGGTAAGGCAGATTATACCAAGGGTAATCGCCTGATGCATGAAGAATATCGTGTAGGTATGAGCAAATGGAGATCATTTGGAAATAGTCTTCTTACACTGGTGACAAAAATTTCCAGCGGTTACTGGCACATAATGGATCCACAAAACAGATATACTGCCATATCAAAGAAAGCACTCTCAAATATGGACCTTCATAATCTTTACACTTATTATGGTTACTGCAATGATATGCTTGTCAAGCTAAATGCATATGGATTCCGTACAATGGATGTTTCAATGCCTGCCCGCTATGGCCAGGAGAAATCAACAATCAAGTACGGAAACTATATGACCAAGGTTTCAAACATGTTATTCCGTAAGTTCCTCTGGAGACTTAAGACTAAATATATGATCCTGGTTCCACCCGCTTGTATTGTTCTATGCATTCGGTATGGTTTTACTCCCTCTGAGTACAATTATGACAGGATATATCTCACTGGCAATTTTAATGGGATGGAATGTATCCTGGGGACTACTATGGATGCTGTATTCCTGATTACCGGTATTCCAGTTCCTTCTGTTTGCAATGCTGTTTGATATGCAGGAATGCAATCGTGTAATGAACTGCGACTACTGTGCTACAAACCAGTTATAAGTATAGTGAAAATAATCATGATGCTGTCATTTCTGACAGTATCATTAAATATTCTGTTTTTAGATTTTTAACGGCGTTTCCCCAGATCTTAGATGATTTTTTCAACTGAAAAATGCCAATTATCTGAATCAAAGGCTTGCGCCATTTTATACAAAAAGTGTTTGATGCAGCAAATAATTGATGCCGCACCTTATGTATTTGCTCAATTTTTCTTAAATATTGATTATTCCAAAACCCATACCGAGGTGTGGTATTATACCAAAAGAGCATGAGGTTGGTAAACCCATGAATCAAGACAAACTCCAGTGGAAGACTTCTTGTTTTCTGAATAAAAATCCCAGAAGCAGGCCAATTCCGGTGGTCAGGGAAGATTTCACCCAGGTTCATGTACCCTGAATGCATCACCCCAAATAATATGCTCGTGAGCAACAATCCAAAGGAAACATTCCAAAAGGACTCTTCCAGTCTTGTTTGCAAGCACTGACCTGAACACAAGTTCTTCGATAAATCCCACAAAGAAGACCATTACAATTAAAAGTCCCAGAATATTGATAAATGACAGGTCCGGTATCGAATGCTCAGGGGAGATCACCATATATTCCACATGGGATATAACTGCAGCCAGGATTAGTGCCAGCGGCACATAGGTGTAATTTTCTGAATACAAGACCAAGCTGTTTCTTTGTGAACTCCTGGTGTTTTATTATGAGATGCAATAATTACCAGCATTGGAACGTAAACTACTACAAAGGAATACAGTGTCATATCAAAAAACACTGGCATAGACATGTTTAACAGCCGCAAAATTGGTAAAAGCATAAGCGCCTGTTGTGAGTTCCTTATCCTTGAATCAACAGGACTGCTTGTAGAAATTGCCAAAAATATTACTGTCATTACATGAAGCAAGATGGAATAATAAGTATATTCCAGAAACAGTAACGATTCGGCCAGTATTATTAATAGTACAGGAACAAAGTTTTTTGGATTTACCCTTTGGTTTAGGTACCGGAGAGTTCTTCATGAACAACGTGGATTTCCTCATCATTAACATCTTCACGACTTGAATATCTTCAACCGATCTTCGACATAAGCCTCATCATATTCATCTATATCAGTTGTCATTTTCGCCTCTGAAACATTCCACCCATATACGCAGGTTTCTATATGGCTCTGAGAAATTATTATCTTTATACAATAAAAACTCCAGTTCTGAATTTTCACCTGTGTTGGTTCAATTATGATCATTTGCTCCCAGGTCTGATTATGGGCAATTTTAGTGGTTAAATCACTGGGCAAATCCATTGAATCATTTTCAGCAGAATATCAAGAGTGTAGTTTATTGTTGCATATTCATGGTTCACTATCCCCACTGTAACAGCAATGTCATCTCCGGGTTCAAGATGAGATGGGAAGCCACCAAGGGTGCCACCTGCACCTTTTACATAAAATTCCGTAAATTTATCAGCCTCATCTGGAACGACAATAATATAAAATACACTTATAACGGATGCAACAATCAGTATCGTAAGTAAGATACTTAACTTTTTATTAGAACCCTGTGAAGTTATAATTACTGACCCTCCAATCTCCAGAACATTAATGAAGTACTTTTCATCAGCTGGAAGGAAAGATCTCCTGATAATGGCCAGTATACACATTGCAAGCGTGAAGAACGAAAGTAATGTCATTACTGGTACAAGTCTTATGCCCCATGGAGTGAAGTTCAATGAATACCCAATAAGTGGAATGATCATGATACTTAAACCAAAGCTGAAACCAAGTCTTTCCACACCATCAAGATCATCCTTGTGGGGGAAAAGAAGTGCTGTAAGAACATATCCCGGTATGAACAGGATCATCGGCAGGCCAATTAGAGTACGAAGTGAGGATTCATTGAGAGGTGGGATTAAAACAAAACCTGCCGCCATAATTACGTAGACAATTACAATTAATAAATCTAAATTAATTTCCCTTTTACTAACCACTTTTTTCCCTCTCATTTATATATACATATCCTATATACTTTGATAGTACTAAAATGTTCCACATGTAAAACAGCCTATGACATGCTTTACTAACCCTTACATTTTAGTAATTAAAACACTATCATGGATTTAAGATATATTGATACTATAAACATGCTATTAGATGTATCAGTTTTCCTCAACTTTAAACTCAGGCTTTTTTTATTATTTCGTTTTTCAGGCTTAATAGAATTACAATAGCTTTTGCCTATAGGTTTCTACTTAGTATAAATACCTTATGAATTAAATTTTTGAGGATAACAAGAGCCTGATTTTTCTATAGAAGCATGATTGAAAGTTAAAAACGCAATTTTCACCAAAATAACATATTTTTCGCCTGAGCTTTAGACAAATTTAATAATAATTAAAATTTTAATATGTAGTTTATTCCATATCATTATGATTATGATTATGATATTTCGCATTGAACATAATTTTATATACCATAAAAAGGCTAGATGCAATTGTAATAAGCTTGTTGCAATATATCTCGAAATCCTTAATAAAGATTTCAGATTACGGCGATTCAAAATAAGGTGGTACTTATGAAAGTTATCGAGAAAAAATGTTCAATGTGCGGTAGCCCAATTTATGTATACGAGGATTGTGCTCGCGAAGAAATGTTCTGTACACTACACTGTATGGAAAACGCATCTTACACAAAAGTTACAAATCATGAGCAGAGTTTTTAACAATCAGATCCAGCAACAAACGTATAAATATTATCGGGGTTATTACAAAAGTGGGAATATGATTATAAATTCAATAGCAGTCAGCACAATAGTTTCTGCAGAAGCAGGAATTGTGACGATGATGGCAGATACAGGCATACCTGAATATGGGATTCTGGTGAGTAGCAGCTCTTATATGGTTGCTCTCTGCAAGAAATTGTCCCGTTCAGACAGGTGGAATGAATCACTGGACTGTTCTCTAAAAATGGCAAGTATTCCGCTGCTCGTTACTTTTGTAGCTATGGTTTTGTTCAAGGTTTCTGAGCTCTGATTTATTGAATGTATTTGCCTGCATACCCACGTAACTGATTATCGGGTATGTATTTTATATATGTTTAGTAAATACTTTATTTTGAAATATAAACCTTTGAATAATGGGAACAAATATGTAAGCAGACTTTAACGACTGGTAGTGTTTACATCAAATATCGAAAAACAGTAAATCCTATATACATTGTTGTAAAGTATGGGTAGTGTTTATGTGGGAACAATCAGGAATTCTATATCTTTAAAATATTAAATCCAGTTCATAATGGTAAAAACCATTAAGGAAAATAAATACAGTTGTACTTTTAGAAAAGTAATCAACCGGTTCATGATACATACGCAGTTCCAGAAAGTGAGTGTAAATATGTATATTTTAGTAACCCCAGCAAAAAACGAAGAAATTGATCTTCCCGCTGTTGCTGACTCTGTTGCAAGCCAGACAATTAAACCACTAAAGTGGGTTATTGTTGACGATGGCAGCACAGACAATACGCCAGCTATTATTAAGGATCTCGAGCTTAAATACAAATGGATTCAGAGCATAAGATTACCCCCAAGAGGCAGAGATATTACGTATCATTATGCGTATGTCTGCAAGCAGGGATTTGACCACATAGTTCAGGAATGCGAAGAAGAAGGACTGGAATATGACTACATTGGATTAATTGATGCTGATACTATTCTTGAACCGGAGTTTTACCAGAAACTCATCAATGAACTAAAAAATAACACTGACCTGGGTGTTATCAGTGGTGGTGTCTACCAGAGCATAAACGGAAAACTTGAAAGACGTAAAACAAGTGAAAGACTACCTTCCGGTACTGGAAGGCTCTGGACTAAAAAATGCTTTTTTGATACAGGCGGTTACACAGTCGAACCTGCCCCGGATTCAATTTCCAACGTAAAGGCTATTTCCCAGGGATGGAAAATCTGGCAGTTTAAGGATGTTGTTGCTGTACAGACCAGATTGACCAGCAGTGCTGAAGGGTTATGGAAAGGTTATAAGGCAAATGGCTTTATGGCATATTACCTTAACAAGCATCCTTTACTTGTATTCCTGAATGCGCTACACGTCAGCCGCAAAAAACCATATTATCTTGGAATAGCGTATTCATACGGCTATATTCAGTCTGTCATTAAAAGGGAAAAGAAGACTGAAGACGAAGTCGTAAGGAACTATTACTGGAACCAGAGGTTGCAGGAATACAAAACCATGTTAACAAAAAAATTAAAAAGGAGGAGTTGAGCATGGGAAATCTTTCCGGTAAACAGCAAATTGAGGATTTTGATTCTACCATAAATGAGCACTTTTTGTGTGTCATAATTATTGGCAAAAATGAAGAGAAGTTTATCGGCAAATGTATTGAATCATGCATCAAGGCACTTGAAGATATCGAAGACTATGAAATAATTTTTGTAGATTCATTGTCCGATGACAAAACTGTAGAAATTGCAGAACAGTATGACATTAATATATACCAGTTAGTTGATGATAAACGATTATCTGCAGCTGCAGGCAGATATATAGGTTCGCTGAATTCAAAAAGCAAATATGTATTTTATATTGACGGGGATATGATCCTGGATCCCAGCTGGTTTAGAAATGCAATTCCATTCATGGAAAATAATCCGGACATTTGTGGTGCAGGAGGAATGAGGCAGGGCGTGGTGGCAGAGGATAAAGCAGTTAGTACTAAACCTTTAACCCCGGGCCAGGATTCCTTTGATTTTAAGTATGTTCAAATACTGGATGGAGGCGCTGCTTTATTCAGGCGTGGGGGCTTAAAATAGCAGGCTACCACAATCATTCTGAAATCCGGAGAAGAAGCTGGGCTTTTCTTTCAGACTTCAATGTAAGGGTTTAAAACTTGTAAGACTTACAACTCCAATGATACACCATCTGGGTACAGTTAAATATCAGGGTGTTTCCTTGGGAGAATAAAATACTATACAGGCGTTGGACAGATATTGAAATCTTATTTCCTGAAAAAGGAATTCCTGATGGTTACAGGCACAGCTTAAATACAATATATTGAATGTAATGTATTTGATAATGGTTGCAACATCCATATTTGCCGGCTTGCTAATTGACAAAATATATTTTGTGGCATTTATAGGCCTGAATCTTTTATTTTTAATTCCGGCAATTGCGGTTCGTAAAAATATCAGTCTCGCATTCACTTCACTAACGAAATATTATCTTAAAGGATACTATATAATGCTTGGTTTTTCAAAAGGTCTTGTCAAGCCGGAAAAGTATCCAGAGGACGTAAAAATCCTCAAAAGAACTAATAATCACAAAATAGAATCATAAAAGAATACATAGAGGTAAACTAAGGAAAGGTACAAAATTTGCTTACATCCCGGAAATTATTATCTACTGGGAATCGTTAACTACTAGTTAAACTAAACTGTTTACAACAATCTGGTGAGGTAGGCAATCAGGTATCAGGCAGGTATCTAAATGAAGATTATAAAAACTTTAGCTGATAATCTTGACTTAATTTCAGGAGTTCTTGGCGTTCTCGTAGGTCTTGGCATAGTTGGTTTAAGCTATGTGGCCCACCTAAGTCAGCATGGCATCGGTTTAGTCGTAACAGTGGCATCGGCGATCTATCTCCTGACAAGATCCAAAATTAAGCAGAGTAACGATGATATTATACAACTTGTAACTTCAATAGATTCCCGGAACAAAATAATACTGGATTTACTGTTTTACAGTATTTTTCTGTTATCAATAGCAGTTTTCTACTACGAATCATATCAGCGCTCTGTTACTTACTTTATGCTTATAGTTATTCTTGCAGTAATGATAGCCATTGAAATAGTGAACCTGAAAGAAGATGACAAGGTTTACTCTTCCCTGTTCAAGATAATGATCATATCTTTAAACGTAAGGGCTGGCATATATTATGCATTCCCAAGTATGATAGGATACGATGCTTACACGCATGCAGGAATAGCCGCTCTTATGTCGCAAACAGGGTTTGTTCCATCTGTGGACATGATTGGCAAATATGCATCCTATCCTATACTTCACTTGTTTATTTCGCTAACGCAACTTGTCTGCCAGCTTGATATTAAAAGTGCGATATTTTACTCTATTGGATATGCAAGTATAATTATTGGTACTATCTTTGTTTACCTGATAGGTAAAAGCCTTGTAAGGCTCTCAGGTTGGGCTTTTCAGTGCTTTACTGATAAATCTGCATAACTATAATATAGTAAAGGGGAATTGCTAACATTACACCAGGTTCACTGGTCTTCTGCTACTTATTGATATGTCTTTACCTCATCTTTGGAAAGAATCAGACTGTGGAAGCTAAGATTCTGGTTATTTCTGTTACATTCCTTATGGTGATTACGCACCAGCTATCTACTTTGTTTCATTCCTTTGTTTGTCTTTCTTACTCGTTGGTATATTTGTTTATAATGCCAGCAGGTTCAAAAGAAAGTGCATCATCAGGCACTCCAGATCTCAATTATATCCATACTTTTTTGCCGTTACAATTACAGGCGCTTACTGGATGTATACACCACGTAGTTCAGGTTTATCGTTTTTTTGATATAGGTCCTGACTCCGCTTCTATCAGTATTGCAATCCGGTGGAGAATATGGTAGCAACGTACTGGTTACTGGCTACAGTATGAAAGAACTTTTTTGAAACGTTCATTCTTTATGCATGTTACCTGATTATGCCATTCTGGCAATTGGTGGAGTTCTTGGATTGCATCAAAAATACAACAGGTTTGCATTTGCATTTGCTATTGTTGGATTATACGCTTCTTGCTGATATATGGCTTCCCTCTTTTGGGAATGAGAAACCTGCTGACAATCAGGTGGATTACCTTTCCTTTCTATTTTACTGGTAGTCGCTTCATCGGCATATATCTTTGAGTTTACTAACCTTTTGAAGTCTAACAAAACAAAGTTAATGGTAGTGATTGTTATTGTGTCTACTTTCACATTTTTGATGATTGTAACACCTGCAATTAACAAAGATACACCGATTATTGAAGAAGAAAGAACAGCAAGAAATCAATTCAAATACTCTGAAATGTACGCTGCAGAAACAATAAGTACTTCATATTCAGGAGAATAAGGATAGATGCTCCATTTGACAGTTGTACAAGGTATTATGGGAACGTTTCAGATGATGCCTGATTCCTTTCAACACGGATTTCATTGAAGCTAACACCACCGAGCCAAGAAGGGGCGTTGTTATCAGGCCTGCAACAGTAAATGAGCCAATTAGCATACAATATTCCACTCTTTTTGGCCTTGAAATGGAAATGACCTGCCTGAGGAATTTATTGCAAAATTCTCATCGAGTGACTTTAACACTTGTCTATAATGATGGTGATGTTACGGGATATACCAATAAGGCATCCTAATGATCTTTTTTTGCATCTGTAAACAGGCATGCTACTAAAAGACACTGTAATCAAGACAGGTAAAATAAAAGAGAGAAAGATGAAATTACTTTTCCATTTTTCCGGAAAAGTAATATTTCATTAAAACTTCAGATTTATTAATTTGATAACTGCAATTCACTGGTTTTTTGCAGTATCTTGCTTTTATCTATGAACTCTGTTCGTTCATTTTGTCAACAATTTCTGTTGATTTAGTAATATTTATTTATAAACCCTTTGTTGCTTACCTTTTTTTGCAGGTATTCCTGCAATTGTGATATTTTTTCCATAGATTTTGTTTACCACTGAATTTGCACCAATAGCAATACCGTCTGCAATTTCTATATCACAAAAATAGAGACATTTGGTCCGATAAAAACATTGTTACCTATTTTTGGCACAGGCCATAGCAAATCCTTCTTTCGGCTCTTCATGCGGATGAAATGCGTTTCGTTGCTATGTGAACTCCATTATGAATACGACAGTTACTTCCAACTTTTGCATTCCTGTTTACAATAATTGTCCCTTTATGTGGAATTGAAAGTCCGGGTCCAAATACGTTTGGAGGAATTGTAAAACCAAGTATGGTTCCCAACAGGAAAGCTGTATTTAAAGTAAGCATAGTAAAAATATGGATTTAAACTCGTATTTACAATTCCTGTAATATTCAACTTTTCTTATAGCGCATATAATTCCAAATAAAGTCAAACATATATGCTTTATAATTACTTTTATTCTTGTTAAGAGTACAGCATCCGCTTTGGTAATACTTATAATCTTTTTGACTCTATCATAGAGCATCCCATAATTTTTTGCACTATTCATATAGGTAACAAATATCGTCCATTATACTTCCTATATGTTCAATCGCAACCCCAGTTAACAAGCTATTTATCATAATTATAGTTTCTCGTTGACATATATAGTTAGTATAAATATAGATTATTTTTAGATATTATAGTTTAATTTTATAATGGAGTTGTATAAACTGACTATAAATCTATTTTTAGAACACTTTTTGAATAACAATATATGAAGTTCTAAAGGAAAACACTAAAAAGGGAGCAATCACAATGAACTTCAAAGGAGTCTTTTGGGTAGTACCTGAAAAGAGGTTATTAGTCTTATTGCTAATTTGGGACTTCAGTTATATTAAACTCTCCGCAATCTAATTGCGGTTCTAATACCACTGTAGCATGCGGAAGTTTAAATATGGAAATATAAGTACTTAAATCCATTATAGTATTCAGAGTAAGCGTATGTGCATTTGAATTTAAATAAACACGTAAGGATTTTCGATTAACGCTGAATAAAAAATATGGACTATTTTGTAGCATTTGCTCTTCCTTTCTTCCTTTTTTGCCCCCATAGGGACTGCATCTTTTCTCTTCACCGGAAGTTCATCCATAGTATATATTGCCACTGATGGCAGTGGTGATTACAATTGTGATGGAGAAAACGATCAAATAAGTACGAACCAGGCATTTAAAGAGGTAGAGACATCAGGAGGCGGAACTGTTTATTTAAAGTCCGGCACATATGTTTTAGTGATACCATAAAAATAGGGTCAATACAATTCTGACAGGTGACTCAGATTCTGTACTTAAGCTGAAGGATAATGTAGGTTTTGATGACTATCAACCAATGATTCAAGTCATCGGTGCTGAAAACATTAAAATACATGGCTTTGAAATTGACAGGAATTACGAAAACAATGATGAGCATCCGAAAGGATACAATCACTATTATATGATGATGCGTTTTACCGGAGTTACGGATGTTGAAATTTATGACATGTATCTCCATGATACTGGTTATGACCTGATGCATTTGATAGTGATTCATCAGATATTTCCATTCACAATAATGTCGGAAGAAATCAGGGTCACGAATTTGTGTGGTTTTACAAGTGTAGTAATGTAGAAGTATATAGTAACGATATGTCAACAGCGGTTAACAGCGGAATTCGCTGTGAAATGACTAACAACGTAAAAATTCATGACAACCATATTTACGCAGAAAGCCCCAGTGGTTATGTAGGGATATATTCGCTCATTTAACAAAAATTATCCTATGAATTCTATTGAGGTGTACAATAATATAGTACATAATACCCGAAGTGCCGGGATATATGCAATTGCCTATGACTATGGAGATGAAGAAGGAACTACAGGAAGAAATGATCTGACTTCCAAATCCCAGTCATCAAACCTACATATCCATCATAATATTGTGTATGATACCGGCCTTAAGAACTCCATGGCTTCCCCCATGGGAGGAATATATGTGGCAGGTTTCGACAACACTGTTATTGGTACAATGTAATTGAGGTGTCAGGAGATGGTGTCACAATAATGTATAATGCTGCGCCTCCAGGCTACTCCTGATATCGAAGTATTTGTCAGGAATAACATCATTGTAAATAGTAGGAACATCCTGCACTGAAAGGGTCAGGCTATGGAATCAACAACTGGGAAAGTTCCACGCTCCTGTTTGTTGCGGAATACAACAATATCTACAATAATGAAGGAAATTACACAGGTGGAAACATTGTCTATGAGAACAATATGGAAGTTATTGCTGTTTGTAGATGAATATAACCATGATTATCATCTGAAGAAGTGGCACCGGACTCTGGTCAAAAAACAGTTGGATTATTTGATGAGGAACTAAGTCGTTTAATAGATAGCGGAGTTTCAACGTCCGAATACAGTAATGAACCTGAAATAAGTGAAGAAAGTGTATACATAGGAGTGTTTGGAAACACTGTCGAAGCTTCACAGAGTGTTCTGGGTAAATTAATCTCATTCGCAGGACAGAGTAATTTCCTTATCGATCTTCTTGGAACTTCAGAAGTAAGCTCTGAAGAAGAGAGTGATCTTACCCCTGAATATGTAGAGTCCATCCAGTGTGATGATCTTGAAATTGTCTATGGAACTGTTACAATCGATGGTTCTCTTGATGACTGGGATGATACAAGTGGAGTCACTCTCTATGGCTTATCAGAATCAGAGTCTGAAAATGATCGGACTGCTGTTGTAAAAGCAAAATATGACGAAGAATACCTCTATCTTGTTTATGATGTCAAAGATACAGATTTGCAGGCAAATAAAGTGAATGGCGAGGGTGGCTTACATCTAGATGACAGCATTGAGTTATATATTGATACCTTAAATGACAGAGGAACTGCAATGCTGCGGGATGATTACCATCTTATAGTAAATATCAATGAAGCTATTATAGATGATATTGGAACTGGCACCGGAAAGGACTATGACTATGTCATTAATATGGTCAAGAACGTAAACCTTGAAGGTACTGCAAATAATGCAGCAGATACAGATACAGGCTTTATAATTGAACTTGCAGTCCCATGGGATGATATTGGAGGCCAGCCTTCAAATGATGTAGTCGGCATATTGGTTGCTGTTAATGATCTGGATATTGAAGGAGATGTAAATCTCCTGAACTACTGCAACCTGATAAAAGGAACTTATGCTGTGCCTGATAACTGGGGAAGCGCAAAAATTGTTGATAAATGAAGCAAACTTTATTTCAAATCAAGTAATATAAAAGGTGCTTTTAGCACTTTTTTCTTTTTTATTTGCTTAATTTTGCAAACTGATTGATTGTTATTTTTAAATTTATCTGTACATTAGTTTTTATGTATCCTTTTTTCAAATTCGTGAACATAGCTTTACGAAATATTGCGGTAAATTACACGTATGTTTTCATTTATTCATTCTCAGATTCTCTTATCATTTGCTCTTAGCAATGATATGATTTTGCTGTGTAGAATAAAACAATATATGTAGCATGTTTTTGTTGTATAATTTTCACTTTGTCACGGGATGTAAAAATGAATGCTTTATTTTTTATATACAAAATCCAGTTTTAATCTTTCAGTCTCTTTTTGTAAGAACTATCTATAATTATTAGCACCAAAAAATCATAATTATGACACTGTTATGCTCATCAATTTTCGAAATCAGTCGGATGATTAAAAATAATAACATAATTTAATGTACATTCCCTGTTAACTGCAAATAACATACTTTTTGCGCAATTTCCTCTAAAAAACATAGTATATCGGGACATTTATATATTTTGTACAGGAACCTGGCTTTCATGTATGTAAAAATCTGTTTTATGAACATACTTGCACATGGGCTTTATATTAATGTACATGAGTAGAGTTGTTTGATTATCATGTCAAAACGAAATATATTAAAATTTACAATTTTTGTTTTTTTACTTGTATCTCTTTCAGCTTTAGGTAGTGCAGCTACATTGTATGTTGCAACTGATGGCAGTGGGGATTACAATTGTGATGGGAGCGAAGACCAGGTACAGATCAATGCAGCACTTGCAAAGGTCGACTCAATGGGTGGCGGAACAGTCTACCTTAAATCTGGTACCTATATTATAGGGGATTCTGTCAGAATCGGTGATAACACCATTCTAACTGGTGATTCCGGTGCCAAAATCAAGATCAAGGACAATGCTTATTGGGATGACTGGAGTGCAATAATAAAAACAATTTCTGGTACAACAGGCAACATCAAAATCCATGGTCTGGATCTTGACGGAAACTATGATAACAACGACGAGTATGTAAAAGGTAAAGGTCGCTATTATATGCTTATATACATGACAGATGTTAAGAACGTTGAAATCTACGACATGTATCTGCATGACAATACCTATGACCTTATGCACTTTGAAGAAAGTTCACAAATTTTAATCCATGACAATGTGGGAAGAAAACCAGGACATGAATTTGTATGGTTCTATAAGTGTGATGATGTAGAAGTATACGACAACGATATGTCAATTGCTATTAACAGTGGTGTACGCTGCGAAATGACAGACAACATAAAAATACATGATAATAAAATATACGCTGAATATTACAGTGGATATGTAGGAGTATATGTTCAGTCTTTCAACAAGAATTATCCAATGACATCCGTTGAAATTTATAACAATGAAATCTACGATACATTATATGCAGGTATTCTTGTAATAGGATTTGATATGGGTTCAAGCTATGACCTGAATGATAAATCACAGGCTTGCAATGCATATATTCACAATAATGTTATTTACAACACCGGACGTAAAGGCGTTGCTCCAAGTGGTGGAATCTCATCAGCAGGTTTCCATAACACAATAATTGAAAACAACGTTATTTACGACGTAAAAGGAAACGGAATTTCACTTTACTACAACAGGCCGGATGCAGATTACAGTGGTGTTGAGTATTTTGTAAGAAACAATATCATCATGTCTGCTTCAGGATACGGAATCAGGAATTATGAGCCTGAAACTCACACTCTTGTTGCAGAGTATAATGATGTTTATGGTAACAGTGCAGGAGCTTACAGTGGTTCCGGAATTACATACAGTAATAACCTGAACACAAATCCAGGCTTTGTAAGTGAAAGCAGTGAGGATTTCCACCTTAAAAGTGCCTATGGCAGATGGTCTGATGGTAACTGGGTAACAGACAGTGTAACAAGTTCCCTGATTGATGCAGGAGATCCGGATTCAGACTACACTAATGAACCTGCAAGCGGTAACAGGATAAACATAGGTGCTTACGGTAACACAGCACAGGCTTCAAAGAGTTACTATACAGAGGAACCTGTAGAAGAGCCTGTTGAGGAACCTGTAGAAGAGCCTGTTGAGGAACCTGTAGAAGATGAAACACCAGCTCCTGCAGAGGATGAAGATATAGTAAGCACACCTGAAAATTCAGGCACTGGACTCAATATCACATCCGGTACAGCTACAATTGACGGTTCTGTAACAGACTGGGAAGATGTAACAGGTATCACACTTTACGCAGACTCAGACAGGACTGCAGACAAGGACAATGTAGCAACAATCAAGGCAATGTATGATGAAACAAACCTTTACCTTGTATATGATGTTACAGATACGAACCTCCAGGCAACAAGAGTAGATGGAGAAGGTGGCCTGCACCTTGATGATGGTATTGAAATGTACATCGACACCCTGAACAATGGTGGTACTGCAATGCAGACAGATGATTACCACATAATTATCAACCTGAATGAAGCAGTCATAGACGATGTTGGAACAGGTAGTGGCAAGGATTACAGTTATGCAATTAACATGGACAAGGAAGTTAACATTAAGGGTACACTTAATAATGCAGATGATGCTGACACAGGTTATGTAGTTGAAGTTGCAGTCCCATGGTCAGATATTGGAGGAATACCTTCAGGTGAAAGTGTAGGAATTCTTGTAGCAGTGAACGATAAAGACAGCGAATATGATGTTTACCTGCTCAACTACGGTGACCTTGCTCAGGGAACATATGCAATACCTGATAACTGGGGAGAAGCTCAGATTGAAGAAACAGAACAGGTAACCGGAAATACTGCACCGGAATTCAATACAATTGCAGATATTGCAGTATCTGAAAATGAAGCAAGCAGCTTCACAATCAGTGCAACAGATGCAGAGGGCGATGAACTGACATATTCAGCAAGTTCACTGCCAGAAGAAGCAAGCTTTAATGCAGAAACAGCTACATTCAGCTGGACTCCTTCAACAGGAGATGCAGGAAGCTATGAAGTGACATTTTCAGTCACAGATGGAACACTGAGTGATTCTGAAACTGTTATTATAACTGTAGTAAATACTGCACCTGGAGATGAAAATACTGCACCTGAATTCGATACAGTTCCAGATGTAACAGTTAGAGAAAACGAAGTGGCCAGTTTCACAATCAGTGCAACAGATGCAGAAAGCGATGAACTGACATATTCAGCAGTTTCACTACCTGAAGGTGCAAGCTTTAATGCAGAAACAGCAACATTCAGCTGGACAACAACACAGGGTGATGCAGGAAATTATGAAGCAGTATTTGAAGTTACAGACGGTTCACTTAGTGATACAGTTAGTGTTTCAATAACTGTGGAAGAATCATCTATCACAAATGTTGGTGAACTTAGTGTTGTGCATGGAACAGCAGCAATTGACGGTTCAACTGGAGACTGGATTGGTGTAACAGGAATCACACTTTATGGTGATTCTGACAGGACAGCAGACAAGAAAAACACTGCAACAATCAAGGCAATGTACGATGAAGAAAACCTGTACCTTGTTTATGATGTTGAGGATACTGATCTCCAGGCTGCAAGAGTACCTGGTGATGGAGGTTTACACCTTGATGATGGTATTGAATTATATATCGATACACTGAACAATGGCGGTACTGCAATGCAGACAGATGATTACCATTTAATTATCAACCTGAATGAAGCAGTAATCAACGACGTTGGTACAGGTAGTGGAAAGGACTACAGTTATGTTATCGACGCAGACATAAACGTAAACCTTGATGGTACACTCAATGATGCCAGGGACGTTGATACAGGCTATGTAATTGAAGTTGCAATTCCATTGGAAGATATTGGTGGCACACCGGCAGATCTTGTTGGAATGCTTGTAGCAGTAAACGACATGGATGTTGAAGGTGACATTTACCTGCTCAACTACGGTGACCTTGCACAGGGTACATACGCAATTCCTGACAACTGGGAAGATGTAAGCATTGAAGAGTCTACAAACAGTGCTCCTCTGACACTTTTCTTCGAGCCTGAAGATGGTTCAACATTTGAGGAAGGGTCAAGTGTAGTCATTAATGCATTTGCAACAGATGCTGACAGCCAGAGCCTGAGTTATGCAATATTAATTGATGACGTAGAAGTAAGCACATCTTCAAGCTACACATGGAACGTAGATTACCAGTCTGCAGGAACACATACAATTGAAGTGACTGTAAGCGACGGAATCTCAACTGCCAGATCAACAAGTATCGTTACAATAACAGACCTCCATCCAAGATGGGATGTTAATGAAGACGGAATTGTAAGTGTGCTCGACATTGATGTAATTAGCCAGAATTATGGTGCAACCTATACAGGTGAACTCCCACGCTGGGATGTGAACCAGGACGGTAGTATTGATGTCCATGATATCTCACTAGTGCTTGAGCATTTCGATGAAGTGGTAAACTAAAGGCGCAATATTGCGCCACCTTTTTTATTTTTCAATTAAATTTTATCTGGCTTATCCTTGAAAATTCACCTGTTTCTAATTTATTTGAATATTCTACGGTAGTAAATGCCATGTTTCTATTTTGTGTCTGCCAGGATTTGCGGTAGAACATTGTCTGCTGGCAAGTCTTCCTGTTAAACGCATATAAGCAAGCGTCCTGATCCAGAATAGGTGCTTTGTAAATTCTCAATTTATATATAACAAATACCGATTACAATGTCTCAGGTTTATTTTCTATTGAAAATCAAGCCTTTTGCGTTTATTGTACCATCCTCTGACTATAGATTAAGATTTTAACTATTGTCACAGCAGATAGATTTTAGCTTAGAGCATGGTTTTCTGGAGATTCTGCTTCTGAGATCTTAATCTGAATTTTATCATAAATCTCGTTTCTGGAAAGCAGGCTTTTAGCAAAATCAGAGATGAATATCTTGAATTTCTAAAAAAATCACATGATTTCATGGACTTCAAAAATGATTATATAATTACCTTTTAAAAGCGCGCAAGTCATCAAATATAGATAATAATGAATAATTTAAAAGATATAATTTTGTAGTAGTTATTTTTTTGATATATCTCTTAATATTTTCAAGCCAAAAAATAAAAAAACATGAGTTTTAATAATAATGTCTCGTTTTTATAGACAGACTTTTTCTTTTAACATAAAACTTCCTCATATTATATTGATTATTCCAGCTATTATTAAGACAGTGTGTAATTTCATGTTAGAAACTGGTTTACTGTGTAAAGTAAACATATTAAAAAATAAATTATTAAGCTTAAAAATAGAAAAAAATAAAAAAGATACTATGTAGCAACAAAATTCCAGTATTGGTTAATAATGAAAAAATATATTATATTTCTAAATATAAAAATATAATTTTATTAAATACGTTATCTTTTTATATCTTATTGAAAACCTAGTTCTCGAAGTGACAGGAGTTGTACAGAATGGACAAGATAAAGGAGATTATGAAAAATGAAAAACTTTGGTTTTTTTATTTCTGCTAACTCTTGTTATTTTGACAGGAAGTGCTTCAGCAGAGATAGTAAGTTGGCTTTTCGGGAGATGGAGCCGACTACACTTGTGATGGAAGTGCGGATGATGTGCAAATACAACAGGCGTTAAATCGCGTGGCGGGAACTGGTGGGACAGTTTATTTAATTGGTGGGAATACTTACGTAATAAGCAAAACACTTGAAATTGGCGACAACACTATTCTTACCGGCGATTCTGATGCTGTTATTAAACTAAAAGACAATGCGAGATGGGATAAACTTGTTCCCATGATCGAAAATTCCGGTTCGCGGAAATATCAAAATACACGGATTTGAGATTGACGCTAACTATGCAAACAATGCTGTAGGTACCGGTGCCAAATATTATCGAATAATGTATTTTAGCCATATCGATGATATCTCTGTTTATGACATGTATCTTCATCACAATGCTGATGACATTTTACGATTTGACTACTGTAGCAACATTAAAATTTATGATAACACGGGCCGATACCAGGGCCATGAATTCGCATATTTGTACAAATGTTCTGATGCTGACATATATGACAATGATATTGCAATGGGTGTAAATTCAGGTATTCGTTGTGAATTGACAAAAAACCTGAAGATTCATGGCAATGAAATATATCATGAAGGATACAGTGGTGGATACACCGGTATTTATATCCGGTCTTTTGCAGCAGAGTATCCTGTAACAAATGTCGAAATATACGATAATGTTATTCATGACACTTATTATGCTGGAATCTACTTGCTGGCTTTTGATTATTTTGGATACAATGCCGGCCTTACTGATGAATCACAGGCAAGTAATGTCAGAATCTACAACAATATAATTTACAATACTAACATAGGGAACCACGTTCCTGGTGGTGGTATATCAACTGCAGGGTTCAGTAACACAGCCATCGAAAACAATGTAATTTACAATACAAAAGGAAACGGTATTAACATTTTGTATGACTATGATGATCCTGGTTTTGACAATGTAGATTATTACATCAGGAACAATATCATAATGGCTGGTACAAGCAACGGTTATGCAGTTCGTAATTACGAAGGCAACACTCACGATGTAACTGTTGAGTATAATGATATTTACAAGAATTCCGGAACATATACAGGTTCAGGAATAACCTATAGAAATAACATAGCTGTTGATCCAATGTTCTATAATGAAGGATCCAAAGATTTCCATCTTAAATCTACATATGGAAGATGGACTGGTTCTTCATGGGCAACAGATTCCGCAAGTTCCCCGTGTATTGACGCAGGAGACCCTGATTCAAATTATGGTAACGAGCGTGAAAACAACGGTAACAAAATAAACATTGGTGCCTATGGAAATACAAATGAAGCTTCGCTCTCCGGTGCTTTAACTGGTGGTGCTACATTAAATGAAGCTCCAACAGCCAGTATCGATTCGGTATCATCAAATGAGATAACTGAAGGTACAACTGTAACTTTTGAAGGAAGCGGTGTTGATGAAGACGGAGAAATTGTAGCTTATAGCTGGGAATCCAGTATTGATGGTTCACTTAGCAGTGAAGAAGCGTTCAGTACTGCAACTCTCTCCTCAGGCGAGCACACAATTATCTTTACTGTAGTGGACGACACTGGAGCAACGGATAAGACAACTGCAACCATAACTGTTAGTGACGCTTCAACAGAAGATGACACTCCAGCAAGTGATGATACCTCAGCCAACGAGGACACCCCTACAGAAGAAAATGAAACAGTAAACACACCTGAAAATTCA
>JAWKHE010000026.1:0-30733 GCA_041395005.1 Methanolobus sp. | reverse complement strand
AAAGTGCACTGTAACATGATATACTGCATCAAAAAGCGAAACATCCTTGAATTTTAACCGATGGTTCATATAGATGTTATACATGGGTTGTTTGTACGTATCAACAACATGACTTGTTTCAATTTTCACATTCTCTACATGTATATCCTGTCCTTCAATAACAGAAGGTTTGCCACACAATTCATTGATATTGGTTGACATTGTGTTCAACAAATCATCATTTATCAAAGGAACACAGTTTAATGCTGTCATGACTGATCCCCAAGGGAGCTATGTAATTGATAATAGTTATAGTTTACTAAAAGTGAGAAATTTGCGCAGAATAATATATAACTATAAATCTATTCGGCAATTGAATATATGTTATATAATGTTTTAAAAAAGATTTTTGTTTTTAAACCTGTTTTTTACTTTCACCTTGCTTGGATTTTCATCATATATCATGCAGTAAGAGTTGTCACTTAACTAAGACTTGACTTTCATATGCAAAAAATCAGGAGTGATATGTGTGAATAACAGGATAATCCAGGATATCATTTTTCGGGAAATCAGTTGCAGCAATTCCTTGAATCATGGTACCTGTTCGGTGGAAGGTTGTAGCAGCTGGGGTGCACATTACGCACTTATCAACCTGAATGACAGCAAGGTCTCCGTTTCATTTTGTAAAAAAAACACAGATGAAATTAAAAAAGATCTATATATTACCATGAGTAAACCTTCATATTCAGATGGCTCTTGTGCAGAAGAACACTGTGATAACCCGGTAACAAAATCAGGTACAATTAAAATCAATGGTCTTCAGGTGTCAATTGCTGTTTGCGAAATCCATGGGAAACAGATCGGTAATGTTCTTTTGCAGGACAATGAAGTGATCAAAATCCCGACTTTTAAATGCATACCAAGAGTGGATTTTGAAGGTGGAATGATGTTCTTTTGCCCGTACTGCCAGAAATGGCATAAGCATGCAGAGGGTGATGGACACCGAGTAGCACATTGTGACAGCCAGGAGTCACCACTGCTTAAAACCGGATATTACATTGAGTTAATGCAATATGAGGAAATAACTGAGGTCCGAGAATCAATTGAATCATATTTTGATGATTACCTGATTGTGCCATAAGAAAAGAATTAATGAGCAAAAGAACGGACAATGCTGTAAAATTGTATTTAAAAAATAAGAACAAATAAATGATCTGTTAATGCTACAAAATATATTTTGAAGGAGCTTTATAGCGCTCCCAACATAAATCAACCAAGCATCTGGGTAATATTCAGTATAGCAGTATCGGAACGTGCCGCCTTTGGCAGATGGTTGCTTTTTTTAGCTTACAGGTTGTTTTTGTGGCAATTAAACTGAGTAAAAGCTGTATAAATCACATAAACAGGATTTCTATCGTGCTTTATTTTGCGTGAATAAGCCTTATGAATGCCCGGATGCCGGATGATAGGTGCTTTGGTGTAAGTAGAAGTTAGAAACTTTATTTCTATACTATTTATAGTCTGAGATTTCATATATTTGAATATAGTCAACATTCAAACAAAAACAGAGGAGCATAATTGAATAATAAATGGTGTGGTAGGGATGAACAAACAGGTAATGTTTTATGAAGAAAACTTTCCAAAGAATTTTAATAAAGTGGCACGTACGATTCTTGAGGAAAATCCAAGTAAACCTGTTGAGGAAGTAATAGCTGAAGCAACAGAAGAAGCTAAGAAAGTCACTAAGGAACAGGCTGTTTACATATATGATAAAGAATTTTATCGTGTTGCTATATGGTTTTTAGGGCTTATTGTGCTGGCTGTTGTTATAGGCGGTCTGTTTCTCACTTATTTTGATAAGTCCCCTACAGATGGTATAATTGCTATAGGTTCTGCTGCAGTGGGTGCAATAGTTGGAATATTTTCCACATCAAAATAATCCAACCATTTTTATGTTTTATTTTCCCATGGGAATTCAGAATAAGGTGACTCCACTCCTATAAACTCCACAAACCGGTTATAATCATCGGCTTTTGCGATATTTAATACCAGCAAATCTTCCGGCCTGTCTTTGAAGTATTGCAGAACTTCCCGATTATGCTTCTCATAATGAGCTATCAATGTTTCTTTGTTGTAGGGATCAGAATCCGGTGTATTATACAGTTTTAACATGTTGTACAAAATCTTTTCGTACATAATCTGCATTTTTAAGGTCTTCTGATGTTGGAATGCGTTTCCTTCACCAAACATTCTGGTATGGAATCTGATAAGCGATTGGTACCACTGTTCAGAATCATTTCTCATGGTGAGAATGAATTTGCTTCCCGGGTATGTTTTATCAAGGTATTTGAAAGTGTCCGGACAGCTAAATGGTGCATCCTGGAATACCGGCCGTTTTGCAATAGTCAATAATGGGATCAAATTCGTTATTGAAATAGTGTTTATCATATAGTATTTCAGCTTCCTCTGGTTGCCTGTTATGAAACCAAGATCTTCAAAAGCCTTCTTTAATGAAGTGGTGCCCGTTTTGTTTCGTCCTATGCAAAAGTATTTTGTTTTACCCCTGCAACGAAATATGTTTATCCATTTCATTATATGGTCAGGAAGAAATGTCAGTGATCTATGTATTTTTGATAGCATGAACTAAGTACCCATTTTTCTATTCAAGTTTCACTTTACCCCCACCATCATTTTATCACATCTAATATAAAAGAGTTTACAGTGTAATTATAGTTATTCGACTAATGTTGTAGCCAAATATATTGGGACAAACATAGAAATACATTAAACCAATGAAAGGCGGCGTGCATGGAAGTAATGAAACAGCTTTCTGAATGAATGCCATTTCGTCAACTGAGAAGACTATTGACATCTGTCTGCAAGACTATATAATATGAGTGAGATATTTATATTGTTTAGGGGTTTAAATGAAAACTTATATCACTGATTTATCGCCAGGCAAAGCGGCAATGGTTGTAGGGATTGCGTTTATAACCTCAATTTTCATTGTAACCTTAGTTGATGATTTTCTTTTAGCTAACTTTTGTAATACCCGAGACACTGCAGCTTTAGCCAGGGATATTGAGGCTAACGGGAGGCTATTTGGTTTTGCTGTTGTTGGTTACCTGCTCGTACTTGCGCGATTCTATTATTGGTCTCGCAATTTTTTATGTAGTGCTAAAACAAGCAAACAGGACTCTTGCGTCGGTTACAGCAGCTCTTAGATTACTATATGCTGGTATTCTGGTAATCGGTATCTTTGCCCTGGTATTCCATATTGTCGATGCGTATGGCTATGCATCCATAAAACTTGTCGGATACATATTTTTTGCCTTACATATCTTTGTACTTGGTTATTCGGTCTTCAAGTCAGTATATCCCGAAGAGCCTTGGTATTTTGTTGATATTTGCATCGTTTACATATGTTGTATTTTTTGTAGATCTCCATCTACCTGAAACACTCGGGGTAATTATTATGTTAACAATGGCTGTTGCAGAACTTTCACTAAGTACCTGGCTTATAGTGAAGAGAAATAGCCTGCCTGAAAATAGTTTTTAGTGAATTTACTTCTCCTTAATGGTCACGGAATTGACATGCGTGTCAATAGTGCTAAACTGCATATCAAGAATGGAAGAGTATCAAGTACAGAAGAACCTGAAGAGTATGTTTTCTCTCCAAAAAGGATGGATATAGATCACATAATAGTCTATGGCAGAGATGGAAACCTGACTCTAGATGCTGTTAGATAAGAGCTGATTTTTTTATTTTTGGGAAAAGCTGACCAGACATCTTACTTTCCATTTACTGATCAAAAATATGGCTTCTCATTTTTAATTAAGATCTACGATTTTTGGCTTTTAGTGGAAATCGGAAAGGTTATAAGATACCTAGATTATGGAATATTATAGGGATAATTCCTACGGTTAGGTTGTTGTAGTCCGGGGTATTATGACTGCAAATCGAAGTGATATTCTTGAAAGAAGTTAAGAGCAGGGTCAGGAATATTTTACAAATTGTATTGGCATGTTCAATTTGCATAACAGTTATACTAATTGTTCTAACTTATCCGGACTATCACGATACAATGACGGAGAAGCAAAAGCAGTTGCTCACTGACAGCAATATTTTGCAAACAGAGTACGAAGATATTGAATATGCTGTAAAGGGAGAAGGGACACCTGTCTTAATGATACATGGGGCAGGTGGTGGTTATGATCAAGGTCTTTGGTTAGGCAAAGTATTTTTCGGGAATGATTATAAGTTCATCTCTGTTTCACGATATGGCTATCTTCGATCAAGCATTCCGGACAATGCTTCGGTTAATATGCAATCTGAAGCATATAAACCTCTTCTGGACAGTTTAAACGTAGATAAGGTAATTGTTGTTGGCGTTTCAGCAGGAGGACCGTCAGCCACCCAGTTTGCCAACGACTATCCTGACAGATGCTCAGCATTGATATTGATATCTGCTGTAAGTATGGGTCCGGCACCAGATGACAAAGACCCATTCTATGTTGGTATTATTCACACGATCCAGCAGTCTGATTATGGATACTGGCTTGTTACAAGATTCTCCCAGTCTGCAATTCTGGAATTGATGGGAATTCCCACAGAAGTCTATGAAACATTCGATCCTGAGCAGAAAAAACTGGCACAGGAAATGCTTGATGTTATGCACCCAATGTCCCAAAGGTATGAAGGCACTGTAAACGATGAAAGAATGATAAAAAACTACACTGTGCCGGCAGATAATATAAGTTCACCGACATTGATCATCCACGCTAAAGATGATGTGCTGGTAAGTTACAAACATGCAGAAATGCCCACTATAAAATAGATCGTTCACAATTGGTGTTATATGATACCGGTGGTCATGGAATGTTGTCTAAAATGGACAGTACAAGACTGCTTGTAAAAGACTTTCTGAACGAATCCACTTTTAACAGTACCAATTATGTATCATAATCCTCAAGGCATTCAATACAGGAGACATGCTACAAGGAAGAGAATACTGGAAGCCATTAACTGATGTTTTCCTTGATTACATAGACCATCCTGAAGCCAAGTTTGAAGGGGATGTTGGTGTACTACAAAGGAGGCATCTGAAGCCTAAAGGATGTGTGTATATTGGAAAGGAAGCCAACAAGGTTGAAATGCAGGAGCTTGGGAGTAACCACACATTGAGACGTACCACGACATTGAAAAGATAAGGGAATTTGTCTTGGGATTAACGCCTGCTGAAGCTCGGGAAATTGGGATTAAGTACAGGAGTACGCTGAAGGAATTGAAAAAGAGGGTGCAAGAAGATGATTTCAACTTGAATACTAAAGAAGTATGAAAATCATTCAACATTTGTTTTGAGTAGTCAATCTAACATATTAACGAATATTCAAAGTTCTAGTAATTTTCAGTAACTTTTTGATATTTTAGAAACATCTATGTATATAATAGTGTTTATATTCATCTTCTAAAATTAATAGACCATTGTCACACGACTTAGCAATACCATGAAAGCCCTTTTTGGTGTTTGCATTAACATAAATAGTTTTTCCAAGATACATTTCTTTTATTAATGACTCCATGTTTAATACCTCCGATTGACATTATAATTTTTCAAACATATACTTATTCCAACAATATGTTCAATATTTATGTAAGAGGGTAAAAAGAGCCAACTCTGCCTACTAATATCAAAACTTCATCATTGTATAAGTCGATAGAACCTTTATATACTGAATGTCCTTGGCCTGCTATATATACTTCTACTTTTGCATTTTTTTTTGATTTAATATATGTTTTATATGTTCTAATTTCATTTGAATCATTTTTAGTTAGTATTTAATAATATTTATGTATTATCATAAATATAAACAATTATTGTATTTGAGGATTTGATGTTTAATACAGTCATAAGTAATTGATTATGGTAATATTCAAATTAAGGAAAATAAGTACACTTTTATTATCGTTCCTTTTTCAGAATTTTTATATAATCTACTCAATTTTCTAATATTTAATAATATATTTTATGTAACATAGAATTATATACTATTTCATCTTATACTTTTCTAGATTAATTAGCAAATTTTGGAGCTATCTTTTATGAGTAATCAGAATGGTTTAATCAAAAAACCTTGGTTTGATCGCAATGTTTTTGAGGAATTGTAAAAGAAAGTAGAATTTTGATATTAAGGGTATTCATCCACGTCAAATAATAAGAGATATTAGAAAAAAAAATAGAGACTATAAAAAGTTCAAATGAGTCATATCTTTTTGAAATCATATTAGGATCCCATACAAATAGACAGAGAAGAATTTGGTCAATCGTTAGGAATCGCAAAAGGTGGTCTTGTTGCTCACCATGAACAGTATGAGCATAATATGGGAACTGCTATAATTAAGCCTTTTAAGCACCTTTCAAGTAACTTAATTGTATTGGGGGCAATATTTGCATTCACACTCATGTTAGTAGAACCTTTTTTGGTAGCTAGTTATGTTCCTTTATTGTATTTTGGCGTTATTTTTGGAAAAGTTGAAGCTGAAATTACATTTCCAATGACTCTTTCTGATGATGTTTACTGCTTGCTCGAAGGGGAATTAATTGAAGATACCGAGCATAATGTCGACAGTAATATTTCGTTGATAGTTGCAGGAGTTAATTATTGTAGTTTTTGGAAGAAAAGCGATTATTTAAACCATTTTAAACACAGTTTTCAACTTACACAGGATAACATAATATCGCAACCAATTCCTGCATTATATATGGCAATAGGAAATTTTTTGGAGCAGAGTAAATATTCTAAAATAATTTATGATAAAATAGATGAAATACAAAAAAATATATTAATTGATATTTATGTGAAATATGAAGATGTAATCAGGAGAAATAGCAAGACACCTATATTGCGAAGCCACAATTTGAAGTATATGACGTCTTCTAAAATTGTAACTGAATTAGAGAAATATCTTGAAGTAAACCAGGATTTAGGCAAATATTTGAATACGGTCATTTTGAACCAAGAAATAAGTGATATGATAAAGTCCAGAAAGTTAATTTTTGAAAAATTTCCACAAAATAATTATGGAACAGAGATAAACAATATTCTTCAAACAATTTATTCAATGTATTATTTAAAAAATCCAAAAAGGATTGATAAAGTAACTGAAAATATTAGTAATTTATCACAGGCACATAAGATAGAAAACTAATACTTGGTAATCCCATCAGATTAATGTTAAAGCGCAGTTGTGCATATTCCATGCAAAACAGCGTACACTTTTTTCACGTTGTATATATCCCTTATAAATTATGCGGGGATATAGGTAACTGTAATTTTTTGTACACTACGAACATTTCAAATGAATAGCAATTGTTTTAAATAATACCGTGCATAAAATCTTTACTGAGATAACAATAGTTTTTTTGGATAATAGTATGTTAAACTGGGTCTTTGCAATAGTATGTTTAATAATTGGTCTGATTTGTGGATTTAGTATTTCTAAAAAAGATGATTTTAAACAATTGAACACATTAATAGAATGGTTTGATAAAATATCAAGCAAATGGAACCCACGAATTAATTTCATACTAATTCTTTTGACTGTAATTACGATTTTGACTATATTGCCATCTTATTTTAGCCCATATATTGTTCAGGTAGATTCTTATAAAGAATATGCTCCTGAAGATTATTTAACTGAAGCTGGTTTGGAAGTTCCATTATATACATTAAAAACCACAAGCGTTGTACAAACTAAACCACAATCACTTTTATGGCCTTCGAACAAACAGACTTTTATTTTACCCGAAGATAGCTACAAAATCAAAGTAATTCAAAGTGATATGTCCCAGGCAAGAATTGATAATGAGGAGAAAAAAATATTTTTTTATTTTTTATATGATCGTTCGAAAGTAGAAAATACCCAATTATCGTATAGTTATAGACAAAAACAACAGCCTCAAGTAGTTCTTTTAGATTATGATATATATTTAATTTTGAATGATATAGAAGAAAATTTCATAATAGAAAATACAGAAAATGCAAAAATCACTTCGTATCGGGTAAATTGGATAGTAAACAACGATGAAAAAATGTGGAAAATTGAAAATATAACAATAGAACCTTTCAAAATTATCGTTGATGGTAACGAAATTGATTTTGACTATTCTTATGAACTCTATAACGATACAGAAGTTTTAGTCTATAGTTGGGATATGAATTTTGAAGAAAACGAAATAAAACATGTAAAAATATTAACAAATACAAGTGCAAATTGCTACAAATATATTTATGGAATCAATATGGAAAGATATGATGAAAGCTTGAATTCTATTTTTCCATATGAAAATGGGACTTTTGATTGGTCTTACTTTATAGCAACTTTTGAAGACTATCCTTATCCTGATGCTTCAGATTATTATGATGGTCAATCAGTAAGATTCATTTCGTTCCCGCTCAATAAATCAATGTTAGAATGGAATCAAAAAAAGTATGAGAATAGAAGTTTATACTAAATACTTTATAATAAATAGTTCAATGTATATTGAGAGGTATTAAAATGGGCGATGATGAAATAAGGATTAATATTTTAATATTTCTTAAAACGAAATATGATGAAAAACCCCATAAAAGTATTATGAAAACTCTTTCTTAGAAGAAGGTGGCTTCAATCCTGAAGGGCTTGACAGAAATATAAAATATTTAGAAGATAAATATTTGATAGATGTTGACTGGTTTCTAGGAGGAAACTTTATGGCAAAAATAACTAGTGATGGTATTGATGCCGTCGAAAGATATGAAGAACTCTCCAAAAAAGAAGCTGAATCAAAAACTGATTCATCGGAGTTAAATACTAAAAAACAAACAATATGGATTTGGATTAAAAAATCATGGATATTCATTCTTGGTTTATTAGCCTTTATTGTTTTAGTCTCAGATGCTATCAATGGTTGGCCAGTGATTACAGAATTTATTAACTCAACTTTAACTTAGTCTACTAACTACTTTTCTAACGTTCCTGCTCTTAAAATTCAACTCTCCTTCCTTCGCTTTTTTCTTCAAATAAGCCAACGCACTCCTGTGTTTTATTCCTAGCTCTCTTGCTCTTTCTGGTGTGAGATTAAGGATGAAATCATAAACAGCTTTCTCATTGACGAACTCCTGAACCTTCTTCACATCAAGAGCCTGCTCGTCTATGTTGTTGGCTTCTTTGCCGATATAGATAACAGAATCAGCATGTATATGCTTCCTTTCAAGTATTCCTGTTTCTCCATCAAACTTTGCTTTAGGATAATTAGCGTATTCTATTATTGTCCTGCTAAGTTGCCTGAAATAATGAGAATCTTGCATGATTTCTCCTGTTTCATAATTCATAAAAAGATAGAATAATCAATACTATTATTCATTCTAAATATATATCTTCTAAAAAATATTTAGACTTTATGCGAGGGGAGGGATTTGAACCCTCGAAATCCTTCGATACTGGATCTTAAGTCCAGCGCCTTTGACCAGCTGGGCAACCCTCGCATTGAGAAGAAGTATCTGAGTGCCAGCCATACGATTTCAAACACCCCTTTAATAAAAGTTAAGTTACTTAAGCCTTATTATAGCAAATATGAAAATCACGTTTCTTGGCACAGGTACAGGCATACCACAGGCTGGCAGGGTACAGTCCGGTGTACTCATGGATACAGGGGAATCCCTCCTGCTTTTTGACTGCGGGTGCGGGGTTCTTGGACGCATTTACGAGAGTGGCTACCACCATAATGACATAGACGCCATAATAGTCACCCATCTTCACCTTGACCATGTGGGGGATATACTTGCGCTTATCAAGGCCAACTGGCTAGTAGGAAAGACTGACATGCGCCTCTACGGGCCGCAGGGCACAAAGGAATGGTTTGACAAGACACTGGACGTCTATGACTATCTCAGGGACAGGTTCACAGTTGGGATTATTGAACTTGTTCCCGGGGAAGAGTTTACACCAAAAGGCAATGACGGAAACTGTAACTGCCATATCAGCTGTGCAAAAACCATACACACTGAGAATTCCCTGGCATATCTTGTTGAAAGTGAAGGAAAAAGTGTAGTCTACACAGGAGACACCGAGCCCTGTGAAAAAATCATGGAACTTGCAGAAAACACCGAAGTGCTCATACACGAATGCTCCTTCCCCCTTGGATTTCCCATGACCAATCACACAACACCTGACATGATGACCCTCATGATGGAGGAATATCCCTTAACTTCAAAGGAACTCTACCTCACACATCTCTATCCGCATATGGACGGGCACTACAGGGAAGCTGTGGAACACATAAGAAAATACTACAAAGGCAATGTCAGCATAGCAAAAGATCTAATGGAGATCGAGATTTAGAGTCACCCGGGACTGAGTGAGGAAAACAGAAGGGAATAATAAGAATAAGAATAAGAATTAAAATGAAACACGAAACGGCCTGCAAGCTAAAAACAAAGTAACCATCCGCCGAAGGCGGCACATTCCAATATCGCTACACAGAGAATGCAAATTATAAAAGTAATATTGCTAATTATACAGAAGTTCTGGGAAGAACCTATTCCAGGATATTTTGCAAATTCTTTTATTTCATCTTGTGGGAAAATGCCGGCTTCGCCGGACCCTTCGGGATGGGTTAAGTTATTCCCAACTTCCGATTAGCAGGATTCCTACAAAGACTAATAAATCCAAATATAAAAAAAGAAAACATGCCGGATTATCCGGCTTTACATATTTATGTATTTTCAAGAGCCTCAAGTACCGCTTCACCAAACTTTTCGGCGCAAAGCGGATCTCTTCCGGTAACAACGTTACCGGTGACAATGACGTCTTCGTTTTCATAATCTGCGCCACCGTCAAGAAGTTCCTTGATTGAAGCAGGGTCCTTAAAAACAGTAGCCTTTTTACCCTCAAGAACTCCTGCTCTTGCAAGCACAACAGGAGAAATGCAAATTGCGGCCACTACCTTTTCCTGCTCAAAAGCCTCTGACACCAGGTTCTGTAAATCCCTGTCAGGCCAGAGAAGGTTTCTTGATCCCGGACCACCGGAAATAACGATGGCATCGTAATCTGCAACAATAGCATCACTTATAGAGAGGTCAGGTTTTACAATTCCCCCGATTACACCTTTTGCTTCATCAGTGGTATTACTTGCAATAGTTATAGAAAGTCCCGCATCTTCAAATACATCCCTTGGCTCGAAGAATTCCTCATCCCTGAAACCCTCCTGTGCGATCACCATTAAAATCTTTTTACTTTCCAATTCTGATCCTGGCATATTATCACTTTAATTTTTGCATTTTTTATCAAAGTACATATTCCGTTTTCAATTTTCCACTACGGTTTGCTTAAATTGAATTATATTCATTTATACAAATTCAATTATCATTCTTTCTTTCCAGATACTTATAATTGACGAATTGTAAGAAGTACCCTGAAATGAACTCTTTTTAGGTCCTGTAGAAATACCTGTTTATATGATTGCAACATTCCTTGTGTAATTTTATTTCCACAAAGACAACCTATCAGCTAAAAACTAAGCTACCATTCCCAAAGGTGGCGCGTTGCGACGCCACTATACAGGCAATAAATGTATTTATGCTGAGAATTCTACTAAAGACTCGTAAAGAATGTATAATACATTACTGCAGATTCTTTTAATAAATCAGTTAAAGAATCCTTAAAGCTTCAATGGTACGATTTCTGCAAGAGCCTGAAAAAAGGTAATAGAGCCTTAAGTAAAAATACTCTCAAAAAGAACAAGAACAGGAAAAAGAATAAGAGGATAAAGACACTTCTTTATCTCCTTGTTTATTTTGCACATTTATTTTGTATTATACTTTGCAACAAAGTTCTGCATCTCAGTAGCCATTTCTGCAAGTTCCTGTGCACTCTGGAAAGTTCCTGCATGGAAGCAGATTGTTCTTCCACAGCTGCGGAAGCTTCCTTGGTACCTGCAGCAGCTTCCTGTGAAATAGATGCAACTTCATCTACAGTTGCTGTTACTTCTTCAATGGAAGCAGACTGTTGTTTCTGCGGCAGCAGCAATATTTTCAGCCATAAGGGCAACCTTGTTACTTTCTTCCACGATCTTCTGGACAGCGTCTACTGTTGTCTTAAGAGCACCTACTCCTTCTGAAACCTTTGAAGTGCCTGATTCCATGGATGATACAGCCACATGTGTACCTTCCTGGATTTCTGCAATAAGCTCGGAAATCTGTGATGCAGCGGTTCCTGAGTTTTCAGCAAGCTTTCTGACTCGTCAGCTACCACAGCAAAACCACGACCGTGTTCTCCAGCCCTTGCAGCTTCAATTGCTGCATTAAGTGCAAGCAGGTTTGTCTGGTCTGCAATGTTAGTAATAAGCATTACAATTTCACCAATCTTGTTAGACTTATCCTCAAGTTCCTTGATAGCATTTGAGGAATCGTTGGTTGCACTCTGGATTTCATTCATCTGCTCAAGAAGGTCCTGGGATTGCTTACCAACTTCAGTGATAAACTCACGTGAGGAATTTGCTGCTTCTGCAGCATTCTGGGCATTGTTTGCAATATCCTGCACACCAATTGTCATGTCATTCATGGTCTTGGCAACATCATCTGCCCTTGAAGACTGTTCCTGTGAACCCCTTGCAATCTCATTTACGGTTGTTGAAACCTGTGATGAGGCAGCGGTCATCTGCTCAACAGAGGCAGACATTTCCTCTGACATGGAAGCTACACTTCCAGCGCTGTTATTTACAACATTAATTACATTGGTCAACGTTTCAAGTATATCATTCAGGCCCAGTGGAATTGATGTAAAGTCAATATCTACATCGGTATTTGCTCGTGTATTGATCTTACCTTCCATTGCATTGTCTGATATTGTCTTAAAGTCTGAAACAATATTCTGGATACCACCGGAAATTGACCTGCTGATAAGGAATGCAGCGGCTCCTCCAAGAATCACGAATACAAGAATTGCTGCTATCAGTCCATTACGTATAGCTACTACCGGTGCCTGGAACTCATCAATATAAGTGCCGGATGCAATAATCCAGTCCTTTTCTGGATAGTATGTATAACTGATTGCCTTGTCACGGCCCTGCCATTCATATACAAGTCTTCCTTCCTTTTCTGCAACCATTGTCTTTGCGAAATCATTTGAAAGAAGGTTATCTCCCTCAATACTTGGGTGAATAATAACATCACCAGCAGAGTTCATTACGTACATGTAACCGGTTTCACCAAAAGAGATTGTTGACATCTGCTCTTTGATAATCTGCCTGTAATGTTCTTCAGAAGCACCTGCAAAAGCAATTCCCACTACTTTTCCACTGGCATCCTTGATAGGTGAATATACACCCATATATGCTTCACCAAGGACAGTAGTTGTTGTTTCCAGGGATTGCCCTCTGGTTACAACTGTATTGTAAATTTCATCTGTAGCGGTTGTTCCGGTAGCTCGTTCCCCATTGCTTTCAACCGTAGTTGAAACACGAACAGCCTCACCGTTTATAACCTGGAAGATTGTTATTTCTGTTCCGGTCTCAGCTTTAATGGCATCTACAAACTGATTATTGTCATTAATAACAAACTCATCTCCAAACATAAGGTTTCCATCTGATATACGTGCATCTCCATAAGCTGCAAGGGTACTTTGTATCAGATATGAGTCTGCTTGAAGCACTTCTTCCGCTACACTAAAAACAGCTTCCACATACTGTTCTTCCATTATTACCTGTTCATCTAGTCTTTCATGCAGTTGTTCTGTAATTGCTGTTGAAGTCTGGTTATAGGCAAAAACTCCAACTGCAGTCACTGGCAAAATAGCAAGTATCAATGCAAAAACAATGATCTTTTTGCTGATCGTGATGTTTTTAAGATTCAATTTCAAGTGTCCACATCCTCTTATTAATGTTTATTTAAAGTTATTGTTACTATTATTGAATATGCAACTGTGTTTCTGTTGCATATCCAGCTTATTTATATATAATATAATATAATATAAATATATTGTCGGTGTATAATTGTATATACAGTAATAGTATGTTTCATCTGTACATAATTTTTGTATGTCAGCAGTGCCTGTTTTGCCGAAGAGATGAACGGGTAAACTATTACAAAAATAACGTAATCAGCTCTGTAGAAATCCTGCCATTGAAGCTTTAAGGATAGTTTAACTCATTTATTGTAAACCAGGAATAACTTGATTTATCCCGAAGGTTCCGGCGAAGCCAGCGTTTTCCCATAATAAAAAAGAAAATGAAACGTATAGTTCGCTGGAATACCTTCATTACATGACTTTTGCAGAGTTCTCTGTACAAATACAATGACCTTTGCAATTAACTTCTGTGCAGCCGCATTGGAATGTGCCGTCTTTGGAGGATGGCTACTTTGTTTTTTGATTGCAGGTTGATTTTGTGGATATGAAAGAGAGCAATGTTTGTGTCACTATGATAAACAGGATTTCTACAGGGCTAAACCAGCAGTCATTTTTATCTGTAATATTCATCCCTCGAAGCAACAAAAGCCTTTATGTTCTTAATTGGAGTACGTGGAGCTATGCCACATCCCGGTGCAAGTATATCAACACCATCCTTTATGCATTGTTTTGCTTCCTCCTGAATATTCTCAGGAGACCTGGAAAGCAATGTTGCTGCCGGAGATACGTTACCTATAAGGCAGATTCTGTCACCAACAATTCTTTTTGCATTGGCCATATCAACTTTCTCTTCAATACTAAGGCCGTCAAAACCGGACTCCGCTATTAGATCAAGAATTGATGTTGCATCCCCGCAAATATGAACAATCTTCTTGCCTCTCATATTTTCTGTAAGCTTCCTGTACTCTGGCAGTACAAGGGACTCAAACAAAGGAGGAGGCAAAAGATCAGGTCCTGCCTCAGAATCTATAATAACCACTGCATCAATCCCTCGATCAAAAAGAGCGTTGGCATATTCAATGCAGACATCAGTTCCGGTATTCATCAATTCAGAAAGCAGATCAGGTGCAGTTATGCACCATTTCAGGTAGTTTTTTGCTCCACATAAATAGAAAGCTGTTGCTGCCGGACCTATCATCCCGGCTATAACCGGGACATCCTCTGATATCTTTTTCTTAATATCCTCAACAGCATCGAGTACTGTCTTAATTCTCCTGCTTTCAAGTAAATTATCAGGAATGGAAACTGATTTTACGTCATCTTTATTCTTGCATGGAAAATCTGTCTGGAAAGGTTGCATATCTATAGACCCTTTATCAAAAGTACATCCAAGGGTTTCTGCAATTACAGATGTGCAAAAAGGAATACGCACTGCTTCAAGTCCTGCAATCTCAAAACCTGCAATTGCAAGTGTGGCCATTTTATGCGGGTCAAAAATGAGCTTCAGCCAGCTTAGCTCCACATTGTTCCATAAGCTCCACGGTTCCTGTCTGGGTTACAGAACATACAGGTATTTTATCAACTGCTTTTTTTCAAGAGAAAGAATGAAACGTTCTTTTAAAGTAAGTTCAGACACAAAAACCACTTACACTATAATATTAAAAACTATGAATCCTGAATCATTATAAATCTTGCTTTCCCTAAATTATTGGCAAAAATATAATTTTAAAAAATATTTTTACTATTTTAAATTATAGAAGGTTTTTTAAAGTAGAAGGTAATTTTAAAAGTGAGGTACTAAAAATGGCTGGCTTGCCTGAAAAACTTGTCCTTTTATTATCGCTCTTTGCCCTGGTACTATTGTCAGGATGTGCAGAAAAGCAAATAGACCCTGTTGACCCTGATAATATTCTTGTTGAAACTGCCTCTGTTACTATCAGGGAATTCAACGAAAAAAATGTAACCGTAACAGTAACAAATAACGATGTACAGGCAATTAATTCTGTAACGGTTGCTGAATTCACACCATTGACAGTAAAAGAAAGCAGTTCAGCAAACCTGTCAGGTAAAAAAGAAAACACTGACTCATTCATTCTTGATGCTCGTATTGTAGCACCTGCATTTGAAACAAGCACAAATGGTTCTGCTGTTATCATCACTTATCTTTCCGGTATGGACGAAAAAGGCCGTCCTTTGCAGAAAACAAAGTCCGTTCCTGCTAATATTGTTATACTGCCGGATGCACAACTCCAGTTTCTGGGATTTGTTAAAGATAAAAGTTCACTAAGGACAAACCCGGAAGAATCATGGGAACTGGAAGCAGGAGATAACGCAACAATCACTTATTCCGTTAAGAACAACGGACAGAGTACAATACCAGCCGGAATGCTCACCATCGTAGCAGAAGTTGATAATGAATCCATAGCATTAAATGCATCGAACAATTTTACTGAGTCAATTGCAAAAAGTGGAACTTCCTACACAAAAGGACTGGATCTCCCTGTTAATGAAGATGCACCTGATGGTGAAACAGATGTTTACGTAAAGCTCATGTACGGTAATTATACCGTAGATGAACAAAGCCTTTTACTGAAAGTTAAATCTTAAATAAAAATGGATAATTGGAAAATCATAATTCAGGCTTCTTAGAAAGCCTGCTTATATGATTGATAAAAGCTTTGCTCGATTAAATTCCAAAAAACAATCGGTAATCTGAAATCAAAGTATGCATCAGCCGCAGGTGGCACATTCCGATGCTGCTATACAGAAGATGATTACAAATGCTATTTGCATTTATGCTGGGAATTCCTTTAAGTCTCAATGGCATAATTTCTACAAGCCGGGAAATTTAAAAACCTGTCCTTTTCTTATTTACTTTTATTTAAATACCTTCAGTACCTCGATTCCAAATTCCTCCAGCATGCGTGAAAGCAGGTAAAGTGGAAGGCCCACAACATTGAAAAAATCACCTTCTATTTTTTCCACAATTACAGCTCCTCTGCCCTGTATGGCAAGTGCACCGGCTTTTCCCATAGGTTCACCGGTACTCAGATAAGTGTCTATAAAAGATTCGGGCATATCCCTGATCCACACATCGGTTAACTCTGTTTCAGTAATTATTTTCCTGCTGGTTATATCCATTACTGTCAATCCGGTTACAGCAGTTATTTTCCGGCCGCTAATTGTCTGCAGCATTTCCTTTGCTTCTTCCCTACTTGCAGGCTTTCCCAGTATCTTTCCCTGGCATTCAATGACCGTATCAGCCGAAATTATAATCCCTTCCTTAAAATTAGTTGAGATGTCCTTTGCTTTTCCTTCGGAATGTTGGGTTACAAGACCAGTGACCTTTAGTTGTGGATCCTGTTTTTCAACATAAGAACTTACACAAACCTGGAAATTGTCACCAATAAGCTGGAAAAGTAGTTCTTTCCGTCTTTCTGAGGCAGAAGCAAGAATAATCGGAATCATAGAACAAAGATGGCAGCTAATAATATTTATTTTACCATTAATACAAAAAATAATGCCAGAAAATAAAAAGATGAGACAATCAATTATGTCTCAATCCCTGTTTCTTCAGCTTTTATTTATTCCTCTATTGCAGCCTCTGAATATGACCTGCCACCATCAAAGAATGGAATGTTAACAGGATACCACTGCTCCAGGAAGCTGAGCATATGATATTTTAGGAAAACACTTACAGGCATTCCGATAAAAGCCATTACAAACAGGAATATAATAAATTCGACAATAAGAATTGGAACAAACATTATCCAGACAATTGTTTCTGACAAAATTGCCATAAAGACAAAATAAATAACTGCATCAATTATCAGGAGTATAAGTCCGAGTATTACAATTCCTATAAGTCCGATAATTGCTACAATAATACTTGCAGCAATTGTAAGCACTGCACGGCCGATCCAGTATATTATTATCTGCTTCCAGTCCTTTTTGAATTGCCCGAGAACATTGAATAACGCTGCAAATATACCTGTGTTGGCGTAAATTGAAACGGGTATTGCCATATTTGTAAATGATTCAATTGCACTTGCTGCAAATATAAACAATATAACAAAAGCAAACAATACGAACACCATAAAAATGCCGAGTCTAGTTCCTGCATCACTTTCACCAGCACCTGCTATTAATACAAAGAAAAGCAGGCCAAATATAGCAACAGGTATCATTAATACAAGGACAATTACTATGCGCAGGATAAAAAGTGCTATTCCACTACCTAAATAACGGGAAAAATACTCCATTATCCTGACATCATTCTGAACCAGGGATTCGACAAACACGAATTCCATGACACTTCCTATCAGTCCCATAATAATGCTGAAAAGCAGTATGAAAGCTACTATACCTGCTATAAACATCACTATATGTTCGGACATTAAATTATCCAGGTCACTCAGCAAATTTTGTATGCCGTGGGGTATCCATGAGATATCCGAACCTGAACCGCCATAGCTGCTGTCATATGAATCTCCATATGAACCACCATTGCCACCACTGTTAAAACCGACTCCGCCTACAAAAAAGACAATTAAGGCAAGTTTAAGCCATTTCATTAAATCAAATGGCTCTATAAGGCATGTCCGTGTTCTTTCCATTGCACGGTCAATTGCGTCAATTACATACCAGCTCATGCTAGTTCATTCAACTCTTAGAATAAATAATTATTGATTTTAAATTAATTGAAATATGAATTTGCCTGACTCCTGCCAATGGCACTGGTTATTACCTTCTTGAGCATAACAAAACCATCATCTTCAGGATAGTAGCTGATAGCCCTTTCAAGTATTTCAAGTGACTTATCCGGCATTGAAGAGCGAAGATAAGCATCGGCAAAAGTAATCAGTACTATTTTTGAAAAAGGATCTATTTTCAGGGCATTTTCGAATACATTTACTCCCTTTTCAATATCCCCTTTAAGGAAATAAGCAAGCCCCTTCATAGCCATGGCTTCTTCATCATCAGGCTGTTCTTTTAAAATTTCATCCAGGCAGGATATTGCTTTTTCATATTGACCATCAATTATCAGATTGTCTGACCTGCGCAGGAGAACTGTTTCATCTGTGCCGGAACCATCCATAGTTAAAGATGCTTGTTAATCACTAATAAATATTACAGTTATCAGTATAACCTGAAAAAGTAAAAAAGGAGGAATAAAATAATGAAAACCTCACAGCCTGTGGATGTCAGCAGTTAAGTGCTATATTGCCGTACAATTTGAAATCCATATGTTTATCCCGGGCACAATTTTTCAGTAGGGAAAGGCCTTTTTCCATTATTTTAGAAGCTGCAATAATATAGCCAAGGGGAACATCACCTTTTTCGTAGCGATCGCCCATTTCCTTCATACCCTCAATAAAACCGAGTTCTATTAAGTCAACAGGATCCATGCCTGCATCAACTGCTTCCCTGACGGCTGATTCTGCTTCTCCGCTATCAAAGTTTAAAATTGATTCCCGCGCTTTTAGAAGAATGTTCTGAAATAAGAGTTTTTGAGCCTTCATTTAACCATTCCTTTATCCTTTTTTATATCCCTCGTCCATTCGGTATAATTCAGGTTGTCCAGATCTTTGGAGGTAGTCCAATAAACTTGTTTTAAGACAACTAAATTTGACTACATCATTATGATATATAAGCTAAACGGTTTTAGTCGCCCGTTCCTTGTGAAAATCAGAAACTTACTATCTTTAGTTAATTATCGAAGTTAATCACCATATTTATCATATGGGAGCAGCTATGAAACCTTAATGTCAGACAGGGAGATAATTTCCACATTCAAATACGTTTCACGCATGAAAAAAGAATTCATGTTATCAGAACTCACGGATTACCTGAAAGAAGAAGCATCCACATCTCAGGTATACAGTACACTTAAACCATTATTTTTTGATCTTGGGGTTAACATTGTTCCGGAAAAAAATGACTTCAAAATAATCCGGGCACCTTCAGGAAAGCAGATGGAGCTTTCTGAAGATGAAATAAAAAAGAATGAGTATTTTTTCAGCTCAGCTACTGTTTCCAGAAAAATGGAAAGGCTTATTGAACAGTATATTGAGAAAAAGACCGGCAAAAACTGGGATGATCCTTTTGTACTTGAGAAAATACGCAAAGCTATCAGGCTTCAGAAAGCCAGTTACTGGAAAGAAGGGAAGTCCCGGAATATAAGCTATGAAAAAGGATATAGCATTCTGGGCTATCTTGCATACCAGTTTCCTGTTTATTTTGTTCAGTTCCAGTACCTTCTCTATGAAATGGCAAAAGACGGTTTGCTGAAAAACCGTATGAAAGTACTGGATATTGGCTCAGGTCCAGGCACAATACCACTGGCATTAATAGATATGTATAACCGTCTTGATGACAGCTCGGCAGAAATTCATGCCGTTGAAATCTTTGACGAGAACCTGGAAGCCTATAATTTCCTGGTTCCACAGTATGCAGGTTTCAAATCCAATGTTTCGATCAGGGAACCAATAAAAGCTGACTTTAAGAATCTGGAAGTAGAAAAATTACCTGAAAACATTGATCTCATGGTATTTTCCTATGTCCTTAACGAAATAAAGGATCTTGCTCCTGAACAGAAAGTTGAGATTATCAAAAGCATGTCATCTAAACTCTCAGAAGACGGCAGTATTATAATTATAGAACCTGCTGACAGGAATAACTCAACTGAGATGAGAAATCTCACAATAATGCTCAAGAACGCAGGCATTAAAATATACAGTCCATGCTCGTTCATCTGGTCCGGTGTATGCAGTCTTGATTCATGCTGGAGCTTTGAACAGAAAAATGATATAACAGCTCCAAGACTGATGGTAAAGCTTGCTGAATGTGAAGAACCTTACAAGTACATCAACACGGACATTAAATATTCCTACGCAATACTCAGGAAAGACAAACTTGCAAAACACAGGTTCAGCGAGTCATCCAGGTCAAAATTTGCACGCATGTCAGCCATTGAAAAGCACAAGGGCAAAAACATAAACGTTGCATGTTCGGTTATGTCAGGTGATCTGGGGGATGAAAAATACAGTCTTTACAGGATTTGTGACGGCAGTTCTAAAAAGGCGGTTTATGCAGTACTTCCGTCCCATAACGTAAGTGAGGATACAGATATTATAACAAAGGTAAGCTATGGTTCTATAATTAAAATATTCAATGTTCTTGTTAAGTATAATGAAGCAAATGACTCGTATAATCTTCTCATAGGAAAAGGTACAATTGTAGAGGCAGAGGATATTGAATAGTGTTTTCTGTGAAACCGGGAAAATTGTTTTAAACCAGACGAACATATTAGAAGTGCCCGGAATAAATCAGTTAATTTAGAGCATGAGGCTACCCTAAAATAATAAATCAAAATTCGACTTAATGATCTCAATGCAAAGTAATAAATCTTCAAACTGTACGCCACCTGAAATCCTTGCACCTGCCGGAGACCCGCAGGCATTGGAAGCTGCCATTAAAGGGGGAGCTGATGCAGTTTACCTGGGTGTGGGCGTATTTAATGCAAGGCAGGGTGCGAAGAATTTTGAAATTAATGAGCTGCGTGAAAACATTGAGTTTGCACACTCATATGGAGTTAAGGTTTTTCTTGCACTTAATATCCCCCTGAAACAAAAGGAAGTCCAGGGAGCAATTGATATTGTCCACAAAGCCTACTCATATAATATAGATGCGATTATTCTGGAAGATCTTGGTCTCTTTTTCCTGCTGAAAGAACACTTCCCGGATCTTCCCCTGCATGCCAGCACCCAGATGACAATACACAACCCGGAAGGTGTTGATTTCATTTCGGATGCAGGTGCTTCAAGGGTTATAGTTTCAAGGGAACTCACAACTGAGCAGGTAAAAAGCATAATTGAAAAAACATCAACCGAAATAGAATTATTCGTGCACGGGGCACTTTGTTATTCTTTCTCAGGACGCTGCCTGTTCAGCACTGCCATAACAGACAGGAGTGCAAACAGGGGTGCATGTTTCCAGCCCTGCAGAAGACAATACAAAATGTCAGTAGATGGTGAGATTATTGACAGCAAGCTTGTTGGGGATTATCCCATCAGTTGCGCTGAACTCTGTACTTTCCCCGGACTGGAAGATATAATTAAAACCGGTGTAAAAAGCCTTAAAATTGAGGGCAGGATGAAAAAACCCGAGTACGTAACTGCCAGTGCCAGGACCTATAAAGCAGTTGCTGAAAAAGTCTGTGAAACCGGTGAAAACTTCAGTTCGGAAGAACTTGGGGAAATGGAAAATGAACTTGCAAAACTTTTCTACAGGGGGTTTACCAGGGGATTTGTGCTCGGTGAGGAAGATGTAACCCAGCGAAAATACAGTGCAAATTACGGAGCTTACCTTGGAAAAGTAACTGAGATCCAGAAGTCAGATCAGGAAGGAAAACTCACAATTACTCCTCTTCATGATATAAAAGTCAATGATGGTATCAGTGTTAACACGCGCATCAGGATGATAGGGTGTCGTATTGACGGAATTCTTGTAGACGGAAAAGAAGTATCCATTGCAAAAAAAGGTGAGGAAGCCACTCTGCTTATAAGTCCTAAAACAAGTAAATCTGTCAGAAAACATGATGAAGTTTATGTTTCCACTGACCCGCAACTCCTGGAAAGCTTGCAGGATACTGAACTTCAGACTACTCCCCTTACAATAATACTGCATGCCAGGATAGGAGAAAAACTGAGTGTTACTGTTAAAAGCCGGGATATGGAAACTGAAGCAATCAGTGATTACGTAGTCCAGGCAGCGAAAAAAGCTCCAACCAGCAGGGAACAGATAGAAACAGCCCTTGGAAAACTGGGTGATACTACTTTCCATGCAACAGAAATTATTCTGGATATTGATGATAATATTTTCATTCCACTGGGAGCACTTTCCGGCACCAGGAGAGAAGCTGTGGATGAAATTTTTAACAGCAGGTTCCTGGCAGGGGGAAGAAACAGGGCATGTCCTGATGTTTCCACAGGATTTAAAAGGAAGAAGCAATTGCATTCAAAAGCAAAATCTCCCCTGTTAGCTGTGGAAGTCTCTGATATTGATTCTGTTATAGTTGCATCCAAATCAGGTGCTGACATTATTTATGCTCCCCTAGAACATTTCGATGAAATGATGAATGAAGAGAATATTCTCAGGACTGAAGGACTGAAGGAGAAGGACATTGAGCTTGTCCTTGTAACTCCGCCAATCTGTTTTGAAGAAGATATGCCTGAAGTTAAAAGAAAGATGCAGCATGTAACTGCTTCAGGCTTTAATCTTTCCTGTTCAAACTACGGAACTGTAAGACTTGCCAATGAGCTGAATGCACCTTATGTTGCCCAGAAGGAGTTCAACCCTTTTAATGCATTCACTGTAAATGCGTTTGGAAGCTCGGGTGCATACAGGGTTACACTTTCAACTGAACTAAATCTTGAAGAGACAAAAGACGTATGTCTTGCTGTAAATCCGGATTTCCAGACTGAAGTTTTAGCTTACGGGCGTGAACTTCTGCTGGTAACTAAAAATGATCTTCTAAAACCCCTTATTGATGATGGTATTATTAGTGAGAACAGTGAAGTACTGCTTATTGACAGTACCAAGGGTTCTTTTCCGGTAAGAAGAGAACACGAACGTACCATTATTTACAATGCAACTGTTCTTAATATGCTTGAAGAAATTGAAAATCTGCTTGATACTGGTGCAGAAGTCCTGAGACTTGACCTGTCTCTTTATAATAAGTCTGATGTCAAGGACATAACTCGTAATTTCAGGAAAGCACTGGACAACAAGCAAATTAAACTGAAAACAACCAGAGACGAAGAGTATGATCAGGGGCATTACTTCAAAGGTGTTCTTTAGATCTTAACTCTTTAATAACTATAATTATTCTATACAAAAAACAGGTGATAACATGGCAAGAGAACTTTCCCCAAGAGACATTGAAGTGTTAAAGACCGTTGCCCCGGAATGCAGGGATCTTGAATGTGCCGGGTCCAGTGCACCGTATAAATCCATATTGCCACCACTTTCAAACCACCTGGCAAAAAATGAGGAAGATTTCAAAAACCGCATAGCTAAGCTTAATGACCAGGATCTTGAATACCTGCTTTCACTTATTAAAACCGGGGAGGAGAGCCTGGGGTGTGTGCCACCACATTATATGAAACTCTTCCTTGAGTTAATAGAAGAACGCTGCGGTAAGGAAAAAGAAGCTGAAATTGCAGAAATTTACAGGAAATGGCAAAATCAAAGAAAGCAAATATTACAAAATTGCTTTAATTATCTTTTTTACTTTTTCTTTTCAAAATTTGATACTTTCTTTTTTGCATTGACTTTTATGTAAACATCATATTTTTACAGTGTTGACAAATAACTATATATATTATATTTATTATATAATATTAATCAAATCCTACCTACTTTAGATTAGCAGATAGAATTTGTAAGATGTTTATCAGTGTGTAACAATTCATATATTGAGCGGGTTGGTGTCTATGTTTAATAAAGGCGGAAAATTCAATTTAGAATTAAAAGAAACAATTGATGACTACATACAGAGCAATCTGAGTGCCAGAATTAATGAGCAATCAGATCCTGACTACCAAAGAACAGCAGATAGCATTAATTTTTTACTGGAAGAAATGTCTGTCCTGAAAGCAGAAGTCCAATCATGTAAAAAAGATGATCATGAAGCTGAATGTGATTATCTGCTTAATGAAGTGTCCGGGCTTATTAATGCTGCAACTGAAGGCAACCTGAAGCAGAGAGCCAATACGGATAACTTCTCAGAACCTTCAAAAAAGGTTCTTGAAGGTATAAATGCAATCCTTGATGCTGTAGTTAAACCCCTGAACGTATCAGCAATGTATATAGACCGCATTTCAAAAGGAGATATCCCTGAAAAGATCACCCAGGACTACAAAGGTGATTTCAATGAGATTAAGAACAACCTGAACCAGTGTATTGATTCCATTAATTTACTTGTTGAAGACTCACTTACACTTGCAAACGCAGGTGTGGCCGGATTACTTGATACCAGAGCTGATGCTACAAAACATGCAGGTGATTTCAGGAAAGTAGTTGAAGGAGTAAACGGCTGTCTTGATGCTGTCATCGGCCCACTCAATGTAACGGCGAATGCGTAGACAGGATATCCAAAGGAGATATTCCGGAAAAGATTACTGACGATTACAATGGCGACTTCAACGAAATCAAGAACAACCTGAACCAGTGTATTGATGCTGTTAATATGCTTGTTGACGATTCATTAACACTTGCAAACGCAGGTATGGCCGGATTACTTGATACCAGGGCTGATGCTACAAAGCATGCAGGTGATTTCAGGAAAGTAGTCGAAGGAGTAAATGGCTGCCTTGATGCCGTCATCGGCCTCTCAATGTAACGGCAGAATACGTAGACAGGATATCCAAAGGAGATATTCCGGAAAGATTACTGACGATTACAATGGTGACTTCAACGAAATCAAGAACAACCTGAACCAGTGTATCGATGCTGTTAATATGCTTGTTGATGATTCATTAACACTTGCAAATGCAGGTGTTGCTGGATTACTTGATACAAGAGCAGATGCTTCAAAGCATGCAGGTGATTTCAGGAAAGTAGTTGAAGGGGTAAATGACTGCCTTGGATGCCGTCATCGGTCCTCTCAATGTGACGGCAGAATACGTAGACAGGATATCCAAAGGAGATATTCCGGAAAAGATTACAGATGACTACAATGGTGATTTCAACGAAATTAAGAACAACCTGAACCAGTGTATTGATTCATTAAACAGTATGTTGAATGAAACTGATTGTTTGATTGATGCTGCAGTTGAAGGTAAGCTCAATACAAGGGGAGATTCAGGGGCGTTTAGCGGGAAGTTTGCTGACCTTATATCAAACATTAACCTTGTAATTGGTACTCTCGTAGGCCACATTGACAGTATTCCTGCACCATTTATGATTATCGACAGGGAATTTAATATCAGTTATATGAACAGGACAGGTGCTTCAGTCTTTAGCATGGAACCTGAAATGCTTGTGGGTAAAAAATGCTATGAGCAGTTTAAGACGTCTGATTGTAATACTGAAAACTGTGCCTGTGCTAGGGCAATGCAAAGCGGGCAGAGTGAATCCGGTGAAACTGATGCCCATCCGGATGGCAGTGAATTGCTAATTGCTTATGATGGTGTGCCAATCAGGAACCGTAACGGGGAAATTATCGGAGCACTTGAAATTGTTGTGGATAAGACCGAGGAAAAGAAAGCTATCATGGATGCCGGTATGAAGGCAGAATACCTTGAAAATGTACCCACACCTGTAATGGTCGTAGACAAAGAGTACAACGTCCAGTTTATGAATAAAATCGGAGCTGATGCAGTGGGACGCAGTGCTGAAGAATGTGTGGGACAGAAATGTTTCTCATTATTTAATACAGGACATTGTAATACAGAAGACTGTCAGGTTCGCCGGGCAATGAAGCTTGATACTATCTGTACAAATGACACTGTTGCAAAATTACCTTCAGGCGATCTTCCTATAAGGTACTCAGGAGCACCTCTTAAAGATGAGAATGGAGAAATTGTTGGTGCTCTTGAATATGTACTTGACATCAGTAAGGAAATGGAAATAACAAATGGAGTCCGGGAGATAGCAGAAGCTGCAGTCGGGGGCAGGCTTGATGAACGAGCAGATCCGTGTCAGTTTGAATGAAACTATCGGAACATTGTAGAAGGAGTTAATGCAACACTTGATGCTGTAATCGGTCCCCTGAATGTTGCAGCGGAATATATAGACCGCATATCAAAGGGTGACATCCCTGCAAAGATAACTGATGACTATTATGGTGATTTCAACGAAATCAAGAATAACATCAATCTTTGCATAGATTCAATTAACGAGCTTGTGAGTGATGCCACTATGCTTGCAGATGCAGGTGTTGAAGGCCAGCTTGCAACACGTGCAGATATTAACAAGCATGGTGGAGACTTCCGGAAGATAGTAGAAGGTGTTAACAATTGTCTTGACGCTATTGTTATTCCCATAGAGGAATCATCACGTGTCATAAGTGATTATGCCCAGGGTAATCTTGAAATCAGGTTTGGTATTGAGACACACGGTGATTTCAGAAACCTCGCAGACACCCTTGATCATTTAGGTGAAGAACTCGAAGCTATACTTGACGATTCAAATGCGGTTCTTGATGCAATTGCAGATAACGATCTTACAAGACATTCATCTGTTAAGGGCGTCGGTGAATTCAAAAACTCACTGACGGTGTTGAAAACTGCCGTATTGCCCTTAATGATATTGTTTCAAGCGTTTTAAACAGCACATATATACTTGCTGCAACATCAGAGGAAATGTCAGCTTCATCTGTTGAACTTGCTTCATCTGCAAGCCAGCTTTCATCCACTGTGGAGGAAATAGCCAGAGGTTCACAGTTGCAGTCCACTAAGACTGAAGAAGTGGCCAGGGCAATGACAGATATGACACTTACGGTTCAGGAAGTAGCAAGTAATTCACAAAAAACAGCTGACAATTCTGTAAGTTCAAATGCACATATCCAGAATCTCGGAACTTTAGCCCAGAATCTTGTGGCAAAGATGAATGGCATTAAATCAGCTTCCGGTGAGTCTGCAAGCCAGATTAATGATCTTGCTGAGAAATCCTCACAAATCGATGAAATTGTAAACCTGATTACAAATATTGCAGACCAGACAAACCTGCTTGCACTGAATGCAGCAATTGAAGCAGCACGAGCAGGCGAGCATGGCCGTGGTTTTGCTGTTGTTGCCGATGAAGTCAGAAAGCTGGCTGAAGATTCCGGAAATGCTGCCAAGCAGATTGCAGTTCTGATACATGCAATGCAGGATGGAACAGGTAAAGCAGTCACTTCCATGGAAATGGCTACAACAGAAGTTGCTGATGGTGCTGAGTCACTGGAAGAAGCATGTGGTTCAATTAATCTTGTTGTAGCTGCCGGAAATGATATCGTAAAAATGGTCCAGGAAATTGCGGCAGCTGCCGAGGAACAATCTGCATCAATCGAAGAGGTTACCACATCCGTTGAAGAAGTATCTTCAATTTCTGAACAGTCAGCAGCAGGTACCCAGGAAGCATCGGCTGCGGTTCAGCAGCAGACAGCATCTATGCAGGAATTAACTGCATCTGCACAGCAGCTTGCTAATGTAGCAAACGATCTTCAGGCAGTTGTTTCAAAATTCAGAGTTGAAGAAAGTGACGATGATTTTGATTTCTGAAATATAAAATCAAATTTTTAAAAATTATTTGTTCTGAGCTTTTTATGAAGCTCAGCCATTCCTTTTAGGGTTACATGGCCTTTTTTGGTAATCATGTAATCACCCCGTTCGTTTCTCTGGATAATCATGCCTGTATCAAGTAATTTCTGTATGTGGAAAAGCAGGTTTCCACCCCGAAGGCCGGTTAATCTGGATAGTTCGGAAAAGCTTGCTGTTCCTGAATTAAGCGACTTGAGAATGGATAAACGCTGTTTATTTGCAAGGGGTTCACAAACATCGGTTACTATATCGTCTGAGAGTTCACTGATATCCGGGCCGGATTCGAAAATATTGTTTTCACCTGAGGATTTATTCAGGGAACTTATCAGTTCCATCTGTTTCTCGAAAATCCTTGAAGCTGTTTTCACGCATCCGTCACAGTTTTCTGTTGAAGCATAACTTTTAAGTTCCTCAAATCTCTTCCTGAAATCCTCAAGGATTGTCTCTGAAATCCTGTCTTCAAGAAGAAGAAGTGCCATTTCCTGTAAAAGGTTTGAAAATGCAGGTTTGCATACATTGTGCTGTTCGCATTCTTCGCAGAACCCTTCATCAAAAGTATTCTTTGTATCTTCCAGCATATATTGAAGGACAGGTCTTGAAATATCACCTTTTATTTCCATAAGCAGAGCATCAGTGTGACGGTTGTCTGAACGTTCAAGAGCCCTGTTTATATCTTTTTTTAATGAGAGTATCTCAGATCTGATGCTTTCAAATTCCCGGAGATAAATACCGTTTTGTTCCTCATTGATGATGTCACTGCTCAAAAAAATCACCTTTTTCAATTTTTCTTATCTGATATGTTGTACATATTCATAACATTAAACTATATTAATCTATACTTCCTGCTATTTACTGATCACTGAAAGACCAAACACAATCAAACATGATAAATAGGTGAAAGTTGTACGCTTGTAGGATAGCTGGATAGCAGTTACTTCTCATAAAATAAAAAAGGAAGAAACAACTTGATTTGCTCAATACTTGATAATGACCTTTACAAGCTGACTATGCAGATGGCTGTTCTTGAACTTTTTCCACAGGCCAGTGCTGAATATCGTTTCACAAACAGGGGAAATCAGCGTTTTACAGAAGAATTTGTTAAAGAACTGAGAAGGATCATTGATGAAGATATACCAGCACTTCACCTTACGGATGATGAATACGAATGGCTTAGAAGAGAATGCCCTTATTTTAAGCCCAGCTATGTGGAATATCTCAAAATTAATGTTTTGATCCTTTGGAAGTGACAGTCAGCCTCACCGAAGATAAAAACCTTTGATCTCTCTATAACAGGACCCTGCGATAGCAGTATTTTTTATGGGAAATAATCCTCATGGCAACTATTTCAGAACTTTATTTTGATATAGTTGAGAATGAATGGAAAAAAGAAAAAGAAGAGTATCAACCTCTTCTTGAGGATTACGCAAAACTTATGGTCAATTTTGCCATGGAACTTGAACATAACAAGTGTGGTTTTTCAGAATTTGGAACAAGGAGAAGACGCAGTTTTGAATTACATGATCTTGTAGTCAGGAAACTGCATAAGTGTAAAACTTTCTCCGGTACAAGTAATGTTTTTCTTGCAAAAAAATATGGAGTCAAGGCAACCGGGACAATTGGTCATGAATGGATTATGGGCAATTCAGCACTTGTAGGACTGCGTAATGCAAATCTTTTTGCACTTGAAAACTGGACCACTGTTTACAAAGGTAACCTTGGAATAGCACTTTCGGACACATTTGGTTCAGAACCTTTCTTCCGGAACTTCAACCTGAAGCTCTCAAAGCTCTATGATGGTGTCCGGCATGATAGTGGTGACCCACTTGCTTTTGCTGAAAGGGTAATAAATCACTATGAAGAAATGGGAATTAATCCCCTTACAAAAGTGATTATTTTTAGTGATTCTCTTTCTGCTGAAAATGCTGTCAAAATTAAAAAAGAGTGCGAAAGCCGTATTAATTGTATATTCGGAATTGGAACCAGCCTTACGAATAATCATGAGTTTTTCAGGTCAAGCCCACCACTGAATATGGTGATTAAATTACACAGCATAGATGGGATTCCGGTTGTGAAGCTAAGTGATGATGAAGGAAAGGAAACCGGGGATAAAGATGCCATCAGGGTGGCAAATTATATTTTCGGCAGGAAAGGTCTTGACGATCAGGGCTGATAAATCAAATCACGCCTGTTAACTGAGAAGCCAGACTAAGAGTAATCATCAAAAACAAATACAATAAGGCAATAACAAGTCCTTTCTTTATTTCCGTATATGTGCTGTGATTCATGATAATCCCCATTTTAGAATTTGTTTTGGTGCTATATATACTTTCTTAATTAATGATGGATAATTGCTTAATATTTTTATATACATGTTGATTTTTAATAGTGTTATGTACAAAAAGCAGCATTAATCTACATTTTGTATACATATTATACAGGAAAACGATTAAAATACAAAGAAAAATATTAGTCAGGGCAAAACAAAAATTTAGGAATTAATATGAATTATGCGTTTTTAGGGGAAATACGGATTCCAGATGTGTCTTCATTCAAAGACAGA
>JAWKHE010000025.1:0-32279 GCA_041395005.1 Methanolobus sp. | reverse complement strand
CAAAGACGAGTTCATGGATGAGGCTATCAGGAAATACCGTGGGCTAAGACTAATAAGACAGGATCCATGGGAATGCCTGATTTCCTATATGCTTGCAACTGCATGGAGCATTCCCAATATCAAGAGGGCTATTTCCATGATGTGCAGCACTTATGGGGAGGAGATTGAAGAAGGTTATTACAGTTTTCCCGAACCTCATTCACTTATGCATGCATGTGATGATGACCTCAGGGCTTGTAAACTTGGTTTCAGGGGTGGTCGTGTGATAAAGGCGGCAAGGCATGTTGAGGATGCTAACCTGGTGCTTGATGATATTTTCAAAGTGGATTATGAGGAAGCCAAACAGAGACTGATGTTTCTTGAAGGAATCGGGGAAAAAGTTGCTGACTGCATACTCCTGTTTGCATTTGACAAAATGGAAGCTTTCCCGGTGGATACCCATGTGGAAAAAGTAGTAAAAACAATTTATGGCGACCATGAGTTTTTTAACGGCAATGCAACAAAGAGTAAAATAGGCAAATGGGGTCGCATGTATTTTGGATACTACTGTGGCTATGCACAGCAGTATTTCTTTTACCAGAAGCGGCTTGAAGGTATCTGAATTTTAAAATCAGTTCCTTTGCATCTTATTTACCCTGTTCCCATTTACGGAGGAAAGTCCTGAATCCCGGGTCATTGATTTTAGCAATATCCGTGTCTTCCAGTACAGTAAAACCGGATGAAACTGCTTTTCCAAGGTGTTTTCCAAGGGAGCAGTTCTTCATTCTTTCTTCCAGTAGCTCTTTTGCAGTGGGATACTTCCTTTTTATGTCTGCAACATAGAATCCATCCTTTATATAGAGGGAAAAAAGTTCATCAGAACCTGTATATTTTTCCTTGAAACCTTTTGCATGACCATATACCCATACCGGAGGGCCCCTGTGTTTTTTGACCAGGGGCAATCTGGATGATATAAGTTCAACTACCATCACTGCATTTTCCATGGACCAGTATCCTGAATTGAGTACCTGGAATTCATTCTCCTCAAACAGGGCACGAATTGATTGTTCCATTTTATCAAGTTGGGGATAGAGTATGTCATCCACAAGATCAGGTGCTTTAAAGATTATTGCAACAAAAGAGGTCCTTCGTGAAGTTATCATACCTATTATCTCATCATCCTGCATTGGTTCTTTTTCTTTTGGGAAGAAAAAGTCCTCTGATGGATTTTCAGAGTATTCCCTGCAGGCATCAATGAAATTTGCAAACTGGTTAAGGGAAAGGGCAGCAGCCACGTTTCTTTTGGGGTCAGTCGGGTCTATGACAACAAGTGGATCCTTGTGCCTGACGGTCCCGTGCTCGAGCATATCAATAGTAAGTCCAGGCTTCCAGTTGCATGCATTCCTGATAACATTGCGAAAAGATCCGTAGTGGACTACAAGTAGTTCTGTGAGGTAGCCTGAAAATCCCTGTGTCCTGAGTTCTGAGCCGTAGGTGCCTGTTCCCTTCATGAACTGTTTCATTGTGAGCACATCGTCTTCCCTTCCAGGGATGCTCATTTTGATAAATTCGTTATGAAAAGGTGTCCTGTCCACAGCAGAGATTATCTCTGATGCGGAGTCCACTTCAAAACATGGTACCAGGTCAACATCAAAACCCCTGTATTCCATATTCAGGTAAGGATGCTCAGCATATCTTTCTTCCACATTGATTGCATCTTTTGCTACTTCTCTGGCAATGAGGAGGCCGTACTTTTCCAGATCTTCGCGACTGGTGGCCATTGGGAAGGCCATAAATATGTCTAGGTCGTGCGTACCGGATATCCAGGTATTTCTTGCAGCGGAACCCACAAGCTTTGGTTTAATGCCTTTAACACCTAGCATTCCGGCTGCTTCGCTAACCTTTGATAGTAATTCGGAAGCTACTCCGGCAAGCTTCTGTTTTTCGACAGTACTGGGTTTTATCCTTTCAAGTACCTGTTCTTCCAGTGTCATTTTTGATCATCTAAATTTTGTTGGGAATATAGGAAAGTATGGGAATCCATTATAAAAAACTAATGAACGTCTCTTCTGATGCCAGGCAAATTGTTTATATTTTTAAAAACAGGTGTTTACCTAGCAAATACCAATGTTTTCTTTCTTAATGACATGGTTATAGTTCTTGTAACCAAGTATATCGGCTATCATATCAGTGTGCTGGCCCATTACTTTTTCAAGTTCTTCAGATGTGTAGTCTGTGATGCCTTTAGCAAAGATCTCCCCTTCACAGATAATTTCCACAATTTCTCCCCTGTCAAAAGTACCCTGAACACCTGTAACACCTGATGGAAGCAGGCTCATACTATTGAGTATCGCATCCATTGCACCGGCATCTACTTCAATGGAACCGCATGACTTTGAGAGCAGAATCCAGCGTATCCTGTTCTTGTGAACTTCCTGGTTTGCAAGGAACAGTGTTCCGATATCCTCTCCGGAAAGTATCTGTGTGATTACATTCTCTGTTGCACTGTTTGTGATTACCATGTAGCAGCCTGACATGTAACAAATCTTGGCGGCTTCTATTTTGGTTCTCATGCCACCCACACCTTTCATGCTTGTAGGACTGCCTCCGTAACTTTCAATTTCAGGAGTTATTTCCTCTACAAGGCTCAGGAGAGTGGCGTCATGATTGCGTTTTGGGTTCTTGTCATAAAGTCCGTCAATGTCAGAAAGGATGATAAGAAGATCAGCTTCCATCTTGCTGGCAACCATTGCTGAAAGCTTGTCGTTGTCACCGAACGTTGCTTCGATTTCATTAACAGACGTGCTGTCGTTCTCATTTTGATAATTAGTATTACACCGTAACTCAGCAGAATTGGATATGCTGTTTCTGAGGTTAAGGTAGGTCAGCCTGTTGGAGAATGACCCGTAGGTCAGAAGTATCTGAGCTTTCAGGTTATGTTTTGCAAAAGCATTGCTCCATTGCTGCATGAGTACACTCTGGCCAACAGCGGCGCATGCCCTGTCTGACAGGTATTTCCTTCGGTCTTGTGTCAAAGTCAGAGTATATCTATTCCGATACCTATAGCTCCTGAACTAACAAGGATGACCTTTTTACCCATTTCATGCAGCTGCGCGACCTGCTCTGACCATATTCTCCATGAACTGGTGGTTGAGCTTACCATCCTCGGTATTGATGGAAGATGTGCCTACTTTTATGACTATCTTATTGCTTGTCCTTTGAAGAGCTCTTTCCTGTCTGTCAAAAATGATGCTCCTTATGTCCTTTCCTGTGTTTTCCTAAGCCTACTTTCTGGAAATAGCAGCTGAAGCTTTTTTGTTCAGTGTGTGCGATGTGTGAATTTCTTAGCATCAGGTCCGGCATAGTCTGCTACTTTGTCACCGTTGCCCACTGAGATGTACTTGTAGATAAGAAGTCCTTCCATTCCAACAGGTCCTCTGGCATGAATCTTTGTTGGTACTGATTCCTACTTCCGCACCTTTTCCTAGCGGAAACCATCTGCGAATCTTGTGGATGCGTTGAGCATTACACTTGAAGAGTCAATAAGGTCTGTAAACTTCTTTTTCTTCAGGTCGTTCTCGGTTATGATGGCATCAGTGTGGTGGGAACCATAGCTGTTGATGTGTTCAATAGCTTCATCATTGATTCTACTATCTTGATTGAAAGTATAAACTCGTTGTACTCCGGTCTTCCAGTCATCTTCTGGCCCTGACAATGCTCTTGAGAGTCAATTTCTTCCAGTATCTTAAGATCGCTTCATCACAGCGCATTTCCACTCCTGCTTCGTCATACATCTTGCACCATTTTGAAAATTTTTCAGCTATGTTTTCGTTGACAAGCAGTGTCTCCATTGCGTTACAGACTGCGGGGTACTGGACCTTTGAGTCAAAGCAGACATCGTATGCTTTTGAAAGTCCAGCTTCATCGTCCACATATGCTGGCAGATACCGTCTGCGTGTCCGAGGACCGGTATCTTGGTGTTGTCCCTGCATGTATTTGACAAATGCATTGGAGCCTCTTGGGATGAACGAGATCGATGTATGCGTCCATGCTGAGAATGTCGTTGACCTCTTCCTTGTTTCAGTAGCTGGAATGCGCCCGATGGCATTCCTTTTACGGATTCTGCTGCTTCATTTAATAAGTCGAAGATGGTGCGGTTGGAATTAAGTGCCTCGCTTCCACCTTTGAATATGGTGGCATTCCCACTTTTAAGACAGAGGGACATCACCTGTGGTACCACGTCAGGACGTGCTTCAAAGATCACCCCGATAAGTCCGATTGGGCAGCTTACCTGATAGAGTTCGAGTCCCTGATCAAGTTCAAGGGCGTCTATGGTCTTACCCACAGGGTCTTCAAGATGGATTACGTCACGGATGCCGTCTATCATTCCGCTGATCTTGCTGTCGCTGACCTTGAGCCTGTCCACAAGAGCCTGGGAAAGTTCCCCTTTCCTTTTGAGCTTCTCTGCCGCTTCAATGTCTTTCTGGTTTGCTTCGAGTATTTTATCGCGATTATCGTCAAGTGCCTGTGCCATTGCTTCAAGAGCTTCATTCTTTGTGTCTGTGCTGACACTTGCAAGAATGATGGACGCCTTCTTTGCCTCAATGACTTTTTCTTCAATTTCAAGAACCATGAATAAACCACCCTGGGTTTGTTAAAAGAGTGATGTCAGATTATATACTATAGAGGTATTGCACATAGTTCTTTGGTTTTATATTTGTCGATTATGATGCTGTTCAAATTCCCTTATATGGGTTTGAGTATGTCTGTCAGGGTATAAAATGTGACAGAAACAAATTTTCCAATCCTTTCTATTCTGAAGACTGCATTGCTTTGTTGCATGGAATTCAATGTTTCCATTAGTTCCATAATAATGGATGCGAGTCTGGTATGAACAAAATTTATTCTTGTGGAGGGGGAGTTGCATTTTTCTTTCTGAATAATGTGGGCGATTGCATGAAGTCCCTTGTTAACGGCGTGAAGTATATTCTTAATATCTGCCGGTAAAACCATTATATTAATAAGTTTTGAGTCTGTATAAATATAATATTGATTTGATGAAGTTAAAATCGTAATAATTAAAAACTATAAAGGTACATAGCCGGGATGTGGTACGTTATATCAAATTGTGATATGCTTGAATCTCATGTCTGCATAACAAGGGTTATGAATTTTATCCGGGCTATATCCTATTAAAAATGGCCGTGGCCAAAAATGGTCCAGACATTATTGCGGAAGAGAAAGTTAAAGCGTTGGAGGCTAAAAATGATAGCTGAAGAGAAGCAGCTCAAAAAACTAGACTATTATACTAATTCCATGGGGATACAGTTCATAAGAATTCCTGCCGGTGAGTTCATGATGGGACCAAACAGGCATGATTCTGATATCCCTCCTCATAAAGTGAAAATATCAAAGCAATTCTACCTTGGGAAATATCCTGTTACCCAGAAGGAATGGCTTTCTTTGATGGACAGTAATCCATCAAGGTTTATAGGTGACAATAATCCTGTTGAAAATGTAACATGGCATGAGGTACAGGAATTTATCAGTAAGCTGAATACAAAGGAGGGTACTGAGAAGTATCGCCTGCCTTCTGAATCTGAATGGGAGTATGCTTGCAGGGCGGGTACGACAACGCAATTCTCTTTTGGTGGTGATCCATCTAAACTGGGAGAATATGCCTGGTACAATGGCTATAATACCTATGAAGAGTCAACTGCAAACCTTGAAGAGGTTTATGAAAAGTGCAGTACGCATCCGGTAGGTATGAAAAAACCAAACCCCTGGGGACTTTATGATATGCATGGTAATGTATGGGAATGGTTACAGGATACCTGGCACGCAAATTACATTAATTCACCACGTGATGGCAGTGCCTGGGAGAAAAAAATGGAAGATGAGCCTGAACAAAAAAATGAGACTCCTTCAGATGATCAGGAAGTAGATCGCAGCTTTTTCCGCGCCATTCGTGGTGGAGGATGGAGCCGCTTCTCAAGGTGCTGGTCCTCATCAAACCGAGGTCTCAGCAGTCCCACACACCGCAGCAATGGCATTGGTTTCCGCCTTGCTATGGATGTGTGATTATTTTCTATTTTTTCTATAGTATTTCATAAAAAACATGGTTTTTAGTTATTCATAACTTCCTTTTATTCTTAAATATTGTTCCTGTGTTTCCAATAGCTAAGCAAAAATAGTTGAAATGCAACGGACAATGCGACCATCCGCCGCAGGCGGCACGTTCCCTTGCATCTAACTGAACATTATTGAAATACTGCAGTATTGAAATTGAGGAGTTTAAAGTTTCAATTTGCAGGATTTCTGCAGAGCCTCAGTTTTGATGTGATACAAATTTAATGTTCACTTAATCAATTCTTCCTGTAGTATAATGTAGCACACAGAATCATCAAAGCAGTGAATGCAAACTGGAATCCTGAAGATTGCTTATTGTCAGTTACACCAGAATCATTTGGGACAGTCAGTGGTTCAGGAAAAGCTGCTATTCGTACAATATCTTCACTCGCTATTAAACTGATGTTGCTTTCCTCAGTGACTATACCATACACAATAGGATCATTACTATTAGCGTAATAGAGTAGTTCTGGTGTTGATGAAGAATACTTATCTGCAAGACTTTGTCCTTCCTGAGCTGTAACGTCTTCATAAAAATGAATCTCCAGTTCTACCTGGCCATCATCTGTCCTTGACCATGAAGGAACATTCAAACCGAAAGCTTTGTCATACTTATTTTCTACAGGAATCTCACCCATCCAGCGAAGTCCACTTTCTGCAGGCAAATCTACAGCAGTATAAGTGGCAGGCATTGAAACTATGAATGCATGTATGCCAATTCCTCTTACAAATTGAACACCAAAATCTTCCAACATTTTTCGCTGCTCTAAAGTAGGAGTGAAATAGAATTGAATATAGACATGCCTTCTTTCAGTTTCGTTATATTCAGATATCATCGGAGTTGTTCCATTAACCAGATTTCCACCAAACTCCATTGGCTGCGGAGTAAATTCTTCTCCGCCATAATTTGCGAAAGTGTACTTTTCCGAATCATTCATTTGTTCTGCACTCGCAGACTGTATGCATAACATCAAAGTGCAGGAAAATAAAATAATCAAAATAGCAAATCTCTGGAATTTTGCAGACATATCATCACAGTTTTTAGTAAAAAAAGGAAATTGCTATAAAAAATCTTCTATTTAATTGTTTATGTGTTTTCTGAGCGATACTGTCACACAGTAACACGATTCTGATTTTTCTTAGATATCTTTATCAATAATCATTAAGTATGACTTGGCAGGAGATTAACATGAGCACACGCGAGTACATGCTGGGAAACGTTGCAATTGCACGCGGTATCGTGGAAGGAGGCGGACAGGTCATATCCGGTTATCCGGGAACACCGTCCTCTGAGATCATCGGTACACTGGCAGAAATGAAGGAAAGAGACTTTTACGTAGAGTGGTCGGTCAATGAGAAAGTTGCTCTTGAAGTGGCAGCTGGTGCTGCAATGGCTGGCGTGCGTTCAGTAGTAACCATGAAACACGTCGGTTTAAACGTAGCAGCAGACCCATTACTAACCCTTGCCTACACCGGTGTTAAAGGCAGCATGATAATAATAGTCGCAGACGATCCTTCATGCCATTCATCACAGAACGAGCAGGACACCCGCAGATACTCACAATTCTCACTCATCCCATGTCTTGACCCTTCCACACCGCAGGAAGCCAAAGATATGATTCCTTACGCATTCGAATTTTCAAAACGGGTCCAGATGCCTGTAATTTTCAGGCCCACAACCCGTATCTCTCATGGAAAATCCGATATAGAACTCGGACCGGTTGAAGAAACAAGACCTGCAGCAGAGTTTGTAAAGGAACTGGAACGCTGGGTCATGGTTCCGAAGAATGCAAGGATACAACATCCCCGCCTTCTCGAATCCCAGAAAATAATGCAGGAAGAACTGGGTAACTCACCCTGGAACTCCCTTGAAATCGCAGACGGCGCAAAGATAGGAGTAATAGCATCAGGCATTGCTTCAGTCTATGCAAAGGAAGCTATAATCAAACAGGGAATCGATGCATCATTCCTGAAGATTGGAACCTATCCTCTTCCTGAGAACAAGATCCGCACCCTCATGGAGAGCACAGAACGTATCATTATCTTCGAGGAAATGGAGCCTGTAGTTGAGGAACAGGTAAGGATAATCGCACAGGAAACCGGCTCAACCGTGGAAATAATCGGAAAACTTCAGGGTCCGGTTCCAAGAGTATACGAACTGAACACCGATATCTGTGCAGACGTTCTTGCAGAAGTCCTTGAGCTTGAAAGACCTGATGTTCCGGCAGAAGTTGCCGAAGATTTTGATTACGACAGGTGCAGGATTGACCTGCCAATGCGTCCTCCGGTCATGTGTCCGGGATGTTCTCACAGGGCAAGTTTCCACGTCATGAAAAAGGTCTATGGCAAGAACGCCATCTTCCCAAGTGATATCGGCTGTTATACACTGGGTATCCAGAGCGGCACAGTTGACACAACACTCTGTATGGGTGGAAGCATAACTGTGGCAAGCGGAATGTACCAGGCAGGAGAGAAAAAACCTATCTGCTGCTCAATTTGCGATTCTACATTCTTCCACACAGGAGTGAATGGTCTTCTTAATGCTATCTATAATAAAGCGGATATCACAGTAACTATAGTAGACAACCGTATCACCGCAATGACCGGTCACCAGCCAAATCCCGGAATGGGTAAGCTTGCAACTGGTGAGCCAACCGTTGAAGTTTCCCTTGAGGAATTATGCAAAAGCATGGGTGCAGGATTTGTTGAAACTGTTGACCCTTATGACCTGAAGAAAACCGAGGAAGTCTTCAGAAGGGCAAAAGAGTTCAAAGGAACATCCGTTGTAATCACAAGACAGTTTTGTGTCATCGATGCCAAACGTTCAGGCATCCGCAGGACTCCATTTACAATCGATGCTGAGAAGTGTGTCGGATGCAGGCTCTGTGTGAACCTCGGCTGTCCGGCGATCGAGTTTGACACTACTATAAAGAAAGCATCTATCAATTCAATGTGTACCGGATGCGGAGTATGTGCAGAACTTTGTAAGCCTGCTGCCATCACGGAGGTGAAGAAATGAGTGCTGAAGGAATTTCTAAATTTGATCTTGTCATTGCCGGTGTAGGCGGGCAGGGTACTATCCTTGCATCAGATATTATTGGTAAAGCTGCTGTGAAGGAAAACATGTCCGTGCGTGCAGCAGAGACACATGGAATGGCACAGCGTGGGGTTCAGTTGTCAATCACATCAGACTTGGCTGTGAACTTGGATCCATGATTCCAATGAGGGTGCTGACGTTCTTTCTTGCGCTTGAGCCAAGTGAAGCACTCAGGTATCTTGAGTTCCTTTCAGATGATGGTACTATTATAGTGAACACTGATCCGATACTTCCGGTAACTGTGACTTCAGGACTGTGTACTTATCCTGATGTTGATGCCATCATCGCAAAACTCAAAGAGACGCATAAGGTTAAAGCTTTCAATGCTACTGAGCTTGCAAAGGAAGCTGGACACATCCAGTCCATGAACGTTGTCATGGTGGGTGCAGTCTCAAACTACCTGCCGGTTTCTGTTGACACTCTGGTTGAATGTGTAAAGGAACTTGTCCCTCAGAAAACCATTGATATAAACGTAAAAGCTTTTGAGATGGGCAGGTCTGTTACACAGGGATGATTTTATCATCCTGATTTTACCTAATTTAAACTAACAAGTTAAATCAAAAAAGATTAAAGTTCACAGGTTAATGCCTGTGATGTGTTCTTTTATCTGGTCTTTCATTTCATCATTGCAGAGTGCAAAATCAATAATTGCTTTTACGTATTCCACCTTGTCTCCGGTGTCATAACGTTTACCTGTGAACTTGTATGCATAGACCTTCTGTTGCTCGTTTAACAGCCTTATTGCATCGGTAAGCTGGATCTCATTACCAACACCGATTGCTGTTTGTTCAATACAGTCAAGAATCTCAGGTGTAAAAACATATCTTCCTATTGCACCTACATTGGATGGTGCATCCTGAGGTGCAGGTTTTTCTACAATGTCCTCGAGTGCATAGAGTGAATCATTCAAAGCCTGTCCCTTGATAATTCCATAGCTGCCGGTTTTTTCCATGGGTACTTCTTCTACTGCTATGGTGGAACGTCCGTATTTCTGGAAATTATCGATCAACTGTTTGGTGCATGGTTTCTCGTTAACAATAATGTCGTCACCAAGCAGGACCGCAAAAGGTTCTTCATTAATGTGCTTTTTTGCTGTGCGGATTGCATCTCCCAGACCTTTAGGTTCTTTTTGCCTTATGTAGTGGATATCTACCATGGATGAGATATCTTTTACAATTTTTAGCATTTTATCCTTGTTTTTCATTTTAAGATGACTTTCAAGTTCCGGTGAATCGTCAAAATAATCCTCAATGGATCTTTTACTTCTTCCGGTGACAAATATTATGTCATCTATGCCTGATGCAATAGCCTCCTCAACTACATAGTGTATGACAGGCTTGTCTATGACAGGTAACATTTCCTTTGGCATGGATTTTGTTGCCGGAAGGAACCTTGTCCCCATTCCTGCAACAGGTATCACAGCTTTTTTAATTTCCACTTTTTCACTCCATTCTATTATAATTAGGCTTTATGGGTCTTAATGCTACATTTTATAGAAGTACTTAACGTATAATCTCAACATTCTTTATATATTATTTAATATTTAATTATTTATCTAATCCTTTATTGCGTTATATCATATATCGTATTTCCGGCAGTTACTCTATTATAGTAGCCTGTTCTATAATATGTCCTTCAACAGTACTCATGGAATTAGTGAATTGCTGTTTTTGATTTGTTTTTTTGCCTTCATTCTTGCAAAGGATTTATATACAATATATTCCTTTAATGGCGCAACGTTAGATTGCATTGGAAGATGTAACTCTGACTGTATTAAGATTACAGTGCGAAAAAGTCGGATTTAACATGAAGTATGATTGGGCCTCTTCACGAATGCCCGCTTACACAAAAATGTGTTAAAATACTGGGATGTTTAAATCTTTTCGAGATGACGACCACTCAGTAATGCCTATGGCATGCTATGGTCCGTTGATGACTGGAGGAATGTACAGGTTCGGTGTTGAATGCGTACCATGAGGGTACGTGGAGTCCGCCGTATCATGTCACTTCATTCTCATGGCGGTTCCGGCTGACTTTTCCTGCGTAAACTGGTCCATGCAAAATTGCATAGACCTGCCACAAGAAAATGTGTAAATTAGGAGAATAATAATGGCAAAAGGACACAGACCAGACGAGGATCACCGCTTTCAGTCCACGCGTAAGAGCAAAAAGCCACATACGGTTTAACTCATGGCCTGAAGCCGCTGGAGAACCAAGCCCCAAGACTTTGCAGGTTACAAGGTAGGTATGACCCATGTGGTAATGATAGATGATACCAAGAACAGTCTCACAGAAGGCATGGAATCTGTTCCTGTAACAGCTGTAGAAACTCCTGCAGTCCGTGCTGCTGCAGTTCTCATACGGGCAACACCAAGTGGCGAGAGGCACTTACAGATGCATGGGCAGTTGACCTTGACGAAAGCCTTGGAAAGACAATTACGCTTCCGAGTCAAACACCGACGAAGCTCTTGCCAAAGATTGAGAGCATGGTTGATGAAGGCAAGGTCACAGACATAAAGGTCATCACATACATTTTACCAAAGAAGCTCCTGGTGTTCCAAAGAAGATGCTGATATCATGAAACAGGTGGTTCTGACGTGGCAAAGCTCGAGTAGCAAAATCCGTACTTGGTGGCGAGATTAGATCACTGACGTATTTGGCGAAGGCGCATTTGTTGACGTAGCAGCTATCACAACAGGTAAGGGTACCCAGGGTCCTGTAAAGATGGGGTATTAACCTGCAGAAGAACAAGCACTCACGTCAGGAAGTCTCAGGCAGATCGGTACACTTGGTCCATGGCATCCAGCAGTTGTAAGATGGACAGTACCACAGATGGGTCAGATGGGTTACCACCAGAGGACAGAATACAACAAGCGTATCCTTAAGGTCGGCGAAGACGGAGACGAGATTACTCCAGCAGGCGGTTTCCTTAATTACGGTCTTGTACGTGGTGAATACATCCTTATCAAGGGAAGCATTCCAGGACCATCAAAGAGACTTGTAAGGCTCAGAGATCCAATGAGGTCAAAAGTACCTGCTATGGGTGAACCGGAAATTGTTCACGTAAGCACACAGTCCAAGCAGGGGTGAACTGAATGGTTACAGTAAAAATTATAGATTTATCAGGTAATGCCAAGGGAGATGTAGACCTTCCTGAGGTATTCGACGAGGTATACAGACCTGACCTTATCAAAAGGGCAGTTCTTTCAGCCCAGTCCAACAGGTACCAGCCATATGGTCCAAGGATGTACTCCGGTATGGACACATCAGCACATTCCTGGGGATCAGGCAGAGGTGTCGCCCAGATTCCAAGACTTTCCAATGGAAGTCGTGCAGCAAGGGTGCCACAGGCAGTAGGCGGTAGGAGAGCACACCCACCAAAGCCTGAAGCAGACAGAACTGAAAAGGTCAACAAGAAAGAAAGACGCATGGCAATCCGCTCAGCAATTGCTGCAACATGTGACGTCGAGCTTGTAAAAGCACGTGGACACAGGTTTGAGGCAGAGCTTCCACTGGTAGCTGCAGACGAGCTTGAAGGCGTCGAGAAGACAAAGGATGTTGTAAGCTTCCTGCAGAACGCAGGTCTTTATGACGACGTAATCCGTGCAAAGGACGGAAGAAACATCCGTGCAGGAAAGGGTAAGATAAGAGGAAGGAGATTCAAGAACAAGAAGAGTGTCCTTATTGTTGCAACATGCGACAGCCCACTGATGAAGTCCGCAAGGAACCTTTCCGGTGTAGATGTTGTATCCGTTGATTCACTGAACGCTGAACTCCTTGCACCAGGTACGCAGGCAGGCAGGTTAACAGTCTGGACTGAGTCAGCAATATCCGCACTTGGAGGGATGTTCGAATGAGCGTCATTAAATATCCGTTTATTACAGAAAAAGCAATGATGCTGCTGGAAGACAACAAACTCCAGTTTATTGTCGATACCCGCGCAAACAAGATGCAGATCAAAGCAGACGTTATGAAGATGTACGGATTCCCTGTTGAATCAGTCTGTACAATGAGTACAATGAAAGGTCTGAAGAAAGCTATCGTTACTTTCGAAGGCACAGAAGCAGCCCATGAGATAGCGACCAGAATAGGTCTGATGTGAGGTGAATTAACATGGGTAAAAGACTTATATCACAGAACAGGGGTGCTGGAACACCTACATACAGGGCTCCATCACACAAGTACAAAGCTGCAATGAAACACCCACGTGTCGATGAAGATGACACAATTTATGCTACAGTTATCGAAATTACACACGATCCGGCTCGTTCAGCACCAGTTGTCAAAGTTGCTTTTGAGAATGGTGAAGAGCGCCTGATCATTGCACCTGAAGGTATAGCAGTAGGTGAAAAGATTGCCTGCGGAATTTCAGCTGAGATCAAACCCGGTAACATCCTGCCTCTTGCAGAGATCCCGGAAGGTATTCCAGTCTGTAACATTGAGTCCAAGCCAAATGACGGCGGACAGTTCGCACGTGCATCAGGAACTTACGCAACAGTTGTTTCCCACGACCGTGGTAAGACAGTTGTCCAGATGCCATCTGGTGAGATGAAGTGGTTAAATCCTAAATGCCGTGCAACAATCGGTATCGTTGCAGGTGGCGGCAGGGCAGACAGGCCTTTCCTTAAGGCAGGTAAGAAGTACCACAAGATGAAGACAAGAGCTGCAAAGTACCCTCGTGTATCAGGTATTGCTATGAACGCTATTGACCACCCATATGGTGGAGGTAACCGTAAGCATCCTGGTAAGCCAACAACCGTTGGAAGGAATGCACCTCCCGGACGAAAGGTAGGTCAGATAGCAGCACGCAGGACCGGAAAGCGTTAACCGGAGGCTAATACATGGCAAGAAAATCATCATCAAGATTACCAAAACGAAAAGGTGAGTTTACCTACCGTGGCAAGACGGTATCAGAACTCGTGGCTCTGGACACAGATGAGTTCATCAGTATGCTTCCTGCACGTGAACGCCGCACTCTTAAGAGGGGCTACACAGAAGGCAGGAAGAATGTTGTCCAGCAGCTTAAAGACAGTAAAGACAATTTGAGGACCCACTACAGGGACATTATTATCTTCCCTGATATGGTCGGCAAAACTGTAGAAGTATACAACGGCAAGTCATTTGTGGCATTTGAGATTCAGCCTGAAATGATCGGACACAGGTTCGGAGAATTCGCACCAACCCGCGCAAGAGTATCCCACGGAAGCGCTGGTGTAGGAGCAACCCGTTCAAGCAAGTTCGTGCCACTTAAGTAAGGTGAGATAAATGGCAAGAATTGGATATTCAATTGAAATGGACCCAAAAGAAAGTGCAAAAGCAATGGGTGCTGAGCTTCACATCTCCCCGAAAAAGTCACGTGAACTCTGTAAAGCGATCAAAGGTATGCGTAGCAATGTAGCCCAGAAGTACCTTGAAGATGTCGTATCCATGAAACAGGCAGTACCTTTCAAGAGGCACTGTGATGGATCAGGACACAGAAAAGGTCCAATGGCAAATGGTAGGTATCCTGTAAAGGTTGCCCAGGCTTTCCTCAAGATCCTGGAAAACGCCAGAAGCAATGCTGAATACAAGGGCCTTGAGCCTGAGCGCATGTATATTGCACATGCAGCTGCAAAGCGCGGACGTGTGATCCATGGAATGAGACCAAGGGCTCGCGGACGTGGCAGTCCAAGTAACACAGAGACTGTGAACGTTGAGATTATTTTGAATGAGGTGCGCTAATGGCAATAGAGAAGAAGTTCGTTCAGGAAGGATACGTAAAAGCTTCAATGGACGAATATTTCGCAAAACAGCTCAGCAGAGCAGGTTACGGTGGGATGGAAATCAACCGTACTCCTATGGGAACCCAGATTACTGTATATGCTGAAAAGCCAGGTATGGTCATTGGTAAGGCCGGTAAGGTCATCCGCAAACTGACCCGTGACATTGACAGACTTTATGATGTGGATAATCCACAGATCGATGCACAGGAAGTCAAAAAGCCGGAGCTTAATGCCCAGATGATGGCAAGCCGCCTTGCTTCTTCCATTGAGAGAGGCTGGTATTTCAGAAAAGCCGGTCATAATACCCTCAGGGCTATTATGAACTCAGGTGCACTGGGCTGTGAAATAGTTATTTCAGGTAAATTGACAGGTGCAAGGTCAAGGGTTGAGAAACTCGTTGACGGATACATTAAGCACGCTGGAAAACCTGTTGATGATATAGTAGACGAGGTTTTGCAACAGCTGTAAAAGCTGGGAACCCTTGGATGTAAAGTAAGAATCATTCCTCTGGCCGCAGTATTACCTGATGCATTCGACATCAAGGAAGTCGTAGAGACAGAAGAAGCTGAAGCTGTAGCGCCGGAAGCTGCAAAGGCTGACGTACTGAGCTCGTAGACAAAGAATCTGAAAGGTGAAGTTGCAGACGAAGAGGAAGCAGTAGAAGTTGCAGAAGAAAAGGTTGCTGAAGAAACTCCAGCAGAAGATGTTGCTGAAGAAGAGCTCCTGCAGAAGAAGCAGCTGAAACTGATGATTCAGTTCCTGTCGAGGAAAGCGAAGATGACCAGAAAAGACTGGTTGACGGTGTATGGCAGCATAAGCACGATGGTTATGACTACTGGCACCCAGTTGCACGTGTCCCACAAGGAGGATAAGTAATGGCAATTCTTTGATTAAACGAGATAAGGGATATGTCCCGGAAGAAAGGATGGACGAGCTTGAGAAAATGAGAGACGAACTCATTCGCGAGCGCGCACTTTCATCAGCTGGTGGAGCTCTGACAATCCAGGAAGGATTGGCGAGCTTAAAAGACCGTTGCAAGGATAAAGACCATCAGAGGGAAATGAAGGAGATCTAAATTGGAGATCACTCCTTCTAAGCTGGTATTCCATGAACTTATCGGATTGGAAGTAAAGAGTAGCTTAGAAGCTACGAATCGACGCACTAAACGCGATATACGCGGCAAAGTGGTTGACGAAACAAAAGAACATGATAATTGTTCAGGCAGAGGACGGAACTGAAAAACAAGTTCCGAAAAAGGGCACATCCTTTGTGTTTCAGATACCAGGCCACTTATCCGGAAAGCATGCTGAGAGGTATGTTAAAGTAAATGGGAACCTTCTGCTCTCACAACCCGAGAACAGAACAAAGAACATAAAGAAAAATACACATGAGGTAATAATCATGGTTAAAGATATTGGATTGGATGTCCCGCTCCTGAAAAATTAATGACGATGTCAATTGTCCTTTCCACGGAGAACTTCCGGTTCGCGGACGGATCCTTGTAGGGACTGTAGTAAGCGACAAATGGACAAGACAGTGGTCATCCAGCGCAAGGCATGAAATGCTAATTAAGAAATATCAGAGATATGAAAAGAGGCAATCCAAGATTCACGCACACAATCCTCCTTGCATTGATGCAAAGGTAGGAGACGTTGTAACTATAGCTGAATGCAGGCCTCTTAGTAAGACTAAATCCTATGTAGTCATTAAGGCGGAGGCACAGGAATGAGGGGAATTAAATCCACAGTTCCTCGTGCACTTAACGCCGGAGCTAAGATCGACTGCGTGGACAATACAGGTGCACGTGTAGTTGAGATTATCTCCGTAAAGGGCTACAGAGGTGTAAAGAACAGACACCCAAGAACGGGTGTAGGTGACATGTGCGTTGTTTCCGTGAAGAAAGGAACTCCGGAAATGCGTAAGCAGATCCTTCTTGCAGTAGTAGTACGCCAGAAACAGGAAATGCACGCCGTGCAGATGGCTGAGGGTTTCCTTCGAGGACAATGCAATGGTTATTGTCGACAAGGACAGGTCCCAAAGGAACTGACTTTAAGGGTCGGTCGCAGGGAAGCAGCAGAAGGTACCCAAAGATCGGTACAACTGCATCCATGGTGGTGTGAGAAATGGTATCAAATCAGCCAAGAAAACAGAGGAAGGCAAGATACACAGCTCCTCTGCATCAAGCAACAGAAATATATGGCTGCCCCCTGTCAAAGGATCTCCGTGACAAGTATGGACGTCGCAGTGCCAGCGTCATCGTTGGCGACACAGTAAAACTTATGCGTGGCGACCATGCAGGGACAACCGGAAAGGTTGAGGCAATTTCCCTAAAGCACGGGACTATCGTAGTTGAAGGTGTAACCGTTTCAAAAGCAGACGGTACAGAGGTTGCAAGACCTGTATACCCTTCAAATGTGATGATCACAACCCTTGAATTGAAGGATAAACACAGAGTAGAAGTTATCAGTAACAGGTGATTTTGTGGGCAAACATCAGAAAAGAATATCTGTCCCAAACAGCTGGCAGATATCAAAGAAATCCAACAAATGGATCACAGCAACAAGACCTGGTCCACATAACAAGCAGCAGAGCATTCCTCTTGGTGTAGTCCTCAGGGATATGCTGGGTATTGTAGACACCCGTGCAGAAGCAAAGCGCGTTCTTTCCGAAGGTAATGTACTCGTTGATGGTGTCGTCAGAAAGGATCTCAGGTTCCCTGTAGGTCTTTTAGATGTAATTACAATTCCTCTTGAGAATGTTGCATATCGTGTGCTGCTGGACCGCAAGGGAAGACTTGAAGTTCATAAGCTGGCAGATATGAATGCAAACAAGCTTTGCAGGATTAACGGCAAGACTATAATTAAAGGCGGAGCAGTACAGCTTAACCTCAATGACGGTACAAACCTCATTGGTTCCAACGATTACAAGCCAAAGGACTCACTCATCCTTTCAATGCCTGACAAGGCAATTGTCAAGCACATAAAGTATGAAGTAGGTAACCTCGCAATGATTGTTGGCGGAAAACACACCGGTGAAATCGGTACCATCAAAGACATCAACACTGTAAGAAGTTCCAGGCATAACACCGTATCAATTTCCGGTGAATATGATTTTGAGACCATCGAGGACTTTGTTGTCGTAATCGGTGAGAAGGAACCAGAAATCAAGTTAGGTGGTGAGGTAGTTGAGTAATCCAATGAGAACACCTGTAGTAGAAAAGGTAGTTGTTCACATGGGTGTTGGAGAAAGTGGTCAGCACCTTGTAGATGCTGAAGGCATTCTCGGTGAGATTACCGGCCAGACAGTTGTAAGGACTTATTCAAAGAGAACTCTGCCAGCATTTGGTATCAAGAAGAACGAACCAATAGGCTGCAAGGTCACACTCAGGTCTGACAGTGCAGAAGAGTTCCTTAAGACCGCACTTAATATTGTAGAGAGCAATCTCAGATCATCCCAGTTTGACAAATACGGGAATGTTGCCTTTGGTATTGAGGAACATACCGACTTCCCGGGAATGAAGTACGATCCAAACATCGGTATCTTTGGAATGGATATCAATGTTGTTGTAAACCGTCCAGGTTACAGGATCAGCAAAAGAAGGATAGTCAAGAGAAAGATCCCAACATCTCACAGGATTACAAAAGAGGATACAATTGCTTTCTTCAAAGACAAATACTCCGTGGAGGTAATATAAATGGTACAAACCACTAAGAGCTTTGGAAGAGGAGCAAGCGAATGCAAGAGATGTGGAAGAAAACAGGGTCTCATAAGGAAATATGGAATTTACCTTTGCAGACACTGCTTCCGTGAAGTTGCCCACGATATGGGATTTGAGAAGTATACGTGAGGTGAAAGAAATGGTATTATTAGATCCGCTTGCTGATGCTTTGTCTACAATAAAGAACGCAGAGGCAATTGGTAAGGACTCATGTACTATAAAACCTGCATCAAAACTCATCGGTACCGTACTTAATGTCATGAAAGACCGTGGCTATGTCGGCGAATTCGAGTTTATTGATGATGGTAAGGCTGGGCTTTACAAGGTAGAACTTGTTGGCAGAATCAACAAATGTGGTGCAATCAAGCCACGTTATTCAGTAGGTGCTGCTGACTTTGAAAGATGGGAAAAGCAATTCCTTCCTGCAAAGAACTTTGGAACACTGATACTAACCACATCACACGGTGTAATGTCACAGTATGAAGCTCGTGAGAACAACGTTGGTGGACAGTTACTTGCATATGTGTACTGATGGATGTGATGACACATGGCAAAAGAAATCAAGAAAATAATAGAAATCCCTGAAGGTGTAACCGTAACAATGCAGGGTAGAGTTCTGTCTGTCACAGGCCCAAAGGGCAAGACAGAAAGAGAATTCTGGTACCCTGGTGTTAAGATAGAGGTTGCAGGTTCAGAGGTCATTGTGGACTCAACAGTCATGAAAAAGACTCAGAAAGCAATGGTCGGTACTTTCGCATCCCACATCAGAAACATGATTAAGGGTGTCACCGAGGGATTCGAATATCGCATGAAGGTCGTTTACTCTCACTTCCCTATGCAGATTAAGGTTGAAGGTGACAAGTTGATGATCGGTAATTTCCTTGGAGAGAAAAAACCAAGGGCTGCCAAGATTCTCGGTGAGACCAAGGTAAAGGCTTCAGGCGATGAGGTTGTTGTCACAGGTAACAACAAGGAAGATGTTGGACAGACAGCTGCTAACATCGAGCAGACAACAAGAATCAAGAGATTCGACCCCCGTGTATTCAGGACGGAATATACACTGTGGAGAAGATAGTGTAGGTGATTTGAATGGATGAGAATACTAAACGCCTTTTTAAGGTAAGGAAAATCCAGAAACACAAAAACCTCAGTTCAAGAGAACAGAAAGCCACAAGTACAAGCGTCTGGATGACAACTGGAGGCGTCCAAGAGGTCTTCAGGGTAAGCAGCGCATAGGCATTAAGGCAAAGGGTGCTGTTGCACAGGTAGGCTATGGAAGTCCTGCTGCTGTAAAGGGTTTACACCCATCCGGATATGCAGAAGTTCTTGTTTGCACAATCTCACAGCTTGACGATGTCAACGCTGAGACAGAGGCAATCAGGGTCGCTGCAAAAGTCGGTGGCAGAAAGAAGGCACTCATTGAGGCAAAGGCTGCAGAGCTTTCAATAAAGGTACTCAACCCAACAAGAGGTGAATAAGATGACAGATCTTACAAACCAGAAAAGGATCGCATCTGAAGTACTTGGTTGTGGCCTTAACAGGGTATGGCTTGACCCTGAAGCAGCAGAAGATATCGCAGTGGCAATTACAAGGGCTGACATACGTGAGCTCGTAGAAGCTGGCAGCATCAAGGCTATTCCTGTAAAGGGTGTAAGCCGTGGTCGTGCAAGAGAAAGAGATGCCAAGCGTAAGTATGGACACCGTAAAGGACACGGTAAAAGGAAAGGTAAAAAGGGCGCACGCAATCCTCGCAAGGAGCAGTGGATGAAGAAAATCCGTGCTCTGAGAAAGGAACTCAAACAGATGCGTGAAGATGGCTCATTGGACAGGGCAACCTATTGTAAGGTTTACCGCAAGGCAAAGGGTGGAGAATACCGCAGTGTAGCTCACCTTAAGGCACACCTTGAGTCAGCTAAGCTCATTAAGCACGAGGAATAATCATGGCAACAGGACCCAAATATAAAGTTGCTTTCAGGCGACGAAGAGAAGGGCGTACTGATTACCACCAGAGACTCAGGTTACTCCTTTCAAAGGAAGACCGTGTGGTAGTACGCAAGAGTTCAAGGCACATGCAGGTCCAGCTTGTAGCTCCAAAACCTGAAGGAGATGTAACTCTTTCAGCTGCAATTTCAACAGAACTTAAGAAATACGGATATGATGCACCAACAGGAAACACAACTGCAGCATATCTTACAGGTCTGTTATTCGGTTACAGGGCACTGAGCAAGGGATATGATTACGGCGTTCTTGATATAGGACTCCAGGCATCATCATCCGGATCACGTGTATATGCAACCTTGAAAGGCATCGTAGATGCAGGATTCGAGATTCCTCATGACTCATCTGTTCTTCCTTCAGATGAGAGAGTAAGAGGAGAACACATAGCAGAGTACATGGAAGACTCAAATCTGCCTGATCTGTTTGATGCAGTAAAGGAAAAGATCTCTGCAGAGTTCAACTAGGTGATTACATGGCATATGAATATGAAGAGGAATGGGTTCCACAGACAAGACTCGGAAAAACTCGTTCAAGAAGGGCAGATCACTTCAATGGACGAAGTTATAGAGTCAGGTCTTCCAATAAGGGAATCCAAGATTATCGATATCCTTTTACCTGATCTTGAGGATGAGGTTCTTGATATCAACATGGTCCAGAGAATGACTGACTCAGGACGTCGCAAAAAGTTCAGAGCAACTGTTATTGTCGGTAACGGCAATGGCTTTGTTGGTCTTGGCCAGGCAAAGGACGTTCAGGTAGGACCAGCTATCAGAAAGGCTATCAGCAACGCCAAGATTAACATTATTAAGGTAAGACGTGGATGCGGTCTATGGGAATGCGCATGTGGTCTTGAGCACACAGTACCTTCAGAGGTACGTGGTAAGGTAGGCAGTGTCATTGTCGAGCTTAAGCCAGCACCACGTGGTCTTGGTCTTGCTGCAGGAGATACTGCAAGGAAAGTACTCGAGAAGGCAGGAATTAAAGATGTCTGGACAAGGACCGAAGGTACCACAGGACAACCCTGAACTCTTCGCAAAGGCTACATTTCAGGCACCCTGAGAACACAGGTGTTGTAAGGACACCTCTGCATCTGGAGAATAAGGAGGCTTAATAATGTAGCCGCTTTGGTCAGAGTACGTGGAGACGTCAATGTAAGGGGTACCATCAAGGATACCCTCCAGATGATCCGTCTGCACAAAGTGTGTCCTACTGTGTTCTCCTTTGCCGACAATCCTCACAATGCAGGAATGATCCAGAAAGTAAAGGACTATGTAGCATACGGTATCATTGATGCTGACACACTTGCAGAGATGCTGACAAACTGTGAAGACTTGAAGGTGGCGATATTACCCGAGGAATACATAGCCGAAAACACAGACCAGATTCCATCAAGGCTCTTGCAGAGGCACCTGTGACGGTAACACAACCCTTAAAAATGTTCCAAAGCTCAAGCCGGCATTCAGGCTCCACCCACCAAGGAAGGCCACTCCGGTATGAAGAGAACAGTCCAGCAGGGCGGTGTACTGGGTAACCATGGTGAAGACATCAATAAACTGCTGAAGAAAATGAGGTAATCCCATGACATCAAAGAAAACCAACACAAAGAAGTTCAGAGGTTCACGTACATGTGGTGGCGGAACAACCAAGAACAGACGTGGTGCAGGTAACCGTGGTGGAAGAGGTAGATGTGGTGAAAACAAACACCATTTCTCCTGTGCAGTACTGCTGGGATACCGCCGTGGACACCAGAGGGGTTTTCCTGTCCACTGAAGGTCTTAAATGACACTTCAATTGTTAACGTCGGTGAACTTGACGAGTTTGCGGATCAACTTCAGATGACGGTTTTGCAGAACTTCAGGATGATACATATGCGTTATCGACCTGGCAGTTCTGATATCGACAAGGTACTTGGATCCGGTAAGGTGTCAAAGAAACTTTCAATAACAGCAGCTGAGTTTTCAGCCAGCGCAAAAGTATAAAAAATTGAAGGTGCAGGTGGATCTTGCACTGAGATCGACGAGTAATGCCATCAGGCATTACCTTTTATTTTATATTTGTGCATTTTAAGGGTGTATATTTATAAATGTTTAAACCGCGTAGGTTTGCTTTAACCTAATAATTGCATGGATTTTCCATTCAAAGGGTGGAATTAATGAGTCTTAAGGATAGTTTGGAACCAATTTTTAATAAATTGCCTGCGGTTGCAAGTCCGAGGGGCACGTCCATTTTAAAAATAAATTAATGTGGACACTTGGAATTCTTGTGCTCTATTTTGCACTTGCTAATGTACCGCTGTTTGATTGTCAGCGGATTCGATTGATTCGAATCCTATATAGAGCGTTTTTTGCCGGAGCTTCGGGTTCCCTGGATGCTTCTGGGTATCGGTCCTATTGTTACCGCATCCATTGTCCTTCAGCTACTGGTCGGTGCTGATGTTATAAAGCTCGACATGTCCAATCCATCTGACCAGGCATTCTTCCAGGGTGCCCAGAAATTTATGGTCTTTGTAATGATAGTACTTGAGGCTCTGCCACAGATCGCCGGTGGATATATTCAGCCGGATGCAGCCTTTTGCTAGCACTTTAGGTGTCGGAACCTGGAGTAATCACATTCATTATATTCATACAGATATGCATTGGTGGCGTACTGGTACTCTTCATGGATGAAGTAGTTTCAAATGGGTATCGGTTCTGGTAGGTCTTTTCATCGTAGCCGGGGTTTCCCAGCAGATTGTTACCGGTCTGTTTAACTGACAAACAGATTCATCCGGTCTTCTCACCGGTTTCTTCCCCAAATGGCTATACATCGTACAGAATGTGGGAAGCAGATTTCTTCTTCTCAGGCGATGGCATCGTTCATGCTCATAAGTTGGTGGAATTTTGCACTGGTAAGTACAGTTGTGATTTTCCTGCTTGTTGTTTACGTGGGAAAGTACCCGTATTGAAATTCCTCTGGCACACAGTGCAGTAAGAGGTGCAAGGGGTAAGTTCCTGTCAAACTTATTTATGCTTCTTCAGTCCTGCCAACATTCTGTAAGGGCATTGCAGGCAAATATCCAGATGATGTGGCCCCTGCTCAGCAGTAAGGGAATTACATTCCCTGGGTGAGTTCAGTGGTTCAACACCTATCAATGGTATTATGTATTACCTGGCTCCTATCCACAGTCCGTATGACTGGATACCTTCCCTTGTAAGGGAGTCATTCACAAGTTATGGTGCTCCTGTGCCTGCTATCTGGCAGATAGGACTTCATGTACTTACTGATGCTGTCTTCCTTATTGTAGGAGGTATCATCTTTGCTCTGTTCTGGATTGAGACAACCGGAATGGGTGCGAAACCAACAGCCAGGAAAATATTTAATTCCGGTATGCAGATACCGGGTTTCAGAAGGAACATTGGAAGTATTGAAAAAGTTATGATCAGGTATATTCCAAAAGTAACCATTATAGGTGGTGCTTTTATTGGTGCCCTGACACTTGTTGCAAGTCTGCTTGGTACCCTCGGAGGTGCAGGTGGTACTGGTCTTCTGCTTACGGTAAGTATTGTGTACCGTCTCTATGAGGACATAGCATCTGAGCAGATGATGGAAATGCATCCGATGGTAAGATCCTTCTTCGGACAGGAATAAGGTGTTTATCATGAATATTGCATTATTTGGCCCACCGGGTGCCGGCAAAGGCACCCAGGCAAAAGAATTATCAAAACATTACGATATCCCTCACATATCCACAGGTGACATTTTAAGAGCAAATGTCCGTGATGGAACTGAACTTGGATTGGAAGCAAAACAGTACATGGACAAAGGCGAACTTGTCCCTGACGAGGTTCTTATCGGACTTATCAGGAACAGGCTTACAGAGCCTGACTGTGAGAAGGGTTACCTTCTCGATGGTTATCCAAGAACTATTCCACAGGCAGATGCACTCACTGAGATACTTTCTGAGATAAATAAGCCTCTTGATACTGTAATCAACATAGAGGTCAGCGATGAGGAACTCGTAAAAAGGCTCGGTGGACGCCGCAGCTGTGCATGTGGTGAGAGTTACCATGTTATGTTCAATCCTCCTGAGAAGGAAGGAATCTGTAATGCATGTGGTGCAGAGCTTTACCAGAGAGACGATGACAAGGAAGAAGTAATCCGCCAGAGACTTGCTGTTTACAATGACAAGACAAAGCCGCTTATTGACTACTATGATAATGCAGGCCTTCTTGTGAACGTTGATGGTACAGGTTCAGTGGATGCTGTACTTGCTGATGTCTGTAAGGTAATGGACCAGTATAAATAATAACATCAAATAAAGAGGCTATTCCCTTGGTTACAGAAGCATTCAAGAAAAAGCTGGATCAGTTTTTGCTGGCTTTTGGTATTTCCCTCATGATCGGGATCATGATACTGGGAGAGGATTTCAGAGATTCTCTCGGCAAGTCCGTCAGCCTCATTATGGATCCTGTAGTAGCAGCTCTGGGAGCATCCAATTTCCATATCGTTCTTTTCATAATGGCTTCCATTACTGCGCTTTATGCATCACTTATCCAGAAATATACCATAGACTGGGAACTGATGCGTGGAACGCAGGAAAAAATGAAGTCATTCCAGAAAGAGTTCAGGGAAGCCCAGCTTTCCAACAACACTGCTCTTATGAAGAAGATGGAAGATGAGCGTAAGGAAATGATGGAAGACCAGATGGAGATGTCAAAGCAGCAGTTCAAGCCAATGGCATATATCAGTATAATTTCACTGCCACTTTTCATGTGGGCTTACTATTATATTAAGAGCCATGAAGCTGCATCACTTGTTTTCCCGTTCTGGGGAGAGCAGATTCTGACAGATCCTTTGATTGGTCCTTTCCAGCACTGGCTATTCTGGTATTTCATTGCCTCACTGGCTGTAAGCCAGTTAATCAGAAAGGCTCTGGACGTCGGTGGCGTATAAAGTGTTACTGACAATCAGCGGTCTTCCGGGAAGCGGTACTACTACCGTATCCCGCTTAATTTCTGAAAAATACGATCTTGAAATGATTTCTGCCGGAGAGGTTTTCCGCTCCCTTGCAAAGGAGTATGATATGTCCCTTGCTGAGTTTGGCGCTCTGGCTGAATCCGATGACCGTATTGACATCAAGATTGATGAACGCCAGAAAGAGATTGCAAATACCCGTGACAATATTATTCTTGAAGGAAGACTTGCAGGCCATATGGCTGAAAAAGCATTCAAGGTATGGATAAAGGCGTCAGTAGATGTCAGGGTCCGGAGAATTGTCAGTCGTGAAGGGAGCTCTTTTGAAGACAAGCTTGCTGAGACTAAAGAGCGTGAAGCTTCCGAGGCTATCAGGTATAAAACAATTTATGGCATTGATATCAATGATCTTTCTATTTATGATCTTGTAATTGATTCTGAAAAGTGGGATCAGTTCCAGATAACAAATATTATTTCCTGTGCCATTGATAATAGTTCTGACTTCTAACTGAAGTCTGGCGGTTCTTATGAAATCAGGTATTTTACCTTCGGAACAGAAAAGAGAATTAGTCCATAAGACAGAGGCAACGATAAGTCCTCTTCATGGCTGTGCCCCTGAAAATCGTCCAATGAGGCAGTACATTGAAATGGGAGTTGTCAATCTTGACAAGCCTGCAGGCCCCACAAGTCATGAGGTTACTGCCTGGGTGAAGGACATTCTTGAGCTAAACAGGGCAGGGCATTCAGGTTCACTGGACCCTGTGGTTACTGGTGTGCTTCCTATCATGCTTGGCAGGGCTACTAAAACTGTTGCTGCACTCCGTCTTTCAGGTAAGGAATATATCTGCCTGATGACTTTACATGAGGAAGTCCCTGAGAAAAAGGTACGCAGGGTCTGTAAGGAATTCACCGGTCCGATTTTCCAGATGCCACCTATTATTTCTGCTGTAAAACGTGCAGTACGTGTCAGGAAAATCTACTATCTTGAAGTCCTCGATGTAAAAAGCAAATCAGTCCTTATGCGTGTTGGCTGTGAGGCCGGCACATACATGCGAAAGCTATGTCATGATATTGGTGTTGCCCTTGGTTGTGGTGCCCATATGCAGGAACTCCGCAGGACAAAAACCGGTCCTTTCAGGGAGGACACTCTTGTGACATTGCAGGATTTAAAGGATGCATATGTTTTCTGGAAAGAAGATGGCGAGGAAAGTTTTCTGCGTGAGGTAATCAGGCCAATGGAGGAAGGTCTTTCACATCTTCCAAAGGTAATAATCCGTGACAGTGCAGTGGATGCAGTGTGTCGTGGTGCGGCAATTGCAGTGCCGGGGATAGTAAGCCTTGATGCTAATATTGAAAAAGATGATGATATTTGTCTTTTTCACTTTAAAAGGAGAAGGTGTGGCACTCGCAAAGCGGCTATGAGTACTGGGGAAATGCTTGAAAATACCCACGGAATTGCAGCTACGACCGAAAGAGTAATAATGGATGCTGGCACTTATCCGCAAGGCTGGCACAGCAAGCCAGAAAACACAATGAAACACGTGTGCCGAGATAGTCTAGCGGTAGGGGCGCAAGCCTGAAAGCTTGTGGGGGCATCAGCCTCGGGAGTTCGAATCCTCTCGGCGCCATACTTTTTCTAATTTCATAATTTGATTTATCATTTTGTAGAAATCATTTTAATTGTAACTTCTATGAATAACTAAAATCTTCCTGGAGTGGTCCGCGAAGCCGGCACGATCCGGAAAAGTGCATCAAAATGATTTGCTGTTTTCATAGAGCCTAATTGTCACAATGTTTTGATTAGTCTGCATAGTAAAAATTATTTTTCCGTGCATGTGGCTGATGAGGCAAACCGATTGTATCTATGGAAAAACTTTTTCAGTATGTCGTTGGAAGTCTAAAAAGTGTTCTTTTCTTTTACTTGGGAGATAAGGAAAATAAATGAATTGGTCAGTTTTATTTATCGTATATTTCACTTAAATGTATAAGGCCACTACTTTCAATCATGACATAATCTCCAACTACTAATTTATTGTTTTGGTAGCGGCTAAGAAGAATTCTAATTATGCCAGAACCAACATCTATACTTAACCTCTTATCATCTTTTTCCAACAATCTTTCCATAAAATTGTGCACCGAAGTCAGGAAAATTCTTTCTTCCAAAAAAGAGAATTAGGTGGTACTATTTTCTTTATTTTGCAGTATCTGATTTTAAAAGATTATTTTTATCTGCATGCTGCCAAACATCAAATTCAATGAAAAAAATATGACCTTCCATATGTTTTTCACAAATTATTCTTGGATCAAATATCCAAAAAAATTCTCCATTTTGCGATTCTACAAGTATCTCTTGCTCAAAAATAACCCCAAATTCATCTTCCCAAGAATGAACTTGTAATATTTTAGCCTGAAATTTTCCCACCACTCATACATATATGAAATGTTTAGAATTACTTTTAAAGATTATCTTTTTCCTTTATTATGGGATATCTTCATTTATTTTTTCTTTACTTTGCATCTCCTATTTCTTTCAGTTAGGTATGTTGATGATATTTTAATTGTCTGTTTTCCGGTATGCAGAAATCTTGTTAATTGTAATTTTTGACTCAGCTACTCTTAATAACTGTATTATTTCGATATTTTCTTGTCAGCAGCGGAGGAATGTGCCGCCTGCGGCGGATGGGTGTATTGTTCTTAGTTTGTTAATGATTTTTGTAGAGCTATCTGTCTGCAACTGAACGTATATATCTTTGAATAGCACTAATACAGTACAAAAAAGGTAGAATAATAATGTCAGATGTAAATGTGTTTCATATCAAGGAAAATATGGATATCGATGATGATGGCAGTGCAGTTGTAACCTGTCCCGAGTGTGAGAATGAAATAACTGTGTTATTTTCCAATGTGGCCGATGACAGTATGGCACTTGTTGAATGTATGGAGTGTCCGGCATGCAACCGCGAACTGGATCAGGTTCATCCCAGTGAAGCCTTAAACAAAAAAATAGCTGACCATGTGGCAAAAGAATTATTAAAAGGCCTGGAAATCGATCTTGGGAACGCGTTGTCAAAACGCTGATAAAATGCTTATTTTTACAACAAAGTTGTTAATCTTTGGTTTACAGGAAAGTATTTAAGTAAATACTCTATAGTGAGTGCTCACCTGTTTGACTATTTCCTGTTTAATGAATAACGTTAAATAATAAAAATAGTATATACAGGCGAGTTATTCTATTAATCTTTAGAATTGCCTGCCCCATTAATAATCGGGGTGTGTCGAAACTTACGTTTCGAGGCTACAGGACGCTTGCGTCCCTAAGGAGGAAAAAATAATGGCAGACGAAGAAATAAGACACTTAGTCCGTATCATGAATACTGACCTTCAGGGAAGTCAGCCAGTGATTTATGCGCTGACAGGTATTCGTGGTATAGGCCTTAGAACATCAAGAATTTTAGTTGACAGCACGGGTGTTGACCCGAAAGAACTTATCGGTTATCTTTCCGATGAGGATGTTGCAAAACTCGATGACGCAATTGCAAACTTCGAGAAGAACATCCCAACCTGGATGCTTAACAGATGTGAAGACCCATTAACAGGTGACGACAAGCACCTCCTTGGCCAGGATATCATTATGACCCTCAGGGAAGACCTGAACAACCTCAAGAAGGTAAGGGCATACCGTGGTATGAGGCACGAGAGAGGCCTTAAGGTCAGAGGTCAGAGAACAAAGTCCACAGGAAGGCGTGGCTCAACCATCGGCGTAAGCAAGAAGAAGTAATTAAGGTGATCTTATGGGATATCCAGGTAAAAAGAGAAAGAGTTACGACACTCCAAAGCATCCTTGGCAGGCAGCCAGGATGGCTACTGAAGTAGAGCTTATCAAGAAGTACGGTCTTCGTAACAAGAAGGAACTCTGGAAGGCAGTCAGTATCCTGAGAAGGTACAGAGGAGACGCACGTAGGATTCTTGCAGAATCTGCTGAGTTTGCAGACAGTGAACTTTCCGGTCATCTCAAGACAGAATCCACCGAGATTCTTGAGAGATTGAGAAGATACTCAATTCTTCCATCTGATGCAAATATCGATGATATTCTTGCACTCCAGACAGAGGCAATTCTTGAGCGCAGGCTCCAGACACAGGTTTACAGGCTTGGTCTTGCAAGAACTGCAAGACAGGCAAGGCAGTTCATCACACATGGTCACATTGCAATTAACGGGCAGAAAGTGACAGTTCCAAGTGTACTTATCTCCAAGGAAGATGAGATGAACATTGACTATTATGGAAATTCACCATTAACCAGTGAATCCCACGCTGAAAGACCTGCACAGATAGCTTCAGCAGTTGCAGCAGGAACCGAGGAGGATAAAGCTATGGCAAACGGAATATGGGGCGGGCTCACAATAAATGTTCATTTAATAACACCATCATTACAGTTACCGATATCACTGGTGCAGAAACCATCGCCAAATCATCCGGTGGAATGGTTGTCAAGGCAGCACGTGATGAAAGTTCACCTTATACTGCTATGCAGATGGCAAGCCAGCTTGCAGATACCCTTAAGGACAAGGGAATCGAGGGTGTCCACATCAAGGTGCGTGCACCTGGTGGAAACAAGCAGAGAAGCCCGGGTCCCGGAGCACAGGCTGCAATCAGGGCATTTGCAAGAGCAGGTATCAAGATCGGTAGAATACAGGATGTAACTCCTGTTCCTCACGATGGTACACGTCCAAAGGGCGGTAGAAGAGTATAAATACTAATGGATATGAACTCATGACAATGGAAGTAGACATACTTGAGCTGTCTGAGAGGTCTGCAAAGTTTATATTGTCAAATGCAAGTGCGGCTTTTGCTAATGGTATAAGGAGGGCATGCCTCTCTGACGTACCAACCCTTGCTATTGATGATGTAAATATTTACAATAATACGTCAGTCCTCTTTGACGAACAGTTAGCTTTAAGGCTTGGCCTTATCCCTTTGACCACAGACATTGAGGAGTTCGTACCCGCTGAAGAATGTGACTGTGGTTCAGAATGCCCTGCATGCAAGGTATCCCTGACCCTCAGTGCTGAAGGTCCTAAAATGGTATATTCAGGTGATTTCGTATCATCTGATGAAAAAGTACACCCGGCTGATCCTAACATTCCTATCATTGATTTGAAGGAAGGTCAAAAAGTTGTGCTTGAGGCAGTTGCCCACATGGGTTACGGTTACACGCACGCAAAATGGCAGGCAGGTATAGCATGTGGTTACAAGAATATGCCAATTGTCAAATTTGAGAACTGTGATGAATGTGGTGCATGTGTAAAAGAATGCCCGCAGAATATTATTCAGCTCGGACCTAACGGCGCAGAAATCGCTGATGACGACATTCTTAAATGTATACTCTGCAAACTCTGTGCATCAGTTTGTGAAATTGATGCTATAACTGTGTCAGAAGATGAAAAATCTTTCATTTTCACTATGGAATCCGATGGTTCCTACACAATCCAACAGTTAATTATAAATGCAGGAACAACTATTAAGGAGAAAGCCAGCCAGTTGGGACAGATTTTAGAGTCCCTGTGACGTGGTTTAGGAGATTTTTTTCTCCTTAAATTTATAGTTGAAATATCAGGAAAATAATCTTGATGCGGGGGTTGCCCAGCCAGGCCAAAGGCGCTAGGTTGAGGGCCTAGTCTCGTAGGAGTTCGTGAGTTCGAATCTCACCTCCCGCACCAAAATCTTTTCTACAACTGATTTTTGTATTTGTTAGTCTATCTTTTACAAAAAACAAAGTTCTAAAAAGCTAACAAAATTCAATAACGGAATTAAAAAGCAGGAATTTAGTTTTTATTTGAATGATGCCTTACTTCATCAATCTCGGCTTTTCCAAGAGCTTTCAGGAAATGCGCAACACGGGTGGATGTGTGTTGTTTTTTATCTCTCATGCGTGACTGGTAAATACGTATTGAGCGAAGTAAATCTATTTTACGGAATTCGGGCCAGTAGGGTGCACAGAAATACGCTGCACACTCACTTCCATTAGCCTGCCATGGAAGGAAATTTGAAACCCTTTCATCGCCTCCTGTGCGGATGATTAGGTCCACATCCGGCAATGCTGCGCTTCCGGAAGGGTACAAATGACTGGAAATAGTTTCCTCCGTGATATCCTCCGGTTCCAGTTCACCTGATTCAATCTTGGTGGCAATTTCCCTGACCGCCTGGACAATTTCCTGTCTTCCTCCATAGGCAACTGCAACTATGAGATTGAACTTGTCATATTCGGAAGTAACCAGTTCCACGTTCTTGATTGATTCCTTTAGTGATTCGGGAAGTTTTTCAATTTCACCGATGGCATGAACGCGCATCTTTCTTTCATGCGTTCTTTCATCTATTACAATTTCATCAAATTTAACCCTGATAAGATCAAAAAGTTTGTCTTTCTCATCGTCTGAACGGTTGAAATTCTCAGTTGAAAATGCGTAAATTGTCAGATATTCAACACCAAGCTTACATGCCCAGTCTATTACAAATTCCGTGACATCTGCTCCCCTACTGTGGCCAAATGACGTAATTTTTCCAAGCTTACGTGCATACCTGCGGTTCCCGTCCATTATTATGGCTACATGCCTTGGTACTTTTTCACTTTTTACTTCCTGCGTAA
>JAWKHE010000024.1:0-32992 GCA_041395005.1 Methanolobus sp. | reverse complement strand
ACCTTCTGATAGCAGTTGGCGCAAGGTTTGATGACAGGGTTACAGGTAAGCTCAAGGCTTTTGCATCAGATGCAAAGATTATTCACATTGATATAGACCCTGCAGAGATATCCAAGAACGTAAAAGTCGACATACCAATTGTCGGGGATGCAAAGTGGATCCTGCAGAAACTTCTGAAATATGCCGGTCCTTCCCAGTCTGAAAAATGGCTTGACAGGATTGCACACTGGAAGAAAACAAACCCGCTTCACTATGTCCCTCCAAGCACAGGAGACGGAATCAAGCCGCAGTATATTGTAGAACAGATAAGTGAAGCCTGCAAGGATGCAATTATTGTTACTGAAGTCGGCCAGCACCAGATGTGGGCCGCACAGTATTTCAAGTTCAGTGAACCAAGGACATTCATCACATCAGGTGGACTTGGAACCATGGGTTACGGATTCCCTGCATCCATTGGTGCCAAGATTGCAAGGCCAGACAAGGTTGTTTTTGATGTGGCAGGCGATGGTTCATTCCAGATGAATTCCCAGGAGCTTGCAACGGCAGTAAAGGAAAATGTCCCGGTTATTGTTGCAATCTTTAACAACGGCTATCTTGGAATGGTCAGGCAGTGGCAGGAACTTTTCCATGACCGGAGATATTCCGCAACATGCATCCAGGACAGTGTTGACTTTGTCAAGCTGGCAGAGGCATACGGTGCACTGGGCATAAGAGCTACAAAGCGTGACGAGGTTCGCCCTGCAATTGAACAGGCAATCGCATCCGGCAGGCCAACAGTAATTGACTTTGTTGTTGAATGCGAAGAGAACGTATCACCAATGGTACCGGCAGGTGCTGCAATTAATGAAATACTTGACCTGGAGAAGAAAGAATGAGACACACACTTGCAGTTCTGGTTGAGAACAAATACGGAGTACTTTCAAGAGTCGCAGGTATGTTCTCAAGAAGAGGTTATAACATTGACAGCCTGACAGTAGGAGTCACAGATGACCCTACCATGTCCCGTATGACCATTGTGGTCAGGGGAGATGACGAGGTTCTTGAACAGGTCACCAAGCAGCTTAACAAGCTTATCGACGTAATAAGGGTCACAGACCTTAAATCCGAAGATTCCGTAGAAAGGGAACTTGCACTGATAAAGGTCAACTCTGATGTTACCAACCGCTCAGAAATTATGCAGATAGCAGACATTTTCCGCGCCCGTATAATTGACGTTGCCTCAAAGTCCATGGTGATTGAGGTCACAGGTGACGAAGGTAAGATTACTGCTATCGAGCAGTTGCTCAGGCCATTTGGAATTAAGGAAATGGTCAGGACAGGAAAGGTAGCACTGAGAAGAGGACAGAAGAGTTCTTAATTATTCAGACACTTATAGGTGTTTAAATTTTAGATTTTAAAAATTTCACATAAAGAGGTACTTAGAATGGCACAGATGTTTTATGATAATGATGCTGATCTCAACTTACTCAAAGGTAAAAAGATCGCTGTAATGGGTTACGGAAGCCAGGGTCATGCACAGGCACAGAACATGCATGATTCAGGACTTGACGTTACTGTTGGTCTTAGAGAGGGAAGCAGGCGCTGAAGCAGGCAGAAGAAGACGGTCTTAAGGTCATGACAGTGCAGAAGCGTAAAGATGGCAGACGTTATCCAGATTCTTCTTCCTGACGAAGTACAGTCACAGGTATACTACAGCGAAATCGAGCCGGGACTTGAAGCAGGCAACGCAATAGTATTCTCACATGGATTCAATATCCACTACAACCAGATCATCCCACAGGGAGACATCGATGTCTACATGGTAGCTCCAAAGAGCCCTGGACACCTTGTCAGAAGAACATACGTTGACGGTGCTGGTGTGCCTGGTCTTATTGCAGTCTATCAGGATGCAACAGGTAACGCAAAGAACCTTGCACTTGCACACGCAATGGGTGTGGGATGTACAAGAGCCGGTGTATACGAGACATCTTTCCGTGAGGAAACCGAGACTGACCTTTTCGGTGAGCAGGTAGATCTCTGTGGCGGTGTTGCTTCACTTATCAAGACATCCTTTGAGGTTCTTGTGGAAGCAGGTTACCAGCCAGAGATGGCATACTTCGAGACATGCCACGAACTCAAGCTCATTGTCGACCTTATCCACGAGGGCGGTCTTGACAAGATGTGGTACTCAGTGTCCAACACAGCAGAATATGGCGGAATGACTGTTGGTCCACAGGTTATCAACGAGCTTTCCAGGGAAGCTATGTACGAAGCACTCGAGAGAATCCAGAATGGAGAATTTGCCCGTGAGTTCGTACTTGAAGGCAAGGCAAACAGGCCGGTCCTTACTGCAATGGAGAGACAGGACAGGGAACACCCACTGGAAGTCATTGGTAAGGAAATCAGAGCCAAGATGCCATGGCTTAACAGTGAACTTTAACGAAAAGTAGGCCAATTGGTCTACATAACCTTTTTATTCTTTACTACATGACATTCTTATAATACCTCCTTTTAACCGGAGGTATGCAAATGCCAGAAGTAATTGAAACTATTCTTTCCAGAAGAAGCATCAGAAAATACACCGAAGAGCCAGTTGATGATGAAGCCATTAATACTATACTTGAAGCGGCCAGATGGGCACCTTCAGGACTTAACAACCAGCCATGGAAATTCATCGTCATTAAAGACAAAACCATTATGGAAGAACTGGCAGGATGCACGCATTATTCTAAGATAATACAGAATGCTCCACTTCTCTTAGCTGTTTACCTTGACACAGAAACCATGTATAATAGAACAAAGGATATCCAGGCAATAGGGGCAGCCATACAGAATATGTTACTTGCATGTTGTGATCTCGGACTTGGTGCTGTCTGGCTTGGAGAGATCCTGAATAATGCAGATAAAGTTAACTTGATTCTTAGTTGTCCCAAATCCCTTGAACTAATGGCAGTACTGGCAATCGGCAAAGCTGCAGAAGATGGAAAAAACACTTCCAGAAAAGAGCTCAGAGAGATAACCTATGGTGAAAAATATGGGAATACTTATTGAAAAAGAGAAAGGCTGAGACGAATCAGGATAATTTGGAGGTATAATTGGAGGTAGTAGATCGGCTTGACCCATTATAGCAGACAATGATTGTAAACAGGTCGACAATTCGTCTCTAATTCTTAAAATAGATTTTATCATATATAAGTGTTTGTCAAAATTTGTCATAAATCAAGGAAAACTGATTTACATATTGATCAATTTTGCTTGATTCAATATAACCGCTTATCTTTTACCGGGACATTTCCTGTTGGCACAAAACTCCTTAGCATCCTGTTTTTGCTCTTTTGCACGTAGTATGTGCCATCCACAGTGCTCACACAAGCTGTCAAGTATAGTAAGTCTACCTGATTTAGGCACAGATTGTGTATGTCCGCATCTGTTGGTGCAGCCCAGGAAACGGGAATCTTTTGTTGTTATAAGGAACATTGAGCCGTCGCATACCGGACATGGGCCTGCAATTTCAGGTGGGAAACATTTCTTTTCAAGGTCACATGTAAAACAGGGACCAATTCCCACAGCCCAGTTATACTTTTTACCAACCTTAAGAATTGCAACACCGCCTTTTTCACATTGCTGTGAACGCAAAACTGTAAGTGCACCTGCCTTTGGCAAAGGATACGTGTTCTTGCATTCAGGATATCCTGTACAGCCTACAAAGCGTCCTTTTTCAGTCTTTATCATATGAAGCATCCTTCCACATTCAGGACAGGTGCCGACAAAGTTTTTTCTTGTCCGTTGCAACCTGTTCATCAACGATAGTACCTGCCATTCTTGCAGCAATGGCCTCCTTACTTGATGTAAGCTGGGAATACATCTTCTTAATAAGCTGAGTTCCTTCATCAAGGGCATCTTCAAGTGATTTTTTGCCATCCTCTACATCCTGGATGAGGGATTCTATACGAGCCCTGATTTCCGGCTGTACCAGAATGGGAACCGTGGCATCCAGAGTATCCATAAGAGTAAAGCCCGTATCCAGAATAGCAATGGTCTTGCCTTTTGTTTCAAAATATCCCTTTTCTTATTGGTTTCTATATGACTTGGTGCCGTAGCCTTCGTACCACACCGTGCTTGTCCATAAGAGTCAATAATTCAGCTTCAGTTAGTCTTTTGGGGGAGTTGTTTCGGACTTGGTATTCTTTATTTCCTTTACGTCAACCTCGTCCTTCTCCTCAATCAAGGGTAAGAGTTTGTCATTCTTTGTCTCAAAAGGATAAACTTCAAGCCAGCCAGCACTTTTGAGTATTGAACCCTTAACATCAAAGATTTCCCTCCAACAAGTATTTCCATCCTTGTTTTCTCAAATATGGCAGGCTCCATAAGATTTGCAAGAAAATCCTTACAATCAGATCATAAACCTTCCATGCATTGGGCATTCTGATACTCTTTTCAATATCACCCTTTGAAGCTGCCTTTATTGGTGAATAGGAGGTGATCATGTCCGTCTTTTGTTCCGTTTCTGCAGCTAATTTCACCTGATGAGATGATTGTCAGGGCATATTTCTGATAGGTTCCTGATGAAAAAGCCACCAGCTTGGATTTGAAATCAAAATCATCGGCATACTTGTTAGTTTCAGTTCTTGGATAACTGGTAAATCCTGAAAGATACAGCTGTTCTGCAGTTTCAAGTGCTTCTTCAGGACTTACACCAAGGAATTTGGAAGATCGTTTGAGGAACTCAGTTGTATTCAACGGATAGGGAGGATTAGTGCGTGCCTCTTTCACACGTTTCTTATCCACAAGACCGATCTTAGAATCCTTTATACGGGCAAAGATCTCATCTGCCTTTTCTTTTTCATGAATGTTTCCTGCCCTGTGTATACCGGTGAAATCTGCACCGTTTGAATTGAAAAGTGCCTCTATTTTCAGAAATCCTTTGGCTTGAAGTTCTTTATCAGTTTCTCCTCTCATAAACAAAACCACAGGTTGGAGTCTGACAGGGACCAATGGATATTACCCTTTAGTGCGTGCTTTCTCCTAACGGACAATGTCAGAAACGGGTAAAAGCCGCACCCATCTTAAGATCAAGTATCTGGCGGGCTTCAGCCGACATTGCCATGTTATAATCCGGTTCAACCAGATTGGAAAATGCTTTTTTAATTTCACTGGCAGACAATGATGAGAAGCGAGCTCTTTTTACAGGAAGGGAAGCTACATTTCGGAAATTTCCTTTGCTCAAAACCAATATTTTCTCCTTCCCTGTCAAAGTCACATGCAAGAACAACTTCATCAGCACCGCTTGCAAGAAGGGAAATAGCAGCTGCATAAGGTTTTTTTGTGACGTTTTTCACAGGAGGGTATCTAGTAGTACTGCAGGGTCACATTCTCGCCAGTTGTTGAACTGTTCAGGGAAATCATAACCCATGATGTGACCGGCAAGACCCATTATCCTCCACTCTTTGCCTTCCATCTTGAAGTCGTAAACAGGAATGCCTTCAACCGAGGCACGATTGAAGTGCCCTCCGCTTAAGATACCTGCTATCTGGGAAGCTGCCTTGTTTTTTTCCGTGAATACGACTATAGACATGCTGCAACCCTACGCTCTGATAATAGATAAAAATTGAGCTTGCAGGGTGAAAGTAATTCTATAATTCTGATCTGATATTCTTATAAAAAGAATGGAAATTCTGCTCAGCAGCAAATAATTGCGTCGTTATCAATTTGCTAACGGACAAATCGCAGATCATGAATAACTGAAATGGTCCCGAAGGGTCCGGCGAAGCCGGCGTTTTCCCACAAAAAGAAATAAAAATATTCCATACTGTACTGAAATAATTATTCGCTGGATTCTGTAGAATTCCCGGCATGTATACAATAATCTTCTGTACAGCAACATCGGAACTTGTCGCATGCGTCGGGTGGCGACTTTGGTTTAAGATTGCATGTCATTTTTGTTGGAGCTTTAAAAAGGAAAGTACTCACTTATTTTAAAGGAATCCAGACTTCTTCCTCAGCTCCCGGATTATTCCTGTCATAATCCTCTGGTAAAACTTCAAAGTGCTCACGGTCATCAATCTCATATCCTGAAGCTGGAAGCCATTCTGCAAAAATGAACTGCATTGTCCCTGGAAAAGCACTTGCAGGCCCTTTATGGATAAATACTGCATATTTTCCACCCTTCAAAGTATAAGCTTCCATGCCATCAGGGATAGCATCATGAGATGAAACTTCCACAGCTGCCCACTTGTTAAACATAGTTGTCGGGGATAACATGACCTTTTGACCTTCAGGATAAACATTCATGGAAATATAATCAGAATTTAACCTGTTTGGAATTTCCATTCTTTTTGGCATGAAACTTTGCCAGAGCTCCACAGTCCTGTTCTGCGCAAGCGACATTCTTCTGTGCATCCCGATTAGTTTCGTAGCTGGAAGTGATTCTATCCTTGGTTCCATTCGTTTCATTCTAGAATTCCTTTAGGTATCATAATTATTATTTCACGGATAATTGAACTGGTTTGATCAACTGTAGACAATTGAAACTGAGTACTTCAAATATTAGATAAGTCCTGTGAAACATATATATGTCCCTACAATGTATCTGCACCTAAAAGACACTGCATACCGGAGATACAATGACACTAATGGAAGATGCTAAGAAGGGCAGGATCACACCCCAGATGGAAGCCGTTGCCAGAGACGAGGGCATTGACTCTAAGACCATCTGTTCATGTGTTGCCAACGGGACTATAAGTATCCCGAACAACCCTGTAAGGGACTGCAGGGTCGTAGGTATAGGAAAATACCTCAGTACTAAAGTAAACGCTAATATCGGAACTTCCCGTGATTACATCAATATTGACGAGGAAGTTGAGAAGGCAAAGACCGCAGAAACCTTTGGTGCAGATGCGCTAATGGACCTCTCAACTGGTGGAGACCTTGACTTTATCAGGAAAAAGATAATGGATGCCGTAAACATCCCAATAGGTTCCGTACCAATTTACCAGGCAGCAGCCTCACAGAAAGCTGTTGTTGACATGACGTCCGATGATATGTTCAATGCAGTACGTAAACATGCAAAGGACGGCATCGATTTTGTTACTATACATGCTGCCGTGAACCAGGATGCACTGAAAAGAATAAAACACGGAGACAGGATAACAGACATCGTCAGCCGTGGTGGATCATTTACTCTTGCATGGATGCTGCATAACGGCGAAGATAATCCATTTTATGCAGAATACGATTACCTCATGGAAATTGCCTATGAATACGACATGGCAATCAGCCTTGGAGACGGCATGAGACCTGGATGTATTCATGATGCCTCTGACGGACCTTCATTTATGGAATTCATAACCCTTGGTGAGCTTGTCAAAAGGACAAGGGAAGCAAACATCCAGTGTTTCGTTGAAGGTCCCGGACATGTTCCAATAGATGAGGTTGAACTAAGTGTAAAGGGAATGAAGAATCTCTGTCACAATGCACCTCTCTACCTGCTTGGTCCGCTTGTAACCGATATCGCACCGGGGTATGATCACATTACCGGAGCTATTGGCGGGACATTTGCAGGCATGTGTGGAACAGACTTCCTGTGCATGACTACACCGGCAGAACACCTTGCACTTCCTACAAATGATGATATTCGTGAAGGGACCATTGTCACAAAGATTGCAGCCCATGCTGCCGACCTTACTAAGGAAGGACAAAGGGAACGTGCAAGGGCAACTGATGACAAAATGGCTCACGCACGTAAGAATCTCGACTGGGATACACAATTCGAGCTTGCAATAGATGGCGAGAAGGCAAAAAAGATCAGGGACAGCAGGAATACCGGCAGTGAAGCCTGCTCCATGTGCGGTGACCTCTGTGCCATGAAGATCGTTAGCAAGGCACTTGAGGAAGAGAAGAACAAGTGATAATAACTTTGTTCTTTTTCATTTCCACAAAACAATTGAAAGCTAAAAACAAAGTAACCACCCGCCGTAGGCGGCACATTCCCACAATTATGTAAAGAATATGATCCCAAAGATTAGTACAGGTCTGCTAAGAAAGTACTCCCACGTTACGCATATTATTTTCTTCTCGTGGGAAAACGCCAGCTTCGCCGTACCCTTCGGGATAAATCAAGCTATTCATGGTTCACAGTAAACCATATTGGCATGACAAAAAACCTGCTTTCCTTGAAGTTTTAATAGCAAGATTTCTACAGAGCCACTTTTTTAATCATTCCTGTCTATTTTAACATATGAAACTAACAGTACTCATAGACAACAACACCCTGATAGACCGTTACTTACTGGGCGAACCGGGTGTATCCTATTTTATTGAAGCTGACGATAAGAAAATACTCTTTGATACGGGATATTCAGATGCATTTATCCGTAATGCCCAGAAAATGAATATCAATCTTCTGGATGTTGACCACATTGTTCTGTCCCATGCACATCTTGACCACACATGGGGACTTGATCCATTTATCAGGCTATACACCGAAGCACAGATAGAAGGTATGGAGCATTCTGAATCGGAACTTATTGCACATCCTTTGATATTCAACAGCAGGACATATTCAGGATTGCAGGAAATTGGAACTCTTCTTTCTGCAGACAAGATTTCACGTATTTTCAGATTACAACTAAGCAGCGAGCCGCTTTGGATTACGGATAATGTTGTGTTCCTGGGGCAAATTCCCCGAAGATTTGATTTTGAGTTTGACTCACTTGAAAGCAAGATTATCATTGACGAAGAAGAAGTTGATGATAATATATTAGATGACACAGCACTTGCCATTAAAACAGAAAAAGGTCTTGTTATTGTTACAGGGTGTTCTCATTCAGGCATCTGTAATATAATTGAATATGCAAAGGAAGTCTGCAGTGAAGAAAAGATAGTTGATATTATTGGAGGATTTCATTTACTCAGCCCGCCTGAGAAAAAGATGAAAGGAACAGTTGACTATTTCCGGCAACTCAGTTTGAAAGAGGTTCACGCATGTCACTGTACAGACCTTGAATCAAAAATCCGCCTGTCAGTTGCATGTAACCTAAAAGAAGTGGGTTGTGGACTCCGGCTTGAGTATGATTAAATAAAAAGGACCTGGAGTCCTTTTTGAATTCTTTGTTCAGGAATCTTTTCTCAAGCACATGAACCAGTCAAGACAATACTTAGCTTCCTCTTTTGCTTCCATTCTCTCTTTTGCGCTTCCACATGATCCTGGCGGAGGAATTATAACGTCATCTCCCGGCTGCCAGTTGGCAGGTGTAGCAATATTGTCAGCATCTGATTTCTGCATTGCAACAAGCAGTCTCTTAATTTCATCCATATTTCTTCCGTTTGACAGTGGATAATAGAGAATTGCCCTTATCTTTGCTTTTGGATCGATTATAAAAACAGCTCTTACTGCTTGTGTATCTGAGGCATTGGGTTGCACCATTCCAAATTTTTTGGCAACTTCCATTTTAAGGTCGGCAATTACAGGGAAGGTGATTTCAACATCTTTCATACCCTTGTATTCGATCTTTTCCTTGATTGTACGCAGCCATGCGATATGGGCATAGATACTGTCTATGGAAAGTCCCAGAAGCTCAGTGTTCAGTTCACTGAATTCATTCTGCATATTTGAAAATGTCATGAATTCTGTTGTACAGACTGGTGTAAAATCAGCAGGGTGACTGAAAAGTATAACCCATTTTCCTCTATAATCTCTGGGGAAATTGACTTCTCCAGAAGTTGTTTCAGCTTTAAATGAAGGTGCACTGTCACCAATAAGGGGCATAGTTACAGGAGCTGCAGGTTTTTTGTCACTCATTGCCTTTAATTTCTTTTTACTGCTGTCAAGATAATCGTTGATCTCTTTTACCTGTTTATCAAATTCTTTTTCCAGCTCAAGGTCTTTTACATTTCTGGAAATATAATCTTTCATGTCACGGAACTGCTCTTCAAGATATTTCTTAGTGTCTTTTTTCTCATCCATAAGAATCACCATTATACGGAAGTGCGAACTACCGAACAGATCGTAATTTAGCAAAAATCTGCCCACACTCCACTAAATATTAAGATTTTTAAACATATGAACTTATTTGTTGAGTAATTATTGTTACATTGTTGGAGCATTGTTTTTCAAAATATCAATAAAATATAAATATAGTATTATACAAAAATACCAGTAGAATATTCTAAAAATTGTTTTTGCAAGTATACTGGAAAAATATGGCTGAAAAATACAATGGTAGTTTTGATGACATTTGTGAGTTACATGAAAGTGATCAAAACGAATTTAAAAACCTGGTTAATGAAATGCCCCTGGGCATCCTTTCATGCGACAGTGAAGGAAACATCACTGCAGTAAATGATTTTCTTTTAGGTATTCTTGGATCCCCTTCAGCCGAAGCTACTAAAAAAGTGAACATGCTGACATTCCCTCCTCTTGTTGAATCCGGCATTTCTTCAATATTAGATGAAGCACTTGCAACAGGCAAACCCACTTCAATAGAAACAACATACAAATCAAAGTGGGGAAAAGAACTTTTCTTAAGTTTCAGGGCTTTTCCACTTAAAAATGAAAAGCATGAAACATATTCGTGTCATGCTATTATTGAAGACATAACTGAAAAAAGGAAATCAAAAGTAGAGATTGATGAAAATAAGCGAAAGGATAATCTTATCTCTAAGATTTCAAGCCGGTTTATCAATAGCAATTTCAAGAGGATAGATGAGGACATAGTTTTAACGTTAAAGGATCTTGCAGAATTCGTATCTTCCGACAGAGCATCAATTTTTCTTATTTCAGAAAATAAGGATTATGTCATCAAGACCCATGAGTGGAATTCAAGCAAATCGGTTTCAAAAGTGGAACTCAACGAAAAGCTTGACACCCGAAGTATTGATTTTGGACAACTGGGCAATTTTCAGATTGTAAACATACCTGACATCAGCAGGTTACCTGATGAAAAAAAAGTTCTGAGTAAATTTTTTGAAGAACTTGACATCAAATCCGTTGCCATGGTCCCGCTGTCAAAAGACAGGAAGCTTAAAGGTTCTCTGGCAGTTTTTTCCGTGAAGAAAATAAGGGAATGGAATGAAAAGGAACTCTATGTGTTAAAAATTGCAGGTGAAATGATAGCCAGCATTCTTGAACGTAAAGAAACAGAAGAACTTTTACTTGAAAAAGAAAAGGAATATAAGAATGTCATCAGCTCCCTGAATTCAATTATATGGAAAACAACATTTGACTCTGAAGGAAATGCACTTGAAACATTTATATCAAAATCCCTGGATGATATTATGGGGTTCCCTGATGGGACTGTCGGGAATGACTGGAATGCCTATTTTGCACACATTCATGAGGAAGACTTCCCAGAAGTACAGGAAAGGCTTAAAAAAGCCTTCACATATCCAGGTATTTCTGAATCAGTTGACTATAGAGTTGTATCCGACGAGGGTAAAGTCGTATGGATGAACACACTTGGAAACGCACACCTGCTTGAAGATGGAAATTATCTGATGTCAGGAACAACTACAAACATAACTGATCGCAAACTTGCTGAAGAAAAACTCCGTAAAAATGAAGCACTTCTCAACGAAGTAAGCCAAATAGGAAAAATCGGGGGTTGGGAATTTGACCTTGAATCCGAAACCGCCTCATGGACATCAGAATTATTCATGATCCATGAAACTGATCAGGTAGATAGCCTTGAAAAAGGAATGGAGCGTTTCCCGCCAGGCTCGCGTGAGAAACTTGAAAAAGCATTCAATGATGCCATGAAAAAATATGAGCCTTATGACCTTGAACTGGAATTTATATCCGAAAGAGGCAAGCGTAAATGGGTCCGAACCATCGGGAAACCAATAATTGAGAACAATAGAGTTGTTAAATTATATGGTACCCTCCAGGACATTACAGAACGCAAGAATGCCGAAATAAAATTAATTGAAAATGAAGAAGTACTGAGACTTTTCATTGAACATGCACCAGTATCACTGGCAATGTTCGACAAAGATATGAAATATATAGCTGTCAGTAAACGCTGGCACAGTGACTTTGGCCTTGATGGCACCAACCTGGAAGGATTGAGTCATTACAAGCTTTTCCCGGAAATTTCTGAAGAGATAAAAGAAGTACACCGCAGAGGTCTTCAAGGAGAAGTTATCCATGATGATGAAAGTTATTTCATGAGAGCTGATGGCAGTGTGCAATGGCTACGCTGGGAAGTCAGGCCATGGAAAAAAGCTGATGATACAATTGGTGGAATTATACTTTTCATAGAAGATATCACTGAAAGAAAACTGGCACAAGATAAACTAAGTGAGAACGAAGAAATTCTGAGGCTGTTCATAGAACATGCACCAGTATCACTGGCAATGTTCGATCAAAATATGAGATATATGGCGGTTAGCAAGCACTGGCTCAGCGACCTTTCTATTGATAACAGAAACATTATAGGAATGTCTCATTATGATTTACTTCCCCAGATCGGCGATGAATGGAAAGAAATACATCAACGTGCCTTGCATGGGGAAGTTATAGTAAGGGAAGAAGATTTGTTCCGTATGCTGGATGGAAGCGAACAGTGGGTACACTGGGAAGCACGACCCTGGAGAAAAGCTGATGATACCATCGGTGGAATTGTCATCTTCGCAGAAAATATCACAAGTCGCAAGGAAACTGAAGAACTGATAAGGCGTAATGAAGAAAAATACAGGGCTCTTTTCGAACAGTCAAATGATGCAATCTTACTCTTGAAAAAAGGCGGAGAAATACAGGAAACAAACAGCAGGGCTCTTGATATTTTTGAAGGTACAGGAGATGAGCTGCTGGGAATGAATATTATAGACTTAGTACCTCCTGAAATGAAAATAAAAGCTATCCAGAACCTTGAATTATTCAGGAAAGGAAAACTTGAAAAATTTGATTTTAAGGCTGTCACCCTGAAAAATAATATCCTGGATGTTGAAGTGAATGCTAAAGCCATAGAAAGCTATGACAATCTGGCACAGGTAGTTATAAGAGATATTACAAAACGTAAAAAAGCAGAAGAAAATTTAAAACGAAATGAAAAAAGATACAGGGCTCTTTTTGAACAGTCAAATGACGCCATTTTCCTGAATCATATTGACGGAAGAATAGTTGATGTTAATGAAAAAGCCTGTGAAATGTTCGGATACACAAAAGAAGAGTTCAGGGTAATGAATGTAGTTGACCTTCTGGCACCTGAACATATACCTGCAGGGAGCTCAGGTATGGAGGACTTCGAAAAAACCGGCGTTGCATACGTGCATACCCAGTACGCTAGATCAAACGGTGAAGTTTTTGATGCGGAAGTAAAAGCCAGGGTACTTGAAGATCATCCAGATCTTGCGCATGCAGTTGTAAGAGATATCAGCGATCAGAAACTGGCACAGGAAACAATAATCAGAAGTGAAGCAAAATACAGGAGCTTGTTTGAAAAATCAAACGATGCCGTACTAATTCATGACTTTTATGGTTCTGTTATTGATGTTAACAGCAAGGCATGTGAGATGTTCATGTATGATGAAGATGAACTGAAACAAAAATCAATAATGGAGCTTGTTATTCCGGAAGAAAAAGAAGAAACAATACATAAAATGAAGGAACTAAGATTAAAAGGGTCTTTGAGAAATGAGAGCCGGATGTTCAGGTCTGACGGAAAAATTATACACGTGGACATAAGTGCCTCAATGCTTCCGGACAAAAAACTTGTGCAGGCTGTAGGAAGGGATATTACTGATAGGATTAAAGCGGAAGAAGCAATGCTTAAGGCAAAAATTGAAGCGGAAACTGCAAGTCGTACAAAGAGTGAATTCCTTGCCAACATGAGCCATGAATTGCGTACTCCGCTCAACTCAATAATTGGTTTTTCAGATATAATGCTTGAAGGAGTTACGGGCGAACTGGGAACTAAGCAGGAGCATTATCTTGATCATATATCTAATAGTGGTCGCCACCTGTTGAACCTGATTAATGATATTCTGGATATTTCAAAGGTTGAAGCAGGGAAGATGGATTTACGTATTGAACTTATAAACATCAGATCGATGATCGAAGAAGTGGTTATCGTAACTCAGCCACTTGCTGATAAGAAAGAACTGAATGTAGTACTGGACATTCCGGAAAATATTCCTGATATACCTGCGGACAAGGCAAAATTCAAACAGGTAATATACAATTTGCTTGGAAATGCAGTAAAATTCACGGATAATAAGGACATCATTACTATTACCTGTAAAACTGCAAATAACAAGGTGATTGTTTCCGTAAAAGATACAGGAATTGGAATTTCTAAAGAAGATCAGAAAAAACTCTTCAAGCCGTTTAGCCAGATAGACTCATCAATATCCAGGAAATATGAGGGAACCGGTCTTGGGCTTGCCCTTGTTAAGGAAATAGTAGAATTGCACCAGGGTCAAATATGGGTTGAAAGTGAAACTGGAAAAGGAAGTTCCTTCATATTTGAGCTACCTATTGATTTCACTATTTTTGAATAAAAGTAGTGATTAAAAAGTGATTATTATTTTTCGACAGGTTTGTTCTATTGTAAACCAACATTATTTTTGAAGCATTTATGCTAACTTACTAAAAACATGTTTTATGGGAAGTGACCCTGGCACAGAGCCAGGGCAACTTTAAAAGGGGATGTGGTAAGTTTGAAGGAGGTAGTTTGATGGATTTCAAAGACCCACATCCGAATGCGTCAGGGTAATAATACACTGACAATTTTTCGTTTTATAATTACTAGTATATAGATGTATCGTAAATATACAGCCACAGTACCCATTATTTGTAATTGTGTAACAAGAAAGCAGAAACAAATGTAAACCAGTATTTAAATGATATTCATGAATAGCAATTTTTTGAAGTGGATTGTCAACCATAAATGACTCACGCACATCCTTCAAAGTTGACGTATGATTTGAAAGTAAGCAAAACTTATAAATTTAAGGAAGTACCAGAACTATTGATCCGGAGGAAAAAATACGGACAACATAGCCCTGTTAATATATGCCTTTAGCAGCTTGTTTGCAATTGTCAGTCCTGTAGGGGGAGTTATCACTTTTGTATCAATGACAAGTGATATGACACTGGAAGAAAAAAATATAATTGCAGCAAAATCAGTAATACTTGCATGTACAATTGCCCTGTTTTTTGCAATATCAGGAAAAATGATACTTAATTTCTTCGGAGTAAGTATTGATTCACTGAGAGTTGCTGGTGGAATTCTGCTTTTTGTAGTGGCTTTTGACATGATACTTGCAAAGGTTTCCCGTGAAAGTATTACAGACAAAGAGATAGATAAATCCCTTGAGCGAAGCGACATCTGGATATTTCCTATTGCACTTCCGCTTCTGACCGGCCCGGGAGCCATAACAACAATAATAGTACTTATGGGAAGCGCAGAATCTATCGTACAGAGCATAATTGTAATGTTGGCAATATTACTAACATTCGGAACCACATGGGTTTTCTTCCATTTCTCCAGAAGAATTTACAAATTCCTGGGCTATACGGGAATGCTGGTATTCACAAGACTCATGGGTCTTCTTCTGGCTGCCATGGCTGTCAATTTCATTGCGGTAGGACTGTGGAACATCTATCTGTCTTTCCAGTAATTGATCACAAGAATTTTATTCAATTATATCATAAAACTGTAAGGAGTTGGACGAGCCGGTGCCAGGAGAAGAAAAATTCCAGTGCAAATCCACAGGTGACGAACACAGCATTTCTTTGGAACAAATGCTGGAAAGAGTTGATTCGACAGCCAAAGGCCTGTCTTCACAAGAAGCCGGACGCAGGATTAACCTGTGTGGAAGAAATGTTTTTGAGGAGACTGGCAAGGAAAGCCTGCTTACAAAATACCTTAAGCAATTCAAGAATTTCTTTTCTCTTCTGCTGTTATTTGGTTCAATACTCTCATTTACTGCTGAATGGCTGGACCCGGGACAGGGCAATATTTTTATCGCCATAGCCCTGCTTGGAGTTGTAATACTAAACGGGACTTTTACTTTTGCCCAGGAATACCAGGCTGAAAGGATTATGGCCAGTTTCAAGAACCTGATTCCTCCAAAAGCCAGAGTAATACGTGACGGGGAAATTACGGAAATACTTGCAACTGATATTGTTGTAGGAGATGTGATCTACCTTGAAGAAGGTGACAAGATACCTGCCGATGGAAGGCTGGTTGAAGAAAACTCTCTGAAAGTTGATAATTCACCAATAACAGGGGAAGCCGAACCGCAACTGCGTTCACTTAATTGCACCCACCCGAATATACTTGAATGCCGAAACATGGTCTTTTCAGGAACACTTGTCCAGACAGGAAATGGAAAAGCAGTTATTTTTGGAACTGGCTCAGACACCCAGATTGGTAAACTTGCAGCCCTTACAGAACAGACCGCATCAGTTGATACCCCGATACGCAGGGAACTGAATGATTTTATCAGAATTATATCCGCAATTGCCATATTCCTGGGAATATCCTTCTTTATCGTAGGGTTCCTTATACAGGACACATTCCTTGCAAACCTTATCTTTGCAATAGGTATTATTGTTGCAAACGTCCCGGAAGGACTGCTGCCCACAGTAACACTTGCACTGACTCTTGCATCAAAAAGAATGGCAAAAAGAAATGCGTTGATCAAGCAGCTTGAATCAGTTGAAACACTGGGTTCCACAACTGTGATCTGTACCGATAAGACCGGAACACTGACCCAGAATAAAATGGCAATTCATACTGTTTACACAGGAGACGGGAACCTTGACGTTGCCAACAGGCAACCTCCTTCAGACCATCTTTTGCGTGTGGCTACCATTTGTAACAATTCCAGACTCACTGAAGAAAAACCCGGATACAAGGGAGATCCTACTGAAGGCTCTCTTCTTGTTTATTCCAGTGAATTTACCGACATCAACAAGCTGAAAAAAGATTATCCGAGACTTCAGGAATATCCTTTTGACTCTAAAATACAAAGAATGCAAGTCATCGCCAGAACACCATCCGGGAAATGGAAGCATACCTTAAAGGTGCACCAGAAGTAATCCTTGACATGTGCAGTCATGTGCTTGTAGGGCAAAATGAAGAAACACTTGATGACCATGAAAAACAGCACCTTGAAGAAATGCATCTTGAAATGGCAAAAAAGGGAGAACGAGTTCTTGCTTTTGCCTACAGGAAAGCTGATAGTGAAAAGGAATATGAGGACGGTTTCACTTTCCTGGGTTTTGCAGGTGCCGTTGATCCTCCACGGCCGGAAGCAAAGGAAGCCATAAGGAAATGCCATATGGCAGGTATCAAGGTTGTAATGATAACAGGGGACCACCCCTGTGACTGCACGTTCTATTGCAGCAACCGTCGGACTTACTGATGATCACAAAGAACCTGTTCTAATAACAGGAGCAGAGCTTGAGGAACTTTCAACAGAAGAGCTTACACAGAAGCTGAAAGCTCCAGTATCGTTTTTGCACGTACCTCACCTGTACAGAAACTCAAGATTGTCCGTGCATTCCAGGCAGCCGGAGAAATTGTAACAATGACAGGAGATGGTGTAAATGACGCTCCTGCCATGAAAAATGCTGACATGGGTGTTGCAATGGGAAGCGGTACCGACGTTGCAAGGGAAGCTGCTGACATGGTGCTGCTTGATGACAATTTTGCAACAATAGTAAATGCAATTGAAGAAGGCAGGACAGTCTTTGACAACATCAAGAAATTCATTGCCTACATTCTTACAAGCAATGTACCTGAAATACTTCCATTCATTGCCTTTGTACTGCTGGCACTACCCCTTCCAATGAACGTGCAGCTCATCCTTGCAATAGATCTTGGTACAGATATTCTTCCTGCACTGTCCCTTGCCGTTGAAAAAGGAGAGGTGATATTATGAAGCGTCCTCCCAGACAGAAAGACGAGAAACTGTTAACACCACAGGTATTGTTTACTTCATATGGAATCAAGGGACCAATTGAAGCAGCTGCAGGCTTTGCATGCTATTTTGCAGTTCTCTTTGACGGAGGATGGACATGGGGACAGCAGTTGCCATTCACAGATCTTCTTTACATGCAGGCAATTACCGCATTCTTTGCAGCAGTAATTATCTGCCAGATTGCAAATGTTTTCACATCTAGAACCAGAAGGCAATCTGTTCTTACAAAGGGATTCTTCAGCAATCGTATGATACTGCTGGGCATTGCCAGTGAACTGATAATACTCTCATTTATCATTTTCAACCCATATGTAAATCTGATATTCAACACAGCAGCAATATCAGCAAAATACATACTGGATAGCTATACCATTGCCCTGCTGCTGCTGGGGAATTGATGAACTGAGAAAATATGCCATAAGGAATGATTCAGCCCTGGCCATAAGACTCTTTAAGTGGTGAGTAAAAGGTATTTTGTATAAGTATCCCAAAATCTGAATTCAGGAGCTTAGAATTTATTCAGATTATAGGAAATCTTCAGTTAGCATAGCTATTTAAGTTTATGAAAGCAGGAAAACTTATAAGCTTCCGGTATAAATAAAATCCATGCAGAAAAACATGTATCTTTATTCACTCGGTGCATGGTTTATTCTTGTAATTCTGGCCATAATCAACGGGATTATTAGAACCTCCTGTTATTCAGGAAAAATTGGTGAGCTTGCTGCACACCAGTTAAGTACTGTTATCTTCTGCATAGTAATTCTACTATTTTCTTATGTTTTCTTCAGGTATTCAGGAGTCAGGGGTGAGTCCAGAGATTATGTTTATGTAGGAGTCATGTGGCTTGTTCTGACTGTGGCTTTGAGTTTCTTTTTGGTCATTATGTTGCAGCTCACAGCTGGGAACATCTTCTTGCAGATTACAACCTGCTTAAAGGAAGGATATATGGCTTCTTGTTCTGGCTGTAACCGTTTCTGTCCATCGATTGCTCACTGGCTTGTTGAACGCAGGTCATGAGTCTTGTAAAAATATATAGAAATAAAACAACTGATGTAATTTTTAAATAATATATAATAATTACTTATACTCTGAGTAATATACTATCATAAGGTTGGGATAATAAGTGGATAGGTTTCTTGAAAATGAAAACATTTTTAAGTTTCTATGATTTTAGGATTTAATATCTTTTCTTTTCTGGGTCAAAGCCCAATTCTGGTTAAACTAGCAAGAACCTGATGGGAAAAAAGTCCTAACACTTTTGCTTTTAATGGTATTCTTATGGGAACCACAAAGAATTACCCAGCCTTTTAGAACAATAGCTTCCGTTGCTGTAACAAATAAATTTCATCCGGAAAGGTTTATTATTGGTTTTTTGTGTATTCTTGCATATCCACTCGTAGTTTCAATTTTAAAGTCACTAGGCATAGCCGTTGAGTTTTAATTCTTCTATCAGCGGAATGGTATTTATTTCCATTCTCATTCAGTCACTACTTACAATTTTGATATTAATTGGAATGTTTGGTATTCTTAATTCTTATACTACAGGTTTTACTATTTACAACACTGGTGGACAGTCTATTGAACATGAGTTTTCAATACAGGATAAAAGAAAGTTGAAAGCTTTGTAAACTCACTTAATATCATGGTTTCACAGACTTGAAATGTTTAAAATGCGCAAGAAATATTATAGTATTCTGAGTAGACGAAAACCAAGAGAATAATAACTATAATTTGGGTCAAAACTGCTGCGTGAAGATGATTCACATTTCCAGGGATAATTGACCCAGCTTCCTCCCCGAAGGACAAGTCCTGAACTTCCAACGGCTTCAAGCACACTGGCATCAACCATGGGTTCGTCATGCGTCCTGTAATACATGTCCTGGCACCATTCCCAGACATTTCCATGCATATCATACAGACCCCATGGGTTTGGTTTTTTCTCGCCAACCGGATGGGTTTGCCGGCATGAGTTATTGTAATACCAGGCATATTCGTCAAGTTCTGATTCGTCATCACCAAAAGAATATCTGGTAGTAGTACCTGCCCTGCAGGCATATTCCCACTCACTTTCAGATGGAAGGCGATATTTACCAGTATCTTCTTTTGCATTCAGCCTTTTTAATAAACTCCTGTACATCTTTCCACTTTACACATTCAACAGGTCTGTTATCACCTTCAAAGCATGAAGGATATGTGCCCATAATCTTTTCCCATTCTTTCTGGGTAACCAGGAATTTTCCCAGGTAAAAAGGTTCCTTGATAATAACTTTATGAACTGGTTTTGCTGACTGCGTTCGTTTGAAAACATCCAGAATTCACCTGCTGGAATAAGCACGAATTCCATTCCAATAGAGTTTTTATAGATGAAAATGACAGTTTTTCTTTATGATTCTCTTGTTTTGTTGCAGAAGAGGGTTATATTTGCGCTTTGAATTAATTTCATCCATAATTTTGCCAGCCGTGTTTCCTTATTTTGAAAAAAGATCCTGATTTATGCTGTATAAAATTATATTTGGGCTTTGCATTTATGATTTTTGCAGGAAATTGTTGCCTTCCAATTAATGTAAACAAATATTGTTCCGAGCATTATTTATTGTTAGTATTTTTTTAAGATAATTATTCCCTCAAAATCAGAATCTCCGTTTTGAACAGTCAATTTTAATAATAAATCATAATATATTCTTATATTAGATGATTTTAATTATCATCAGGTGAGAGATATATGAAAAAAGTGCTGATTTTATTAATGGTTTTACTGATGGTTTGTTTCTTCAATTAGGGGAACAGCTATTGCAGGATCGGGAGATGAAAATTATAATGGAGAAGATGGAGACCAACCGGGAGTTGGTGTGGATACAGGCCCCGGAGAAGACAAATGCTCTGAAAGTCCGGGTGACAGAACCAGATTTAAGGATGTCTGATTTCTCTTTTAATTTTTTATTTTTTTTTTTTGCTTTGTGGGAAAACACCGGCTTTGCTAGACCCTTCGGGTAACTCAGTTTTCCATGAACCAAAACTACTCGTTTGTTGCTTACCTTGAAGTTTTAATGGCAGGAATTTACAGAGCCTATAGTTTCAAAATGGACAACAAAAAATATCATTAAATGAAGTGAGAATGACAGTTTGATAAGGAAAGAAAAAGCAGTTATTCAATATGATTGAACAACCGGCTTTACAAAATCTTGTTTCTCGGGATATGACTAACCTGTCGACAACTCCGCCTTCTTCAACTGCATCAAGTATCTCTTCGACATCACCTGCAAGTGACCTCACCATACCAAATCTGCTGGGGTGATCATTACTATGGTCCCTTCTCGCAAAGACCCACACATCCGGTAGCAGTGACCATCACTTCACCTTCCAGGTCTCTGTCCATTACTTCTTCGGCAAACATTCCTACAAGGTTATGTGATTTCTTGTTCTCGCATACGCCCTTTACCATTCCGTTTAATCTTGTACTTGCGCAAACGAATATATGAGTTTCTGGTTTTTGCATGATAAGCCTCCTCTATTTGTGTTTTAAACTATGCCTTAAACAAAAGACATGTATACGGAAGGCATTTACTGATGTAATATTACATAAGGTTTTTGCCAACTTTACTGTTTTGCAAATAAAGTATTATTAAATTATAGCTCAGGAAATTAAGAAAAGAAAAAATATTTGGCTAAAAAAGACTCTGGTAAGATCATAGCTATGTCAGTTCTCAGGTTATGCATTCTTAATTCTATCCACCTTAGTAAAAAATGCAAGTCCTATTCCCATCAAAGGAAAACCTATAATCATTCCTGCCAGTGTCAGGCAAAAAAGAAAACCTGTGGTAAAAAAGAAGTCCCAATGTTCCGTAAATAAGTGCGCTTTTTTTTAGTTTTAAAACAAATTTCTAAGTTTCCCGGGGGATTTACCAAGATTCAATTTAAACCTTCTGTATACTAAAATGGATCTGCTAAATATTAAGCAATTTACCATAAAGCAGCATTTTAGCAAATCATAAGTTCATTTAAAAGAGAATAATGGAAAACCAATTTATTAAGCTGAAACTATTTGATTCGGATTCAAGATATTCCCTGAAAAGGCAATAAAGTATCAATTTTAAAAACTAACATCGGGACAGGCAAACCAGCATTTAGTTTCATACTTAAAAGGAACAGTGTGATTTTTCGAAGTCTTCAATTGTTTTTGCAGGAATTGGGTGCTTTAAAACCTTGCCTGCGTATCCAACATAGTCTTCGAATATGTTTGCTCCCATATCACAGGGAAACAGGAGGAGAACGTCATGTTTATTGCAGATATTAAAGGGAAACATGCGACATACTGTTGGTCTTGAATTGTAAATAGTACACCTTTCAGATTCAAGGAACGGACAGGGAGGATGAATTTTGTACCGGACTTCTCCGTTTTCAATGCAGGAATCAATCTTATCAGTATTCTGGTCTGATGCCTGCTTTAATAATTCCATATCTTTTTCGTCAAGGTTGATATCTCCCAGTTTGCAGCAAATAGCAGGACACCTGGATGGGCATGAATAATGTGAGAGTATACCCTGAACAACTTCAAAAAAGGTAGATTAGTAAACCTTCCTTTTCCGTGCATAATAAACTGGAAAACTGGTTTATATTTGAACATTTCTAAATCGTTCTATCAGGCACAAAAAAATAGTATTTACTACGGGAAATTAGTTTCAATATTTAGAAGAGGTGGTCACAAGGTAATGGGATTTGTTACGGGATCGGGTTTTATTCCGTCCTGAATTTCCCTTCATCTTTGGGCTACGCGGTATGAAGTTTGATACAGAATCGGGACTTATTCCGTTCTGAATTTTCTTCATTAATGACGCGCTAATGAAGCTTGTTGCAGAATTGGGTAATTCAGCCATCCTGAATCTTACTCCATTTTACAGCTTACTTCCTTGCGACCAATTTCTAGTATGTAATTAATGATATAAGCAACTGGCGGTCATATTCCTGTGAATTATTTTCAGTTACATGCAAAAATCAATATTATGTTTATGATTTTAGCATTTTAATTAAACCATAAGCTCAGCTGCTCTTGCATATGCTTCAGTAGCTTCTCCATATCTTCCCAGATTGTATAATGCCTCACCTTTGTTGTACCAGGCATAATAATATTCAGGATTTATTTCTATAGAATTATCGTAGGCTTCAAGGGCCTCTTCATAATGTTCCATAGATGCAAGAACAAAACCCTTATTTCTCCATGCTTTAAAATTGGAAGGATTTGCTTCTATTGCTTTATTATAGGCATCCATAGCATTTTCATTATTTTCTGACTCAAAAAAGCATTGCCTTTATTAGTCCAGGCATCTGAATGTTCAGGTTCAATCGCTATAACCATATCATATACTTCAACAGCTGCCTCATATTGTTGCAAATTCAAATGAGCATTTCCCTTGTTAAATAATGCATCTACATAGAATGGATCTATCTCTATCGCTTTATCGTAGGCTTCAATAGCATCTTCATAATAACCTAAATATGCCAGATCAACTCCTTTGTTAAACCATGCTTGAAAGTACTGTGGATTAATTTCCAATGCCTTATCATAAGCTTTAAAAGCTTCTTCATAATTATCAAGAAATGCCAGAGCTACACCTTTATTGCCCCATGCTTTAAAGTCCTCTGGATTTATTTCTATTGCCTTCTCATAAGCTGCCAGTGCATCTTCATAATTGCCGGAAGTAACGAAAATGTATCCTTTACTTTGCCATGCGTCTGAGTATAATGGGTCCTTTTCTGTTACTGTATCATAGGATTCAAATGCTTTTTCGTAAAGCCCCAGTGCTTCAAAAGCACGTCCTTTATTGTACAAGGCATCAGTATATTCAGGATTTATTTCTATTGCCTTATCGTAAACCTCAATCGCTTCTTGATAACGACCCTGACTTGAAAGACTGACACCTTGATCCAAAAGCACAGAAGCATTTGAATTGTTCTTATTGAGATCTATCGATTTATCAGAAGTAATTGTTTCATTACTTTCTGTACTCTTTTCAGAAACATTTTCTGCAACAGTGTTTCCCAAATTTAAATCCACACATCCGGCAGAGATAACAGAAAATAGTAAAAATAAACAAAAAATATATTTCAAATTGTTTCTAAATAACATGGCGTAAAAAAAGAGTTAATAGATAAAAACATTTTGTTTTTCGTATTATGTTTTTACATAAATCACCTATTTAATCTCCTTCTCAACCTCAAGTACCTTCAACGCAATTTCCATCACAGAATCCGGGTTCAACGAAATAGAATCAATTCCTTCCCTCACCAGGAACTCTGCAAACTCTGGGAAATCGCTGGGAGCCTGGCCGCGAGACCGCTGTGCCTGTTGTTTCGCTTTGCACCCTGGACAGCCATTGATACTATTTTTTTCACAGCCTCATCTCGTTCATCAAAAGCTGATGCAAGAATCTCTGAATCCCTGTCAACGCCAAGTGTCAGTTGTGTAAGGTCGTTGGAGCCAATGGAGAAGCCATCAGTACTGGCTGAACTCATCTATCAGCAGGACATTGCTTGGTATCTCGGTCATCATGTAGACCTGAAGACCATTCTCTCCCCTGACAAGACCGTTCTTTTTCATCTCCTCAAGCACCTTTTCGGCTTCCTCGATTCTACGGCAGAACGGGATCATAAGTATGAGGTTGGTCAGTCCCATCTCATCTCTCACTTTTTTCATGGCTTTACACTCAAGAGCAAAGCCCTCACGGTAGCGTTCATCGTAATAGCGTGAAGCACCCCTGAATCCCAGCATGGGATTGTTTTCCTCGAACTCGAAATATTCTCCTCCAATCAGACTTTCGTATTCATTGGACTTGAAGTCGCTCATACGTACAACCACAGGCTTCGGGTGGAATGCCGCTGCAATGGTGCAACACCCTGTGAAAGTTTTCCCACGAAATAATCAGCCTTATTCTCATACCTGCCGGTAAGTTTCTCGATCTCCTCAAGAACTTCCTCATCATCAACCTTCTCAGGATGAATAAGTGCCATAGGATGCACCTTGATGTAGCTTGTAATGATGAACTCAAGTCTTGCCAGTCCGATGCCGTCATTGGGTATCATAGACATGGCAAAAGCCTCCTCTGGATTTCCGAGGTTCATCATGATCTCGGTCTTTGTCTTCTCCAGACCCTTGAGGTCAACAGTTTCAATATGGAACGGAAGAATGCCATCATACACCCTGCCTGCATCCCCCTCGGCACAGCTCACAGTAACATCCATGCCATCTCTCAGTTTTTCCGTTGCATTCTCTGCTCCCACAACCGCCGGGATGCCAAGCTCACGGCTCACAATAGCGGCATGGCATGTCCTGCCTCCCTTATTTGTAATGATAGCAGCCGCCTGTTTCATAACAGGTTCCCAGTCAGGGGTTGTGGTGTCTGCCACCAGTATCTCCCCGGTCTTAAATTCATTAAGCCGTGAAACATCTGCGATCACATGCACCTTTCCCGCAGCTATTTTGGAACCAACACTCCTTCCGGTAACAAGGACATCAGCGCTCTTATCCAGATAATAGGTCTCCAGCACATCCTTTCTCTTCTGGGACTGTACTGTCTCAGGTCTTGCCTGGACTATGAACAGTTCCCCGCTTTCCCCATCCTTAGCCCATTCAACATCCATGGGCACATGATGGCCTCTTTCCGGGAGTAGTGTTCCTCAATTGTCAGCGCGAATTTAGCCAGTTGCAGAACCTCATTATCCGTGATACAGTACTTCTTCCGGTCAGCCTCCGGCACATCCACATTACGGGTGAGCACCCTGGAATCCCCGCGGCCGTAGATCATCTTAATCTCCTTGCTGCCTTTCTTCTTTTTGATAATAGGTCTGAAACCCTCTTTCAGTGTTGGCTTGAATACATAGAACTCATCCAGGTTGACAAGTCCCTGCACTACATTTTCTCCTAGCCCGTAGGCCCCTGTAATGAAAACTACATTCTCAAAACCGGACTCAGTATCAATGGTGAAGATAACACCGCTTGACGCAAGGTCAGAACGAACCATTTTCATAACACCAATGGAAAGCCCGACCTTAAAGTTGTCAAAACCGTTATTCACCCTGTATGAGATCGCCCTGTCGGTAAAAAGCGATGCAAACACCTGTTACAGGCATCCTTGAGTGAGTGATAGCCGTGTACGTTCAGGTAGGTTTCCTGCTGTCCTGCAAAGGATGCATTCGGCAGGTCTTCGGCGGTTGCAGAACTGCGGACTGCAACATCGGTATCCTCACCGTACTGCTCACAGAGTTTATCATAGGCTGTCTTTATCTCATCCCACAGGTCATCAGGAATTCCGGCATCAAGCACAAGGTTCCTTGCTTTCTTTCCTCTTTTAGCAAGGTCTGTGACATCTTCTATATCAAGCCCTTCAAGTGTCTTTTTAAGTTCCTCAAGCACACCTGCTAACTTTAACACATGCCAGTACGCATCCGCAGTAATGGCAAATCCATTCGGGATCTTGATCTCCTTATCTGTCAGTTCCCTGTACATCTCCCCGAGGGAAGCGTTCTTTCCTCCTACTGATGGTATGTCATCTATTGTAATTTCCTCAAACCAACGAATGAATTTACTGCCTGCCATATTCTACCCACTCCTATTATGATTTTCTTTAGATGTTAGTATCATTGTGTCTGAACAGTATTATTATTTATGGGAGATTGTGAGCTGAAAATGTATTTGTACAATAATACTATAAGCAGAGAGGCAACAGAACTGTAAAACAAATCCCGTTTATTCAGAAACAACACAGGAGCATACCATGGGCACACAAATAGGCACACTACTAACAAAAAACCCGATAACTTACGAGGAACTCTCAGGTAAAGTAATAGCAATAGACGCATACAACACAATCTACCAGTTCCTCAGTGCCATTCGCCAGCGTGATGGTTCAATGCTCACGGATTCTTCCGGTAATCCCGTATCCCATCTCACTGGACTTTTTTCAAGGACAAGCAGGCTCAGGGAAGCAAACATCAAACCTGTTTTCATCTTTGACGGCAAGCCACCGGAGATGAAAAAGGATACCCTTGAAAAGCGCAAGGAATGCAAGGAAAATGCAGTCCTCAATTATGAGATTGCAAAGGATGAAGGCAATCTTGAGGATATGAAAAAATACGCCCAAGCAACCTCACGGATAACTCCGCAGATACTTGATGAGTCAAAAAGACTGCTTGAACTCATGGGCATCCCCTGGATGCAGGCAGAATCCGAGGCAGAGGCACAGGCATCTTACATGGTTTCACGGGGTGATGCGGACTTTGTGGGTTCACAGGATTATGATGTATTCCTTTTCGGAGCCGAGAATGTCGTACGTAACCTCGGAAGTACAGGCAAGAGAAAAGTCCCGGGACAGAAGAAGTACGTTGCAAAAAACCCGGAGCACATCTCACTTTCATCCTGCCTGGAAGAACTGGAGCTAAGCCGTGAACAGCTAATTGATGTTGCAATCTGTATCGGTACGGACTTCAATGAGGGAATGCATCGTGTGGGTGCGAAGACAGCCCTGAAACTCATTAAAAAACACGGTGATATCGATACAATAATCAGAGAAGAGGACAGATATCCGTGCATGCGCTCCGGTCGAAGAAATAAGGGAATTTCTTCCTGAATCCTCCGGTAACTGAAGATTACAGTTTCAAATGGAACAAACCAAAGTCAGATTCATTATTCGGTTATCTTGTAAATGACAGGGATTTCTCTGAGAATCAGGTATTGAAAAACATACAGGTACTTGAAGAAAGGTCTGCTTCAGAATGCCAGTCATGTATTGGTGACTGGTAACAACTCCCTTTCATAAAGCAGACCTGCAATTTTAACGCCTTTTATTGTTGTCCTGCTAAGATACAATATTAATGTGGACCTTGCTCAAAGTTTCTGTTTAGTTATTAATTAAGGCTTATTTCAGGAGTCTCTCCATGTCATCTTCCAGGGTAGTGTTTGGTGTTATATTGAACTTCTCCACCAGTACTTTGAGGACATTCGGTGATACAAAGGCCGGAAGTCTCGGGCCAAGTGTAATGTTCTGTATCTCAAGTCTCAGAAGGGTGAGCAAAACAAGGACTGCTTTTTGTTCGTACCATGCGATATTGTATGAGATCGGTGCTTCGTTAACATCTGTAAAATCCCAATCTTGCCATATGCCTGTGCAATAACGATCAGTGAAAAAGAATCATTACACTGTCCAGCATCAAGTATCCTTGAATTCCATCAATGTCCCCAAGGTTAAGTTTATTGTAGCGATATTTTGCACATCCGGCGGTAAGAATGACAGTATCTCTGGGCAATGCCTCTGCGAAATCCGTGTAGTACTGCCTGTCTTTGTGACGTCCGTCGCAGCCTGCCATTAAGCAATGAACTTCTTTATCTTTCCTGTTTTGACGGCATCAACAATCTTGTCTGCATTGGACAGTACGGAGTTGTAAGCAAAACCTCCCATGATGCTGCCTTCTTCCAGTTGTATTTTCGAGGTTTGCAGGTCTTTGCCTGCTCGATAAGAGTAGAGAAATCTTTCTGGCCGTCTTTATTACGATACGTGTGGCACCGTCATAACCAACGGAGCCAGTTGTGTATAATCTGTTTATGTAGCTTCCCCGTGGAGGAATAATGCAGTTGCTTGTCAGCAATATTGGTCCGTTGAAACTATCGAATTCCTGCTTCTGGTGCCACCATGAGCCACCGTAATTACCTACAAGATGTTCATATTTAAATTCAGATATGAGTTTGCAGGCAGCATCTCACCATGAGTGTATACATCCACACCTGTTCCTTTTGTCTGGTCCATCAGTTGTTTCAGGTCTTCAGGTCATGACCACTAACCAGAATTCCGGGATTGTCCCTTGTTCCGATGTTGACCTGTGTTGGTTCAGGATTTTGAATTCAGCGGTATTTACCCTGTCAAGGTCTGCCATTACATCAAAACCCTTTTCCCCACATTTGAGGACAAGTGAAATGAGATCTTTATCAGTAAGGCTGTCACCCAGTTGCCACCAGTCCTTCTTCTATAAATGAATTTACTTTTTTATTGGTGTTTCCAAGCATCATGGCATGGTGTGCATATGCTGCCATTCTCGATACAAAGATCAACAGTTCCCTTAATGACCGGATGTCTTCATCCTCTGTTGCAAGTATGCCTGTATTCCTGTCCCTGAGGTTTTCCGGGGTTAAAGTTATGATTTCGGGTAGATCGTTCTCATCCAGTGAATTGCTGTCCAGAAGTTTCTTGCCTGATCTCTTCTGAAGCCTGAACCCCGGTCAATACGCTCCTGTATTCCGGTCGCCCTGAAGTCGGTATTTGTTATGGTTGAGAACAGTGCATCAAGCATAAAATCATCAGTGCTATTTTCAGATATCTTTGCCTTTCTTGCTTTCTGGTTGTAGAATGCAATGCTTTTAAGCAAATAGATAAGATCGTCCTGAAGGTCTGCAACCTCCCCTTTCTTACCACACATGCCATTCTTTGTGCAGCCTTCCCCATTCATTGTTTCTTCACACTGGTAGCAGAACATTTTGTCACCGTTATTGTGTATGTTTTGCAGGTGTATCTATAGACTTTGGTTGAAGCTGAATGTCTAAGAGCTATTAATACGGTTGGTCTTGATGCTCATGTCGATTTTTTGCATGAGATGAACCCAGGCAAGAACTGTCTTGCCTATGACCTGCAAAGCCTTTTAGATTCCTCGTCGATCTCTCAGTTATCAGCTTGATTAAGTCGGGTGGAATGTTTAGCAAAGACTTGATCAGGACTAAGAGCTATTCTCTCAGGCTTAGACCTTCAGGAGCTAAGAAAGTAACTGAAGAGTTCAATAACTGGATGAACAAGAAAGTACCTTACAAAAAGCAGTCTGTAATGTGGAGTTATGCCTCATTGCTGAAGACTAGGGAGCTTGAGCAGTATCTTGTTTGTAAGAGGAAGACGCTTGATTTCAGTAAGCCTGTTTATGTTATTGAGAGGCATGATTCAGACGAAGTCAGGCAAAGATACTCAGTATACCTTACTCAGACTGGAAAAAAGATGGGATTCTCAAAAGGTACTTTGCACTACATAAAAAAAATGCTGAGAATGATAAGCCTTTTACGCTTAATGCTCATAATAAAGAACGTTTGGATAAGTGGGAGAAACTTGTTGCAGATAGGTGATTTTGGTGTCTCTTTTGTCGTTTCATATGGAAATTCAGGTGACAATGTAGGGAAAGACAGGAGACAAGAAGAGACATACACAACAGACAGGCAATAAAGGAAAAATTAAAGAACAAACTAAAAGAACCTATAGCTTGAAAGATATTTCATATGTATTATCAGGAGGAAATTTCATATGAATTCATGTGAACTATTATTTTTATTACAAAAAGAAGCTTCCAATCTATCTTCTGGGTATTTAGCAAGTATTAATGAAAAAGAAACAGGAGATATTCAGAGTCCCCGTGGAACTCTCCAGTACAATATCCAGTGTCTTTCAAGATATAATCTCAAGAAGTTTGAGCTAAAAAGAAAGGGATTGTCTGAAAATATCTGAGGAAATTGACGTTGAGAAGCTTGAATATTTTACTTTCAGGATTAATACATATATGGATAAGTATGCTCCCGGTCAAAAAAGGATCTGAAGGAATATACTCGTATTATTTCCACATATCTGACTTTCATAGCTAAAGAACCTCTCCACCCATCGGGAATGTATGTAAATGAAAATCAGATGATCTTTGAAAACAGTGAAGCGATACGTCCTGCAAAGAGTAAGCATGTGTTAGAAGAGCTATCCCTGTGTGAATACTGTGTTTGTAAACCAATCTAACTTCTGCCTACCTATATGTAGGTAGTTATTTATAGATGAGTATCATTCACTTATTGGAAGAATAGGATAAATGTGGATTAATATGACCGATCTTAACTCTACTAATCAACATACCCCATTACGGTGACACTTTGCAATGCAGGGGCTATAATGGATTCAGCTACAAGGATATTTCCCAGAAGCTTGGCATAAAAAATGCTTCAATACATCATTATTATCCTAAAAAAGAAGATCTTGTTGCTGCCTTACTTGAAGAGAGAAGAAAGAACTTATCACTAGCTATTGCGCAAATGGTTGAATCCAAAAGTTCGCTCGTGAGCAGCTTCAATATTATTTTGATTATGCATTGCAGGAGTTTGAGGAAGGAAAAATGTATCTGTCCTCCCGGATCCGTGATTATAGATTTTGAAGAACTCCCTGCGAAAGTTAAAAAGCAGGAGATATTGCTACTGATGATATACGCAGGCTCATCAACGTTCTGAGAACTGGACTGGAACAGGGGGAATTTGATTTTTCAGATTCAGTTGAAACATGCCTTGAAGATGTATTTGTAACATTGATGGGGCCAGACTGCTATCCAGCATTAAATGTAGAAAACACTTGTTAGATCAATTTCCTCAATAAAATCCGGTCTTGGTTGGAGGGATTGATTTTTTTATCTAACTACTACCTATCTACATATAGGTAGGCACATTATGTTGGTTACATTGTTTTTGCTCTAAAGAAATTGAATAACTAAAAACACATCAAAACAGATATGAGTATCGGTGTAATGTCCGTTATGAGTATTATCTCGCGTAAGATTATGCAGGATGAAATTGTGTGGCTTTTTACCAATGATACTGATATAGATAAGATCGTAATAGTAGAAAACGAAAATATTTTTGAATTTACGGAAAAGCTGAATGAACAGCAAGTAACTCCATGAGGTCATACCTTTTGAAAATATACCTGATTTCCTAGGGGATATGAATACAACTGAGTCAATTGTAATAGTTAATATTCTGGAACTTGGACTTCATGCAGTGCCAAAAATACTGAAATCTGAGGTCTATCAGACTATTGAAGAAATGATTCCTTTCTCCGATGGAATACTCCTTTTCTACGGCCTTTGTGGTAATGTTCTTGGCAAGGTGGAAGAGGATTTCTGCCTTGAAAAAGAAGGTTGTATCGTTCGAATACTGCGGGATGATGAAAGAATTGTGGATGACTGTATCGGAGCTACTGTCGGTGGTGGAGCTAATTACCTGAAGCTGCTTAAAGCCCACAGTAAGGAACCTGCTTTTTTCTTCACACCCATGTATGCCAGTTCATGGAGGGAACTTTTGAACATCGATAAGTATAATCCCGATCCTGAAAAAGCTCTCAAGATGGCAAAAATGGTCAATGATATGGCAGGATATTCAAGAGTTGCAAAGGTAAATACGGGTCTTACATATGTAAAAGATATTGATGCAAAGATCGAGGATTATGCCAATGTGTTTGGATACAGCACCTTTGAAGTCAGCGGTAATCAGGAAGTATTCGAGAAATGCTATTCTGCAATGAAGGATGAAATAAAGAACAAAACCATATGCAAGTGATCATGCCTCTTTTAAGTATAGTCGCCTGTGAAATGCTAGAGGACGAATTGCTTCATGTTCTCTCAAAAGACTCTGAAATCAGGCATTTGTTTGTAGTAGAGAACAGGAACAGTTTCAGATTTGTACAAAAGCTGAAATCTGAGAATCTCAGGCCATTTACGTTTTCTTCTGACAGGTTATATTCTATCGTTTCAGAAGGCAATAGAAGTTCACCTGATAGTTTCATGAGGATGTTTTCGAATATTCCGGTTTTAAAGCAAATGTGTGATTCCTTTAATCGGAAGAAAGAACGAGAATTAACGGTTGTTGTTAATCTTCTTAGAAAAGATTTGCATTCTGATATTGACAATTTGCAATCAGAAGTATATTTGAATGCAAAAGAAATGTCTAAAATCTCAGATGGTATCCTTCTTTTCTATGGAAAATGCGGTTATAGTTCTGATAAAGTCCAGGCCGATCTGCAGAAGCTTGACTGCTCTGTTTATTTTCTGAGAGATGATGAAAAGAACATTGTTGATGACTGTGTTAGCTTAGCACTTGGAGGAAATGAGATTTACACGAAAACCATGTTAATTGGCAACGGAAGAGGGGCAATATATGCAACTCCTATGTGGTTATCCAGTATGAACGAAACTGATTACAGATCAACTGTAGCTTTTCAGAACGCCTGTAAATATCTCAGCAGTCCTATGTACAGCCTTC
>JAWKHE010000023.1:0-34324 GCA_041395005.1 Methanolobus sp. | reverse complement strand
CAGTGCAAACGATAGTCATTCTACAGTAAGCCAGGAAGTTACGATAACAGTTTCCAATATAAACAGGGAGCCTACACTGTATTCAATTGACGATGTTTCAGTTGACAGAAATGAGCCTGTAAGCATTCAGCTTGAAGCTTTTGATGCAGATGGGGATTATCTGAGGTATTCCGCAGTTACAGAAATGCCATCTGGTGCAACTCTTGATTCAGATACTGGTTTGTTCTACTGGGATGACACAAATTCCGGCGGCGTCTTTTACCAGGAGTTCAGTGTAACAGATGGTTATTCCACAGATACGAAAAGTGTACAGATAGTAGTTGATAACCCTAATACTCCTCCTTCGTTGAGTACAGTTGAACCTATACATGCCGGTGAGACTTCCCATATTTCATTTTCAATGACAGCAACCGATCTGGAAGACCACAGGTTTAGTTTCTCATATCCTGATAACCTTCCTGCAGGGGCAAGTCTTTCTATCAGCGGGGAAACTGTTCGTTTTAGCTGGACTCCTACTTATGAACAGGCAGGGGAATACAAACTTGAGTTTGGCGTTTCAGACAACAGCAGGTACAGGTACACAACTTATGAAGTTGTGGAAATTTATGTTTCCGAACTAAACAGGGTTCCTGTTATAAATTCTGTAAGTGACAGGACCGTAAGTGAAAATGAGGTAATCGGTATTGATTTGACTGCGTCTGATCCGGATAATGATGATCTTGTATTTTCATCTGACAACAGCATTGGTTCTGTTATCGGAAGTTCATTTGTATTGAGTCCCGATTACTCTGATGCAGGAGTTTATGACATTTCATTTACAGTATCTGATGGTACATCAACTGACAGTACCACTGCAACTGTTACTGTAATAAATGCAAACATGCCCCCACACTTAAATTCTATGGATTTGCAGGAAGTAGTGGCTGGAGAAGATCTGAAATTTGATCTATCAGTGACAGATCTTGATAATAGTGATGTTCATACATATCAGGCACTGGATCTTCCTGCAGGAGCCAGTTTCAATGGAAGCACAGCTCATTTTAGCTGGTCACCTTCAGAAGAGGATATTGGGTATTATTCTGTTGGCTTTTATGTAAGTGATGGTATTGATGAAGACTACGAAACAATCGGTATTGAGGTACTGGAAGAAGCATCTTCTTCTGATGAATCAGGATCCGGTTCATCATCTGGTTCCGGCTCAAGTTCCAGTTCCAGTTCGGAAAGCAGTGGTGGTGGAGGTTCTGTTGGAAGTGCGGAAAAGTATGAGAATATTGAAATGGCAGACTATGTCCTGAAATCAGTTCTCAGAGGCGTTGAAACGGTTTTGAATTTAAGGAGGAAAACGATGTTGTTTCTGTTACTTTCAATTCCGAGTTTAATGCAGGACAGGTAAAGACAGTAGTTGAAATACTAAAGGATACTTCAACATTAGTTGCCTCTGATGCTCCTGGTGATGTGTACAGGAACCTGAATATCTATGCAGATTCAAGCCTTCCATCTTCGTCACTTGGTGATGCAACTATTGACTTTAAGGTTGAGAAAAGCTGGGTTAACAGCAATGACATGAATCTAAGTACAATTGTTCTCTGCAGCTTTTCTTGATGGTGAATGGGATCTTCTGTCCACAGAAATGACAGGTGAGGATAATGATTTTTATTACTTTGTTTCAACTGCACCTGAGTTATCCAGCTTTGCAATTACAAGTTTTGATCCAAGCTCTGTTATAGATGCGGCAGCAAGGAGTGAAGTCAGTATTCCTCTGGAGTCAGAGGAAGCTATGCTCATGTCAACTGAAGATTCAGTCTCCGGGGAACTTTCATCGGAAGATCAGGAGAAAAACAATTCCCCATTTGTTTTTGTAATTGTATTATTGGTGGCAGGCGTGGGTATTATGTACTGGGCTTTGCGTCTTGAATGACGTAATGTGCCGCAACTTTTTTATTTGAATCTAAAAACTAATAATGTGTGTACTTTTATTAATACCGAGTGTATAAAAAGAGGTTTTTTATATACGGTAGGTTATAGTTAAACGTAGTCTGTTGCATATGATTTCATTTATATTAACTTGCACAATTTTAACACGTTAAATATATTGCGTTCCATATTTTCAGTTAGCTTTATCAGTTTAAAAGCTTAGGATATGACTATTACGGAGGAGTTTTATCTTGAGGTTAATGAATCGCAGATTTCCAGTTTTATCTGGAGATGTGAATTGTACAAAAAACGCTAACAAAATTCCAATTTTATCTAAGCTGCTACTAGCTATGGCTTTTGTAGCATGTTTACAGATAATAGCAGTTTCCGTTGCTGCAGCAGCACCAGCAACACCTGTTGTCACAGGTACTGATTCCGGTAATTTCTGGGTTCAGCACAACTGGCAGGCAGGTACTGGTGGAGATGCAATTGATAATTATTTTATTAGCGTTAATGGTGGGGAGTGGACAGAATATTCAGAAACGAGTTATACAGATAGTGCATTAGAGCCGCATGCAACATCAACGTTGCAGGTCTATGCTTATAATGCAACTACTGGTGAAAGTGCAACAGTAACAAGTTCAGCAACGCTGGAAAATAATGCTGTGTATATAACTAACGTAGTAGAATCTGTAACAATAACTCTTGGTGATACAGTAACTGTGGACGCAGATTCCACAGATGCAGACAATGATGTTCCTACATTCAGTTGCAGTCGTGATGATTTGTTTACTGACTTTGATTCAGCTGAAGGTACAGGTTCTTTTACACCGACAGCTGCAACAGATTATTATGTAGCCTTCAGTGTAGCAGATGGTTATGGTTCTACTGCAACACAGGGAATGAACATTTACGTTGAAAGCGCAGACCATGCACCTGTGCTAAATTCAATTGGCAACAAGGAAGTAGACGCTGGTGACCGTCTCAGTTTCACTGTTTCTGCAACAGATGAGGATGACGACAAAATAACATATACAGCTACAGGATTACCTGATGGTGCAACCCTTGGTTCAAACAGTGGTGATTTTAGCTGGAGAACTTCCGATGATGATGGAGGTAGTTACAGTGTGACTTTTACTGCCACTGCTAATGGTCTATCTGATTCAGAAACAATTAAGATAACTGTTATTGAGGAGGACGTGGCTCCTGTTCTAGACACCATTGGTGATAAATCTGTAGGTGAAGGTGCTACACTTAGTTTCACAGTTTCCGCAACCGATGATAATGATGACACTATCACTTATTCTGCCAGTGGTCTTCCAGGTGGTGCAACTCTGGACTCTTCCAGTGGTGCTTTCAGGTGGACTCCTGCTTATGATACAGCAGACAGCTATAGCGTGACTTTTACTGCCACAGCTAACGGTCTTTCAGATTCAGAAACTATTACAATAACAGTAACTCATGTTGACCGTGCACCTGTGCTTGATTCAATTGGTAACAAGGAAGTAGATGAAAATACACTTCTGACATTCAATATATCTGCTACTGATCCGGATGGAGATTTAATAACTTATTCAGCCAGTAACCTTCCGGAAGGTTCAACCTTCACACCTTCAACAGGTGTTTTTAGCTGGACTCCGGGATACAATGATTCTGGTAATTATGACGTTGAATTCTCAGCCACAGCCAATGGTCTCAGGGATGTTGAAACAATCACAATAACAGTTGGGGATTACAACAGGCCACCTGTGCTTTCTTCAATAGGTTCACAGGAAGTTGATGAGGAAGAGAAATTAAGAATAACTCTCTCGGCAACAGATCCGGATGGCGATGACCTGATTTTTTCAGTTGATGATGCTCCGAACGGCTCTGCATTCAATGCTACCACAGGTGTGTTTACATGGACACCTGAAGAGGGCGACGCAGGAACATATTACACTATGTTTTCAGTAACTGACGGATCAAGCACCGACACTGAAAACGTAACTATCACCGTTGAAGAGCCATCAAGCTCAAGTTCCGGAGGCTCATCCGGTGGTTCCGGCTCAAGCTCCGGCAGCAGTGATGATGAGAGCAGTGGAGGCGGTGGCGGAGTAAGCAGTGGAGAGGAATATGAGAATGTCTTGCTCAGGGATTATGCCCTGAAAACAACAATTCTCAGGGATGTTGACTCTATATTCTCATTCAACAAGCCAGGCAATTGCATTACTTCAGCAAGCTTCGTTTCCGATCTAAATGGAGGCCAGTCCAAGATAATTGTTGAGATCCTGCAGGATACTTCCTCTCAGGTAGATTCTGATGCACCGGGAGATGTTTACAGGAATACAAACATACTGCTTGACACAGGCCTTATTGAAAATGCAATAAATGACAGGGAAGTCAATTTCAAAATTGAGAAAAGCTGGGTGGAAGAGAATAATATCAACACATCACTCATGACACTGTGTTTCTATACAAGTGGTGAATGGGAATTGCTTGAAACTGACTTTTCCAGTGAAGATGAAACATACATGTACTACAGCACAGAAATTCCTGACTTTGGTTTCTTCGCAATTTCAAGTGTAGATCCTGCTGAGCTTATTCCTGAAGCAGCACCCAACATTGTAACCATTCCGCAAACCGAGGATGGTCTTGCTTCAACAGCAGATTCATTGGAAATGGAACTTGGTGAAGCTTCACAGAGTGGAAAATCAGCATTTGTGTTTGTTATCTTGTTGCTGGTTGCCGGTATAGGTATTATTTACTGGGCCCTGAGGCTGTAAGTAGTATCTGAAATTCAAAATTAAGATACGCAAATGTTGCAGGCATTGCCTGCGACATTTCCCGTTTTTCTTTTCTTATTTCTATTTTCTAACTCCCTAACTTTATCCCTTAATTTTATCTATTATCGGACAGTATTAATAAAAAGGGAATTTTACAGGGAGAAACCATGCTGGATAAAATGTTTAATCCGAATTCTGTAGCCGTTATTGGTGCATCCAGGACAGAAGGGAAAGTAGGAAGGGCTGTTCTTGAGAATCTTATACAGAACAAAGAGCTCAAGATCATACCTATCAATCCTAAAAGTGAGGAAATACTCGGGCTTAAGTGCTATCCGGGAATTCTGGATATTCCGGATGATTTAAAACCGGATCTTGCAATAATTGTAGTTCCTGCAAAATTTGTTCCGCAATCTGTTGATGAATGCGGACAGGCAGGCGTTGGCAATGTGATAGTTATTTCTGCAGGCTTTAAGGAAGCCGGTGTCGAGGGTGCACGCCTTGAACGTGAGTGCATATCCCTGTGTGAGCAATACGGGATAAACATGATAGGTCCTAACTGTCTGGGAATCATTGACACAGCTTCCGGCCTGAATGCCTCATTTGCAGCCAATATGGCTTATGAAGGAAATATTGCAATGATGTCACAGTCAGGTGCAATATGTACCGTAACCCTTGACTGGGCTGAAAGGATAGGGGTTGGCTTTTCAAAATTCATAAGTCTTGGAAACAAGGCAGTTCTTGCAGAGAATGATTTTCTCAAAATGTTTGAGGAAGATGATACCACAGCGGTAATTGCGGCATATCTTGAAGGGGTTAAGGATGGACCTGAATTCATAAACATAGCACAGCGTGTGTCCCGTAAAAAACCAATAATTATAGTTAAATCAGGCAGGACTTCTGTTGGTTCCAGGGCAGTTTCCTCTCATACCGGTACCCTTGCAGGTTCCGATGCAGCCTACAATGCAGCCTTCAAACAGGGTGGAGTCATAAGGGCTGATTCCCTTGAGGAAATGCTGGATTACTGTCGTGCTTTTTCAGTCTGCCCTCTGCCTGAAGGAAGAAACATTGCAATAGTTACCAATGCAGGTGGTCTTGGAATCCTTACTGCTGATGCATGTTATAATGCCGGCCTTTCAATAGCGTCATTTGAAGAAAACACTGTTGAGAGACTCAGGGAGAAACTTCCACCTGCAGCTAACTTTTATGATCCTGTGGATGTCCTTGGTGATGCAGGTTCAGACCTGTATGAGCATGCACTGGATGTTGTGCTTGAAGACATAAACGTAAACGGAATAATTGTCCTTGTTTCCCCGCAGTCGATGACTGATGTTGCCGGTATTGCTGAAGCAGTTGCCAAAAAGATTAAGGCATCATCAAAGCCAATTTTGTGTAATTTTGCAGGCGGTAGCCGGATTGCTGAAGGTGAGGATATTCTAAATGGTTATGGCATTCCCAACTACTCATCTGCAGAAAGGGCAGTTGCAAGTATGAATGCTCTTTGCAATTATTCAACAATTAAAAAACATAACAGAGGAGTACCTGAAAAGCCGGATCGTGATTTTGAATCTGCACGATCTTTCATAAGCAGCGCCTCAGCAAAGAAAAGAAGAACACATGGTCTTGAATCACTGGATATACTGAAGGCATATGATATCCCGGTTGTGGATTCCAGAATTGCAAAAACACTTCCTGAGGCAATAAGGGCAGCAGAAGAAATGGGATATCCCATTGTAATGAAAATACTGTCTCCTGATATTTCACATAAGACAGATGTGGGTGGTATTCGCCTGAATCTAAAGCATGCTGATGATGTGGAACGTGCTTACAATTCAATGATGTCCGATGTAAGGCATTATATGCCGGATGCAAAAATCACAGGAGTACAACTCCAGCAGATGATAGGCGGAGGAAAAGAAGTAATCATAGGTATGGACAGGGACCCCCAGTTTGGTCCACTTTTAATGTTTGGTCTTGGTGGTACATATGTTGAATTTTTGAAGGATGTTTCATTTGCAGTTGCACCTGTAACTATGGCAGAGGCAAAACATATGGTTTCATCCATTAAGACATACCCATTAATAGCAGGTGTAAGGGGAGAAGTTTCATCGGATATAGATTCTATAGTTGATACTTTACTGAAGGTATCACAGCTTGTCACGGATTTTCCGGAAATACTGGAGTTTGAGATTAATCCTTTAATGGTTATGCCCGAAGGGCAGGGTTGCGTTGCCATGGATATCAGGTTCACCCTGGATAGTTAAGGTTTAAGGAGAGGATAGTATGAAGTCAATATTGATCAGTTCATCAGAAGAGTTCTCTGGTAAGAGCTCAATATGTATGGGTCTTGGAAAAATTTTCCAGGAAAGCGGTTTGAATGTCGGTTATATGAAACCTGTGGGTAACCTTTTGATTGATGTGCATGGTTCCCTGACAGATGAGGATTCCGAAGGTATCAAGAAATTGCTTGGAATTGAGGATCCTGCAAAATACATAACTCCTATTCACCTTACTGACAGTCTCATAGATGATGCTCTCAAGGGCGTGGAAAAAGACCTTGATGAAAGGCTTGTGGATGCATATTCTGAGATTTCAAAAGATAAGGATGTTGTCTTTGTTGAGGGTTCAGGAGGGATTGGCGGAGGCTCAATGTACGGACTTTCAGACCCGGAGATTGCATCAAAACTGGGAATAAAAATGCTTCTGGTGACACGTTTCGACTCAATTTCCGCAGTAGACAGGATATTGTGTGATATGAGGATAATCGGTGACGGTGCAATGTTCACAGGTCTGATCCTCAATGAGGTTCCTGCAAGCATGGCAGACAGGGTAACTGAAATTGTGATTCCTTTCCTTGAGAAAAAAGGCATAAAGGTATTTGGAACCATTTATGAGGATGATACCCTGCGCTCTGTGTTTATTTCCGAAATTGTTGAGGATCTCCATGCTGAGGTTCTTGTTGCCCCTGATAAACTGGATCAGCTTGTTGAACATTACCTTGTTGGTGCAATGGAAGTTGGTTCTGCAATTAAGTACTTCAGGAGAGAACCCCACAGTGCCGTAATTACAGGTGGTGATAGGGCTGATATCCAGATGGCTGCCATTGAATCAAGAGTCAGGTGTCTGATTCTAACCGGTAACATGCGCCCAAGCGGAGCTGTCCTTGCAAGCGCTGAGGAAGCCGGCATCCCGGTAATTCTTGTGCGCGGGGATACAATGAACACCATTGAGAGAATGGAGAATCTCATTGGTCATGCCCATATAAAACAGCAGGTAAAGCTCGACAGGGTTGTGGAACTGCTCAAAAACCATCTTGATATTCAGGCAATTGCCGAAAGCATTGGTGTTGACGTAAAAGTCTGAAAATAACTGAAAATATAAACCTGAAATCAGAAGGAGATTTCAAATCTCCTCTCCTATTCTTTTTCCAGCTCTTTCGTTTTCTCCTTTAGCATCTCGACCACTGCCGGATCCTGTAGTGTGGTGACATCACCCGGATCCTTCTGGTTTGCAATAGCTTTAAGGACCCTTCTCATGATCTTTCCGCTTCTTGTTTTAGGAAGGTCATCTGAGAATATTATCTGTTTTGGACGTGCAAAAGGACCGATGTTCTTTTCGGCATACTTTCTAAGTTCTCCTTTAAGTTCCTCACTCTCCTGCTCGCCGGATCCTGAGTGTGACATAGCAATAAATCACCTCACCTCTCAGTTCATCCTCTTTACCAACAACACCTGCTTCTGCAATCGAAGGATGTGAAACCATTATGCTTTCAAATTCCGCACTTCCTATTCTGTGGCCTGAAACTTTAATGACATCATCCACGCGTCCAATGATCCAGAAATACCCGTCTTCATCCATCTTTGCACCATCGCCGGCAAAATAGGTATCATTGTCCCATTTGCTCCAGTACGTTTCGATGAAACGCTCCTCATTTCCAAACACAGTTCTCACCATGCTGGGCCAGGGTTTAAGGATTGCAAGGTATCCGTCTTCTCCGGGAGCGACCTCATTTCCTTTTTCGTCCAGAATAGCTGCCTTAATTCCCGGCAGTGGTCTTGTGGCACTTCCAGGTTTTGTTGTTGTAATTCCCGGCAGTGCTGATATCATAATCATACCTGTCTCAGTCTGCCACCAGGTGTCTACTATTGGACATCTTCCCTGTCCGATGTGCTCATGATACCAGAGCCATGCACCTGGGTTAATTGGTTCCCCTACCGAACCAATCAGTCTCAGGGTGGAAATATCATGCATCTGTGGCCAGATTCCCCATTTCATAAATGTCCTGATTGCAGTGGGTGCGGTGTAAAGAATGGTGACTTTATGTCTTTCAATAATGTCCCAGTACCTGTCTTTATCAGGGTAATCCGGGGCACCTTCATAGGTTACAAGGGTTGTTCCGTTGGACAGCGGACCGTATACCAGATAAGAATGTCCGGTTATCCATCCGCAATCTGCCGTGCACCAGTAGATATCGTCTTCCTTCAGGTCAAAAACAAACCTTGTAGTTGTGTTTGTTGCAACCATGTAACCGCCGGTTGTGTGAACTATTCCTTTTGGCTTACCGGTTGTACTGCTTGTGTACATCAAAAAGAGCATGTCTTCCGAGTCCATGATTTCAGGTTCGCATATAGTGGCTGAATTCTTCATTGCTTCATGCCACCAGACATCCCTCTTTTGCATGGTTATTTCGTTACCGCTATTCTTTACGACAATGATCTTTTCTCACAAGGCCGCAGGAGCGAATACCATCATCAACCTTATTCTTTTGTTCTACGGTTTTCCCCTGCGTGTGTAACCGTCACATGTGATGAGTAGTCGGCTGTTTGCATTACCTATCCGGGTAGCCAGCGACTCTCCGGAGAATGCGGCAAAAACAACACTGTGTGGTGCTCCTATACGGGCACATGCAAGCATGGAAATAATGATTTCCGGTATCATTGGAAGGTAGATTGTAACAATGTCGCCTTTTTTGACACCTGAATCTTTAAGGACATTTGAAAGCCTGCAAACCTCTTCAAGAAGCTGCTTGTAGGTGTACTTCCGTATTTCCCCATTTTCGGCTTCCCATATAAGGGCGGTCTTATCTCCTCTTTTCTCAATGTTTGCATCAAGGCAGTTATAACATGCATTGAGTTTCCCGCCGATAAACCATTTAGAGTGAGGTGGTTCCCATTCCAAGAACTTTGTCCCACTCCTGGTACCAGTGAAGTTCCCGGGCATTCTCTTCCCAGAAAGTTTCAGGGTCGTTTTCTGCTTTTACATATACTTCCGGATCATTAACATTTGCATTCCTTGCAAATTCTTCCGGTGGTTTGAAGCCTTCAATCTCTTTATGGTATTGTTCTGATTTTTCTCCCATGATAACACCCACGTTGAGGGAAAAGTCCCTGTAATTTAATTGTCTTAATTTGTTTAAATGGTTTGTTATGACATGGAGTCGCGGTTAAAGAATAAAAGAAAAGAATAGGGCATGTGCCCAAAAAAGAGAGGATTAATGTTTTTTATTTTTTCATCATTTCAAGGACATCGCAGACCTTGTTGATGGTGTCAACTGCGGTTTTTCATACCTTCTTCATCTTCAGCAGCAGGTTTTTTGAGTATACCGCCAAAGTGTCCGCCGTCACCGACTACAATCATGCCGTGGATGTGCATCCATTCATGAATTGTCTGGATCGTCTTTTCCTGCCCGCCGTTTCTTGAACCGCCTATTGCCATGGCAGCACCAAGTTTGTTGCTGAGCTTAAATCCCTGTCTCCTGTGAACAACACTCCTGTCGCAGAGGGCTTTAAGCTGTGCAGTCATGGTTCCAAAGTAAACAGGTGATGAAACTACAATTGCGTCAGCTTCAACTAGTTTGTCATATATTGGCTGCATGTCATCGTCAATTACACACCTTTCCCCATCCTTTGCACATACTCCGCATGCTGTGCATGGTGCTACTTTTGATGATGATAGGAAAATCGCATCAGTTTCAAAACCTCTTTTTTCTGCAATTTCCAGTACTTCTTTGATTAATGTATCATTGTTCTGTCCGGGCTTTGGACTTCCTGATATTCCGAGTATCTTCATGTGATCACCAATGTGGAATTGAAGCCAAATGATATTAGTCTTTGGCTTAAGCCTTTTTATCACATTAGAATAAGAAGACCACCGTTATCAAAAGGTGGATAAATTACGTCCATTCTCCAAAACATGTTGTGTTGCATAACTTAACACTAACTATATAATGTGATAATTAAGTATGTACTTTTGTATGTTAAAAGCCTATAGATATAGACTGTACCCTACAAAAGAACAGCAAGAGCAGTTCTATCAGCATTTCGGTGCGTGTAGGTTTGTCTATAATTGGGCTTTAGAACAGAAAATTAAGACATACGGAACAGGATGGCAAATCAGTATCAAGATTTGCATTGAACACTAAGATAACCGAATTGAAAAAAGAACACAAATGGTTGAAAGATATTAACTCTCAGTCATTGCAGGGTGCGACTCTTAACCTTGAAAATGCATTTACCAAATTTTTCAGAGAAAAGAAAGGATTTCCTCATTTCAAGTCAAGGAAAAATCCATTACAATCGTTTTCAGTTCCACAATTCTATAAAGTCGATTTTGAGGCAAATAAAGTAAAACTTCCTAAAATAGGATGGGTCTAGGCAAAATTACATCGTGGATTCACTGGCGCTGGAAAAACCGCCACAGTATCCAGAACACCAACAGGAAAATTCTATATCAGTATCCTTGTAGATGATGAGCAGGAACCACCTGTTAAATCTATCTTTAACGAAAAAGTGACTGTTGGAATTGATGTGGGTATCAAAGATTTTGCTGTTCTTTCCAATGGTGAGAAAATTGCGAACCCAAAGTATCTCAAAAAATCAGTGAAGCGTCTTGCAGTTCTTCAAAGAAGATTGTCAAGGAAACAAAAAGGTTCAAAGAACAAAGCAAAAGCCAGACTTGCAGTTTCAAAAATCCACGAGAAAATAAGCAATCAAAGAAATGATTTTCAACACAAGGTATCCTCTAAGCTCATAAGTGAGAATCAAGCGGTAGCATTGGAAACATTGAATGTTAGCGGTATGTTGAAAAATCATTGTCTTGCGCAAAGCATAGCCGATGCATCATGGAGGTCTTTTGTAACGAAGTTGGAATATAAGGCAGAATGGTACGGAAAGACAATACTTCGGATCGGACAATTTGAGCCATCAACTAAAATCTGTAACGTGTGTGGATACTACAATAAGGATATTACACTTGCAGACAGAGAATGGCAATGTCCTGATTGTAAAACCAATAATGATAGAGATATTAATGCCGCTATTAATATCAAAAAGTTTGCTTTGGACAAGCAAAACATGATAGGTATTTAGCACCGTAGGAACTAGGAAAGAGCTTAATGGACTTACTGACAGTGGTCAGGAGAATGAAACAAGAAGCCACCCTATTCATAGGGTGGTAGTTCACGGAAAAGGTATAATAAGATTAGTTCGTAATGACAAAAAATTAAATTACATGTGTCATTAATACTCATATGTATTCACTATAGATCAATGGTCATTCAGGTTAAAGAAGCGGTGATGGAATTTGACTACCAGGGACTATCTCACTATTGATGATTTTGATATTGACGGAAAAACCATACTTGTAAAGGGTGGATTTAAACACGCCTATGGATCCGGATGGAAATATTCTCGATGATATGAGGATAAAGAGCCATATACCTACAATTAAGGATCTTGAAGATGCAAAAGTTGTACTTATTGCTCACCAGAGCAGGGCAGGAAAAAAAGACTTCACTACCATGGAGCCCCATTCCAAACGCATGTCCCAGTATCTTGGTAAAGATGTAACGTATGTGGATGATATATTTGGAACACATGCACGTTCTTCTATTGCTTCTATGAGGAAAGGCGATGTTGTTTTGCTTGAAAATGTAAGGTTTTATTCTGAGGAAAGCATAGAAAAATCTGCTAAAGAACATGCAACCACTCACATGGTGCGCAAATTATCTCCTTTGATTGATATTTACCTGAATGATGCTTTTGCGGTTTCACACAGAAGCCACCTTTCTATTATGGGTTTTACCGAAGCTCTCCCAACCGGTGCAGGCAGGGTAATGGAAAAAGAAATAATGTCCCTTGACAGGGGTATCAAAGGTGGTGAAAGGCCATGCATTTTGTCCTTGGTGGCGCAAAGGTTGACGATTCCCTGGAAGGTTGCAGAAAATGTCCTGATTAATGGAGGAGCTGACAAGGTACTTGTTACCGGTGTTGTTGGAAATGTAATGCTTGCTGCATCAGGTGTTGATATCGGTAAGGTAAATATGGATTTCATAGAATCACAGGGCGACACCGACCAGATTGAAAGGGGAAAGCAGGTTCTTGAGAAATTTAACGGGAAAATAGGTCTTCCAATTGATGTTGCATTCAGCGATGGCGGTAAAAGAGTTGAAGCACACGTAAGTGAACTTCCTGATGGAAATCTCCCAATCTATGACATTGGTCTTGAAACAATTGTTGAATTCTCTGAAGAGATAAAGAACGCAAAGACCGTTGTCCTTAATGGTCCTGCAGGTCTTTCAGAGATTGATGAATTTGCTCTTGGTACCCATGAAATTATAAAAGCAGCAGTTGATTCCGAGTACTCAATTGCAGGTGGCGGACACATTTCCGCAGAGATCAGGAATCTTGGTTATGAAGGTGACTTCTCTCACTTAAGTACTGGCGGTGGAGCATGCATAGACTATCTTGCAGGTGAGGTTCTGCCGGGAATTGAGGCACTAAAGACATCAGCTGCGCGATACAGACTTAACAGATAAAATCCTAGTAACCTATAAAGAATTACAGGAGAGTTATCATGGCTGAGGAATCAAAACCACTTACACTTAGTGAAGGTAGGGCTGTTGTTGAACTTGCAAGGGATGCTATAGAAACATACTTCAGGGCCAGGGAAATGCTGGATGGTTCTGAAATAGAGCTTCCGGCTGTCTTTAATGAGGTACGGGGGGTCTTTGTAACACTTACAAAAGATGGCCATCTTCGTGGTTGTATAGGCCAGCCGTATACCGTCTCATCCCTCAGGCATGCCATTACCGATTCCGCACTCTCAGCTGCTTTAAAGGACCCCAGATTCCCACCTGTTCGATATAATGAAATGTCTGATATCAGCATAGAGGTGACAATCCTGACAATACCTGAACATGTGAATGTTTCTCCTGAAAAGCTCCCTACATCTATTAAAATTGGAAAACACGGGCTCATTGTTAAAAGTGGTTACAGGCAGGGTTTGCTTCTGCCGCAGGTTGCACCTGAAAATGATTTTGATGAAATTGAGTTCCTGAATCATACGTGCTTAAAGGCAGGTCTTCCTCACGATGCATGGACCAAAGGTGTGGAAGTATACTCATTTGAAGGACAGATATTTTCAGAAACCGAGCCATATGGGGAAATCGTTGAAAAAGATTTCAACGACAAAACATCCTGTGAAAAGTAAAAATCCCCTGCTTTCTTTTTCTTTTCTGCTTTCAGAGATAATTTTCCAGCACTTTGAGGATTCCTTCTACATCCTTTTCAAGTGCTTCAATTGACATTTCCATCATAAGGTTAACAATACCTTCATCACCAAATGTCCTGAAGTCAGTTTTCAAGCCCAGCACTGGTGTTCCTTTTGCATATGCATATCCCATTTCCCAGGCTGTTCCTGAATCCACATCACTGCCACCATCCAGCACTGCAAGCACAATATCAGATTCATCTATTCCCTGAACATCATTTTCAAATATATTTCTCTGTCTGTCTTCCAGGCGGCTTGATTCGGTATCATTGCCATCTTCCTGAGGCAGGAATACAAGAAATCCCATTTCTACAAGCCTGTCCCTTAGCATCATGTTAAAATCCCTTTCTGCCCGGGAGAAAAGCGGTCCTGCAAGATAGATCTGTTTTTTTCCATCCATTAATATTCCATCCTTTTTATTAAGGACACCTATATTGTCAGTCTGCTTAATAACAGTGTTGTAAGCATGGTGAAAATAATCCATTAACAGGTGATTTGTACGGCATTAAATGGGTTTTGTTTTGAAAACCTGGTTATCTGGGTTCAACTGGTATTTCAAAGTAAAATTGCTTCCTTTACCAGGTTCACTGCTGACAATGATGCTGCCTCCGTGAAGTTCTACAAACTTCTTTGTCAGTGCAAGTCCCATTCCCGTACCGCTGTATTTACGATTTACAGAACCGTCTAACTGTACAAAAGGCCTGAAAATACTTTCAATTTTATCACTTTCAATTCCAATTCCCGTATCAATCACAGAAACCTGAAACATGTGATTATGGTTTTTAGTTTCAACGGTTACTGTTCCACCTTCATTTGTAAACTTCAGGGCATTGTCAAGAAGATTGTATACAATCTGCATTAATTTATCTTCATCAGCATGGAACAGGTCAATTGAATCCTTTCTTTTAGTGATAAGTTTTATACTTTTGTCAGATGCTTTTTCGACATTAAGACTATGTTTTCATTGATGAAATCAGAAACATGAATGGCTTTGAGTTTAAGAGTTTCAATATCCTCAATTTCGTACTTCGAGAAATCAAGAATCCTGTCAATTAAACCAAGAAGATTCTTTCCACTTTCATGAATGTAGTCTATGTAATTTTTCTGTATTTCATCAAGACCCTCTGATTCCTGGTTTAGCAGAACGTCTGAAAATCCTATTACTGCTGTAAGTGGCGTCCTGAGTTCATGCGACATATTCTTCATGAATTCGCTTTTAATACGGTTTGCTTCATCTGCCACTAGTTTTGAATATACTAAAGCTTCTTCAGCTTTTCTTCTTTCCATTTCAGCAGCAGCACGTGTGGCAAAACTGTTGAGCATTGAATGTATGTAAGGTGAATGTTCCATAGGTGAATCATCTATAATTGCAAGCATTCCTATTGTCTGGCCTGAGCTATTCTTCAAAGGAGCACCCCAGTAACTATCTGCTTTCATTTCCTTTAGCAGTATGTCATCCGGGAAAAGCCTTTGAACATCTGATGCATAAAAGCATGGACCTTTAACTGAAACTTTCTGGCATGGTGTTCCTCTTAATTCATATGTGAAATTATCAACGAATTTTCCGTTGTTCCACACAGCAATCGTCCGTGCAGATTTTTTATCTTCATTGTTGATTTCTGCAAGTATTGCATATTTAGCTCCCTGGAAAACTGCAATCTGACGTACAAGGACATGGAAAATATCATCTCCGGGAGAGACTCGTGTCTCAGCTATAATTCGGAGTGTTTCTTCTGAAATCTTACTTTCAGTTATGTCCTGCAACGTACCTGTTAACTTTACAACTTTTCCGTCCACAAGTTTAGGGCGACCACTTGTCCTTACCCATCTATGTTTTCCTTTTGCAGTCACAAATTCCAGCTCAAGATCGTAAGGTTTTGCTTTTTCAACAGCAGAAGTAAATGCATCTTTTATTATCTCTCTTGATCCTGGCGGATAAAACTCATATCCCAACTCAACTCCTGTGGCTTCATCGGTAGTAAGTTCATGGATATTTGCAGCTTCAGGTGTCCATGCTGATTTGCCTGAACAAAGATCAACTTCCCATCCACCTATTCTGGCAATTCTTCCCATTTCATTTAAAAGGGCTTCACTTTCACGTATTTTCTCTTCAGAACATTTGCGTTCAGTAATATCAAGTGCAGTAAACGTGACACCAACTGAAAGATCATTTACATCTATGGGTGTTGAGGAGAGTAATATGTTTATTATACTCCCATCTTTTTTTTGCCACCTTGTTTCCACAGTTCCCGTTCCATTTTCTGCAATCAGGTGGTATTTTATTTTCCCTACAAATTCATATTCTTCCCGGGTAGGATACAATATCCTTGCACTGGCCCCAATTAGTTCTTCCTTACTGTAGCCTGTCATAGCGCACATCATGGAGTTTACTTCTATGAGCATTCGGCTGGCAACAACTCCTATTCCTATGGGAGCTGCTTTGAATATGCTTTCAAGCCTGTTTTCATTCATCTGCAGGTCTTTTTTCACCTTTTTCTGCATAAGTGCAAGGGCTACGCTGTCGGCCAGTCCTTCGAACAGTTCGATTTTCTCTATTGTAAATGCTCCTATGCGTCTGTCATTTAACTGAATGAGTCCACAATTCCCATTCTCTGAACATAGAGGTATAAGTGCAACAGATTCATAGCCTGCAGTATTACATCGATTACGAAGACTTTTAATTTCTTCTGAATTTAAACTCTGTAGCAATTTGCTTGTAGAATTTGTCCAGAAGCTTCCTTTCTCAGTAAAAAAAGGCATTTCCGGATTGAATCTTCCTGCAATAACATTCCCACACATGCATTCCAGGACAACCTTTCCATTTTCATCCTTTATCAGTTCACCGTTTTCGTCAAATGCACAGAGTGAATTTTCCATGACTACAAAACTGGATGGGAAACCCTGCGTAACATAATAAGGGAAGTCATCACCATCCTGCATTCTGATTCCCACTGCATCACATCCGGACCAGTTCTGCAGGAGCTCAACTATAGATTGGATTGTATTCGGAATATCATTTCCAGTATTAAAAAGGTTTAGAAGCTTAATTGTTAATTCTTTTTCTTTCTCCGTGTTTTTCTGTTCAGTTACATCTTGCACAAACCCGACGAATCTGTCTTCAGGAAGACTAATGGTTTTGACAGTCCATATTTTTTCCCTGCCGCTTCTGTTAACTACGTTAACATCTTTTTGACTTAATTTGTTCTTCCCTAAATTTTGAATAATGCATTTTATTTTATCATTGAATTTTAGTGTTGTCAATCGATGTTCATCTGTTTGCAGCAGCTCTTCTTTAGAGTACCCTGCCATTGAACACAAGGTCTTGTTGACTTCAATGAAATTGCCTTTCTTATCAGCAACAAAGATTCCATCAGGAGCTTCTTCTATGTATGTCTTTAATTCTTCTTCTCTTTCGCGCAGGGATTCATACAACAATTCTTTTTCTTTCAGGGACCATGCAAGCTTCAGGTTGCTGTATCCTATAGTAGATATCAGGTGGGTTAGGTCTGAATAAAATTTCATAACCTTGTCGATAGTTGTCCTGTTCCATCTGGGGACCCTGTCAAGGGCTTCAAGATATTCTTTTTCATCAAAACCAAATTCCTGTGCCTGAAGCCTGAAGTCCTGATACGGTATTTCTTCATCATCAAAGAAAAATTGTCCAAGCATCAGGTTTCCAAGGTGGAGATTATCAACTATGATGGGAGTGGATATGTTCCACATCTTGTTTTTGCAGTGGTAAAACTTAAAAACTCCTTCTGCAGGCTCTTTAATCATTTCTATATCACTTTCGATACAATAGTTTGATGCAACAGGATGCTTTCGGTGAAAATTAATGCACACATCCTGCCATCCGGTTGCCACAAGTATGTGGCCATTATGATCGCTGATAGTAATGCCTATATTTGTAAGCTGGAAAAAATCCTCCATCAATGATCGTATTAGTTCAATATCAACAATATCTACTAATTCTGTTTTTGCAGTTTCACTGTTAATTGAAGGAATCATATCATTTTCAGGAGTTGAATACTCCTTTCCGGCATCCGGTTTATTTTTAGATTTCTTGAGGATTCCAGATGCTTTACCCATAAACCCACCTTTATTTTGCATGTTAGTATGTATTTGTTATACTGTTGCTCATCTATTGCCCGCCACACACTACTTGATCAGAATCCACAAAACAAGTAGCAACTCCGGTAAACGGTGTTACCTACCTAAATCTTATTAACTGCAAGTATAAATCATTTATGCAAAAACGAAAAAAACAATGTGAACGCTACAAAATTCTGTTTACAATCGTTTTAATTTAAACGAACTTATATTATTTTGTCATAATACCTTACACATTTTTCAACAATCCTGTTCCAGCTATATTGTCCGGATTCCATGGTGACTTTGCAGACATTTCATTATGCATGTTTTCATCATTAAGGTTTTGAGAATAGCTTTTGCAATCTTATTTGCATCAAGTTCAGTGACAATGCCACAATTCTCTCCCACAAGATAACGTGAAGCATTTCTCTCTGCATTTACTGTGATAACCGGGCATCCACAGGCAAAAGCTTCAATGACTACTATGCCAAATCCTTCCCTGCTGGATGGAAGGACAAAAATATCTGAGGACTTCATTGTGGCGATAACCCTGTCGTATTCAAGGAAACCTGTAAATGTTACTTCATTATGGTTTCCAAGGGATTCGTTTAATTTTTCAAGATTTTCCCTTTCAGGCCCATCTCCTACAATACATACCTTAATTCCAGGAATATCTTTTTTTAATTCGGCAACCGCTTTCAGGAGAATGTCGGCATGCTTATCCCTGATCTGTCTTCCTGCAAACAGAATGTCATATTTTTTTTCTAAAGGCGTAATGTTTTCAATAAAATCAATATCAATACCATTATAGATGATCTCTGTTCCATTCTCTTTAGTACCCAGGGATGACATGTATTTTTCAGTCATTTCAGATACTGCAATATTGTATGGGGATATGTGGTAAACGAGTTTTTCAATCAGTTTTCCAAAAAGTCCTTTTTTCCCCATGTACTCATACCAGTAATCACCCCAGAACTCATGCCATGTGAATACGGCAGGTGTTTTGCTAAGCAGGGATACGAGTTTTACAGTAAAACAGGAAAAATAGGGAAAAACACTGACATCAATTAAATCGAATTTTTCACGTCTCAGGGGTGAAAAAAGTTTCAGGGAAAAAATAAGTGCTTCACTTATGGAGCGTTTACCATTAACATACAATTCCCTTTCACTGCATACTCCGTGAAGTGTCATGCCTTCATACTGAATACTATCTTCCCCTTCCCACCACTTAATGCCAAAAAGGTGAACTTCATTCCCTTGTTCAGCAAGCCGTTTGCCTATCTCATAGATTCGCTTTTCAGCACCGCCTTTAATCCATGGGTAAACAGCATCATAAACAAAGGCTATTTTCATCTGTTCACTCATCCTGATCCGTATCAAGCAGCATTACACTGAGGAATATTGCGCTGAAGATCAGTTGCATTCCAATAGCTATGAAAACCATTGCAACAATTGCAGATTCAATTTCAGCAAGGGACCCATATCCTGAAAGCATCCATTGGTATGTTATTTTTAGTCCCATGGCAATACCGATAAGGAATAAGAGTGAACCTGCTACCAGTTCCTTTTCAAGTGAGTGATAACTCAATATTCTGGACTCACGTACACTTTTTTTCTTGTAAATACCATGGATTAAACCGTAGGTTTTTACATATGTACCGGTTGCCAGTATCTGGCCACCTGTAATTAGCATCATGCTGCCCAGGATAAATGAGTGCAAACCTGTGTCAGCTACATCTCCTTTAATCAGGAGCATACTGGTCAGCAGAAAGCCGATTAAAAATACTAATCCTCCGGGAATATAAAGGAATGGTACCGGGGAATATAACATCATGAAGCGTACATGTCTCCATCCATCACGGAAAGAACGCAGGTTTGAAGGTGCATTTCTCCTGTAATATGATATTGGAACTTCCTTTACACGCAAACCCTTGTGCAGTGCCTCAATGACCATTTCAGAAGCAAGCTCCATCCCCCTGCTTTTAAGATCCATTTTCTGCAGGCCTTCTTTTGTAAAAGCCCTCATTCCGCAATGTGCATCAGATATGTTTGTCTTGAACAAAATATCAAGGAGCCAGGTAAGAAAAGGGTTACCTATGTACTGGTGCAGCCAGGGCATCGCTCCCTTGTGTATGTTGCCTTTAAGCCGGCTGCCAATTACAAAGTCTGCTTCACCGGCCATGAGAATATCCATGAACTTTGGCAATTCTCCAAAATCATAAGTGTTGTCTGCATCGGCAATGGCAATGTAGTCACCTTTTGCATGTGCAAGTCCTATTTTGTAGGCATTTCCATATCCCTGTACAGCAGGTATAAGGACAGCACCCATCTCCTTTGCAATTTGTGGGGTTGAGTCTGATGAATTATCAACAACTATGACTTCGCCTTCTACTCCATAGTGCTCAAATACGCCATAGGCTTTCTCAATACATGTCCTAATTGTTTTTCCTCATTCATCGAGGGTATTACTATGGAAATCACAGGCATGGGTCGCAGGATATTTATGATGTTATTTTTTATTTTCGCTCAAAGTTCTTTACTGCTCACTGATTACTTATGTCCAGTCTTATTCTGTTACCTTTAATCACGTCGTTTTCATCAACGTTGAGCTGTTCAGTAGCATTTCCGTCTGTAATATAATATGGTTCAACCACAGAACCATATGGTGTATCATTTGTTGAATACGGGACTGTCAGCTCGTACCATCCGGACTTGTTGGCAATAGCTTGAATCTGGTATTCAAATGTTCTTCCGCTGTCAAGTGTAACGTTTGTACTTGCAGATACAGGTTCGTTTGAACCGGCAACACCATAAATTGTAGCACCAGGTACATATTCGAATATCTTTATGTTGCTGACTTCTGTTGAATTCCCTGTACTGTTATCAAAGTTAACTTTCAGTGCAGCTCCTTCAGATTCATGAATCAGGCGCAGGTAGTCAATTTTATTCCCATTGAATAAATGCAGTTTGATTATGCTGGGCCTGATGCTTTCCTCTCCCCAGACAAAGTCTTCATATTGCTTTGCCCCAAGGAATTCCTCTCCTGCAATTTCATAAATATACTGGAGTTTTCCTGTTGTTACCCATGTATCTGTTATTACGTATCTGGCGTTTCTTTTTTCAAGAATTGATTTTGCTTTCTTTTCGTTTGAGGTTACGTAAAAAGTGGCTGCATCTTCCAGTCCAGTCTGGAAATTGTTTGCAACAGCAGGTCTTTTTGCAATGTAAATGATCCAGTTTCCATAGTCCCACCAGCTCATCACTCCGTATTCCGGAGTCTGGTCAGGTTCAAGGAAATATGAAGTTTCAGGACTATTTGATTCAAGCCATGTGAGGCTTTCCTGCCAGTCTTCAGACGGTGTATTCGGACTGCTAAGGACATTTGAAAGAGGTGAGATGGCAAAAATTCCAATAATTACGACAAAGAGCAATATTATAGCTCCACTGGCTGCTTTTTCCCAGATTGGAGTTTTTTGGGGTTTTTTCTTTGTTCTTCTCTTTGTGTTCTTCTCTTCTTCCTGATCCTGCTTCCACATTGCATAGAGCATATCTATGAAATATGCCGAAAGCAATGCAAAATTAATTGAAAGCATGTAGGCAAATCTTCTCTGTGAAAGAGTGAGTACAAGTACAACAAGTGTCCATGTAATGAAAAAGACCATTTCCGCAGGGTATTTTTTCTTATGTAAATCAGCAGCACCAATTACCAGTCCGATTATAGCTGTTAAGCTGAATACGGTAAATGCACTCCACACATGGCTTGTGGTAAATGTGGTGTCGAATAACAGGGGCTGTGCCTCTGTTATCGTTTCAAGAACTCCTGTGCCACTCAGGTAATTTATACCTTGAATTGCCTGGCTGTAAAATCCGGGAGCTATAAGGTTTACAAGAACAAGTCCTACTATTGCAGTAATTATGATAAGGACAGGATAATATGTCCATTGAAGTTCTTTTTTGCCGAAGGCTTCGGCAATAAGTCCTGAAGCGAGGGATGCTGCTATCAGGGCTACTACAAAAACAACCTGGAAAGTTGAAAGGAACATTCCTGACATCTCAAGACCGGGTCGAAGCCCCATTATTATAAGTGGTGTCATGAGCAGCAGGATTGAAATATAGGTTAGTAAAACACTGAACAGTACATAATGCGATTGCCTTTTTTCTTTGAGATCAAAAGTGTACTGGACAAATGAATAAATAAGCAGGAGTCCAAGGAAAATTGGTGCTCCAATCCATGTGAAAATTGTAAGTGTGAGTACAAGTCCGCTTGCAGCGGAAAACAAAACAGGTTTAATGAGGTTTTTTTTGTCAGCTTCTTTTATCTTTGAAAAGCTAAGTTCAGTTTCACGACTGTACTTTAAGGCCAGCAGGAATAGTGCAAATGCAGTAGTTGAAAGCAATACTTCTGCAGCATGGTGGTCAGTGGACCCGGCACCTGATACCATAAGGTGTGCAGGTATCAGTGAAATAATTGCAGCACTTATTACTGCTGTTTTTTTGTCAAAAATACTTGAAGCTGCGTAGTATACAGGTATGATTGTCAGTGCTCCAAGGATAACCGGGAAAATTGCAGCTACCATTTCAATTGTTGCTGTATCCGGGTTCCCGCCACCAACAATGAGTGCAAGACCTGCAATAAGCTGGTCATAAAGGGGAGGCCATCCAATTTCATAGCCATAGGGATAATTGATGTATGAATCAAAAGTGATTGTATCAGGGAAATGATTGACTGTATAGACTACCCGTCTTACATGATAAAACGGATCAGTTCCGATAAACATTATTCTTCCATTCGTATTAATGGAAAACAGGGGTATTAGCCGTATTAAAAAAGCAAATATTACCATTAATGCAACAGGTAGTTTTCCGTTGATTAGTTTTTCAAGATTAATCTAAAGTCCTCCCTCAAACAGTGAAGATAACATCATATACTGTATATATAAATTTCTTAAAATCAGATTCTATGTATAAATAGAGTGATTTTTATGATTCATACCTGCTTCTTTATGGATTCCTAATCCTTAAAGTCATTTCCATAATCCTGATTATATTACTCTCCCTGATTATGAACTATTTTCCAGTTCTACCAAAGACTTTTATCTTTAGGTTTACAAGAAATAAACAGGGGTTTTAATGTCGGATATGTTCAAAAGTTTCAGAATCTGGTGGATAGCTCTTTCTTTTATCGTAATTATTATTCTTCTTGGTTTGGCTGGTAATTATCTTGGGGTGCGTCCTGCTGTAAGTAGTTCGGGAGTTGAAGACATAATTCTGCCATCGGGATTTGCAATTGACATTTATGCAGATGATCTGGGAAGCAGCCTGCTTTCCTATGGAGGTCCTTCTCCCGGTCCACGTATGATGATGATTAAGGATGGACTCCTTTTTGTTTCAGTGCCAAACAAGGGTGTTGTGGCAATACTTCCTGACAGGAACAGTGATAATGTAGCTGATGGAGTGAATGTTTTTATTTCAGGTCTGGATTATCCGCATGGAATTGATTATTCGGACGGGTGGTTCTACATAGCGGAAGAAAGCAGGGTAATAAGGGTCAGGGATGATAATAACGATCTTGTTGCAGACAGTGACAGTCTTGAGGTTCTTATCGACGGACTCCCTACCGGAGGGCATTATACAAGGACTGTAAAAATACATGATGGGGAACTTTACCTGAGCATGGGTTCATCATGCAATGTATGCTATGAGTCCAATGAGATGAGAGCGGCGATTTCAAAAAGTGAGCCAGATGGCAGCAACTTAAGAGTTTACGCAAAAGGGCTCCGCAATTCAGTAGGTCTGGCATTCCATCCGCTTACAGGTGACCTGTATGCAACAGAAAACGGAAGGGATCTGCTAGGTGATAACCTGCCTCCTGATGAGATAAATCTCATTGTTGAAGGTGGGGATTATGGCTGGCCGGCATGTTATGGAAACAATATCTATGATACTGATTTCAATAATAGTGAATATTTTGGAAATCCGTGCAATGATACGGGAAAAATTCCTGCTTTTATAAATCTTCAGGCACATTCTGCTCCACTGGGTCTTACATTTTATGACGGGAACAGCTTCCCTGATGAGTATCAGAGCGACCTTTTTGTCTGCTTCCATGGTTCATGGAACCGCAGGGAACCAACCGGGTACAAGATAGTAAATATCGATATGGATACGCGGGAAGTAAATGATTTTGCAACAGGATGGCTTAAAACTGCAACTGTGAGTGGCAGGCCGGTTGATGTAATAGTGGCTGATGACGGTTCACTGTTTGTAAGTGATGATAATGCAGGACGAATTTACAGGATATACTATACAGGCTGAGAATATGTGGCAGGTAATCAATTTCTGTAGTTATTGTTTATCCTGATCAATATTATCCATTTCTGATAGAAAATGTTCTACGATGTCCTCAAGTTTCAATATCTGCCTGTAGTAATGTTCAACTATGGCAAGTTCAGAAGCTGAACTTTCCAGTCCTTCAATTTCATATTTATCAATGATCTCAGGCAATATCTTTTTAGATGGGATGATCACATTATCGAACTTTTTCCTCAGGGATTGTGTCCATATAGAAACAAGATTTTTGTCAAGGAAAAAGAATGCTTTTTTAGATCCTGGCTTGTTGAATCTTCTCACAACGTGGAATTGTGAAAGGTTTTTCATAGCTGTGCTCACAGCTGAAAGACTGTAACCGGTTTCGATAGCAATTTCTTCAAGTGACATTTCTTCAGTTTCAATGAAAAGGGTTCCGATAATTCGTGACGATATCTCATCGAAATCCTGTGCTTTCAGGTTTTGAACAATAAGTTCTATGAAGTCATCTTTTGCATGACCATCATCTCCTGTTATGACAGATATGTTTTCAGGTTCTCTTCTTGGTGAGAGAAGAGAAGATCTATGTCCCTTCTTGCAAACCCTTTCATCACCTGGATGAACAGGTGTCACTCTGGCTACCTTTTTTCCCTTTTTGTCCATGGAAATGCCTCAAGCATCACCGGCTACTGTAAAATACACGGATAAGCTCTTTGATCTAGTGAGGAACTAAAGGGCTATAATATTTTCTGTAATCCTCAAGGATCCGGTTATTTTTGCTGCTCAATCATTTTCCATGTATAGTTTAACCCTGATCCCAGTCTGATAAGTGAGGCAACAAGTATTGCTTCCTCGATCTCTTCATCCGAAATGCCGGCATTTTTTGCAAGTTTCTTATTGGTTATAAAACAAGTGTCACAACCTACAGCAACTGTGCTTGCCAGTGCAAGAAGCTTTTTGGTTCTGCTGTCAATTGCCCCATCTTCCATAATGGCTTTTTTCATAGAGGTAAAGCCGATCTTCCTGTCAATATTATCTATATTTTCCTGTTTATCCATTATTTCTTCTCCTCTACGTTCTCAAGAAAAGCTTCCCCTCTTGGTGATATCTGATACATCAATGGCTTGCTGTCTTCAACTTTATCTACATAAAGTGCATTTTCCAGCATTTCAACATGGAACTTTGCCATAGAACTATTGATGTCGAGCTTTTTCCCAATCTCTTCAATACTAACTGAACTACTGAACAGTATTTTAAGGATCTTGCGACGTGTGGGGTTCTGCATTGTCTGAAGGCCTATTTTATGATCTTCACTTGGATTTGCCTTTGCTCGTCCTTCTTTTTCAATTCTTCTAGCCATTCTTCCTTTTTTCGGAAATTTTCTTCTTTGTTCATCATGTCACCTTCTGTTAAAATCTATAATATTCTGTATTTTCAGTATTTACTGAAAATAAGAAAAGTAGGTGTATTTATAATTGTTGTAAGGTTCAAAATTTTCATCCCTTCATTTCAAAAGATCAACAGGATTCATTCACAGTGTTCACTTTTCTAAGCCTGGCAACACAGGGATATTTACGATATACTATACTGGATAGCTTTCTTATGGAAAAAGTGTAATTAAATTCATATAAGAGTTGAATAGTCATAAAATATAGTGATTTTGAACTATTAATTGTTATAGCGGGGTCATACTATCAGCATCAATACCATTAATTCAGACATTGATTTTACAGAAGACATGAGACCAGGAAGTTATTTTTCCCTGCTGTACGAGAAAACAGAAGAATTCGTGGATATAGTTGCTGCTTTTTTTGATGCGGGATTTAAGAATAAGAATTTGTCTCTGGGGCATTTCCGGGCAGCTTGATACTGATAATGCTAAAGACTTGTTGAAAAATGCAGGTATTGATGTGGACAAATACCTTGAAAACGGTCAGTTGATGCTGAGTTCCTGTAATGAGTGTTATATTGCAGGAGAAGGCACTGTTTCTGAAAGGGATATTCGCCAGTGGGAAGAAATGCATAGTATTGCACTTGCAGATGGCTATGATGGCCTGAGAATTGTGGACAAATTCACAATTGTTGGCGATGAAGCATGGGAGCAATTCGCAGAGTATGAAGAAAAAGCCATGGAACTGATCAAAAGCAAAGGTATTGTGGCTGTTTTTGCATTTCTCATGGAAGCCCGTACACGGCCAGAAATCATAGATATAATCAGTACGCATGATGGTACTATCATTAAGCAGAAGGGTAAATGGACCCTGCTCCAGAGTTCTTCCTCATGTAAAACCGTGCACAAAGAAACCCGTTTTCCTTATGATATGCTTGAAAACGTGTGGACAGGTGTCTGGGCTGTGGATAAATCCGATAATATTATCTACTTCAACAAGGGAATGGAATCCATTTCCGGAATGTCAAAGAGTGAGGTCTTTGGCAAGGACCTTTACAGCTTCATGCCAAAACTTGTCGATGAGAGTGAATCCAGCTTTTCTGATGTGTTCAGGATAGCTAAGGATACACTACGTTCGAGGAATTATGACATCTTTCCTTTTGTAAAACCAGATGGGCAGTTCATCTATCACAGTGGTTTCCTGCTTCCACTTACCGATGAGGATGGGAACTATGCCGGAATGCTCGGTACTATTGGAAATCTTGTGGAGCAAAGTATAGATAACAGGCTACTGAAGGATAAGTTCAGGTCTATAGAGAAACTGGAGGATATCTACCGGAAAAGTCCTGTTGTTGCTTTCCTGTGGAGTGCTGAGGATGACTGGCCAGTGTTATTTGTTTCCGATAACATCTCCCAGTTCGGTTATTACCCCACAGACTTCAGCTCCGGCAAGATGACATATGGGGATATGATATATCCGGATGACCTGGACCATGTAAGGAGTGATGTTTCCCAGTTAGAGGTGGAAGGTAAAATGTCCTTCTCAAAGGAGTATCGTATCCTGACAAGTTCAGGTGAACAACGATGGGTGACCGAAAGATCCCACCTCATCAGGGATGAGAAAGGGGATCCTGTATATTATTTCAGGGAATAATCATAGATATCACAGACCGGAAAATGGCTGAAGAAGAGCTCTGAGTGCAGAAAAGAAATATCGTATGATCTTTGAGAATTCTCCGTTTGGTGTATTTCATTTCGATGAAAACGGTGTCATTACTCACTGCAATGAAAATTCTGGAAATAATGCAACTTGAGAGGAAAGAGGATATAATAGGCTTTGACATTGTTGCCTCCATTGTAGATGAGAATATGAAAAAGCTGTTTCAGATGTTTTTCAAGGAAAGTGGGTCATTTTGAAGGAGCATACCATACAGTTACAACCGATATCACGATCGATATCAAGGCAGATTACAGTCCGGAATATAGCGGAAGATGGGACATTTCGGAGGTATCGGTGTTCTTGAGGATATTTCCAAGCGGAAGATAGCTGGAAGAGAAACTGTATAAGATTGAAGCCTCCTTGCTGAGGTCAGCAGGATAGCCAAAATAGGGGGCTGGGAATTTGATGCAGTAACCGGCAAGGGAACATGGACACCTGAAATTGCAATTATCCATGAACTGGACCCTTCAAATCCCATTGATGTTGATTTAGGATTATTTCTATCCTGGATTCAAGAAAGCTAATTGAAAAGGCTGTTAATAATGCTGCAAAAAGGTGAACCTTATGACCTTGAACTGAACTGATCACAGCCAAAAATCCGACAAATGGGTCAGAACGATTGGACACCCTGTAATGGAGGGTGGCAAGGTCGTTACTGTCACCGGGGCATTGCAGGATATCACTGAACGTAAAATGGCTGGAAGAAGCTGTTCTTGAAGGAGAAAAATATCGCCTGATTTTTGAAAATTCACCTCTCTCGGACTGTTCCACTTGATGCAGACGGAGTTGTCAGGCATTGTAATGAAAGATTCCTGCAGATCATTGGTCTGGAGAAAAAGAGGATATTATCGGCTTTAACATGGTCACCTGTATTAAGGACGAGATGATGAAAAAGCCATTGATGATGTTTTTGCAAGAAAGACCGGACATTTTGAAGGTAAATATCATTAATTATTGTCAGTGGCAAGGATGTTTACCTTAAGGCTGATTAATACAGTCCTAATATAAGGATGACGGCACTTTCCTTGGCGGAATTGGCATTTTTGGTGACATTTCAGTACGCAAAGGCAGAGGAGGCCCTGCGTCTTGATGAATCACGTCTTGAAGCCCTCCTGGAAGATTAACCAGCTAAGTGATACTTCCCTGAGAGGTACTTTCAGATTTTGTACAGGAAGAAGCTGTCAGGCTTACCCAGAGCAAGATAGGTTATCTTGCTTTTCTGAACGATTCAGGTAGTGTTCTTACAGTTTATTCATGGTCGAAGAATATAATGAAGGAATGTAAAGTAAAGGGTAAGAAACTGGAATATCCTCTTGATAATACTGGTTTGTGGGGAGAGCCTATCAGGCAGAGGTCCCCTCTTATCATAAACAACTTTGAAGCTCCCAATCCAAAGAAGCATGGTTATCCTGAAGGTCATATCAATCTCAAACGTTACATGAGCATTCCTATATTTGACGGGAAAAAAGTTGTTGGAGCCGCAGGAGTTGGAAATAAGGAAACTGATTATGACAAGTCAGATGTCAGGCAATTAACCTTATTTATGGAAGGCATGTGGAGGCTTATCCAGCGTAAAAAAGCCGAGGAGACATTGCGGGAATATGCAGACAAGCTGGCTCGTGCCAATGAAGAACTATCAAAGGCCAATATTGAGCTTTCAGCTGCCAACGAGGAGTTAAAGTCCCTTGACAGGATGAAGGATGACTTCCTGTCAAATGTAAGCCATGAATTCAAGACCCCTCTAACCTCAATCCAGGGATACAGCCAGCTAATATCCGATGAAACCCTTGGTGAAGTGAATGAGCACCAGAAAAAGGCTGTAGATACTGTAATCAGGAATTCTGAACGCCTGAGAAGACTTGTTGATTCACTGCTATATTTAAGCCGGGCACAGTCAGGAAAGCTCAGCTATTCATTTATGCCTGTGGAAATAGAGGATGTCATTGACAATTCAATACAGGACCTTGCACTGCAGGCTGAAGGTAAGCACATAGAGCTTGTAAAGGATATTGAAGGTAAGTTGCCGGTTATAACTGCTGATCGTGATAAGATGATGGATGTTTTTGTTAATCTAATTGATAATGCTGTAAAGTTTACCCCTGATGGCGGAAAAGTTACTGTTTCTGCTCACGCTTCAGAGGACTCAATTTATGTGAATGTTGAAGATACGGGAATTGGTATTCCTGAAGAAAAGATTCCAAAACTATTCCAGCGTTTCTACCAGGTTGACTCGTCTGTAAAGCGGAGATATGGTGGCACAGGACTTGGTCTCTACATCTGCAAGAAAATAGTTGAGGACCACAAGGGCGATATTCATGTCACCAGTGAGGAAGGCAAAGGCACAGTGATGCATGTACGCCTGCCTCTTGAACAATAGTTTTCTTTCATTTTATTTTGGGGACATTAATTTGAAAAGGCTTTTAGTATAGAAGCCTCATTAAACAGAACATTATCTCATATACTATAGTTTATATTTCAGCTGGCTAATGGTGATCCAAAAATGAAAGTTATAATCATAGGTGGTTTTCTCGGTAGTGGAAAAACAACAACTTTACGAAACCTTGGTAAACATCTCATTGATAAAGGGCATAAAATAGCCATAATTGTTAATGAGGTCGGTGAGGTAGGAGTTGACGGTGAGACTATATCAAGCAGTGGTCTTGTCACAAAAGAGCTCACAAGCGGCTGCATTTGTTGCTCCCTCAGGGTAAGTATGGAGTTTACTCTTGATACACTCATTGAGGACTATAATCCTGATGTTGTAATTATCGAACCTACCGGAATTGCGTTCCCTCTTCAGATCAAGGAACATATAGAACTGATGGATCTTGGTGAGCTGTCATTTGCACCTGTGGTTTCCATTGTGGATGCCAGCAGGTTCAGTGCTGAGTGGGAACAGATCCCCAAGTTCATTGAAAACCAGATTAAGGAGTCTGAGATTGTTTGTGTGAACAAGATAGATCTTGTTGATAGGGAGGCAATAGCTTCAGCAACCCAGAGGGTTCTGGAAATAAATCCTGATGCAATAGTTGTTGAATTCTCTGCAAAAAATGCTGATGAGAAGTTTGAAAGATTTATGGATCTGCTGACAGGTGAAAGTGAAATTCACCAGGAACGTGAGGATCTTAATTCTATGGAAGTTTCCGGTGTTGGAACCTATGCAGGAGAGTATGCAATAACTTCCAATGGCATGGATTCTGATAAGGTTACTACCATGCTGCTACACCTGCTCATGGAAATCAGGAATAAGTAAAGAAAAATCCTGATTTTGTAGGTCATGTCAAGATCAGTTTCCAGTCTTCTTCTGGCCTTGTAAGGAGCAGTCTTACATCTTCCACCGGTGAGCCTGTTATTGAGATTCTTGATGAAAGATGATGGAGAAGAGCATCTTAAGTTTCTCAGTGCGGTTACTAAGCTCGAAAGAAAGGAAGAACTTTTGTGGATATTGTGGACGGAAGCATTCGGAAAACTCTGGAAAAAGAAGGTGTGTTCTTTGAAAAGACAGATTCACATGTCCATGATGAGCCAAATATCATAAACATTGAGTTGTAATTGTTTTTTAACAGGAAGCTTTGTTTTGCTTCCTGTCACGTTCTTCATCTTAATGACTAAATATCATTGAAGCATTTTCTTTTTATGATACAGAATGCTGAACTTGAAGTAATTCAAATCGCTTGCAAAAACAATTCTTGTAGCTGCAAGGACTGCCCCGAAAGGAAAAGGTGTGGATGATATCGTGACATACCTGCTCATGATGATGAAAGGATGCAGCTTGCTGATAAGATGGAAGAGCTCTCGCGCCATCAGGAAATGAAATTCCTGATACGTGATGCAAAGAATGTCAGGATGCAGATTGCATTGTGCTTATTGGCCTGAAATCATCCGGTGTCAGTTCACTTAACTGTGGTGCTTGTGGTTTTGAGACATGCAGAAATGATCGAGCACAAGAAAGTTAAAGGTGGAGTTTACCGGTCCTCACTGTATGATCAAGTACATGGACTTAGGTATTGCTGTTGGTTCTGCTGCTGCAAAGGGCAAAGGATCTCTGTGTCGATAACAGGGTTTTGTATTCAGCAGGTGCTGCTGCATGTTATTTTGATATGATAGATGCCGATGTTACAATGGCTCTCCCATTGAGCATCAAGGGTAAGAGTATCTTCTTTGACAGACCATCCACAAGGTGAATGGTTGATTGACCGTCCACAAGGTGAATGGATTATTGGGCTTTCTAACTAAGCAGATTTTTGAGAAAGTCATTCCTCTATTTTTAGTAAATCCTGTATCTCTATAATTTATGACCGGTATGTAATCTATATGAAGTAGTTTTATCTCTTTTGTGAATGACCTAAAATCCATGTCTTCCGTTGATAATAAAATCAGGGTACTTTTTTGTATGTGTTCACAACAGCGGCAGGAGCCAGATATGAAGAGTACCTGAACAGGATTGAAATGAGAGATTTGAAGTAAGCGCAGGTTAGCGACTACTGTTCTGAATCCAATAATAGAAAAAGTAATGGCAGAAGATGGATTTGACATGAGTGGAAAAGAAACCCATTCTGCATGGGACTTTTTCAGGAGTAAAATTATATAATTGTGTTATTACTGTGTGTGACAGGGCAAACAGGAAAAATGTCCTCTTTTCCCAAACCATTTTCCCAGTTAAACTGGCGCTTTTCCTGATCCTGAATCCTTCAATGGTACTGAGAAGAGAAACTGGAGCGGGCAGAAAATCTGAGGGGATTCAATAAGAACAGATCGAGCAGTTTGTTCGGAAACATGCAAGTAATTCCTGTCTTCAAAAACAGATTTCCTGGCATGTTTTTTGTTGGAAAGGGTGGTGAATATTAATCAGTTGCGGGAAAAAGAAAGTTTTGTTTATGTTGCTATCATAATTCGGCCCGTTCCCAGATGGCTGGAAGCTTTCATGAGGGAATTGTACGGTGATGTTTATGATGTTTATAGTGCCGGTATTGAAGCGCATCGGTTGGCCGGATTCACATTGCTGTTCCGGAATTAATGAGTGAGCTTGGAATTGACATCTCAGGCTGAGGATCAAAATCCTCAGGGAGTACAGGGATATGGTTTGATATCCTTGTTACGGTATGTGACAGTTTCCTTGGGCTGTCCAATCTGTAATACACCAGAAATTGCAAGTATAAATGTCAAACATGATCAGCCCCGAGGGCAAAAAAGTTACTGCATAAAAGTTTCAGGGATCGGCAGAAACTGGATCAGCTGAGGAGCAACTCAATGTGTTCAGACAGGTCAGGGATGACATAAAGGAGTGGCTTGTTCTTACATTTGGTAAGTAATGTCGAAATCTTTATTCAATTATACATTCTAATAATATTTTTTAACTTCAGAAAAATGTATAACTATTATCAGGCCATATTGTGCTTACGGGTGCACTGGACATTACGTACTCTCGGTGAATGCGGGGATAGTAATTGAAAGATATCAAAAGGAGGAAGTGGATGAAAAAAGTAGTATTTCTGTTAATGTTAATTTCAGTGGCTTTTATGCCGCTGGCAAGTGCCGACATAGTAGATGATATGGATAACAAGGTCAGTGAATACAATGCCAATGTGGAGTATGTTCCATCTTATCTGAAAACCCTGCTTGGTAATGAGGTTATAGAGATTGCAATTGTCACTGATGAAGGTGATGAGCTTTACGTGAAGGCAGTTACAGAAGATGGCTATATCACTGAGTTTGAAGAGATCGATGACGACGAAGATATCGGTGCAAGCGTTGTACTGGGTGCAAATGAAGCCACTATCAGGACTGTTATCAGGTCATCTGATCCGCTTGACGAGTTCATCGCTGCAAAGGACAACGGTGAGATTGTTGTTGAGACTGTGGGTCTTGTAACCACTGCGAAATATACCGTTGCAAATGTTGTGATGGAAGTTTCATCATTGTTTGGATTTTGACGGTCTGAAAAGGCTTTAATTAACGGGTGGTATGTTTACCATCCAATTTTATGCTTTTTTCCCTTTGAACATGTTTTCAAGTGTTGCTGAAAAACTTGTTGACTTGTGTTTTTCATATTCAAAATAAAAGTAAATTAAGAATGACAGTCCTCCAAGAAGGGCATATATCATTCCATTAATCATCCATATGCTTACGGCATGTTCCATATCATGAGCAAGCATAAATCTCACAATTGAAACCATTGTATAGGTTCCGTATAACACAAAGAACCAACTGAGGATGCGGAATAATTGATGTAATTTTTTGTTGTACATTTTTGCATTTCGTTCCTGTTTTAATTTAAAATGAATAATCTGGATTAATATAAAAAAGTTTATGTTTGATTATTTTATATTATTTAAGAATATTACAAGAACATGGTTTTTTGACGTTAAAGCGTGATGTTTGCAATTAAAGAACTTTAAAAAAGTGATCAGATGGAAGAAGCTATTTTAGAACTCAGAACTAAAATTCCAAAAGAAAAATTAGTGTACTCCATTTGTGAATTTTATAGACGGATGGGTCACAGGAAAATAAAACTAATTAGCAAGTCAGAAGACAATATAATTTCTGAAGATTACACCTCATCAGATGAAATTGAAACTGCTGGTAATCTATCGG
>JAWKHE010000022.1:0-34443 GCA_041395005.1 Methanolobus sp. | reverse complement strand
GGAAAAAGGACTGCTTGAAATTAAACAGGTAATTGAATACAGAACCAGATCAATTGCCAGAGACGCAAATCTTATTGACGATTATAGTGATACTGAAATAGATATAATCGAACAAACACAGCTTGACAGGACAATCAAAGCCGATCAACATGGTTTCAATATTGAAGAAATAGACTTGCTGGATCTTGTGAGACTTATACCGGAAGGGACTGAAGTAGCTGTCATTGATAATATGGGCGTACTTGCGTTTGGAATGTCGGCAAAGGAGTTCAGGGACAAGTTTGATACTTTAAACCGCTTACTTGCAGCACAGAAAACAAGTACCCTCTATATAATGGATGAGGCAGCGTATGAAATGACCCATAAAATTGCGGACTATTCGACATACGGGGCTATCAAGCTAATGGTTAAAGAGAACCCTTATACAGGGAAAAATGAACGTTTCCTGAGTATCCCTAAAATGCGAAGTACAAGGATATCCCTTGACATTAATATTTTTGACATAACCTCGGCAGGTATAAGCCTGAAAGGTTCAAAATCCAAACTTGTAGAGATTTAAAACAAGTTTATTGCTTCTTCTTTTTTTGATTTTAGCACACATTAGCCGCGTCCATACATAATAGTAAAACCATTATATATTTATAATAAAAAATCAATTATATTATTGTTTTAATTATAGTTAGTACTATCCAATCAACAAAAACGAAAAATGATCATTCAAGGAGTTTTTATTATTACACCATATCCTGCTAACCCTAAAATTCTTGTTGTTGACGACGAGATAATGAACATAGAACTGCTCAAAGCATATCTTGAAGAGAATTATGAGGTTATTACTGCCACAAACGGAAGAGATGCTCTTGAGCTTGTGGGTGAAGAAAAACCGGACATTATCCTTCTTGATGTAATGATGCCTGATATTAACGGATACCAGGTCTGCGAACAGCTTAAAGCAGACCCTGAAACCCAGTTTACCCCTGTAATTATGGTAACCGCACTTTCAGGAAGAGATGACTGGATAGCAGGTATTGAAGCTGGAGCTGATGAATTCCTCACAAAACCCGTAAACAAAATGGAGCTTCTGACCCGAATAACATCATTACTGAAGCTTAAGAAAATGCACTATGACCTTGTTGCCGAAAGGGACAAGCTTGATCTGCAGAACAAGATACGATCTGTTCTTACACAGATTATCCCATCACTTCTCAGGACACTGCCAGCAGAGCAGAAAAGTATTGCCATCCACCAGATGATTGATATGGTGGTAGAAGCTATTCTTGAAAATGCCGATCCGGAAAGTGAAGTAATTGGTATTGAGTGCATCGGGGACATATGCTGCCAGATTATAAACCAGCTGGGAGCGGAGTTTGAAGCTGAACTGAAAAACGATGGTAACACAATATTCTTAATCCAAGGAGACACCTGCCCATGGGGAAAAGAAGAAGCACAGATGAATCCAATTCTCTGTACCCTTTCAAGGGGAATATTTGCAAGAATCCTGGATATTTACGGACAGGACATGGAAGTTGATGTGCTCGAAACCATGGGTAATGGCGACGAGCAATGCTTATTCCAGCTTAATAGAATAGATTACTGAATTAAATCCAGTATCCTTATTGCAAGATGGGCTGCATTGGCACCATTATCAACACCAACACTTGCCACCGGTACACCCGGAGGCATCTGGGCAGTTGAGAGTAATGCATCAAGTCCCATCATTTTTGCACTTACAGGAACTCCTATTACAGGCTTTTTTGTCTTTGAAGCTATAACACCGGGCAGCGCAGCAGAAAGTCCTGCTATGGCAATATAGACTTTTGAATCACTGCTCCCCACATACTCATCCAGCTTATCAGGATTCCTGTGGGCAGATATAACCTGCACATCATAACTGTAATCAGTATTATCAAGCACACCCGTTACCCTGTTTGCCACTGCACGATCCGACTCCGAACCCATAACTATTGCAATATCTACCATTTTCTTCTCTCCTAAGGAAGATTTCCTTCGCCACTTAACTCCTGCTGGCGTTCAATATTCATTTGGATAAATATCTTAAATATATCTTTGACAGCAGAAACATCAAGATTTAATTCCACGCAGCATCTGCTGCTGCTATCAGAACAACTGTATTCTGGGAAGGGTCATTGATGTTAATAGCCTCTTTTCTTGGCTTCAAGTACCTTTGCAGCCATACCAACCCTTCTATGAATTAGCTGCATGATCTCGCTATCAATCTGTTCTATTTCTTCACGTACTTCTTTGATAGTGGACATGTGTTCCCCGCTTTAATTTACTAAAACTTACTTTAATATAAACTGATTCTAGTTATATAATCTGACTTGCACCTTTATTATTTACCTTGGTCTTTATCACGTTTCCGCTGACACCGCAGTCTTTCCACGCATCCTCAAGCCCGCCAGACTGCTCTGCTGTAACAAGAGCTGCATATGAAGGACCTGTACCTGAAAGCGAAACTCCCTTTACTCCAAGCTCAAGAGCCCTGAGAAGGAATTCACTATCAAAACCAAGGGCACTGCAGTATAAGAATCCATTCTGCGTCATGGCTTTTTCATATTGCCCCTGCATTGAAAGATCGTAGGCAATATCCACCCAGGGAGCTATAAGCCTTGAACGTGACACATCTGTTCCGGAACTGAATGATTTCTCATCAGGTGCAAAAATAAGTACATCATATTCATGTTCTGTCCTTTTTAATAACTCCATTTCCCGGTTATCAGTTACAACAAAACCACCGTAAAAGGAGGCACATGCATCATCTAGTGCACCTGTAATAGTTACACCCGCATCAAGTGCAGCCCTGACACCAAGTTTCACGGCTTCAAAAGAATCGAGTTCCTCATCAATTGCTGCAAGCGTTGCAAGAACAGATGCATTAGCTGCAGCACTACTACTTTTAAGACCACTGGCAAGGGGAACTTCTGATCTTGTGGATACAGTTCCTCCCATTTCAAGCCCGAAATGCTCCAGAATATAGGAAACGGACTTTTCAATTAATGTAGTGTCAGCATCAGGCATACCTTGAATGGTCCCGGTTATTCCTGATGAATCATTGTCTAGTCTGACCTCTGCAAATGTTTTAAGATCGATACCAAAAGCCGCACCTTTCCATGTAGCTATTGCATTGATTACAGTACCAGCACCGAGTGCATAGGCATTTCCTATTAAAACCATTCAGACATTCCTGCGATGTTTGTGGATCTATAATGTAAGTGTTATAGAAAGTACAACTAACTTTCCTAAAAGCACCTGTACAATTTACCAATACCAGTACTATAAACTATTAAAGAATAGTGTTCAAAAGTTAAAGCAGAAATATCTACCGATTGTTCTAATTTGCTTTAGAAGTAAGTATCAAATCCTTAAGCCTGTTATAACAATTCCTGTATTATCTTCAATTTCAGGATCTCTGTTCTTTCAACATGTCTTTCATTTTCTGAAGATAAACGTTCAAGGAAAAAGTTACAATGCCTGAATTCCAGCGGTGCTTTCTCAAAAACATTGTCTCCGGACCCATAGCATACAAGGTTCCATTAGATACAGGACCGTAAAACTTAATCTTTTCGTATGTTTCTTTTTTCATATGCTGTAGCGAGCGGAACAAATTTTTTTATCCTGCAGCGTCACCAGTACATTGAAATCTTTACTTTTCTTTAAACCATGGGGAATTTTTTCCGGAAACAATATCTGCGGTTTGAGTCCCATTTGTTTAAGATCTGAGACAAAGTCTGAAGATTCTGGATCTCCCATAACAAGCAGGTGTTCTATCATCCCGTCTTCAGCCAGCAGCCTGACAATTTCCTTTTCAAATTCCGTACAGCCAATTATACTCATCAAAGACATCTTCCCATCTCCTCATCACTTGGTGATGCAGTATAATATTGAACAAGAATCTAGTGAGATTCAAGTATATACCCCATATATATGGCTTAAGTAGTAGTATATAAACCCACCGAATAAACCAGACACTCCAACAATATAAATAAAGTTTATCCGCCTATTATTATATGCAAGTATAAATAAAAACGATAACAACAGGTGTAAACGATACTTTTATAACAAATACGTGTCACTATAATTACAATTCTTCAATCCAGAGGATCTGGAGAAATTACGTAGAGTGACGCGATCATTGAAAATCAAGATTGTAAGCAATTTATCCTGAATGGCTTTTTGCCTTAAGGATTAATTTGTTAAAAAGGCGTATTCATGCCCGCAAACACATAAAAGTGCTTGATTGAGAAATGTCCTTTAGTGGCCTCAGCAATACTGATATCTGCAACCTTTTTTGCAGAACCGCTGCAATCTTTCATAAGGCATCGACCTGGAAGCATTTGTATTCATAGGCAGGATTACGGAGAAGATCAGATGAACGAAGTAGTGTTTGGAGTAAAAGACGACAAGCAACTGGAATACACTCCTGAGAAGTGTATCGGTTGTGGAACGTGCGTAATGGCATGTCCTAAAGGTTCATTAGTTCTCGGTTCAGTAGGAGCCGTAGCAAGAGGACTCATAGACAAAGATTTCCTTGAGAACCAGACAGAGCTCTGCATTGTATGCGGAATCTGTGCAAAGACATGTCCAACAGGTGCACTTGAACTGAAACAGGCTGGAGAGACTGTAAACGATGAGAGTTACGTTAATGTTGCACTTAAAGACACAACCGTCAACGACAACTGTGTTCACTGTGGACTTTGCGAACAGATCTGTCCGCAGGGATGCATTGAAGTAAAACAGTGGCTTGCAAATGACGGAACTGCAAGTGTTGATGGTGAGACAAAGATTGACAATGACAGTTGTGTACACTGTGGATGGTGTGCTTCTGTTTGTCCGGCTGATGCCATCACCGTTGAAAAACCATATGCAGGTACATGGGTACAGGACGAGAAGAAATGTACTGCATGCCGCAGCTGTGTGGATGTATGCCCATGCAATGCACTGTTTAACCCTGACTGGGAAGCAGGAGAAATAGTAAACAAAGTAGAACAGCGTGCAGATGCATGTATCTACTGTGGTGCATGTGACATGGCATGTCCTGTTGAAGCTATTACTGTTACTAAGACAGCAGTTATCCCTGAAGTTGACAAGAAGAACATTCTTGAGAAGAAACTGCTGAACAAGGAAATGAAGAGACCTACACTTACATCAACACTTGTCATCGATGAAGAGGCATGTCTTAGGTGTGGAAACTGTGTTGTATCTGTCCTGTAAATGCAACCGATGAAGAGGTTGGTGCAGGATGCCTGAACAGAAGTAGATGCCCAAGAAGGTCCTGGAAGTCAGGAACGGTGTGGCAAAGGTCGTTAACCAGGACCTCTGCAGCTCTGATGGTGCATGTGCTATGATATGCCTAGCAAGTGCCATCACACTTGAGAAAAGAGAGGTATAATTATGGCAGGAACTATCGCAATCAAGAACGGATATGTTTACGATCCGCTCAACGACATTAACGGCGAAATGATGGACATTTTCATCAAAGACGGAAAAGTCGTAACCGAACTTTCCGGCGCTGACATGAAAGATGTAAAGGAAATCGATGCAAAGGGTAAGACTGTTATGCCAGGTGGTGTGGACTCACACTCCCACGTAGCAGGAGCAAAGGTCAACGTCGGCAGAATGATGAGACCGGAAGACCACTACAGGCACTACCAGAAGAAAACACCACTTACACACTCAGGCTGTGGATACAGCGTACCTTCAGTATACCTTGGAGGATACGAGTACTCCAAGATGGGATACACAACTGTTTTTGAGGCAGCTGTCCCACCAATGGAAGCACGCCACACACACGAGGAAATGCGTTCTACCCCAATGCTTGACATGGGCGGATACCTTGTACTGGGTAACAACTGGTTCCTTATGAGATATTTCAAGGAAGGAGATCTCGAAAAGGCAGCAGCATATATCTCATGGATGATGAGGACCCACAAGACGTATGGTATCAAATGTGTCAATCCAGCCGGTGTAGAGAACTGGGGATGGGAGAGAACATTGGTGCTCTTGACCAGAGCAAACATCCACTTTGAGATAACACCCCAGGAGATCATCAAGAGCCTCACAGAGCTTAATGAGCAGCTTGGAATCCCAATGCCTGTGCACCTTCACGCAAACAACCTCGGTCACCCGGGATGCTGGGAAATCACAAGGGAATCACTCAAGATCCCAAAGAACGTCAAGGCTAAGCCAAACACAGACGTCGAGTGGGCTGAGACTAAAAAGAACGCAAAGAGGCACGAATCCGTTTACCTTACACACTGCCAGTTTAACGCTTTCGGCGGTACATCCTGGAGAGACTTTGAATCAGGTGTAAAGGGAATCACTGACTACGTTAACAGTGTTGACCATGTTGTAATGGACAGTGGTTGTGTACCATTCGGTGACGCAACAGTTATGACCGGTGACGGTCCTGCAATCCGACCTCTACATGCTTACAGGCCACAAGTGGTCCAACACCGATGTGGAACTGGAATGTGGTTCCGGTGTACTCCCATTCGAATACCTGAAGGGCAACCCTGTACACAGTGTACAGTGGGCAATGGGTCTTGAGGTACTTCTCTACGTCAAGGACGCATGGAAGAGCATCATGACAACAGACAGTCCTAACGGCGGACCATTCACAAAGTACCCACAGGTAATTGCATGGCTCATGTCCAACAAGGCAAGACAGGATACACTCAATGAATGTCACAAGTGGGCACAGGACAGATCCGGTATTGGAGGCGAAACAAGAGAAATGGATCTCTTTGAGATCGCAACAATCACTCGTGCAAACCCTGCAAGGACAATTGGTATGTCATACAGGAAAAGGTACACTGGTCTCGGTGCTGACGGTGACGTAGCTATCTGATATCGATCAAAAAGTCTCGAGGTCAACGACTACGAGAGCATCATAAGGGGATTCGAGAATGCTGCATACACCATCAAGGCAGGAGAAGTTGTTTCCCAGATGGGTGAAATGGTAGCAATTCCAGAGAAGAACACATTCTACTCTGATATTGCAACAGATGAAGATGTCGAAAAAGACATGCTTACAGATGTAAAGAAATGGTTCAAGTACTATTCACTTGGATTCAAGCACTATCCAACACCCGACAAGTACCTTGCAAACCCAACACCAATACAGGTCAATGCGGAGAAGTGATTTTGATGGCAGACGTAATTCTTAAACCAACAGGAAATTTCGACCTGACTGTTGAGGCAGAGGTTGTCACACCTGACAACTTTGCCGGAAAAAGTGCAGATGAGATCGGAAAGTTACTCGTCTGGCAGGGTCCTGCAGAATATCCACTTTCTGACTACTTCTCAGTACAAGGAAACGGTGGAAGCTCAGCAGAGGACACAACCATCATCATAGATGGTGACATCCCAAGGGTCAAACGTATCGGACAGGAAATGACTGCCGGAAAGATCGTGGTAAAAGGCAGCATAGGCATGCACACCGGTTCCACAATGAGTGGCGGAGAAATCATCGTTGAAGGCGACTGCGAATCATGGGCCGGTATGGACATGACAGGCGGTTCCATCCACATAAAAGGTAACGCAAAGGACCACATAGGCTGTGCATACCGCGGAAGCTGGAAAGGAATGACCGGCGGACGTATCACTATTGATGGTGACGCAGTCAGCCAGATAGGCGGCGGTCTTGCCGGCGGAGAGATCATTGTTGGCGGCAGTGTTAAACACTTCTGCGGAATCCGCATTAACGGTGGACTTATCGTTGTAAAAGGCAACGCTTTCAGGACTGTCGGAGCAGAAATGACCGGCGGTACAATCGTTGTCGGTGGCTGCATCGAGAGATTCACACCAGGATTTGCAATGGAAGGTGTTGAATCAGACCTTAAGTTCAACGATATCGAATGTCCAGGAGAATACAAGAAGTTCACAGGCGACCACGCCATTCCACAGAAAGGAAAGGGTGTAATGTACGTATCCTGTGACAATAACGAGTGTCTGTGAGGTGTAGATCATGCAAGCATTACTCAACACAGGAAGTACAATTAACGAAGGGAGACTTGCCAAAGGCGGCAACAAGTATTCCGAAGATTACAAAAAAGAGTGTGCAGTCTGCTGGATGTGCGCTGAGGACTTTACAAATCTGGGATGCCCGGAGAAAGTATCAGTAACATCAAGAGATGGTAAGCACACAATTGCAGTTTATTCAAAGGTAACAGAGGCAATGAGGTCAGGACAGGTATTCATACCAAGGTCCATCTGGGCAAACGTTGTAGTAGAGCCTGACACCTTTTCGACAGGTTCACCACGTTACAAGGGAGCTCCAGTTTCTGTAGAACCAACTGATGAAGAGGTTCTCGGAGCAGAAGAAGTTGTCCTGAAACTGTACATGGGAGGTGAATAAAAATGGTCTATAAGAATATCATCTGTCCTGTATGTGGAGGTTCATGTGATGATGTCCAGGTAGATCTGGACACAAAGAACCGTACAATCGATGTACAGAACGCATGTAAGATGGGTAACGCCAAGTTCCAGGAAGTTGTGAGCTCACACAGGATCTTAAAGCCAACCATCAGAGAGAACGGAAAGGTAAAGGACGTGAGCTGGGAAGAGGCACTTGAGATGTCAGCAGACATTCTCGTAAATGCTAAACGCCCAATGTTCTTCCTTGGAAGTGAGACATCCTGTGAAGCACAGGAAGTAGGACTTCACATTGCTGAATACCTTGGTGCACCTGCAGACTCCAACGCAACTATCTGCCACGGACCAACTGTTATGGGTATCCAGGAATCCGGCATGGTAGGAGCTACCGCCGGTCAGGCAAAGAACAGGGCTGACATGATCGTCTACTGGGGTGTCAATGCACTGGAATCCATGCCAAGACACATGTCCAAGTACGGTGTTTTCCCAAGAGGTTACTGGACCAAGAGAGGAAGATTCGACAGGACAATGGTCACAGTGGATCCAAGGGTAACCCTACAGCTGCTGCATCAGACCTGCACCTTCAGCTTAACCCAAGTTCAGACTATGAACTTCTCAGTGCACTGTTCACAATCCTTAACGGAAAGGAACCACATCCATCTGTTGAAGAGATCACAGGAATCCCAATTTCAGTGATGAAGCAGACAGTTGAGATGATGAAGGAATCAAACTTCGTAGCTATCTACGTTGGTCTTGGTGTTTCATCCTCATACGGAAAACACAGGAACATTGAGATTGCACTGAACTTCGTTAAGGAGATGAACAACTACACCAAGTGTAACATCGGTGCTCTCAGAGGTCACTGTAACGTAGCAGGATTCAACCAGCTTGCATCCTACCTTTACGGTTACCCATTCGGTCTTGACTTCATGAAGGGATATCCAAGGTACAACCCTGGAGAGACCACAACCGTGGACCTTCTCAGGGAGAAGGATGTTGACGCAGCATTTGTCATGTCCGCTGACCTTGTGAACCACATTCCGGCAGATGCTGCAAAGTATCTCGCAGAAATACCAATGATCTGCCTGGACATTGCTCCATGCCCATCAACCACAGCAGCAGATGTAGTTCTGCCTGGTGTAATTGATGCTATGGAATGTGACGGTACATTCTACAGGCTTGACAACGTGCCTGTATACTTTGAACCATTCACAGACTCCCCATTCCCTGAAACAAAGAGCAATGAGGACACCCTTAAGCAGCTCTTTGCAAAGGTAAAGGCCAAAAAGGAAGCATGAGTGAGCACCGGTACTCTGAAAGGGAAGGGAAGGATGAAACCTTCCAGAAGGACGAGGAAAGCATTTCCTCTCCCTTTTATGTCCAGATAGAGTGCCTGGAGATCACTGAGAACAGTAAACAACACATTACTGTGGACGTTATTGTCGAAGAAAAGTTCGAACTTTTCGTGAATAACGTTCACGTAACCACTTTTTTTGCAAGTCCTTATGAACTTGAAGAGCTTGCTCTGGGATTTCTTGTCTGCGAGGGATTCATTGAACCTTGCACACCGGTTGATTCCATAAAGATCGAAGACAGAGCTATTTTCTGTGAAATTAAGATCAACACTCCTGAACTTGAGGAACTTACACATTTTGAACGATGCGGAACAACATCATACCGCAAAGATGTTATCAAACAGATAGATTCTGACACTAAATTCAGCATCGAAGCAATTACCCATGCTGTCAGCCAGTTAAAAGAGCTTGGCAGGGCATGGCACAGTACCGGAGGCGCACATACATCTATTATCTATAATAACCAGGGAGAAGTGCTCTTCTTCTGTGAGGATGTGGGAAGGGCATGCTCTGTGGACAAGGTTGTAGGTAAAGCCCTGATGAATGGTGTCACTCTTTCAGAATGCGCTCTTGCTACTACCGGCAGACTTGCATCAACCATGGTTTCTAAAGCCATGAATGCAGGAATCCCTCTTGTTTCAAGTAAAGGTGCCACGGTTCGTGAGTCAGTTGAACTGGCAGAGAAGGCAGGAATTGCACTGGTGGCTTTTGTAAGAGGGAAGAATCTCTATGTGTATGCATGGAAAGAGAGGATTTTGATTTAACCGGGCATTCTTATCACTGTTAACAGATTCCAAACAAAAACCATTATATCCCATAACCACCCTACTACCCCTGCATAGTAACACAAATACTATTGATAATAATACTATATTTTACAAAGAAGGTTACATTATGAGTGAAAAAATAGGAATTTTAGCAATTGGACACGGCAGCAGATTACCATACAACAACCAGGTAGTTACCGAAATTGCAAACATGATCGCAGAGAATAACCCTGAATATGTCGTGAAGGCAGGATTCATGGAGAACAGCGAGCCTACAGTTGAAGAGGCACTCATGTCCTTTGAAGGCACAGGCGTAACAACAATTGCTGCAGCACCAGTATTCCTTGCATCAGGAATTCACATCACAAAAGACATTCCTGCAATCCTGAAACTTGACCCTGAGACAAATGAAGGTGAGCTTGAACTTGACGGAAACAAGGTCAGGATCGTATACGCAAAACCTCTTGGCAGTGACAAGCTCATTGCAGATCTCATCTTCAAGAGAGCACAGGAAGTCCTTTAAGCTGTGTCACTGACACAGTCTTCTTTTTTTAATAAATTCTTTTTTGCAGTATACTAATTTAATCTTGTAATGGAAAATCGTTTTTGTAATTTTGGTGGATACTTCATCAAAAAAAACTCTGAACTATAGAAAGCCAAAGAATTTTGAAGAGATTTCAATAATCAGTTTATGCTACTACTGAAAACGACAATGCTTTACATTGTGTCTGAATAAATTTTAGTTCACACGTGTTTATTTTGCAAATACATATATACCTTATTGATAATGCTATTTTACATAGAAGGTTACATTATGAGTGAAAAAATAGGACTTTTAATCATTGGACACGGCAGCAGATTACCATATAACAACCAGGTTGTCACTGAAATCGCAAATATGATCTCAGGAGACCACCCTGAGTACATTGTAAAAGTAGGATTTGTAGAGCATAGTGACCCTAAAGTTGAAGAAGCGCTCATGTCCTTTAAAGGAACAGGAGTTACAAAGATATCTGCAGCACCTGTATTTATGGCATCCGGAGTTCATCTCACAGAAGATATTCCGGAATTTCTTAATCTGGATCCTGAAACAAATGAAGGAGAAGTAGAGCTTGACGGAAAGAAGGTAAATATTGTATATGCCAAGCCCCTGGGAAGTGACAAGCTTATTGCAGATCTTATTTTCAAGAGAGTACAGGAAGCACTTTAAGCTGTGTTATTTAACACAGCTTTTACTTATTCTTTCCTCTTTTCATTCAGGCAACAATACCAAACTGAGATGATCTGGCACTAACAGCGTTTTCAATTATATCTGCAAGGTTATCACGTTCAACATCGGTAACCGCTGCAAATACTGTAAATTGATTTTCATCTGTTGTGCCGGCACTGATTATTTCAAATTCTGGCTGATCATTGTAGGAGGTTACACTGATCCTGAGGGCCAAAGACTTTGTGTGGAAAAACATTTTAAGATGTCCGAGGAACTCAGGATTCATGTCAATTATGCTGCTTTTAATGGAACTCATCAGATCAAGAGAGGCACTGGTGGCCAGTTCTTCATCAAGGACCTTATTTATTGGATATGAATCTGCATAACTGCTTACATTGAAATGGTTGAAATCATCTGCTTCAGTTAAACAGGCTAATTGCGTGGACAATTTATTCGATTTATATAAGTCTTCACCACTAACTTGTGATGCAGTTTCATCCTGTTGTAAACTATCTGAAAGCAAGTCTACAAAATGAATGAAGTCCTCATCTACCCATTTAAGAGTTGTTGCAAAAAGGCTGCATTCGGATTTATGTCTTTGATGGTCGTTTCAAATTCTGCAAGCTGGTGTGAAGTAAGCATATCTTTCTTGTTAAGAAGGATCATATCTGCGTTTTCCACTTGTTTTGTGATCGCACCTTCTGAGTGATTCATAAGTTCTTTGAATTTGCTGCCATCTATCAATCCTACGATCGGTCCCATGCTCAGCTCGGGTCCAAAATCCATCTTTTCGATCTGTTCTTTTACTCTTAGAGGAAATGCAACTCCTGTTGGTTCAATTAAAGGATGTCCGGGTCATGCTTTGCCTGTACCAGTGCGATATTTGCCTCAAGGGCGTATTTCAGGGTGCAGCAGATGCAACCTCTTGGCATTTCCTTTGATTCCAGTCCATTCTCACTGATTACCTGACCGTCAACTCCTACGTCACCAATGTCATTCACAAGTACAGCAACGCTGTAACCTTTTTCCTGAAAATACTTTCCAATTTTGATTACGGAAGTTGTTTTCCCGCTTCCAAGAAAACCACTAACTATTACTATTTTCATACAAATCCTCCTCGATGGATGGTTGGAATTGCTTAAAGATCACAACAGACAGTCATTATCTCCTGCATTACAAGCTGTCAGGTCATGATCATAGATATCATCCATGGCATCTTTTCCCCGTGCAAGTGCCTGCGTTCGTGACCGTGATGATGATCGTCGTTATGATCGTGGTGATGGTCGTGATCATGAGGGAATGAAGGCGTTGTGCTACCATGTCCCTGCTGGCAAATGACTTTTCAACATTATCATCTACGAGATGCACAAGATCTTTTTCATGCATACCGGAAACTGCGGTCAGGATCTTAAATCTGGGCCCGGAATGAACAGCTGTTTGTATCATATTGACTACGGGATCTTCTGAATACGATGTCACGCTTATTTTTACGGTTTCTGCTGAAGTTTCCAGAAACATTTTTAAATGGCCGACAAATTCAGGACTGAATCCAATAACCTCGGATTTAACGTTTCTGGCTATTTCCATAGCTATTTCCATTGCAAGCTCTGAAGCTATATCTTTTCCAGTATCTTGTAGTCGTTTGCATATGAAGCAAGTCCTGAACTTTCGCTGTCATAGTGTGTATGGTGGTGTTCATGATCGTGATGTTCGTTATGGTGATGGTGCTCGTGATCACGCCCTACTTCCTGCTGAACAGCTTCTTCTGCCTGCACCTGTTCAAAAGCAGCCTCTTTTTCAGCAATTTCTTCTTCAATGAGGTCAGGGATGTTCATTTTCATCAACTTACTGAAACCCTCGTCTCCTTTATTTGAAGACATTTTGATAACTTTTGCTTCAGGATTTAATTGTTGGACTGATTCTTCAATAATTGGAACTCTAATAGGTTCGATCAGGTCTGTTTTATTGATGGCCAGTATTTCCGCATCCTCTATCTGTCTTAGTGCATATACTTTGACCGATTTCATAATGTCTTTAAACCTGCTGCCATCTATAAGAGTGACAAGAGGTGCAACTCGCAGCTTGTCCCTGAAATCCATCAGTTCAAGTTCCTTTTTGATAAGGTTTGGAAAAGCGATCCCGGATGGCTCCACGAGAATATAATCAGGATTATATGAATTGTATAGTTCGGTAAGTGTCGTTTTCATATTGATTTTTAGTGTGCAGCAGATGCACCCGTTTGTAATTTCCTTAGTATCAAGTCCGTATTTTGAAATCAGGTCACCATCTATGCCTACTTCTCCAACCTCGTTCACAATTATCGCTACAGTATGACCTCTTTCAGCCAGTTCTTTCCCTACATTGATTACTGTTGTCGTCTTACCGCTTCCTAAAAAGCCACCAATTATTATTGCATCCATTTTGTTCTACCTCCTATAATGGAACCTAAAAAACACTACAACTTGATGATATATAATCTTTTTTACAAAGTTGGGGCTTATCCAAAAATATGATTTAAATACCTCAAACATTATACCATAGATAAATACTGTTTTTTAAAATCAAGTGAAAACAACATAACATGCTAAAAGAATAAGTAATCACTACACAATATATTGAGATAATTTTGGTATTGAAAACAATATCAATATACCATATAAAAAATTAACAATTATTTTTATGAAGTCACTATTTTTGCATATATAACAAAATTAGATTTTAATAATCATAGATTACACTTAAAATGAGAAACAGATCGAAACCGGTAAATAACCGTCATGCCAAAATAATACTAATAAAGGTTTTTGAGGAGTTGAAAACATGAACAATGCTGAAATATCAGATAAACTAGTAAAGCTCCTTGACCTCAGATATGAGCCAGTTGCTGTAAAAATAGTAAATAAAGGCGAAAAGATCCCGGAAGGATTTGATGAACCTGAAAAAAACATAAGACACTGCCAGTCAATAATGAGGGCAAGAAAAGGAGAATCTTTTGTAATTCCCGCAGGCAAGCATGCATGTATGGTTGGTGCTTCAAGTCTTGGACTTGTACCTTTGCCTCCAAAAGTTAAGGAAGGAGAATTCCATGCGAATCTCGGTATGTTTGATTGCTCTGATGCCGCTGCAAATATGATTTCCCAGCGTCTGGAATTTGAGAAGGAAAGTACAATTGCCACGGTTGTCGGACCTCTCAGGAACTTCAAAACAAAACCCGATATTGTAATCATTGTGGATCTTCCTGAAACACTCTACTGGCTAATCCCTGCTGCAACATTTTTTGAAGGTGGCAGACAGGCATTCAGCACAGCCGCTTTCCAGGCAACCTGCGTGGATTCCACCATTATACCCATAACCAGCGGTGAAATGAACATAAGCCTTGGTTGCTATGGCTGTCGCAGGGCAACAGATATTGAGAATGATGAAATGATCGCAGGAATTCCTTACAATAATCTGGAAAAGATTATAGAATCACTTGAAAGAATACACGATGGTCCAATGCAGAAAGCCAGAAAAAAGTAGTACTCAAATCAAAGCCACCACATATTTTATCTCATATGAGAGAATATCAATTCCCATAGATCTGACATCAGGTCACCTGGTGGTTTTATGAATGAAATGCGCACACTGCGATAATAAAATGTGCCGTGAAGGCAAGGATTGTGCAGGCATAACTGATGATATCAGCTATGAAGGAAATGAACTTGAATCCATGAAATGTTCCGCTGCAATCGAAGCCCGGTACTATATGCAGAAAACAAGACTGGAAGAGATAATTCTCTATGCAGGAAAAATGGGATACAAAAAACTGGGACTTGCTTTTTGCGTGGGAATGGAAAAAGAAGCAGACATCATTCAGAGAATCCTGGAAAAGCACTTTGAAGTATATTCTGTATGCTGCAAGGTATCATCCATAAACAAAGAAGAATATGATCTTGAAAAACTCCATCCGGATTCCTTTGACCCTACATGCAATCCTATCGGCCAGGCAATGATGCTTGAAAAAAAGGAACTGAGCTCAATATCATCATAGGCCTTTGCATAGGACATGATATACTATTCACACAACACTCAAATGCCCCTGTTACTACATTTATTGTAAAGGATCGTGTGCTGGCACATAACCCGGCAGGAGCTATCTATTCCGGATACTACCTGAAAAAAGTATTTGGAATTAACGACTGAGGTGCTTTAATGAAAATCACTGTTGTTTACGATAATAATGCAATGGAAGGCCTGCAGTGTGGATGGGGATTTGCCTGCCTGATAGAAACCGGAACCAACAATATACTTTTTGACACCGGGTGGGATGGACATCTGCTTCTTGAAAATATGGAGAAATTATCAATTGACCCGGGAATTATTGACACACTTATACTTTCTCACCAGCACTGGGATCACATCGGTGGACTGACAACATTTCTAAACGCCAATCCTGATGTTGATGTATACGTCCCGGCAGGCTTTTCCCCCCGCCTTAAAAAAGAGATCACATCAAGGATAAGTAAAAAGCTCTATGGCATAAACTCTGCTCAGAAAATATGCGACAAAGTGTACACAACAGGTGAACTGGAAACTCCAGTAAACGGAATCAAGGAGCAGGCACTTGTACTGGCATCAGATTCCGGTAATTACGTCCTTACAGGTTGTGCACATCCGGGAATGTTATTGATTATTGAAGCAGCATCTGCTTTTGGAAATATAACCGGTGTTCTGGGGGATTACATGACAGTCAGGAATATGGGGTTTTCAGGGATATGCAATTCATAGGTGCAGGGCATTGCACATCACACAAGGATGTTATCAGAAAAATGTATCCTGACAGGTTCCAGAAAATCTTTGCCGGGTATTCAAAGGAGCTATAAATTCAATAAAATCCGGCATAGGAGTTCATGTATGTCAAAAAGAATCATATATGGCCCGATTCTTTCCAGAAGGCTTGGAAGATCTCTTGGAATTGATGTGATCAAAACACCTGATACAAAGAAGAATTGCAATTTTGATTGTGTTTACTGCCAGCTTGGCCATGTTGAAGAAAAAATAACAAATCCTAATGAAGTAAAAGGTGCAGTAACACCTGAAGAAGTCATGGAAGGTATTCGTTCATATCATAGAAATATCGAAGATCTTGATTACATAACTTTTTCAGGCACATGTGAACCTACCTTAAACCCGGCTCTTGGAGAGATGATTAAAAGGATAAAGGAAATTAGTAATCATCCGGTATGTGTTATTACTAACTCATCCCTTCTTGGCAATGAGCAGGTGCGTAAGAATCTCGGAGAGGCAGATCTCCTGGTAGCAACTCTGGTTTCCGGTTATGAAGATACATTCAGGGCTATTAACAGGCCTGCTGAAGGTATAAGACTTGATAATATTATCAATGGGCTTAAAGCGGTCAGAAGGATGGACAAACGTCCAAAGCTCGGGATTGAGGTAATGCTTGTTGATGCCACAACTGATTTCCCTGTAAATCATACTGAAAGAGAGATATCCAGATTGAAAGATATATTAGTGGACATCGACCCCGATGAAATAGAATTGCTCACCGTCAGCAGGCCTCCTGCAGAGAAATGCATTGTTCCTGTACCTGATGAAAGATTGAAGCAAATAGCCATGGAATTTGAAAAGGGGTTTGGAAAAGAGCGTGTGAAACTGGTGCTCAAGGGAGTAAAAAAATCCCGTTCAATCATGAAGCACGGCAATATTGAAGATGAAATTTATGATCTCATACTGAGAAGACCCTGCACTTTCCAGCAAATATCTGCATCACTCGGACTGAGTGAAGAAGAGCTTATTCCAGTGATTAAAAAACTGCTATCCTCAAAAAGAATTACAGAGACAGCTGTCGGGAAAAAGAAATACTTTAAAATATACTGATACCCGAAAAAATAGAATTCAGTACATAGTGTACTGAATCTCAAATAAAATTAGCAAGCGTAAGTGCCAAACATAGCCTTTGCAGATTCTACAAGTGCAGGCAACATGTCCACAGGAATGCTTATGATCATTTCCTCATCCTCTATCTCAGTGTACTTTCTGCTTCCACTGCAACCGATAGTAACTCCCGCTTCTCCTGTGAGGTATGGGTAAGATACACCGTCTGCACAGACACTCTGTTTACCCGCAAATCCTGCATTTACACGTCCACCATTCTTTTGAAGCAGTGCCTGTGAAAGTTCCATTACTATTCTGGGTTTTGCAATTACAAGAATGACATCAGGCATAAAAGTTGCCTGTTCAAGTGGTGCATAGAGCACTGCCTTAACAGAATGTGCGTCTACCATAGGAACCCTCTCCATAGTTGCTTTTGCAGCTTCAAGAGATGCAAAGTGATTGAGATTGTAATAGACTTCACCGGACTTGAGTTTAGGACTCATCTCAGTCAGGCCCATAACAGATGCTCCACCTTTACACATCTGGTCATCGAGTGTTGCGTAGAACTGGGTTCCCAGTCTTCTTACGTTATCTACCATCTGGCAGTGTCTGGTTGTTTCACCAATATGAGGAATGTCTTCCGGGATTTCCTCGTCAGCTCTGACAAGGTGAACTGCAACCGGGGATGTAGTGATTTGAAGGACGTCTTTAAGTTCTTTACCATATTTCTGAATGTCTTCGTTGTTCATTCCGCTAACTCCTGTAAAAGAAAAAGAATTATGTTTTTGAGATGTGCACTTATTATGCAAAACTGCTATATCAAACTTACTCTTAAATGAACCGAAAAACACACTATAGCGGCGTTTTTTGTTAACTCTGTTAACCGGGCTTATTATTTAAAGAAGATTTTTTATGATAAAAGTTGAAAAATATGTTACCCTTCATCCGGATAGATCTTCAGGAGTTCATGGTAAAACTCAGTCAATACAACTTTATAGACGATATATATTGGAATTGCAAGTATCATACCGAGAGCACCCAGCATATCTGCAAAGATAAGAGTAAGCAAAACACTGAGTAAAGGATTAACGGCAACTTTTCCTGATATCATGTATGGTATCAGGTAGAGATTGTCCACAAGCTGGGCAATGACAACTGTAATTATTGCAAATAGTGCAGTTGCAGGGCTTACTAAAAAACCAACAATAACAGCAGGAATGGCACCAACTACCGGACCGATATATGGTACGATGTTAAGCACTCCTGCAAGGAATCCAAGGAAAAACCATCCGTTGATGCCTGCAAGATAAAATCCGATACAGCAGATCAATCCTACTATCATGCTCTCAAGTATTTTTGCAGAGAAAAAGTCACCGAGCTTTCTGCCAATATCGGACACAGAGGATTCCACACAGTCCTGATATGTAAATGGGAAAAATCCGATGAACTCATTGACTATAACATTCTTTTTAGAGAAATACAGGCGGAACATCATTGGAATGATGAGCAGACCCGTGAAAAAGTAAAAGGAAATACTGGATATCAGTGATGAGAAAAAACTGAATATATAATCTCCAATTGACTGCATATCTTCTCCGGAAAGAATTGGTGCTGTCGTTCCGTTAGGTGCAGCAGTTCCGTTTGGAGCACCGTCAGGCAACGCTCCGGGTATATCTCCCATATTCCCATCAGCATTTCCCCCTGGCAGTACGAACAAACCACCATATGCGGAAAAAATACTGGTTATACCTGATTCATATTCTGCCTGGGAATTTACAAGGGAATTCATATCCGATAGTTGCCCCAGCATGAGCAGGGAGATTAAAACTACGCCGATAATGGTGATGGAAAGCGCGTATATCCTTTTAGTCCAGCGGGATTTGTGCTCGAAACGTTTGTTGAACTCCATTAATGTCCTGTCAGTCACAAGGACCAGAATGGATCCTATTATAAGAACAATAAAAATATCCTCAAAATAGAAAAGAATAGAAAAGAAAATGGTCAGAAAAGCAAAAACAAGGGCCATTATAGCCCATACTCTGGAATTGGTAGTTAATGCCATATTCTTTTACCTGCAGCAAAACCTAACTGTTTAATGGATTTCTTTTTATAAATAACTCTTTCATGGAATTCAGGACAGAACCCCACACATCCTCCCCAGATGGAGCACTTTGCCCGTTGTTTGATACATCCTGACTGCCATCATCTTTACCTGCATCAGCATTACCATTCATATCAACAATTATCGGCTCATCATCCGGTTCTTCATTTACCTTCCCGGTTATGGCAAAACTTCCAAACTCAGTAGTAGTTGAAGCGAAACAAAGAGTCTGATCGCTCTGATCAATTAATACCACCGGAAATTTTTTCCAGTTAGATTCACCAAATACATTAAGTCTTATTGAACTAACATCAATATTATTTTCATCTATCCATTCCCTGTCAACATGGAAAACTATACGCGTATCAGTTAACTTATTTTCAAGGGCAGTATTTCCCAGGATGATATTAGAGTAGCAATAGACAGTATCCTCCGGGGAGTTTGATACTGAAGAGGACATATTTTTCAGGACTTCTATAGTTGTTTTAACGTAACCTGAATTAACAGAAGACACAAATTCCACTGAATCCACCGGGTTGATTTCTTCCGGAAATGAATAGCTGGTGACAGTTCCTTTGTTAACCACATGCATCTGTACATCCTTTAGCCTGATATTTTCATAGTCCTCACCAGAAAGAACAGAGCCTGAAGAAGAGCCACCTCCCCCACCACCGGACATTACCTGTGAAGGTGTCGGTGTAGCTGTCCATTGCCAGTTTTTCCAGACAGTACCATTGTCATTTGATACATGTACGCTTATACTATAGTTTCCGGTGTCTGAATGTGAAGGAGTATAACTTGAATTTGTGACATCATTAGAGGTTCTGACAGGTTCATCATCAAGATACCAGAATACATCGGATGCCTGACTGGAATTTGTCGCAAATTCCGGTATTCTATCAAGTCTTGAAGTTATTGTTTCCTCATCAGGAGAAAAAATGACATCAAAAACCGGGACAACATCCAGTTTCCACTCATTGCTTTGAACGGATGTACCGTCATCTATCATGACTGTCAGGATACAGGAATCCTCATAATTTTCCAGAAATGTGTAATCTGAGAAAATACAGTTTTCATCCTGTTGTACCGGCATACCATCAATGTACCATGTTATGCTGGAAATCACGGATGTTGAAGCATTGAAATTGAGTATTCCCCTGTATTTACCACTACATTTGATGTCACGGGTAAAAATACTACATTGTCTGCAGCGAACGCAGGGATTACTGAGAAAGTCAAAAAGAGAAATAGAAATAAAATGCAACGTTTTATCATGTTTTTCCTCTGAAATAAATTCGTTCAGGATTGAGTGAATTCTTCAGATGTTTCCCACTTGGAATTAAGAAGATTTGAAATTGTGGCTGAGAAATCCTCACCATTGGTCCAGACTGCAGTAAGATCTGCTTCCCGTCCTCTTCCTTAATGATATCAACAAGTATCTCTGAATTATCAACTGCAACAACAAAACTTTTCAGGCAGGCAGGACAGTTCGAAGTAGAATCAACCCTTATGGAAGCCAGAGGAATAAGACGTTTTAGTTTTCTTCCCTCCTCCTCACCTGAACTAATTAGCCTGACAGTTATGTTGTCATCTGATATTTTCCGGTTAAGGATACCGATAAGTGTTGTGTATTCTTTTTTAAGAAGCGTATACTTTTCTGCAAGTGTACGGAAAGGTGTGGAAGAACTCAATATAAGGATGTCAGTCTCTGCACCTTCAAGCATCTGTATTACCTTATCTATTACATTCCGTGCACCATTGATTGTCCACATCATTTCCTCTGTTTTTTCAGGAGTGGACTCAGCATAGATTTCATTTAATTCATTAAGGACTTCATCGCACTCAGATTCAAAATCACGTTTGAGTTTTGCAATGGCAGCCTCAGGAGGAATACACCTGTAACGCATAGGTTTAGTATTCTGGAACTCAATAATACCTCTTTTTCCAGTTTTTTCAGTGAACCGTAAATAGCGGCATTAGGAACTCCAGAATCTGCGTGAAAGTTGATACTGTAGCATTTTCGTTTTTCACCAGGGCTGCATATACCCTGGCCTCATAAGAAGTGAAACCAAGATTCTGGAGAGATGTAAGAAGCATTATTACCAGCCCCAAAAAAGTTGAAAAGAAGAGGTTTACTCGTCCTCTCCTTTATTTGCCAGAAGTTTCTTTCCTCCGATAACTGCAACAACAGCAATAATTACAACAACAAGTACTGCTGCATAAGTACCTGCACCAGCTCCGGATTCTGCCTGATGAACTTCAGTCTTTATTTTCACAGTATCGGATATCTGGCTGTGCCCGTCCATATCCTCGTACTTGATCTCACTGTTGATGGCATACATCTTGGCTACACCAGTCTCATCAACCTTCAGTTTGAAAACTGCATCTGCAGACTCTCCTGGCTCGAGTGAACCTATGAATGACTGGTCATCGGTTGTACTGAATGGTTCATCTGCGCTTATCCTGACAGTTGCATCCTTAATAGCCTCTTCCCCGGTGTTCATATAGGTTACATGGATAAGGCCTTCTTCGCCAAGTACCAGATCACCTGTAACATTTACGACTTCAAAGTCAGCTTCGTCTTCTACAATAACAGTTACTTCTTCTGACTGCTGTCCTACTGCGTACCAGAGACCAACTTCCATATTGGTGATACCAAGATCAGTTTCATTGTCACCGTTTATCTGTACGTTCTCCTGGTAACCGTAGTAAAGTGAGAGGTTAAGTGGATATTCCCCGGCAGGTGCATTCTTGGATATCTCAATGTTGTACTGAAGAGGATCGGAAGTCTGTTCACCGGATGAAAGGGTTCCTGCTTCCTGTGGGCCTGACTTTATTCTGACATACGGATTGCTGGATTCAAGAATGGCAACAATTCCTATTGCCGTTGTTCTCTGGGCTTCATAACCCATTTCAGTTGACTGTATCTTCTGGTCAAGCTCTGATACAGGGTCATCGTCCTCCTCGGACTTGAAACCTGTGATAACACCCTTGTTCATGAGGTTTATTTTCAGGGTTACCTCATCTCCCCTTGAATATTCATTGTCTCCTACAAGTGTGGCACTTACATCAGGCCCACCGTAAACAGTATAATAATTCTCATCGAAATTGAAGAAATCAGGGACTTCTACATTCATAGTCATATTTGCAGCACTTGCAGGTAATGCAAAGAGTATGCTGAAAAGAATTGATGCTGCAACTATTATTTTTAAGTTTATTTTATTGGTCATATGCATCCCTCTTAATTTTTATTTGAACCGTTTTTCCTTCTGTTCTTAACTACTATTACAATCAGTATGATTACAATTCCTGCAAGAGCAAGCCCTGTTACATTGAGCTTTCTTTCAGGGGACTTTAAGTCAAGGTTAATTTTCATGTTGTCGGAGAACGTTTCTTCCCCGTCCTGGTCATAATATTTTATTTCGCTGTCTATTCCATATGATTTTTCAATTGATTCCAGTTCTGAGCTTATGGTAAATGAAGCGGTCTTACTTTCACCGGGTGCCATGGATCCGAGACTCTTTGTTGAAATTGCAGCACCCAGGGGTTTCATAACTATGATTCTTGCAACCGCATCTTCTGCCGGTAGCTCACCTGTATTTGTGTAAGTAATATTCACAACATTACTACTGCCGGCTGTAAGTGTTCCATTGATGTTGCTCACTTCAAACTTTGCTTCCGGCTTAACAATTACAGGAATCTGGAGGGTTGTTTCCACATTCTTGTAAAAGCTTGCATGATCCAGATCTGGTTCACCGAGTACAGATGTTTTACCAACCGTCATCCTGACATCACTCTGATATTCATAACTCAGAGGAAGTTCAAGAATATACACTCCTGCAGGAGTGTTGTCTGAAATACTTATTGTGTATGACAGGGATCATCAGGAAGAACTCCAGGAGATAATTCTTCTAAAGTATGACTGCTGGTTTCGGAGTCAACTTCTATCAGGGCTGTGGTTGATACAAGACTGGCCTTAACACCGTATGCAGTCGTCCTGAGACTTTCGTACTGCAATTCCTTAAGTGATAGTTCATGTAGTGTTTCGGATGTACTTGCATCAGCATCCGGCTTTATTGCATAGAGAACTCCTCTGTTTGAAAGTACGACTTTCAGACTTGCGGTTTCCCCGCGCTCAAATTCCGTATCACCAAGGACTGTGGCGGAAATATCCGGTTCCCCATATGATTTGTAGAAATTTGTTGTATATTCATATGTAGGAGGCAGGTATTCCTTTGCAGACGCAGAAGGAACTGCTGCCACAAAACACACGGATAGCAGAATACATACCACTAAAGGAATAGTATATTTTTTCATAATGATTTTTTCATAATTCACATTCATTGGGTACTTGCCTCCTGAATGTTCTTAAGAACGCCCGCAGAGCCGTTCTTTTTGTGTGTTGCTAAAAAGTGCTTTCTCTTCTCCCTGTACTTGTCAAGTGTTACAATGACAGGAGGGAAGATCATAAACGTTGCAAGTAGTGCCAGTATCACATCCATGACCGTGATGACACCGAAATTACTGGTTATTGAGAATGGTGAGGCTATAAGTGCCGAGAAACCAAACACAGTTGTAAGACCTGATGTAACAATGGCCTTACCGATCTTAACACTTGCTTCCTGCATAGCAGTCTCAGGATCAGCTCCTTTATCCCTTTCTTCGAAATAACGCTCCATCATAAGGATGGCATATTCAGAACCAACACCAAGGATAAGGGCACCAAGTGTTGCTGTCATGGGAGTATATTCCATACCTGTGTAATACATGAGCCCACCGGACCATCCTACAACAACGATCATGGTTATGACCGGTGTGACTGCTTTGAGGAAATCCCTGTATATTACAAGTAAACCTGCAAATACCAGTACAATTCCAAGCTGGGTCATAAATGTCCTGCCGGATGTGAGTGCTGAGATGACAGCTACATAGACCATTGAATGACCTGTAATAGTTACGCTGTTCCCCGGAGGAGGTGCCATCCATAGAATATCCTCTTCTACTACGTCACCAAGAGCTTCTATGCCTTCAAGGCCAAGTTCCCCCATGGCATTTCCAATATTGAAATTAAGCAGAACGATATTATTTCCTTCAAGGTAGGCTTCCTTTTGAGCATCAGAAAGCTGGTCATATATGGCTGATATTTCTGCAGAACTGTCAGGAATAGTCCCGCCATTAGCTGCTTTTACAAGGTTTACGATACTTGAGGCACTATCTATGTGGCTACGGCCTTCAACCTCATGTTCAGAGAATTCATCGATCCATTTAAGCAATTCAGGATCAGTATTATCATCTGTCTTTATGATCAGATTGAGTTCATCGCTACCTCCAAGGATCTCCCCCATATGCTGGAGGTCAAGAAGCGCCGGCATATCCTGAGGGACAAAAGTCTGTGTATCTGTCTGTATGGGGACAAGTGTATCAACATATAATCCTCCCAGACAGAGCGAGCCTGCAACAGCCAGAACAATAACCGGATTCCTCATTGAGAATGTGGAAATTCCTTTCAGGGCCTTTTCAAGGAAATCCGGGTCATGGTCTTCGGACATAAGTGCCGAAGAATGAGTATTGGATTTAATGGAATTCTTTCCTTTGAGTCCCAGTTTTCCAAGTATATTATATCTGGATAATGTATCAAAACCATAGAGAATTGTAACCCCAAGGAACAGGGATGAGATAAAACACATTACAATTCCTATCATCAGGAGCTTTCCAAAGTCCTGGATCATGGGAACGGTTGAAGTAAATAGTGAAAAGAAACCAAGAGCTGTAATTATAAGTGCTATAAGCACAGCAGGGCCCGTATGTTTAATAGTATCAATTATAGCTTCTTCTTCTGATTCACCACGTTCAAGTTCCTCTTCTATCCTGTTGTGGAACTGGATCGCATAATCAATACCAAGTCCTATGAGTACCGGAAAAGCCGACATTGAAACCATTGTCATTGGTATTCCAAGAAAACCCATTGCACCAAATGTAAAGATAATACCAACTAGCACTATTGGAAGAGGAAGAAGTCTCCATCGTACGTGTTTAAACACAAGATACAGCACTACTACCATAAGAAGTACGGACAACATCAGAAGCAATCCCATACTTGTGTTCATTTCATCATTCATTGCGATCATGAATGCAGGATCCCCTGTAACGATAACGTTGTAATCAGCCGGGAAATTTGCTCGTCTCTATAGATATCTCAGTTTCCCTGAGAATTTCCTCTTTAGTTGAATCAGATGCAGTTCCCTCAACAATCACAGACATCACAGCATGCGTGCCATCAGGCATCAGGTATGAAGGCATGGATGAATCAATTCATTGAATCTATGGTATCAGCATCGTCAGGAACAACACTTCTGCCTGTCATTTGATAATTAACCTGTTTTATGACAGTAGACGGAGAGGTCACATCTACAACCCCGGGTATGTTCTGGACTGATGTAAGCCCGGTCAAAAGCTTTCATCACTTCCGGGTCAGTCACATCACTACCTTCAACCATCACTACAATGGATTCCGTACCAAAGTAGTTCAGATACAGGTGATCGTAATCCTGGTACAACTTTGAATTCTTATCTACAAAAGTATCCGTACCTGAAGCCATCCCTATTAACTGGGCACCCTGGAATGATATGATGATCAGAAGCAGTGCTATCAATACAATAGGCACTGTGTTGTCTTCAACAAAAACGCCTAGCTTTTCAAAGAAATTTTTTATGATAAACACTCCTTATGATTAATTATGATTATAATAAAACTCTAAATGAGTTGTTTTAACATGCCAATAAAGGATTTTTATATATATAAGGATTTTACCCTTTAATAAACTGATCAATGGTTAAAATGAGAAGCACTGCTAAACAATAAACAAATTAGAAAAATAGTGAATTGGGTATGAGACATCCTTTATAGGATGTCTCGTTGGGGGTTGATAGGGTTGTACTAACTACACGACAAGCGTGTTGTTGATGGTACACATTATACAGTATAGGGTATTAGTAGATAAACCTTTCTATTTTTAGACAGGTTTTGTACATTGGAATTCATGTGTTCAACATTTATACGCAATAATACTTAAAATAGTAAATAAGAAAAAAATACAAAAGTGCACAGAAAAAGCAATCAAGATCTTGAAAAATCATATAAAATATGTAAACTTGTTTCTTATTTTAATTTGTACCTTATTTTACTTACCGGATAACATTAGAAAGATACTTAAAAACATCTTTATAGTTGTTTTATCATATATGTCACAAAAAGTAGTTTACAATTATTCCAAAGGAATGAAAAACATGGACAATGAAAGGGCATTAAGGGATCTGGGCTTAACAAAATACGAGGCATCTGCCTATGCTACTCTTTTAAAAGAGGGCATCTCAGGAGCCCAGGAGTTATCACGTAAATCGGACATACCTGTTGGAAAGATATACGAAGTACTTTCAAATCTCAACAACATGGGCCTTGTTGAGTTCCAGAGATCAAGACCAAGAAAATACAGGGCAGTTAAACCCACAATTGCCCTGAACAACCTCTATGCTAAAAAAGAGGAAGACACAAAACACGAACTTGAGAATTTCAAATTGAAAGTTGCAGAACTTGAAACGAAGTTTTCTGATATCGCGCAACCTGATCATACAGAACTGCAGTTCTGGTCCACTCTTGTTGGAGAAGATGATATTATCAAGAACATCAAGAACATGCTGGATGAAACTGAAAAAGAGATTCTTCATGTAAAAACTGGACGAATTGCACATATATTACATGATGGGAAAAATGTATTGACCCTAAAACACTTATCCCCATGGTTGTTGAAGAATTCATCAAAGCTGCAGAAAAAGGTATAAAGATCAAGACCATCGTCCCTAAAGAACTATTCCTTGTTGGCCTTAAAAATAAATTCGAGGAAATAGATGATGAAAACCTGAAATCCATGATAGAAAAGAACATGGAGGTTCGAATTCTTGACAGTGAACATGACTTTATACTCATTGATGAGCATATTGCATACATACCTATTCCAGACCCGATTAATCATAAGGATGTGTTTGGTGAGCTAAAAGTATATGACAATGAATATGCAGCTAAACTGAAAGATAAGTTCGATGAACTCTGGTCTGAAGCACAGAAAGTAGAACTGAGCAGTTGAAAATCTACCCTTCTTTTTTATTTTAACAGAAATATAGCATATTTATTTATTATAAGCCACCAATATTTTTAACAGAGTCCATTCATTATTTCTGGCGGGTCGCAGCGTAGCAGGGATACAAAATATCCTATAGTGGAACGCATAAATGCAGGGGCTTGTCCCATCAGGATAAAAACAGGACAGGAGGAAAATAAATGGCATGGTATGACGTCGCACTTGGGGTTGCTACTGGTGGATTATATACAGCAGGTAAAGCTTATCTATCAGGCAGGTAATGCAGCAGAGGATGCCGGCAATGCTGCTGAACAGGCAGGTATGGCAATAGCAGTAATAGGTTCCACCATAGAATCTGTTAGCCAGCAACTTGAATCCATTCTCAAGGAAACAGAGGAACTACTCACAGTACAGAGACTTACACCCAGGAGTGAAGCTGATCTCTGGGATGAGGAAAAAAGAGAGACTTGATGATCTCAGGCAGGAGAAAGAAAGACTTCAGGATAAACTCAAAGAGAAAGATGTTGGAGAAACTGGCAATTTTGATTTTGATTTCTGGGATATAATTTCAGATTTTGATAATATAATAGATACATTCCAGCTTATGGGAAAGCTGGCATCGGTTAACCAGGAAATACATGATATATTCTACCAGGAACCTGGTATTGTCTCAACAGGAATATACAATGCCAAGGAAGTACTCGAGCGTCTAAACACAATTGAGCAACCATTGATAGAAGACATACTCATATCCCTTGATGATAACCTGATGAAACTGAAGAAATCCTTCAGGAAGTAAAGAAGCTCTTTGTTACAAAGGAAAAAGTGCCTGTTGCAATTACAGAACTAAGTCCTTCCATAAGGGATCAACTGGAAATGATCCAGACTGATAAACTCTATTATGAAGGTCTAATTTCAAGAAAAAGTACGGTTACGGCACAACTTGGAGATATTTTAAAAGCCCATCCGGAAAATAAATTTGAGATTGCGACTGGTGCTATTACTGTTCCAAAGGAAAACATCTATGCAAGCAGTGTGCTTGATGATGTATTGAGTGTGGCAAATATTCTAGACTCATTTAGTATAAGGGATTCTCTAAAAGAGGATATCAATATTGCAGATGTACTGGACGAAAAGGACATCAGTGTGGATATTGGTACAAATGTCATTAAAGATGTGGAAAGCAACACCAATATCCGGGATAGCGTCAAAACTGTGAACAAGAGCATAAAATGACAAAACAGCAGACAGTCTGGATGAGTCCGGGATAGCAGTTCGCAAATCTAATATAACTAACGTGGCAGCAAGTTCAGCAGAGGTCAGCAAAAATGCTACGTCTATATCCGCAGCAAATGTAGCCAGGGCAGTAACCTCCATCAGGCAGTCCCCGGTTAATTCCATGCAAATGGTACAGCCATACGGTGCTAAAATATCAGCATCCCTAAGTACCAAGTTCGACGGTTACCAGAGGAATTATGACCTGATGAAAGCCCAGAAGGCATTCTACTTCAGGCAATCACTAAAGATGGAGAAAAATACGAACTCCTATCTAACAAGTGGAAAGAAGTACCCGGAGTGATTCCAAAACACTGGATGAACTGCATGGTGTGCTTGAAAATGTCAGGACGGAAGAACAGCCACGTATTGACCTTTTACTTGACAATGTCAATGCAACTCTGGAAGAAGCAAAAGGAACTGTTGAGAAAGCCAATGACACTATGGATACAGTAAAGAATGCCCTGTCAATACTTGACTTTGATACAAAGTACCTGAAACTTGGTGGTATGGCAATTGGAGTGACTTCTTGTACTTGACCTGTTTGTAGGACTTATAGTACTTGTAAGAATGGCACTTGGTCTGTAAATTAAAAACACAATTTGAAAAAGTAATTTGCCGGTTGCTGTAATGCAACCGGAGATAGCTTTTCTATTTTATTGCTACTTTATTCTGCAGACCGAACATCCACAGCCAGCTCTGCACCGTTACTGTCAACAAATACTGTTGAACCTTCCGGAACCTTCGCCTGCAACGATGAGCTTAGCGATCCTTGTTTCAACTTCATTCTGAATGACCCTCTTAAGCGGCCTTGCACCAAAGGTTTCGCTGTATCCTGCCTTTGAGAGATAGGCCTTTGCAGCATCCGTAAGTTCAAGACTGATACGCTTGTCCTTGAGCCTCTCTACAAGATCAGCTGCCTTAATATCAACAATCCTGACAAGCTCTTCAGGCTTAAGTGCATGGAAGAGAGCGATCTCATCAACACGATTGAGGAACTCCGGCCTGAAATACTTTCCAAGCTCTGTCATTGCACGCATCTGCAGTATATTGTAATCCACATCCTGCGCATCCTCATCGGACTTCAGGACTTCTGTAAGATCACCTGCGAAGATGTTGGATGTCATGATAATCAGCGTGTTCTTGAAGTCCACAGTCCTGCCCTTGGAATCGGTGAGCCGTCCGTCATCAAGGATCTGCAGCATGACATTGAACACATCAGGATGTGCCTTTTCGATCTCATCGAAGAGTACAACGGAATATGGTCTCCTGCGTACAGCCTCTGTAAGCTGTCCACCCTCATCATGTCCGATATATCCTGGTGGTGCACCGATCATCCTTGCAACTGTGTGCTTTTCCATGTACTCTGACATGTCAATACGCACCATGTTGTTCTCATCATCGAACAACTCTGCTGCAAGAGCCTTTACAAGCTCGGTCTTACCAACACCTGTCGGACCAAGGAAGATGAAACTTCCAATCGGACGTCTTGGGTCCTTGATACCTGCGTAGTTACGTATCACTGCATCAGCAACAGCCCTGACAGCTTCACTCTGACCGATGATACGGTTGTGAAGGTTGTCCTCAAAGTGAACAAGCTTCTCACGCTGTCCTTCCATGAGCTTTGTTACAGGAATGTGAGTCCACTGGCTGACAACGTCGGCAATATCCTCTTCACCTACTTCCTCATTCAGGAGCATTTCGCCCTGCATTTCCTGAAGCAGCTTTTCCTCTTCAGCATACTGGTGTTGCAGTGGAATGAGGGTTCCATACTTGAGTCTGGAAGCAAGTTCAAGGTTATTATCATTCTCGGCAAGTTCAAGCTGAATCTTTGTGTCTTCGATCTCCTGCTTCAATGAACCAAGCTTTGAAATAGCTTCTTTCTCTCGGTCCCATCTTGCCCTCATGGCATCGGATTCAGCCCTGATGTCTGCAAGTTCCTTCTCAAGGGTTTCAAGACGATCCTTTGAAGCTGCATCCTTTTCCTTTTCAGTGCCTCACGCTCAATTTCAAGCTGCATGATCTTTCGATCTGCCTCATCAAGTTCTGCAGGCTTGCTGTCAATTGCAGTTCTCTTCTTTGCGGCTGCCTCGTCCACAAGGTCGATTGCCTTATCAGGCAGGAACCTGTCTGCAATGTAACGGTGACTCATTATTGCAGCAGCCACAAGTGAGGAGTCCTTAAGACGTACACCGTGATGTACCTCATACTTCTCCTTCAGTCCACGAAGGATAGATATAGTATCCTCTACCGTTGGCTCCTCAACGAATACCGGCAGGAACCTGCGTTCAAGTGCTGCATCCTTTTCGATGTACTTACGGTATTCATCTACTGTTGTAGCACCGATACAGTGAAGCTCACCACGGGCAAGCATTGGCTTGAGAAGGTTTCCTGCATCCATTGCACCTTCTGTAGCACCTGCACCTACAATGGTGTGAATCTCATCAATGAAGAGAATGATCTGCCCTTCTGAATCTGCGACTTCCTTAAGTACAGCCTTGAGCCTTTCCTCGAATTCGCCGCGGAACTTGGCACCAGCTATCAATGCTCCCATATCAAGGGCAATGATACGCTTTTCCTTCATGGCATCAGGAACATCCTTCTTGGCAATACGCTGTGCAAGACCCTCGACAATTGCAGTCTTACCTACACCGGCCTCACCAATAAGAACAGGATTGTTCTTCCTGCGGCGTGAAAGGATCTCTATTGAATGCCTTATTTCCTGGTCCCTTCCAATTACAGGGTCAAGCTTACCCTGTGATGCAAGTTCTGTGAAATCAATTCCGTACTTCTTCAATGGTTCCATTGTGTCTTCCGGGTTTTCGGATGTAATTCTTCTATTCCCCCTTACCTGCTTTACTGCTTCAAGGATCCTGTCACGTGTAACGCCTTCACTTGTAAGTATCTTACCGCACTGGCTTTCCTTTTCCTCCACCATTGCAAGCAGAAGATGCTCAACACTTACGTATTCGTCCTTCATCTTGCCGGCTTCCTGTGAAGCAGCATCAAGAACACGTCTCATGGTCTGGGTCATATAGACCTGATCCCCTCCCGGACCGGAGACCTGTGGAAGGTTTGCAAGCTGAGATTCTACTTTATCCTTTACGCGGTCTACCGGCACTTCCATGTTCTGAAGTAAGGTTGTTACCAGTCCTCCGCTCTGCTCCAGCAATGCAAGGAGCATATGCTCGCAGTCTATCTGCTGATTTCTGTATCTTGCAGCAATTGTGCTTGAGCCCTGGATTGCTTCCTGGGCTTTTTGTGTGAAACGGTTAAGATCCATAAGTATAAACTCCTAAACTCCCCGGGATTGACATTTCCCATTTATTATTTTTCGATTTTAGCCTTAAATCACTTTTGACACTTGACACGTTTTTTAGGGGTCATGTATGGACCCATCTATTCAATGAGTATCTTTTTGTTTTTCAGTAGATAATCATATTTTCGTAAGCTGACCGGAATAATTCCTGTCAACAGAGCAATTATATTGCGGAACTCCTATTTAAATCTTTTGCAGAAAATAGCTTTTTTATCGTTTTTATCGAAATGATGTCGATTAAATAGAAGCAAACCTTATATACAGGCAGTTCAATAGAGTAATCCTATGCCACAACAGATAATCCTGATAAATCTGGAAAAACCCAGGGAAAAGAAGCTTGAAGAAGATATTCGCTGGTTCTGTAACAGTTTCGGATTGTCTTCCGGAAGAGATACAGAAAACCTTGTTACACAGATAGTACTTGACCTTCTTCAACAACTGGCAGAAAACCAGGACAGGATATCATCAGATATCATAGCCAGAAGTATTGAGGTCAACCAGTCCAGAGTGAACCATCACATCAGAAACCTGATCAATTCAGGACTTATCTACAGGGAAAAAAGAGGATTGTACATCCGTGGCGGAAGCCTAAAGGCCGCTGTACAGGAAATGAGAAAAGATTCCGAGCGCATATTCCAGGAACTGGAAGAAATAGCCGAAGAAATCGATGAGCAGATGGGGCTGAAAAATAGATAAATGCCTTCATTTATTTATTTTATTTCCACAAAAACAACCTGCAATCTCAAAACAAAGCAACCATCCGCCGAAGGCGGCACGTTCCAATAACTTCATACAGAATATGATTCCATGAATTGTCCAATCCTACGAAGAACGTATTGCGCATCTGCTTGTTTCATCTTGTGGGAAAACGTGGCCGCCGGACCCTCCGGGACAATTTATTACTGTATCCCCTGATCAGTATTAAACAAAGAAAAATTAAATCATACGCTAAATATAGCAGGTTCCTTCGCTTTCATCCTGAAAGCTATTCCGGTTTTTACTCATGCCTGTCGTGTACCCAGAAATCACCCTCAATGGTGTACTCCTTTTTCCAGATCGGAACATCTTCCTTTATGCGTTCAAGTGAATCGATCAGCGTCTGGAAAAGCTCCTGCCTGTGAGCAGCAGCCACGACTATGTAAACAATATCCTCACCAGACTTTATCAATCCGGTTTTGTGATGGATGAGTACATCAATGATGTTCTCTTTTTGCTTCATATCAAAGCATATCTTTTCAATAGCCCTGTCGGCAACACCTTCGTATTTTTCAAAATCAATGGCCGTGGTTTCCACATTGTCATTGACACGGCGGACTATTCCAGTGAAGGTTGCTATACCACCTGAAAGACGAATATCAGGATTTGCTCGCACTTTTCTTATAAGAGAATCAAGAGTTACCCATTCAGGCTGATCCAGAACCAGCTGCACAAGTGCATCTATATCCCAATCACCTTTTTCAGGTAATTTTACAACAATATTTGATACCTCATCAGAACCTTCCGGCTCACCCAAGAATATCTTTGGCAGGTCGCTGCTCTTCGCACCTTCCACAATTGCGAAGTCAGCTCCGTTGTCAGCCAGTGAATCCAGTGCATTCTCAAGTGTAGGGTTGCGTTTTATTGTTACCAGTTCAGAATCCGTTATGGCTGAAACGATATCCGCACCTGCATCAAAATGCTTGCCAGTATCAGTATTTTCCGGGTTAAAGCGATGATGCAGCATCTGTTTTACAGTGCCTGTTGAACCTTTTTCAGAAAGGGCTTTAACAAGGCGTGTCACCAGTGTGGTCTTACCAGAATTTTTGTAACCTGCAACGCAAATGACTTTCATGATTCAATCCTATGAGATGCATTCTATAAGTATACAGCGAGAACAGCTTTCAGTATAAATCATGCAAATTATTTTTAAAATTAGTACAAATTTATAATAGAACAATTACGATTAATTTATATTATACTGTTTTGTATGCATGACAATGAGTGACTACAAGATAAGTATCCATGAAATGCCTG
>JAWKHE010000021.1:0-35752 GCA_041395005.1 Methanolobus sp. | reverse complement strand
TCTGGGTGCCATGCTTGTGATATTCACCCTTGCTTTCGGTTCACTTATGGGAGATATGTCCATGAGTTTTATCAAACGCAGAATAGGATACAAGAGAGGTGCTCCACTGCCGGGTGTAGACCAGCTTGACTTTGTATTCGGGGCATGGCTATTCACATACATTGCATCTCCTGTATGGTTTGCAGCGAATTTCACAACCCCGGTAATCATTGTGGTACTGGTGCTTACTCCTGTGCTGCACCTGAGTACAAATATCATAGGTTACTTCATCGGGGTAAAGAATGAACCCTGGTGATTTTTTGATTTTTAATTAAGAATTTAAGAATTGGGCAATCAATACATCAACTATTCAACTAATTATAATTCAGGTGATCAAATGTCAGAAGGAAAACTTGCATTGATAGATGCATTAAAAGCATGTGGTGCTGTCAAGTTTGGTGATTTCACACTTGCTTCAGGTAAGAAGAGCACTTATTACATTGATATCAAAAAAGCCAGCACTGATCCTGCAACTTTGAAAGTTATAGCAAAGGAAGCAGGAGCAGTGATCAAAGGACTGGAAATTGACGCAGTTGGCGGTGTTGTGCTTGGCGGTGTGCCTCTTGCAACGGCTGTGTCCATTGAAACAGAGCTTCCACTTGTCCTGATTCGGAAATCTGAGAAGGATTACGGTACTGGCGGACGCTTTGTGGGTGATTTTGCAGAAGGTTCCAGGATATTGCTCCTTGAGGATGTAACCACAAGCGGTGGTTCGGTCATGGATGCTATTAAAGCTATACGTGAAGCTGGCGCTGTTGTGGACAGTGTGATCACTGTTGTTGACCGCGAGTCCGGTGCAGAAAAAAGCCTGGCTGACATGGATGTAAAGCTTATTCCTCTTGTCAGGGCAAGTGACCTGATATAAATAGCATTCACAACGGTATCAGATTATAAAGGCAAGTTATTTATTGAAGGAATTAGAACTTTCTGGTATTCTGATTCCTGATAAAATAATAAAAAATAAGATATTGGCAGTGATTATCTGCATATCATAGTAGTTTTCTGATAATGAGGTTTAATATATGAATATTCTAGTAGTCGGCGGCGGTGGAAGAGAGCATGCTATCACAGCAGCTATCGGACGCAGCAGGAAAGACCCTTCCATTTATGCGGTAATGTCAAAGAAAAACCCCGGAATTGCAGCATTATGTGAGGATTTCCTTCTTGAGAAAGAGACAAATGTTGAAAAGGTCGTTGAGTTTGCTGTATCAAAGAACATCGAGCTTGTTGTGGTAGGTCCTGAAGCACCTCTGTCAGTTGGTCTTGCAGATGCACTTGAGGCAGAAGGCATCAGCGTGGCAAGTCCCAGGCAAAAGGTTGCACAGCTTGAGTTTGATAAGGCATGGGCACGTAATTTCATGAAGGACAACAATATTGCAGGTTGTCCTGTGTTTGATGTTTTCACAGAAGAGGAAGCAATGAATGCTTTTATCGACAAGCTGGGGAATGTTGCTATTAAACCGGCAGGTCTTACAGGCGGAAAAGGTGTCAAGGTAATGGGTGACCAGCTTCCTGACCTGAAAGCTGCAAAGAAATACGCAGCAAGCCTTCTTGAACAGGACAGCGTTGTTGTTGAGGAAAACCTTGTTGGTGAGGAATTCACCCTTCAGGCTTTTGTAGACGGCAAGCACCTTGCTTTCATGCCAACTGTACAGGATCACAAGAGGGCCTTTGAGAATGACCTCGGACCAAACACCGGTGGTATGGGTTCCTATAATGCAGCTGGGGAAATTCTTCCGTTTTTGACTTCTGAGGATGTCGAGAGTTCCAAACAGATAATGAAGGATACTGTCAAGGCGCTTTACAAGGCAACCGGGCAGGAGTACAAGGGTACGCTGTATGGTCAGTTTATGATCACAAAGGACGGGCCAAAGGTCATTGAGTTTAATGCACGCTTTGGTGACCCTGAGGCAATGAATGTACTGCCTTTGCTTGAGACTGACTATGTTGATGTGCTTGCTGCAATGGCAAGTGGCACACTTGACAAACTGGATGTTAAGTTCAGCAAGAAGGCAACTGTCTGTAAGTATGCTGTTCCCGCAGGATATCCTGACCATCCTACAAAGGACAGGGAAGTTGTTGTTGGCGACATTGACAGTGCAATATTATTCTATTCCAGCGTTTATGAAAAGGATGGCAAGGTCTATACAACCGGCTCAAGGGCTGTTGCCGTTGTAGGTGTTGCGGATTCCATTGAAGAGGCAGAAGAGATTGCCCAGACAGCCCTGGAGAACCTTTCCGGTGATCTTCATTACAGGAGTGATATCGGTAAGGCTTATCTTATCCAGAGGCGCATTGATCATATGAAGAAAATACGTGGGAACTAAAGTATTAATTTAGGTAATAGTGAGGGTTGATAGTATGAAGCACCTGATTTCCATGGCAGATCTGACTCACGATGAAGTCGTTGAGATACTCGATATGGCAGAGGACCTTAAGGAGAAACGTCTCAGAGGCAAGGTTACAGACCTGCTGAAGAACAAGAGTCTTGGTATGATTTTCGAGAAGTCATCCACACGTACCCGTGTGTCATTTGAGGTTGCCATGTGTGACCTTGGGGGACATGCACTCTACCTTAATGCCAGGGATATGCAGCTTGGCAGGGTGAGACTGTAGGGGATACTTCAACAGTTCTTTCCAGGTACCTTTATGGTATTATTGCCAGGGTTTACAGCCATGAAACGGTGAAACAGCTTGCAGAACACTCATCTATTCCTGTTATTAATGCCCTTTCAGACAAGGAGCATCCATGCCAGATACTTGCTGACCTGCTTACAATCCGTGAGTACAAGAGCAAGCTCACTGGCTTAAAATATGCCTGGGTTGGTGACGGAAACAATGTCTGTAATTCAGCACTCATCGGCTGTGCCCTTATGGGTATGGAAGCTGCTGTTGCATGTCCTGAAGGATATGAGCCTGACGAGGATGTTGTCCAGCTGGCAAGGGATCTCGGAGGCAATATTACTGTCACCAATGACCCTGCTGAGGCTGCAAAGGATGCAGATATCCTTTATGCTGATGTGTGGGTCTCAATGGGTGATGAGGACGAGCGTGAGAAACGCCTGAAGGACCTTGCACCATACCAGATAAACTCCGAACTTGTGGAGAAGGCAAAGCCGGATGTTATTGTCATGCACTGCCTGCCTGCACACCGCGGTGAGGAGATCAGTGCTGAGGTTATGGACGGTCCCCATTCTGTGGTGTTTGACCAGGCAGAGAACCGCCTGCACGCCCAGAAGGCCCTGTTAATGAAACTGCTGGCGTAAGTCACCGGTTTCAGCAATTCTTTTTTATCTTTCCAAACACAAAGTTTAACTAGAAAAAGCGCTACTAACCAACGTTCACAATGCGGGAGTTGCCCAGCCTGGCCAAAGGCGCTAGGTTCAGAGCCTAGTCTCGTAGGAGTTCATGCGTTCGAATCGCATCTCCCGCACCATTTTTCAGGTTTTTGCATAAACTCATATTTTGTGCTATTCTCACAATTGATTTATTAGTTGGAGCTGACTTCAGCTTTCTACTTGTAATACTTAAAAGGAAAAAAGATTAAACGTTAGTAAGAAAATGGAAAAATCAGTTATTTTCCAATATTCGATTTGTTTCTATTAAATAGAATGATCGTAAAGAAGATCAGCACTACACATGCATCCACAATTGGAGCAATAATAAACGACGTTCATTCCAAGCTTCTGCTTCTTAAGCATGTTCTTACACTTCTTGCATGACTTCCCCGGTTGATTTTCCATCCAGATTCCTCCCTTAAAATTTCCCTCTTTTTGTACAATTAACAGTGTCCATTCGTAACTTTACTTGCAGGTCGATATTCCCTTATCTCATCGTTAAGTCAGAAATTGACTTCCTATTTACTACTATATTAGTATTACTGGTATTTATAGCTATTCAAATGGTATGTTTATGTCAAATTAGAAGTGATTATACTGTTCATATGTTCTAATTAATTAATCATAAAACAAAAAAATATTACATATACTCCTTATTCTTTGTTTCCATTGATTTAATACTCATCTTTCAATATATGTATTTACAAACATTTTCATATTAACAAAAAGAGGAAGTAACATGAAAGTAGTCGCAATAAACGGAAGTCCACGTAAAGAAGGCAACACATCAATACTGCTGCAACAATTGACATCAAAACTCGAAGCTGAAGGGATAGAAACTGAAACAATTCATATTGGTGGCAAGAGAATACACGGCTGTGCAGCCTGCGGTAAATGTTTTGAAAACAGGGACGAGCTTTGTATATTTGATGATGATGGCATCAATGAGTGCATCACAAAGATGAAAGAAGCCGATGGTATTGTAATTGGTTCACCAACTTACTTTGCTGATGTAACAACTGAAACCAAGGCACTTATTGACCGTGCAGGGCTTGTATCCATTGCAAACGGTGGAATATTTACGCGAAAACTGGGTGCTGCTGTAATCGCAGTTCGCAGGGCTGGAGCTGTTCATGCTTATGATTCCATAAACCATCTTTTCGGCATCTCCAACATGATAACCGTGGGTTCATCCTACTGGAACCTTGGTATAGGACTTGAACCCGGGGAAGTCAGTGAGGACGAAGAAGGTCTGCAGACCATGGATAATCTTGCTTCCAACATGGCATGGTTGCTGAAGAAGATAAATGTGGAATAAGTGTAAACTTTCAGCTCACACTTTTTCCACTTTTCTACATAGCTAAGGTTCTGTTTTTGGCTCTGTAGAAATATTCATTTGAATGATTCATAAAGTTCTACATTTCTGTTATGATTGAGGCTATCAAGTTTATGAGAAACCTTTTGACTTTCATTTACCAGTATGCAGAAAAAAATTAAAGCAATAAATTATTTTTTACAGCTTCGACAGTACCGGCTTCGCCGGCCCCTCCGCCCCTCCGGAATGGTTTTAGCTATTCATTACTTCTGTTAGCAAACATTGTCTACTGCAACCTCGTATTTCCGATAGCTCTGCAAAAGATCATTGGTAACTAAAATCAGTACGACCACCCGCCGCAGGCGGCACGATCCCTTGCTTCCATCCTGAAGATTATGGGAATTATGCAGTTATTGAAAATTGCCGCGTCCAAAGATGGAATTGGTAGGATTTTATAGACCCTCATTTTGTTCAGGGATGTGTCGGGTGAATGGCAGTATTCATACTTATTTATCCTTTAAAGGTCATACTCTAGCTTATACTATAGCTATACTAATCCACATCAACAAAATCCCTGATTACAATGAAACTCTACAGTACAAATCTTAACGCACCGGAAGTCAGCTTTCAGGAAGCCCTCATAACCGGACTTGCACCCGACAGGGACTTTACATGCCAGAAAGCCTTCCGACATTTTCAAAGGAAGAGATAGACTCCTTCAAGGATGCCCCTTATCCTGAAATTGCCTACAGGGTACTGAGCAAAGTCCTTGAAGGCGAGGTCGATGATGAGTCACTCAAGGCTATTACCTATGATGCCTACAACTATGATGTCCCTCTTGAGAAAGTAGATGACCTGACCTACATCATGAGACTTGACAGGGGTCCAACTGCATCCTTCAAGGACTTCGCAGCCCGCATGATGGCAAGACTCATGCAGTACTATCTCAGCAAGGAGAACAAAAGTCTGACAATTCTCACAGCCACATCCGGTGATACCGGTAGTGCTGTTGCACACGCATTCTACGGCCTTGACAACATAAAGGTCAATGCCTTTCCCAACTAACGAGGTATCAGACCGCCAGCGTAAGCAGATGACTACACTTGGTAAGAATATCACGGCTATTTCAATAGATGGTAAATTTGATGATCGCAGGCAATGGTAAAGCAGGCATTTGCAGATGAAGATCTTAAACACCTGAACCTTCATCAGCAAACTCCATCAACATCGGCCGTCTTGTTCCACAGTCAATCTACTATATCTATGCCTATGCCAAGCTCATGGATTACCCCGAGGATATAATATTCTCATTCCATCAGGTAACTTCGGTAACATGATGGGTTGTGTCCTTGCAAGGACCATGGGAGTTCCTATTAAGAAAATAATTGCGTCCGTTAATGAGAACGATGAGGTTCCTCACTTCCTGACCACAGGTGAGTACGAGAAAATAGTTCCTTCAAAGAACTGCCTTTCAAATGAATGAACGCCGGCCATCCAAGATCTTGCAAGGCTCATTGCAATTTATGGCGGTGTAATTGATGAAACCGGTCATATCAGCAAAGAGCCTGACATGGCAAAACTCAGGAACGATATAAGCTCAGGTTCAGTAACTGACGAGCAGACCAAGGCTACAATAAAAGAGATTCATGATAAGTACGGCATACTCATTGAACCGCATGGTGCAGTAGGTATCAGGGGACTTCGATTTCAGGGATGTACTGGGGATATCACTTTACTGTGACGCTGGAAACAGCAGACCCTGCAAAGTTCCCGGAACATGTGAAGGCTGAGACAGGTGTCGAGCCGGAACTTCCACAGAGTCTCAAAGAGATCGAGGCAAAGGAAGAATTCATGGATTATCTTGATACGGAATATCCGGCATTTAAGAAATACCTGCAGGAAAAGCTCAGCTGAGCTTTTCTCAAAACTTTTTTCTCTTCTCCAGTTTCAAATTTCCGTGAGGTGTTTTTCTGACAGGCGAGTCATGTGCATCTGAGGGCAGAGGTAAATATTTCGGAATTTGTACGTCCTATCACCATTCCAAAGGTTGTAGTTGTCCTGAATGTCCTTCATATCCTGAAAAAGGAAAATTCATGTTTTGTTCCAGGGGTGCAAATCCAGAGGCAAAAAAGCAGGGATGTAAATGTCAGGAATGTCATATTTACAGCAAATTTGGTATGAAAGGTAATTATTTCTGTTTAAAATAATCTGTTCTGTTGCTCTATGATGTTGTTTTAGTTAACAAGAAGTCATCATCATTATCATGCTCATTATATATTATAATGTAGATATATTTATATATTATAATAATATATTATTGTTTGTGGCAAGAACTGCCTTGCAGTAAATGACACATGAAACATACCATTAGGTGTTACGATATGGGTTTCATCCCGGCTATTCCCCGGTAAAATATGTAAAGAGTAGAATTGGATTGCAATGAAATGCGAGTATGGTGTCTCTCCCTCGACACCAGAGAAAAAGCCCGCATTTCTTATCCCGGGAATAATAAAGGAGTATGAGCGGGCTGGGAGGGTTAAAGTGCCTTAACGGGCAATGGAGTATGAGCGTTATGGGTGTCATTCCGGTTTTATCGGAATGTCCGAGTTATTGTCAGGAATTGCTCAATGGGGTTATTGTCAATTTCTCTTCTTCTTCTAGTTTATATTGAATATTTTGCAATTTTCCGCTAACAGTTTTTATTCATTTTATTGTGTTCAAACAACTCAATTTTAGTTTTACCTATATTTAATCAGTATAACTCACATTTTAATGGATTAAAAACATTTTTTGTTAATATTAGCTGTTAATGATTTATAATATCAGATTATTTTATATAATATATTGTTGTTTCAGCGTAGCCATGATATTGAATGCTAAAACAAGTAAATACTCTTATTTAGAGCTTATTCTTTCATGTTCTATATTTGGAGCAAGTGGAATTTTTATTAAACACATTAATTCTATGCAAACAAGCTCCATTATATTTTACAGGCTTATTTTTGGTTTTTCACTTCTTTTAGCATACTGTATATCTACTAAAAAGTTTAAATCACTATATCTTAGCAAAAAAAAGCGATTCATAGTTTTGATTGCAATTTTTAATGTTTTAACGCTGTATACTTATTTCAATTCTATCAGGTATGCAGGAATTTCAATAGCAGTCTTACTGCTCTACACTGCACCAGTTTATGTAACACTACTATCTCCAATATTTCTGAAAGAAAAATAACAAAGCGTGGGATGCTTTCTTTGCTGGTTTCAATAACAGGTATACTTATGGTTATAATTCCGGGAAGCAGCATGTCAGGTAGCAATGATTTCATAATACTGGGAGTAGCTTTGAATACTTTCCGGACTATCCTACAGTGGGACAATAATGACTGTCAGCTACCTTAAGGATGATTATACAGGCTTTACCCAGCTGTTCTGGTCAACTTTGCTAAGCCTTATAATTCTGGCTCCTTTTGGGAGCAAGTTCCTGGAAGTACTCCGGATGAATCTGGGGACTCTGGTACTTTTCGGACTTGTTACAACTGCCTTTGCTTCAGTACTCTACCTTAACAGTGCTGCAAAAATAAGGGCACAGACTGTCAGTGTAGTTGCCCTGCTTGAACCTGTAAGCGGGATAATCCTCGGTTTTTTCTTCCTTCAAGAACCTATTTTTATGAATACAATAAATGGGTGTGTTTTCATAATACTGGGTTCACTCATCCTTCTGACTGAAGGAAATCCAAGGATAAATTTTGGAAGGAACTATAATCTCAAGATTCAGGGAGTCGGGAAACGAGCAACTAAATTATCTGTGTTTTCATATCTGCGTCTGTTTAACAGGCAATTATAGTTTTCATTCCTTTATCTCAAAAAGGTTCATTTTCTATTTTCACTTTTTTTATCACAGTAATTGTTATATGACTTAAACGAAAAGTACCCTATTGATATTTTGACAAATAATGCAGAGACTCATGATTCCTGGACAAAACAAAGATGAGTTCAGGTTTTCCCGGCGGTGAACAATTGATAATCAAATACATAAACGTCTTCCAGACCCTGATCATTAAATCTATAATCGTTATGATGGCACTTGCAATTTTCAGTGCCACTATAGAAATTGGCTGGATACTTGCTGTGGACCTTATCACCCCGCCTGTTATGTTTATAGGCGTCGAAGAAATCCTGGATGTTCTCAGTCTTTTCTTCCTTGTTATCATTGGAATCGAATTGCTTGAAACCATCAAAATGATTATAGTTGAGTCTTCAATGAATGTTGATGTTATCATTCTGGTAGGTGTCACTGCTATTGTAAGGAAAGTAATGATAATAGACATAAAAAACACAGATCCATTGTTCCTTGTGGGCCTGGGTGTTCTAATTATAGCACTTGCTGCAACCTACTACCTGATTACAAGTTCTGAAAAGGAATTCAAATGCTCGCTTGATTTCAAAGATGAAGATGAGTGAGATTTGCATTCAGTTTTCATATTTGCTGTTTTTACAATAAATATATCTGGAAAAGTTAAAGAACAGATGTCTCAATCAAGGTATAGTTATCATGAGAATACATTGTCTGGTTCACCTGGAATTTGAAACACTGGGGAATATCAAAGATTGGGCATGCAGTAAGGATTATCCTGTGTCAGTTACAGTACCGTCAGAGAATTCAGTCTATCCTGAACTGGATGACTTTGATCTTCTGATAATAATGGGTGGCCTCATGAGTGTTTACCAGCAGGATGAATTTTCCTGGCTGAAAATGGAAAAAGATTTTGTTAAAAATGTAGTGAATTCAGGCAAAGCTGTTTATGGAATTTGTTTCGGTGCACAAATGCTTTCTGAAATATTGGGTGGCAAAGTCTCCCGGAACAAATTCAGGGAAATTGGCTGGCACCGTGTATCTTCGCTTGATTCTTTGCAGGAAGATATTTCACTTTTTGACTTTCCACCGGAGTTTACAGCACTCCAGTGGCATGGGGATACTTTTACCCTTCCCGAAGGGGCAACACGCCTTTTCAGGAGTGAAGCCTGTTATGAGCAGGGTTTTATTTATGGGGCGAATGTTCTGGCAGTGCAGTTCCACCCGGAAGTTGATGTGCAATGTATTGAGGGCTTATTAAGCAATTGTGAATCAGACCTCGTTGAAGGCAGGTATATCCAGTCTGAGCAGGAGATACGTGGGCAAAATAATTTTCTGGATCTTTCATCACAATTGATGTTTACAATCCTTGACTGGTTTGAAGATAAAATCCTTTTGGAAAACAATGATTAATACAGGGAGTTTTTTATGGGCAATGATGAGGATATACAGGAAAAACTGGAATCGATGAGAAAGTTATGTGCAACACGTCCTGTTAGGTATTCAGATCTTGATCACCTGAAAAAAGGCTCCACAAAGTTTCTGCAGGAAAATGCTTATTCACTTGATGAAATTGCAGAAGCTCTTAACCTGAACCTGCGGGATGTGGAAAACAACCTGAAGGGAACCGGCTTTGAGCTTGACAACAGGAAGATTTCTCCTTTTGAGGCTAACCTGCCTGAAAACATAGGTGATATTGTCAAAATCAAAATCCCTTCGTGGGATGGGGACGTAAAGAACCTTATTATTGAAGCACAGGTTGTGCAGTGCATTCCTCAGGGTGGAGGATGCGGCCTGTCAGTAATTCTTATCGAGGACGTCGAATTTGAAATCCCTCTTTATGGCAAAAGCAAAAAAGGGGATGAAATAGTTGTTCCCCTAGAGTGGCTTTTGAAATAAAAGTCCGTTTTTATTTTTGGTGTTATTCATGCAATGGCTTTAGCCATATTATATTCATAGCCGCTGTGGCCACTGTGCAGGATTCCTGCAAAATCACTGTAGACGATTCCCGGGTAGCTGTTGTATTCTCCAAGCTGACAGCGCCCTGTTCTTTTGATTCCGTGGAAGTCAGATCCACCTGTCATTATCAGTCCCTGTACTGAGCAAAGTTCATACATTGTGCGCACCTGTTTCTCACTGCTGTTGGCATAGAATACTTCAAACCCGTCAAGTCCGCATCTTATTAATGATTCAGACATATATGGGAGAAGTGAAAGGCTGTTACTCTGTTCAAGTGTCCTGAGTATGTGTGCACAGATTGCTTTTCCTCCTGCTTTGTGAATACTTCTTATTACTTTTTTAGCAGGGAACTTTTCCATTGTGATATCAATGGGTGAAATTTCAGACAGCCACATGTTATGGAAATCATAGTTGCTCATCTTCTTGTTCATTACGGATAATGTGATGTCATGTTTTGTGATTATTCCTTTTGTCTGTTCAAGTACTGAATAATCGATTTCCATTCCATGTGATTCCAGTTCAGCACAGACTTTTGCAGAATACTCTTTTGCATTTTGTTTTGCATGGTCTGTCATCTTCAGAAGTTCATTACTTTCGGGATCAAAATTGTATCCCAGTATATGCACTTCTATGTCTTGATATTCAGTTTCAGTAGTGAACTCAATTCCCGGAACAAGGGTGATATTTTGTTTTTCACATTCCCATCTTGCTTCATCCAGTCCGTCAATTGTATCGTGGTCTGTAACACTCAGGATTTTTATTCCTTTATTTTTAGCCAGTTTTACAAGTTCCTCCGGATAAAGATCGCCATCAGAATAGCATGTGTGGGTATGTAGATCTGCAAAATTTATTATATTATCACCTTCGTCATCCTCAATGTTTGCACATTAAAACGAAGTAATATATAATTGATCTACATAAAATATAGTGTCACAGGTATCTATATAGTATGACCCGGACACAGAATTTAAAAGAGTAAAAAAGGAGGATATGAGGAAATTCCTCATATCATTCGGATATTGTTTCATCATCGTTCCTGATAGCAGCAACGATCTCAACCGGATATACAAAGATTTTACCGTCACCAAACTTGCCGGTTCTGGCACTTTTCCTGATTATATCCATAATGGGTCTTACGTCCTCATCACCAACAACCATTTCGATTTCGGTCTTTGGGATCATGTCCACTTTGATCTGCTTACCCCTGTACTGGAGGCAAATACCTTTCTGGGCACCGCGTCCTTTTACTTCGGTCACGGTCATTGCAAAGAAACCATTTTCTTCCAGTGCTGCCTTTACATCTTCCAGCTTTTCCGGGCGAATAACTGCTTTTACTGACTTCATTCATATCACCTCAGGCTGTTGTAGATTCTCCATGCTGGGATATATCAAGTCCAACATATTCTTCTTCTTCGGTTACACGCAGTCCCATTGTCTTATCAATTATTACGGCAAGTATGTAGGTCATGACGAATGCGTATATCATCGCTACAGATGCATCAAGCAGCTGTATAAGGAACTGGTGTGTTTCCATAAATAAGTCCGTCTACTCCGCCAACAGCTGCACTTGCGAAAATTCCTGTTGCAATTGCACCCCAGAAACCACCCATGCCGTGCACTGCCCATGCATCAAGACTTTCATCAAGTCCCTTGCGTACACGGAAAAGAAGTGCGCCGTAACAGAGAAGTCCGGCAAAACCGCCGATAAAAATAGCAGCCATAGGTCCTACAAAACCAGAAGCTGGAGTGATAGCAACAAGACCTGCTACAGCCCCACTGATAAGACCCAGTGAACTTGGCTTACCCATTGCCCATGCTGCAAGCATCCAGGTTATTGCTCCTGCTGCTGCAGAAACATTTGTGACAACAAGTGCATTAACTGCAAGTCCGTCTGCTGCAAGTGCGCTTCCTGCGTTGAATGCGAACCAGCCGAACCAGAGCATTGCTCCGCCAAGGAGGGTTGTTGTGATGTTCTCCGCTTCCATGCTGTACTTTCCAAAACCAACACGGTTACCGATAACAAGTGCAAGTGCAAGCGCACCGAAGCCGGAACTTATGTGTACAACGGTACCACCGGCAAAGTCAAGAGCTCCAAGTTCTCCTGCCCAGCCGCCTCCCCATGCCCAGTGGGCAAGCGGGTCATAGACAATTGTTGTCCAGAGTACTCCCAGTACCATAAATGAACTTAATTTAACACGTTCTGCCACGCCTGATGTCAGAATTGCCAGTGTGACGCCTGCGAAAACAAGCTGGAATACCATAAATAGCATGTCAGGGATACCATCACCATCCAGGCCAACGCCAGCAAGGCATAGGTGGTCGAGTCCTCCTATAAATCCTGAAATATCAGAACCAAAGGACAGTGTGTATCCTATTGTAACCCACTGGATACTCACAACAGCAAATGCAATGAAAGACATTGCTATCATGGAAATTATGTTTTTACTGCGCACCATTCCGCCGTAAAAAAGCCCGACTCCGGGAGTCATGAGCATTACCATAGCGGTACAGATGATAATAAAGGCTGTATCTCCTGTATCGATTGCCATTTATACCACCTGCTTTTCGGAAATGTATTTTGTGTTCTCTTCCATAGTTCCACCTATGTTTATATTATGTAATTCGGATGTCTGCAATACCTTACCCTCTTCCGATATACTATTACTTAAATCCATCGGTATTATTTCGATACTTATTTTATTTGTTCTCTGTAGTATTTTTATTAATAGGGACAAACAATAATATATGGGGTTAAACCATGAGTTCAGAAAATGTATCAATAGAAGTAAGCAAAGATGGTCCATATATTGTGAAAAATGTAAATGTACTTGTTAATTCGAAGGGTGATTCCCTAAAAACACAGGAAACTATGGCTCTCTGCAGGTGCGGTTCCTCGAAAAATAAACCTTTCTGTGACGGTTCGCATATTGAATCCGGTTTTAAGGATGAGCAGAACTGATCATAACTACTGTTCTCTTTTTTTTAATCCATACAAAGCCTATTTATTGGTAGATTTACTATACCAGAGGCATACTCTTAATTTAAATGATATCTATAATAGGCAGACATATAGATCTATACCTGATATCACTATCATGGAGATTCAATAAATGGCAATTCATCCTATAGAATACCGTTACGGAACAGACGAAATGAAATTTGTCTGGAGCGAGGCAAACCGCCTGGAAAAAATAATGAAAGCAGAAGCTGCACTTGCAAAGGCTGAAGCGGCTATCGGGCTTATTCCAAAGGAAGCTGCAGACATTATAGAAAACAGCATTGGCTCTGTTGAGCTTGACAGGGTTAAGGAAATAGAAGATGAAATTCACCACGATATGATGGCTGTTGTGCTTGCCATTTCTGAAAAATGCGAGGAAGGTGCAGACAAGTGGGTGCACTTTGGTGCTACATCAAATGATATGCTTGACACTGCAACAGGTCTGCAGTTAAAGGAAGCTGTGGCAATCCTTGATGATAAGATTCGCAAGCTTCTCGATGTACTTGTCACCCAGGCAGATACAAATAAAAACCTTGTATGTGCAGGAAGGACACACGGGCAGATCGGCGTCCCGACTACATACGGACTCAGATTTGCAATATGGGCTTCTGAACTTGCAAGACACATAGAACGTCTGGAACAGCTCAAACCACGTCTTATAGTAGGTCAGATGACAGGTGCTGTTGGCACCCAGGCAGCATTTGGTAAGGATGGTATTGAAATCCAGAAACTTACAATGGAATATCTTGAGATTGGCTCTGTTGATGTTTCAAACCAGATCATCCAGAGAGATCGTCATGCTGAGTTTGTCATGTGGATGGCAAATACCGTAACAACACTTGACAAGATCGCCGTGGAAATCCGCTCACTCCAGAGAAGCGAGATTGCAGAGGTGGAGGAAAGCTTCAGGAAAAAGCAGGTCGGTTCCTCAACAATGCCACACAAGCGTAATCCTATCAAGTCAGAACAGATTTGTGGTCTTGCAAGAATCGTACGTGCAATGATTGAGCCAGAACTCCAGAACAACACACTCTGGGATGAAAGGGATCTTACAAATTCATCATGTGAAAGGATTGTATTCCCGAAGCATGTGTTCTTACAGATCACATTGTCAAACTTGCAATTGGTGTTATTGAAAACTTAAGATTCTATCCTGAAAACATCCGTCGCAACCTTGACCTTCAAAGGGTTTGAATATGGGTGAGGCTGTCATGATAGAACTTGCAATGCGTGGTGTCGGACGTCAGGAAGCACACGAACTTGTGCGTTCAAGTGCAATGCAAGCCCATGAAACAGGTAAGCATTTCAAGGATGTATTACTTGCAAATCCTGATGTAGCTAATTACCTGAGTGAGGAAGATATCAGCAACCTTGTAGATCCGGACAGGTACATCGGTACTGCCGTTGAACAGGTTGAAATGTAGGTGCAAACTGAAGAGGTAATGCCCTCTTCCCCCTTTTTTTTTCTATATTGTAAAAATCAGTCTGTTCTCCGGCTATGAATAAGCCACAGGAGTCGTATCATCATTTATTATTGTATTATCCTTTCTTTCAATTGGCAGTACTAATGAGAAGTAGAACCTGCTTCCTTTCCCGGGTTCACCTTCAAGTTCAAGTTTTGAACCCATAAGTTCCAGAAGCCTGCTTGAAATTGTCAGTCCTAGTCCGGCTCCTCCGCATTTGCGTGTTATTGATCCGTCTTCCTGGGAGAATGATTCAAATATTTTTCTTTTATTTTCCTCAGCCATTCCAATACCTGTATGGTTACAGAAAACATAAATTTCATTTTATCAGGCATATATGTCGTTTCTGAAGATTCAATTTTTAATTCGATTTCGCCTTCTTCCGTGAATTTAATAGCATTGTCAAGGAGGTTTACCATACCCGCTTTAATCTCATCTGGTCTGCAATGATATAATCCGGCATTTTTGGCATGCTGAGTTTAAGTTCCAGGTTCTTTTCCTGTGCCATGAATTTAACAGTATCAACTACCTGGTTTATCAGGTATAACGGCTCTGTTTTTTCAGGGTCAAGTTCAAGCTTTCCTGCTTCTATCCTTGAAAACAATTACGTTATTCATCAGTCCCAGGAGATTATTTGCTGAGGTGTAAACAGTGTTTGCATAATTTGATTGGGATTCTGTAAGTCCGTTTTCAAGAAGAAATCCGAAAATCCAATAATTCCATTAAGAGGCGTTCGGATTTCATGGCTTATGTTAGCAAGGAATTTGTTTTCACGATTTGCCATTTCAGCTTTTGCAGTCATCTGTTTTGCATATTCATTTGCTTGCTCAAGATTCCTGTTTGTCCTGAGAAGTTTTTCTTCAGCATTTTTTGTTTCCGTAATATTGCAGATAAGTATCATCTGTCCCAGCATATCTTCATTTTCAATGCTAAGTGGAAGGAATACAAGTTTGAACCAGAGTTCCTGATCCTGTATTTTCTTTCTTTATTTCAATGCTGTTCGTTTCCCTGCTGCATATTTATACTCTGTAGAAACGAGTTCCGGCCAGGAAACCAATTTTTTTAGCATTCCTGCCAATGTCATCACTTGAGATTCCAAGGAAATATTCGGCAGCAATGTTAATATCAACAATTCTTTTCATTTCATCCAGGACAATGACACCTTCAGGCAGTTTCCCGAAAAGGTACTGCGTGGCAAGGGGTGCAATGTCAAGCAGGTTGTAGCGTGTAAGTCCCAGATAAATAACCAGTCCGCAAAAAGTAAGGGAATATGGAATTGGATCGAATCCTGCCGGGAAAATTCCGGAAAGGTAAAGTAAAAGGACTATAAATGGCATTGCAGCTCCAGTCATTACAATGCTTATCTGTTTCCTGAAAGCAGGCAGGACCTCAAACCATGTATTAAGCAGCAGTGTACCTGTCCAAGCATTATGCATAGTACATTGTAGAATTCCTGAATGATGTACCATGGGCCGGGTTCGTACACAAGTGCCGGGAAAATTGTTTCGGTACTAAAGAAAATTTCTTTGTGATATAGTGTGTGTCCACCTATAGTAAGCACAAGAACCATTGTTATTAGCGGGACAGCAAAAATTGAAACAAGGGTTGGTGCATTCAACCACTTCTTTTTTCCTGTGTATCTCATTGAGAATGTGAGGAAAAAAGCAGGTATGAATGGTACGCCTATATATTCCAGTTTGTAGAATGTAAGGGCTGTTTCATATGTATTTGAAGATATTTCCAGTGCATAAAATGACGAGTATATAATAGTTGCTGCCAGCAACAATGAAAAACATGTGCTTCCTGCTGCATCTTTATATCTTCTTATATGAAAAAGCAAAAAGCTCAGTATAAATACCAGAATGACTAAAGGAATTGCATAATAGTTCAGATACATGTTAACTTCTCTTATGAACAGCTGCCTGTTATTGGCCATATGAGCAATATGTGCAGGTAAGATTCTCCGTTTTCAGGCATATTTTGCTCATTTTTGACGCTTTTTGATCACTTTCCGTACTGTTCTACCCAACCTATTATCGTCAAACTGCTCGTTTTCCAAATGAACCCTGCATTAGATATGTAGCATATTGCAAATTTTCCAACAAACACCAAAGAACATTTATTATTATATATTTCTATATTATATATTTTTCTCTAAATATGGTGCAGTAGGGAGTATATAAAAAAGAAAGGTTTGTAATCAAAAAATAATATCTATTACTCAAGTATTTTCTTTAAAAATTTGCCTGTGTATGATATATCATTCATTGCAACTTCTTCAGGTGTTCCTTTTGCAATTACTTCTCCGCCTCTGTCTCCACCTTCAGGTCCAAGATCAATTATCCAGTCTGCAGTTTTGATCACATCAAGGTTGTGCTCAATAACTATGACAGTATTGCCTGCTTCAACAAGTCTCTGGAGAACTTCAAGCAACTTTTTCACATCATCAAAATGAAGTCCTGTTGTGGGTTCATCAAGTATATAAACAGTCTTGCCTGTGGAACGCTTACTGAGTTCAGTGGCAAGTTTAACCCTCTGGGCTTCCCCACCTGAAAGTGTTGTGGAGGACTGGCCAAGTTTTATGTATCCAAGTCCTACGTCATTAAGCGTCTGGAGCTTGCGGCTAATCTTTGGTACATTCTCAAAGAATTCCAGTGCTTCCTCTACTGTCATATCAAGAACTTCAGCAATGTTCATGTCCTTGTATGTTACTTCCAGGGTTTCCCTGTTGTAACGCTTTCCGTGACATACTTCACACGGAACATAAACATCAGGTAAAAAGTGCATTTCAATTGTGATTATACCGTCACCTGAACAGGCTTCACACCTGCCGCCACGGACATTAAAACTAAAACGTCCGGGTTTGTATCCCCTTGTACGTGCCATTTTAGTCTGGGCGAAAAGTTCCCTTATGGGAGTGAAAAGATTGGTGTAGGTTGCCGGGTTGGATCTGGGTGTGCGTCCAATTGGTGACTGGTCTATTGTAATCACCTTGTCAACGTTTTCCAATCCGTCAATTGAACTGTACTTCCCGGGTATATCCCGCGCCCTGTTCAGTTTCTTTGCAAGTACCTTGTTAAGGGTTTCATTAATAAGTGTACTCTTTCCGGAACCTGATACTCCGGTAACACAGGCGAGAACTCCGAGAGGGAACTCAACATCTATGCTTTTGAGATTGTTCTGGCTGGCACCGCGAAGAATCATTGTGCCTGTGGGTTCCCGTCTTTCTTCAGGGACTTCTATCTTTAGTTTTCCTCCAAGGTATTTTCCTGTGGTGGAATTCTTATTTTTCATAATTTCCTTCGGAGTGCCCTCGGCAACGATCTCTCCGCCGTGTATGCCTGCCCCCGGTCCCATGTCTACAACATAATCAGCGTTGGAAATTGTTTCCTCATCATGCTCCACAACAAGAACAGTGTTTCTAATATCCCTGAGGTGCTTGAGCGTTGTAATAAGCCTGAGGTTGTCTCTCTGGTGCAGGCCGATGCTTGGCTCATCCAGAATGTAAAGAACACCCATAAGACTTGATCCAATCTGTGTTGCAAGTCTTATACGCTGTGCTTCTCCTCCAGAAAGTGTGGCAGCCGAGCGGCTCAGTGTAAGGTAATCAAGTCCGACGTCCATCAGGAAACCAAGTCTTGCCTTAATTTCCTTGAGAATGAGGCGAGCAATTGTGTACTCCCTTTCATTGAGTTTTGGTTCCAGCTCCTTGAAAAATTCAAGTGCTTCTTCAACTGACATCTCAGTTGTATCAATGATATTCTTCCCGTCAATTGTTACTGCCAGTGTAACAGGCTTCAGTCTTTTCCCGTGACAGGTAAGGCATGGCTTGGTACTGATGTACCTGCTCATTCTTTCCTTGCTGTTTTCGGATTCGGTTCCTTCGTAGATCCTTGATAAGTTTGAGATAACACCCTTGAAGCGGCCCTTGTGTTTCCACATACCGCCGTTCTTTCCGACATGAACAAAGGGTATTAGTTGTTCACTGCCGTAAAAAATGATATGCTGAATTTTCGGGTCAAGTTCTTCAAACGGTGTGTCCATTGAGAACCCAAGATGGTTTGCAAGGGACTGGAGGGATTGCATGTAGTAACCATCCTTCTTTTTGCTGTACCATGGTTCTACAGCTCCCTGGTTAAGTGATAATTTCCTGTCCGGAACTATCAAATCCGGATCAAATTCCATTGATGTCCCGAGTCCGTGACATTCAGGACAGGCACCCTGCGGGCTGTTGAATGAAAATGCTGCAGGTTCCATTTCCTCAAAACCTGTGCCACAGGAGGTACATGCCAGCTTTTCACTGAATGTAAGTTCTTCCCCGTCAAGCACCTGTATTGTGATTGTTCCTCCGCTTTTCTCAAGTGCAGTTTCGACTGAGTCGGAAAGTCTTTCTTCAATACCTTCCTTGATAACAAGCCTGTCAACTACAATGTCTATGTTATGTTTAAAGTAGCGACCAAGCTCTATATCCTCAGCATCTTCAAGCAGGTGTATTTCACCGTCCACGCGCACACGAGTGAATCCTTCGCTGCGCAGGTCAAGAAGGAGTTTCTTGTACTCTCCTTTCCTTTCCCTGACAAGGGGCGCAAGTACATGGATCTTTGCACCCTCGCGCAGGTTCATTATGCTGTCTACAATCTGATCAACACTCTGGGTTTCAATTATGCGTCCGCAGTCAGGACAGTGCCTGATACCTATGCGGGCAAAGAGAAGTCTCAGATAATCATATATTTCAGTAACAGTTCCTACTGTAGAGCGGGGATTTTTGCTTGTGGTTTTCTGCTCTATGGATATGGCAGGGGACAGCCCTTCGATGTATTCCACATCCGGTTTTTCCATAAGCCCGAGGAACTGCCTTGCGTATGCTGAAAGTGATTCAACATACCTGCGCTGTCCCTCTGCATAAATAGTATCAAAAGCAAGCGATGATTTTCCAGACCCGCTAAGTCCTGTGATAACTATGAGCTTATCACGTGGAAGGGTCAGGTCGATGTTCTTAAGATTGTGCTCCTTGGCACCCTTGATCCTGATGCTGCTCAATGACATTGTCTACTCTGATGCCTGACTAATAAGTATAGTTTGCGGTATGACGAACAATTCAGGCAAACACCTGCTTCTTTTCCTTGTTTTTGATGGCAGCACTTTTTTTCTGAATGCTTCTTATTGTGGTAATTATCTGTACTCTCCTCTCAAACTCTTTCATGCGTAACCAGTTGGAAAATACAGTATATATGGAATGTGTAAGCGGAGTGAAAGTAATTTATCAATAATACTGAGTGACAAATATCTGATTTGAAACTTTGAGTTATATTTGTAACTGTATATGTGCTTTCACAGGAAATATTTTGGTGGAGTTAAATAGGAAACTCCAACTTTTTCTTATTCATTTTATAGCAATCATAGCATGTTGGTTTAATCATTGATGTTTTATTTGGGTTGCCACATATATGGCAAAATTTCTCTTCATATTCTTCATTCTGGATACTTATTCCAAGAAACAAAGCATTTTTTGCAGTATGGGGCCATAGGGTTGAGATTCTATTTTATTGTTGCAGCGAATACAAAATCCTACAATTTCTTTTGAAGAGTCGTTAGTTAAGTTGTCTTCATGAGTTATCTTTTCCACTGTCACTTTTAACTCTTCGCTAATGCGGAATAGTCTCTTTGCTTCAGTGTTAATGTCCTCGTATAATTTGGGATCATCTTCTTTTGAAACATATATTCCCATTTCATTGTTGTTTTGCTGAGAAAACTTATATAAATTCATAGATGTGACTAAAGCTTCTTTTTCGTTCAAGTAGCATTTGGCATGCAGATTTTTGCAAAATCCAGTTCTAACAAAATCCAATGATTTTAGCCAGTTATTTTCATCAGGTTGAAGCTCGTTTTTTCCATAAACAACTTCAATATGGATTTTCATTCTATTTTTATCTTCAATAAGTTCTTTTATCCTATCATTTATTTTTAAATATGGACTTATGAGGACTATTTTTTCATCTGCATTCTTTATTAGCTTCTCTAAATGGTATGTAACTCCACTAGTATCTAAGAAATCGGCCATAATAATCAAACATAAATACAACATCACACTATTTATATATTTTACATTATTCGGTGAATATTTTCAACAATAATGCAAACCATTTGTGGATACGCATGAAGGTCATTTTTTTTGTATCAAAGAAAATCAACTACATTTTCCTGACGCTTATCTATATAAATCTATAGTTGTTACTTTAATTATCCACTAGTATTGCAAAAAGAGGAGTTCATAATGAAGACACTTGTTACATACATGACCCAGACCGGAAACACACAGAAAGATCGCCGAAGCCATTTATGTAGAACTTTCAGGGGAAAAAGAGATCAAGCCACTTGATGAGGTTGCAGACCTTGAAGGATATGACCTTGCATTCATAGGCTTCCCTGTTCTCCAGTTCGATGTCCCTCCAAACGTAAAGGCGTTCATTTCCGGGAAGACAGCCGGCAAGAACATTGCTATATTCATGACCCATGCGGTCCCTGAAGGATTCGAGGCAATCCATTCATGGACAGGCTCATGCAAGGAAGCGGCAGCAGGTGCAAATGTTCTTGGTTCATTTGACTGCCAGGGAGAACTCGCACAGCCTGTTATCGACATGCTCCTTCAGGCAGATGACCCACAGATGAAAGCATTCGGTGAAATGGGCCCATCAACAAAGGGTCAGCCAGATGAATCCCGTATCCAGAAGGCAAAAGACTTCGCAAAGGAAATTCAGGCAAAATTATAAAAATCTGTCTGACTTATCTTAATCTGGAAAAACGACAAACCAATCTAAACAAATTAGAGACCAACGGAGGGGATAATTAGTGACAGACCAGAAGAAAGCTCCAGTATTCTGTGAGAACTACTGTCTTGTATGCAGAGGTGCACGTGCCGGAAATGGCTTTTTCAAGGCTATCCAGAATCTTGAACTTAAGATTTTTGGCGCGAAAGGTTGTCCATGGGGCAAGGCAAGAACAGAATATTATGGTGTGACACCTGATAAACCAATTCAGAAGTGATTTTTTTATAATATGAATCCGGGATGAATCTTTATGATTCATCTCCTTCTCTGTTTTCTTAATTTACCGTTTTTCTTGAACTTTGTTATTGAATGAACAATTAGGAGTTTTTTGATTTCCTTTTTCCCATAGAAAAGGAAATTAAATTATTTATAGTATTAAAGTAAACTCCCTAATAAAACGGAGCTATTATGGCAAAAGATTTTCCTGTTAAACTTTGGGTGACTGTAACACTTATCGCTATTCTCATCATATCAAATGCCATCCTTTTTGAGAACCAAAGTGAAAACGATGATGTTCAAACCGAGGTAACTAAGCAAGTTGATGAAACTCAAATAGATAATACTTCATCGCAGGAAAGTGCTGAAGAAATTGAAATCACAGAGTATACTTTTGAGAACTATGGTGGGGAGATATACACTCCTGATCCTATGGATTTTGGTGCAAATCTCATCAATGGGAATACACCCGAAGATGCATCCATCTATAATGAAACTGAAAGGAAACATTTATTGCTCCAGATATATGCAAATGCTACCAATGAGCAAATATTATCATTGGAGGAATATTATGGAATTAAGATTATAGATCTTGCTGATGACCATACATATTTAGTGTCAATGGCAGCAAATCTAACTGCTGCCGACCTGCCAGCCGAAAGCGGACTTCGCTGGATGGGTGAAATTCCTATCGAAAATAAGTACGATACTACTTTTGGCTTAAATGTGCCTAAATGGGCATGGACTGAGACTGGACAGGTAGAAATTGAAATTCATTTCTATGAAGATGTTACATCTCAGGAAGCAAAAATTCTTGCAACAAATTATTCTTCATCTATACCTCAAAATGTTGCTTTTACTTATGTTGTTTATATTATAACTACTGAAGAGGAAAATTTGGCATTAATAGCTAATGAAGATATTGTACAAAGAATTGTGTTTCCTAGCCCTGGCTCAGTACCAGACTAAATTTTCATGTGTTTTAGGTAAAAAATTTCCAAACTCACAAATAAAGGAAAACTTCCAACACCATTTTGAAAATTATCATTTTATTCTTAAACAATCTCGTTTTTAAAGCAAGCTTGTAAGGGTGAAGGAAGATGTTTTAGTTATTCACAAAAAAAGTACTGTTAAATAAAAGTAAAAGGCAAAAATGCCTTTTATTTTTCTCCTCTGTTTCTTCAGTTTGCCTTAATATACTCGATCATCTTCGGCGTCAGCAGTGGTGCAATCTGCGGAAGCATGTTAGGCATGAGATTTTCCATTGCAGCGGGCATGAGGTCTGGCATCTGTTCCTTCATGTAATCAGGCATTGGGACTCTCTTCTCAACTGCAACAAGCATCTTTGGCATGACCTTTGGCATCAGTGAAGGCATAGCAGCGGCATCATCTTTGGCATCATTGGTTTCATGAGTGCATCCATGCCGGGTACATACTTCACTGTCTTCATCATGGCCTGCATGTATGATGGCATTGCACCGATCATATCAGGAAGCAGTTCAACCATCATATCGGTCATGTTCTCAGGCTCCATAAGTTCGATCATCTTCTCGAAGATTCCCCATGAAGCAAGCGCATAGTTGGTGGTGTCAGGTATGTCATATCCAAGACTGCGGGCAGCAAGTGCACCAAGGTCTTGAATCTCCACGTTGACATTGTTCTCCCTTGCGGCTACCCTGAACTGGACAACACAGCACGGACAGAGTGCTGCCATAATATCAGCATCCTGGTCAACAGCTTCTTGCAAACGGACATTACCGATTTTTGATGCAATCTCCGGTTCATCGATAAGTGTTACAACAGAACCACAGCAGAGAGCTTTCTCACGGTTGTGCTCCATTTCCTTGAACTCGATGCCCGGAATTGCCTTGAGCAGTTCACGTGGTGCATCGTAAACACCAGCACCTGCCCTGCCTATGTGGCATGAGTCGTGCCATGCAACTGTCTTGTTCAACGGAACCTTGAACTTTGGCTTAAGCACATCCAGTTTATCCATGAGAACTTCAGAATAGTGTCTTGCCTCAATGTCAAACTCCATTCCAAGCTTCTCAGCCCACTGGGGATAGATGGTTCTCCACATAAGCAAACATGCAGGGCATGAGGTTACAACGGTCTTTGCACCTGCTTTCTGCATGTTGGCTATGTTCATTTTCAGGATTCTCTCAAAAACATCCCACTTTCCGGCAACAAGCATGGGTATACCACAGCATGCTTCCTTGTCACCAAGGGTTGTGAACTCAATACCTGCCTCATCAAGCAGCCTTGCGGTTCCAATTGCAACATCCTTCTCAACAAAGGATGCAGTACATCCGGCAAAGTAGGCAATATCTGCCTTATCCTTTATTTTTGGCCTGAGATCATCAGGTATCCACTTATCCCTGTCAACCCTGTAATTTGCCCATATATTCCTCTGGTTGTCCAGACTTTGAGCCATGATCTCAAACGGAGGGATTGTCATCATGCCTCTTTTCTGACAAAGTTTTCTCTCAGGGTCATCCATGAGCGCTCAATTGGAAGGTCAAGCTGACAGTAATAGTCACACATTTCACAGGTGGTACAGGCAAGGAATGTGTCAACCTGCTCCTGGTCAAGTGGCATTTTCCCTGCAAGGTACTCCTTAATAAAGAACCACTTTCCACGAGGTGACTGTGATTCCCAGCCGCGTCCGTAGTACTGGTCACACTCGTTAACACAATAACCGCACTGTGCGCATGTAAATGCATGGGAAATAATGTCTCCGGGAAGTCCCTTCTCATCCTTGAACTCCTGATGACCGACTCCGCACATGTTACCGACCATACGTGCCATTGGCTCGAATGTCTTTGCCATGGAAAGTCCTGTGTTTATCATGGACTTACCTGTCATTGTTTCAGGGTTCATTATGTCATCAGGGTCAACCTCTTTCTTGAAGTCCTTAATGAGTTTGAAACGATCCCTGTAAACCTTCTCTGCCTGGCTTGCAAAGTACAAACCCGAAGCGTAAATTCTTCCACCGTTCTGCTCTGCGATCTTAACGATACTCAGAGCAAGCGGGAAAGCAAGATTATACTTGAATGACCTTTCAGAGTGAGGCATGAAACAGAGCATAATGGCTTCTTCACCTTTGGTGACCATTCCTTCAACAAGAACTGGCAAACCAATTTTTTTCTCAATTTCATTGAAAATTGTGTCAATCTTATCTACAGGAACAACAACTTCAGCCGGGATGAATGAAGGACCAAGCCTCTTCACTTTCATTGACCTGAACCATTCCTGTGTTTCATGTTCTGCAATTTCTTCCGGCAGGATTTCTCCTCCGGCTTCTTTGACTATACTTTCAAGGGCGCTTACATCTCTTGATACAGGATAGGCAAAATTGCATATGTAAGAGAGTGGCAGTTCCGGCCTGTGTTCATCAACAGTTTCCCCGTAGTGTGTCTTGTACGGAGCTTTGTTTTTCATGTCAGCCCACTCCGGGTTTAAGAATGAGATTGCCCAGACAGGAACTTTTTTATCCCCTACCATTTTGATAGCATTCTTCATTGAAGATGCATCCGGGAATTTTGCAGAAATTGCTGCAGTTTTTTCGTATTTTCTCAGTTTAAGTGTAACCTGCGTAATAATTCCAATGGCACCCATGGTTCCGATTATCTTTCCGAGTTCGTCACCTGAGAAATCCTTAACCTCACCGTTTGGCAGGACAACCCTTGCAGATTCCATGGTATCCTGTGACCATCCGTATTCATAACTTCCATAGCCTACACCGTTCTGTGCAAGCCAGCCGCCTACGGTTGCAGACATTGCACTGGAAGGTACAGCCTGAACTGCAAGTTCTTCCTCGTTAAGCTTTTCCTCCAGGTTATACCATACAGCACCTGCACCCACGGTAACCCTGAGATTATCCTTGTCAAGGTCGATTATTTCCCTCATGGGAGTTACATCGGCAATAATTCCTCCTTTAGTTGGAATTATTCCTCCGTATCCTGAGGAAGCTCCTGCTCTTGGAACAACAGGTATTTTGTATTTGCGTGCAAAATTAATAAGTTCGACAGCTTTTTCTTCATTCTTTACTTTGACAATTGCTGCGGGCTTGGACTTGCCCACCATTGTTTTTATAAGTGAAGGTAATGCTCCCACGTCATGTGTGTAAAAGTGTCTTTCTTTATCCTTGAAATTGACTCCCCTTCCAAAAATTCCGGAGAGTTCTTCTTTCTGTTGATTGCTCAGTTCATACTTTGCGTTTGTCATAGTAAAACCCCAATATATATTGGACTCTATTAGTTTAAATATTTTTTAACTATGTATCTCTATATATAGTAACTTGAATACTTCGGAATAAGCCTAAATTTAATCAGTTCCATAAGGGAACATTATTATTGCTTACTGGTTATAATTTAAAGTGGGATAAAGTATGGATTTGCCTGATCATAAAACAAAGATTGTATGTACTATTGGACCAGCCTCATCTTCCCCGGAAATGATACGGGAACTAATTCTAAATGGTATGAATGTTGCGCGACTGAATTTTTCTCATGGAAGTCTTGATGATCACCGTGTCCTGATAAACCGGATACGTGATATAGCAGAGGAGTTAAACCAGGTCATAGCTATAATGGCTGATCTTCCCGGCCCAAAGATCAGGGTAGGGGATATCGAAGAAGAACCAATGATGCTGGAGATGAACTCAGAAGTTACCCTCACTACAAGGGATGTTCCGGGAAAGAACCATGTCATTCCGGTCCAGTACAAACAGATAGCTGAGAGTGTGACTCTTGGGAGTCCTATTTATCTTAGTGACGGATTTATCCAGTTAAATTGCAGTTCCATACAGGACGGGGATATTCATTGTAAAGTAGAGGTTGGCGGTCCTCTTTATTCTAAAAAAGGTATCAATTTGCCCGGGTCTAAAATATTTGTCAGCCCTATTACTGCCAGGGACCTGGAAATCATTGATTTTGGAATAAAAGAAGGTATAACTATTTTTTGTCTTTCATTCATAGAATCCAGGGAAGATGTTGAGGAAGTACGCAACTATGCGGCTCTTAAAGGCAAACAGGTATTCCTGGTTTCCAAAATTGAGAGACAACAGGCAGTTGAAAATCTTGACTCCATCCTTGAAGCAACCGACGCTATCATGATTGCACGTGGCGATCTTGGTGTGGAAGTGCCTATACAGGATGTTCCGCTAATCCAGAAGAAAATCATACATAAAGCAAATCTTCTCAGTAAACCTGTAATCACTGCCACTCAGATGCTTGAGTCCATGACAAACAACATCCGTCCTACTAGGGCAGAGGCAACGGATGTGGCTAATGCTATAATAGACGGTACAGATGCTGTGATGCTTTCCGGGGAGACAGCAGTTGGAAAATTCCCAATTGAAACTGTCAGGATGGTGTCAAAGATTGCCAAAGCAACTGAAAAGTGGAGAAGTACCACTACTGCTGGCATTGATATGATGACAAAGACAATACAGGGCAGAAATCCCGATATAGGAGATGTCATTTCAATCCAGATCAGTGATGCTCTTCGTAGTCTTCCTATACGCTATGTATTAACTCCTACCATATCAGGCACTACTCCCCGGTCCATTTCAAGATTCAGGCCGGATGTATGGATTCTTGCATTCAGTCGTAATGCTTTTACATGCGAAAATCTTGCTCTGCAATATGCTGTTTATCCTGTGTATGTTATCCTGAAAGTGCCTGACTGGGAAGATGCGATAATGGACTCCCTTAAAAGATTCGGGAATATTGACTCCGGTGATCTTGTAGTTCTTACCCAGGGCCAGCCTTCCGGCAAGATTAAAAAAGGTGGGACAAATCTTTTGAAGTTTATTCAGGTGGAATAATTCCGGACAATTATTTATATGGTGTGCACAAATGTATCTTTGTATTATTTACATACATGTCTTATTTGCACACTGTATTGGGAGGAATTAAAATTTATCCGGGTTACAGGAGTTTACCTGTCAGGTTGATATTAATTATCATTTTCTTGAGTTCAGTTTTTCTTCCTGTGGCAAGTTGTAACCCTGATAATTACAGAATTGCTGTACTTACTGATCATGGTGAAAAGGAGAATGTCGTCAAAGCATGGATTCCTGTGGTGGATTATCTGTCAGTTCAGATTCCAAATTCTACTTTTGAAGTAGTTCCCCTTTATTATGATGAATTCTCTCCCGTAGTCTCGAACAATTCTGTTGATTTCTTTTACTCCAACCCAATGCTGTATGTGGAAATGGCACGCCTGCATGGAGCTGGAAGAATTGCAACATTCCAGCCAACATGGAATAATTCCACCTATGCTGGTATGGGTGGTGTCATATTTACAAAAAATGAAAGGGATGATATCAATTCCCTGCAGGATTTGAAAGGCAGGTCATTTATTGCTGTAAATGAACACTCACTGGGTGGTTATCTTGCTGCAAATGGTGAATTTCATCAAAATGATATTAGTTCTTATGATTTCAGCAAGCTCACATTTGCTAATTCCCAGGAGGATGTTGTTTTTTCTGTAATTGAAGGGAAGGCTGATGCTGGTACGGTCAGATCTGGTGTTCTGGAATCAATGATAAGTGATGGTAGTATGGATGCTGATGAGATCAAAATCCTGAACATGAAAGAATATAATGATTATCCTTTTGCTGTAAGCACTGAACTTTATCCGGACTGGGTTTTTGCAAAGACCAAAAATACACCCGATGATATTTCCAAAGAAATTACTATTGCATTATTGAGTATGCCTTCAAACAGTGAAGCAGCGATTTCTATTGGTGCAAGTGGTTGGACGGTTCCTGCAGATTACAGTCCTGTTGACAGGCTGATGCGCGAACTCAGTTATGGCATGTATGTAGGTCATGATAAAATATCTTTTAAGGAAGCCTGTAGTCAGCACTGGTATGTTTTAGTATTCTTCATTCTGATTGTTGCTCTTTTTGAAGTTCATTCACACTGGATGCTTGACAGGAAAAAGAAATCACAACTTGAAGCATCTAACAGGCTTAAGGATCTTTTCACCGATATAATGAGGCATGACCTGATGAACCTGTAAATGTTATCAGGGGTTTTAGTGATGTGCTTTATACAAATGAGAAAGACCTTGAGAAAAAGGAATCTTTAAAGATGATCTATGATCAGACAGAACACCTGTCTTCACGATTGATTCTGCTGCAAAACTCGGAAAGCTGGAATCCTCTGAAGATCTGGAGTTCTCCAGGCAGGACATTGTCCCGATTTTATGGGTAACTGCAAACAGTTTCGGACCTGAATTCAAGAAAAAGGATATCACACTTGATTTCAGGATAAAAGGAGAATATACTTCCCTTGTAAACGATGTAATTGAAGATGTTTTTGCAAATCTGGTATCCAACGCAATAAAATACAGTCCGGAGGAAGTACGGTTAAACTGGAAATTGAAGACCTCGGTAAATCTTTCAAAGTAATGGTGACAGATGAAGGTGAGGGCATTCCGGATGAATCCAAGTCTCTTGTTTTTGACAGGTTTAAAAGGGCAGATAAAAAAGGTATAAAAGGTACCGGTCTGGGGCTTGCCATCGTTAAAAGGATTGTTGAAATTCACAAAGGGTCAGTTGGTGTTGATGATAACCCTGATGGAAAAGGTTCGGTTTTCTGGGTAGTGCTTGGCAAAGCATAATTTAATCTATCTTTCTCATGACAATTGAACCATCCCTCATGTGGACTTCTACGTACTTTTCCTTCTCTTCCTCTCTTTCGTACTTATTGCAGAGCATTGATTCAACCCTGCCGGTATCCATGAGCTTCCTGATAAGGGAACTATCCTCCCTTTCATCCTTGTTTTTCCGGCAGGGGGACTCGTCTTTGCCTTGCTCTTTGAATATATGGCTCCTCCTTCCATTCCAGCCCCTATAAATCCCCAAGCGGACAAAAATATGAGTTTCCCGTCTTTCATGTATGCACCGGAAAATTCCCCGACATCTCCGTGGACTACAACAGTTCCTCCGTTAAGATGCGAACCTGTATTCATTCCTGCATTACCTTTTACAATGACAGTAGCTCCTTTTGCCAGCAGTCCGGTTCCGTTGTATGCATCACCTTCAATAACGACCGTTGCACTGCAGTGGCATCTTGCTGCAACAGCTCCTGGATATGCCATCGTTTAAGACCAGGTTTTTTTCCGCTTCATCAAAATCATTAGCAAGGAGTTTATCTTCACCGGTCCCGTTGCAAAGGATATCAGTTATAGAACGAAACTTCCTGTATCCCGAAACATCAGGTTCCAGTTCCACTATGTTTCCAGAGATATTGAATGTCTCCTTTGATGTAAAGAGTACCTGCCACCATTCCCATTCCGGTTTCAGGTCCGGCATTTCCCTCTAAAAAGATAGTTCCTGCTTTCAACTTCACCTGTGCCGTCAAAGTGCTTCAGGCTTGCCCCAGGCTGTATGCAAAGTTCTTACCGGCATTTCCCTTAATACGGATCTCACCACCGGATTTCAGTTCGTCTACAAGGTTCTGGTATGTGAAATCTGTATTCTTCTGTCCAGGTATCACTGATTTTGGCTCGATGTTTTTGTTATGCCAGTAAAAATTAAATGTGTAGTCACAGAGGTAGTCAGCCTCTACTGCGAATTCAATTTCAATTGTCTATCTTACCCATGAATGAGTCTTGGGAGACACCTTGTACAGACCCAGATTTCATTGTGCCTTACAGGCATCAGGTAGTTGTCCTGTTCCTCGCATCCACAGCTAAAACACCTGATGGAAACATCAGTAGTTTTGGCTGTGCTTCGGCTTTTCTCAGGTCAAATGGAATTGCTTCCTCTCTTCAATGGTGATTGCGCCTTCAGGGCAAACTCCTATACAAAATCCCATACCATCGCAGAGCTCTTCTGCAACTACCTTTTGCTTTTCCATTGATTATCTGTATAGCTCCTTCTGCGCATGGAGATACACATTTTCCACAACCTGTACACTTTTCTTCATCTATTTTTACTATAAGTCTTTTAGCCATGTTTTAATCTCCTAGTGGTGTGTTCCTTCAACCAGTTTTATTCCGGCATCCTGGACTGTTTTCTTTATCTCGTCAATGTGAGGGCACTTCGGGTAGTTTTCCATTTGCATGCATGAGCTCAGGTGTATTACATCCACGCCTCTTTTTTCAGTGATTTTAGCAGACGGTATACTCTTCTTCCTGAACAGCCACCGCAGGTAAAGAAAGCGACCATTTCAGCATTTTCATCATATTCACTAAAATGCATGCTCCTTTGTTGAAAGCCATAAAGCATCCACACCCGGGCATGCTTGATACTATGTCGCATCTTATTACTGCGACCTTTGTTGCAGGTTTAATATCTCCGATACTATCAGCTCCGTTTTTTAAGAGACAATGTAATTGAATGATTGAATAAATTAGAAAAGAAGGGGATTATTCCCCTGTAACAAATTGAACTTATAACCCGATTTCTTCTTTTGAACTTGTCAAGTCCGATCTCGTCGATTACTCTTCCAAGACGGTGTTTTGAACCGTGTGCCTTGGTGAATGTGACGATCTTTTCTACAAGTGCAAGAACTTCTTCTTCATCGAGTTCATCTGCAATTACTTCTGCAAGCCTTGGTTTGAGTGCTGCGTTACCGCCAACCATAACTGTGTATCCTTTTGGTGTTCCCATGATACCTATGTCTTTGATTGCAGGTTCTGAGCATGAGTTTGCACATCCGGAAACAGCCATCTTGAATTTGCATGGAAGTTCCATTCCGTGGTATTTCTCATCGAGCTTAAGTCCAAGACCGACTGCGTCCTGCTGTCCGCGCTTACAGAATGTTGTACCCGGGCAGATCTTGATACTTCTGACACAAAGTCCAATGGCAGCTCCTGGCTTAATTCCAAGGTCATCCCATGCGCCATCGATATCATCTTCTTTAAGTCCTACAATACAAACTCTCTGGGATGAAGTTACTTTAAGTGTTGCAGCTCCATATTTCTCAGCAACATCAGCGATCTTGCGAAGCTGTTCTGCAGATACTACTCCACCTGGCAGGTGTGGTGCAATTGCGTATGTTTCCTGGTCTCTCTGCAGGATTGCTCCTTTCTCAAGTAAGTCTTTGCCATTTTGGTCACTCCTTCTTCCAAAATTTCTTCTGGATATGAGGTATATTACAGATACTCACTTATATATTGGGTGGTTTCTTATTAGATACTATGAAAGATTGTACTATCTATAAAACGGTCGACATTGTCGGCAAAAAATGGTCATTATGCATTATGCATGAGTTGTACAAGGGTGAAAACAAGCAGAAAAGGTTCAATGAGCTCAAAAATAAGCTGCAGGATGTTACACCTAAAACCCTTTCTACAAGGCTTAAGGAACTGGAAGAATACGGTCTTGTTGACAAAAATATTGATGATTCAGTATTTCCAATTAAGTCTGAATATTCATTAACTCAAAGCGGGGAAGAATTCCGCAGGTTTTACAGAATATCAAGCAGTGGGGTCTTAAATGGCAGTTTGAGAACCCGGAATGTGGTGGAACCAATTGTAAGACCTGTCAGCTCTAAAGGATCATTCCTGCCTTTATAGACCTGAAGAAAAGTCCGGTAATATGGAAAAAGTTCTGAAACGCTCCCGGAATAACCGGATGATTGGTGGCGTCTGCGGAGGTATAGGAGAGTACCTTGAAGTGGACCCCACATTTGTAAGGCTGGTATGGGCAGCTGCTATCTTTATGTATGGTACCGGTTTCTTGCTCTATATCCTTGCATGGATTATAATTCCTGAAGAATAGCTCTCTTAATTCCGGATTTAACTTTCCTGAATTTTGTTCCTGATCCCGCATCTGTAATCCACAAACAATAAATATACTGCAAGTAGTGTATTACTTGTGGGAAATATGTCCGGGGTTAAACTTCTTACAATTGCAAGAAGAAATGTCAAGCAGAATCATCCTCTTTTTTTAATCGTGTTGCTTATCGTTATATGTCTCTCTTTTTCAGGCTGTATTGAAACTGATGATGAACAACCAGATGAGTTGCCTGATGTCTACGAATCAGATGATACAGGAGAAAGTATGCCAGATCCTGAGGAGGCCAATGGGGTGGAAGTTTCCATGACTGAACTGACTGTTACAAGTACCGCTTTTGGAAATGGGGAACAAATTCCTTCTAAATATACCTGTGACGGTGAAAATGTAAATCCGTCACTGGAGACAGGGAATATTCCTGATGATCTTGTGTCGCTTTTGTTAATTATGGATGATCCGGATGCACCATCAGGAACTTTTACACACTGGGTGGTCTGGAACATCGAACCGGAAACAGAAATTGCTGAAAACAGCATACCGGGTATAGAGGGATTAAACGGAGCTTCCAGAGCTTCTTATACAGGTCCCTGTCCCCCTTCTGGAACCCACAGGTATTTCTTTAAAATGTATGGTCTTGATACAGAGCTGGATATTTGAGAGGGCTCTGAAAGGAGTCTTGTTGAGGATGCCATGGAAGGGCATGTAATTGCTTATGGTGAATTGATGGGGACATACGAACGTTTGTAACTTCATTACAACAGTAAATGGATGGTATCACATGAACGACAATATGAGGGAAGATGCTTATTTGATTTTATCTGATGCAATTAAGGCTGTTGAGCCTGCTTCCTGTGTTTTTCGCAATGTCAGTAAGGAAGATGGCAGGATTATCATCAAAAATGCCCACTACACTCTTTCTGATTATGAACATGTGTATGCCGTTGCTTTTGGAAAAGCGGCAATATCCATGGCAAAAGCAATAGAACATATACTGGGAGATACTCTTTCGGGTGGTATTGCAGTAACAAAATACGGTTTTGCAGGTTCTCTTAATAAAATGGATGTTTATGAAGCCGGTCATCCCATACCTGATGATAACAGTATTAAAGCAGGTAATAAAATCAATGATTTTCTACAGAATACAGATTCAAAGGACCTTGTTATTTTCCTGATTTCCGGTGGAGGGTCATCTCTTGTGACACATCCCCGTAAAGGGGTTTCTATCACGGATATTGTAAAACTCACTGACACCCTGATGCGTGCAGGGGCTACAATTGACGAACTGAATACCGTGCGCAAACATCTCTGCTCCATAAAGGGTGGGGGACTTGCTAAAATGGCGTACCCTTCAGAGTCTGTCAGCCTTATACTTTCAGATGTTGTTGGTGATCCGCTGGATGTAATTGCGTCTGGACCTACGGTTCCTGACACATCCACATTTAGCGATTTCAATGAAATAGTCAGTCGTTACAACCTGAGGCTCTCACCGGCTGTTGCCGGCCTGCTTGAAGATGGTCTTGAAGGTGTAATTGAAGAAACTCCTAATTCAGGTGCTGTTGTTTTTGAAAAAACCTCACATTTTCTCATAGGAACAAACGCACTTGCTTTGCAGGAAGCCAAAAACAAAGCAAGTGAGCTTGGTTACAATACAATGTTGCTGACATCATCCATTGTGGGTGAGGCAAAGGAAGTTGCCAAGGTCTTTGCAGCAATTGCCCGTGAGGAAAAGTTAAGGGAAGATCCGTTGCCTCTTCCTGCATGTATTCTTGCCGGAGGGGAAACAACAGTCACAATGAAAGGAAAAGGAGAGGGAGGAAGGTGCCAGGAAATGGCCCTGGCATTTGGAATTGAAGTAACCGATCTGGAACACGTTCTCCTGCTTGCAGCGGGCACTGATGGAAACGACGGGACAACAGATAGTGCAGGAGCTTTCGGGGATGGAAGTACGGTCCAGAGGGGAAGGGACATGCAAATGGACGCATACAGGGAACTTTACAATAACAATTCCTATGATTACTTCAAAGAAACAGGTGACCTGATTGTAACAGGCCCCACCGGTACAAATGTAATGGACATTTACATTGTTCTTGTTGACAGGTTCTAGCTCGATACCTAGAGTTCAATGTCAACATCATAGACCTTTTCAGGGTTTTCCTTATGGACTTTCCAGAAAGGTTCCTCACCAAATTGTTCTGCAAGTTTTAGTGTTCTTCTTGGTATTGTTTTAGGACCAAGAACTGCACCCGGGCGCTCAGGATCGTCTATGTAATCGGTTTCCATCATAAAACGGGTTCCCTGCTCAAGAGCTTCCTCTATGGCACCCTTGCCTGCCAGCACTCCCGGGAAGATTCCCAGTTTTTCACAGACATTAACAAGAGGCGGTGCATAGTGCTTGACAACTCTGTGGAGTTTAATTCCTGTCTTTTTTGCACGTTCCGTGATGTCAATAAGCTCAGGTTCTCCCACACTTTCGGTGTGAAGCTGGATGGCACAGTCATGGTCTGCGGCAAGAGTGAAGGCATATTCCATAACTTCATTTGAAGCATCCCATACTTCTGGACTGACAGGATAATGCGGCCTTCCACTTTTAAGTCCCACAGCAAGTCCTTTTTCTACATAACCGGCAGCAATATCAAGTCCTCCTTTCATGGTTTCAACGGCTTTCTGCAGTTCCATGTATTCCGTGAGTTTTGTAATCTCTGCGGGATGCACTCCGAGAACCGGGAATGAAGTAACTCCTGTTTCGTTTATCTGCCGGGAAATGTCCACTGTTTCCTCAAATACTGCAATATGATCTTCCGGTTTTGTGACTTTAATTCCAAGGGTCCAGCTTGGTTTCATAACAAGGAAAATATGGGTTCCTCCAGCGTTCTGGAACTCTTTGACAGCTTTAAGTCCCTTTGCACGGGGATCTATGTGCATGTGCTCGTCTGTGATGGGGAAATTTTGTGACATATTGTTTTGTATGCTATTATCTGCTAAAAT
>JAWKHE010000020.1:0-37955 GCA_041395005.1 Methanolobus sp. | reverse complement strand
GCCGGAAGGCTTTGTTAAAGAGATTAGAGGATTGGAAAAAATAAAGTCAGTTCCAGGTGTTCATAAAGTGTATATTGAACATATCTACCCAGGAATGAAAACTAAACCCATGACTGACAAAGGTAACCGTCTTGGACCGATTATCATTAAAGGAAAAAGCAAGAAAGAATGCGAAAATACTATTGATGAAATAAAATCTTTGTTTGAGATCGATGTGGAAACATCTGAGGGTATCAAGGGTATTATTTGGTAGATGAAAACTAAATTAAAAATATATCAGATGGTTCCCGTGATGGATTTAAAAGCTTCCTGCAAGTTATATTCCAAGAAAAGTAATAAGCTGAAAGAACAGTGTACTCATATACTTATTCTGGTCAAATATTGTGCCTTATATCTGTTTTAGATTATTCATAATGTTAACTTTGTGAATTAATTTCCATACATATATATAGAATAAAGTATTACACACAAGAATGTGATTAGCAATAAATAGCTTATAAAAATCATTAAACTAACTACTAATAAAAAAACAACTTTTGGATGGGGTGTTTTTTTGAAAAAACTTATGGTACTAGGAGCTGCAAGAACGCAGGTTCCAATAATAAAATTAGCTAAAAAACGTGGTTTTGAAACAATTGTAGTCAGCTGTGAGGGAGATTACCCCGGTTTAAAATTTGCGGATAAGACCTATGATGTTGACATATGTGATACCGAAAAAGTAATGGAAATTGCTGAAAAAGAGCAGGTTGACGGAATTGTTACAGATCAACTTGATTTTCCGGTGCCAACCATTGCTTATGTAACTGAAAAATTAGGCCTGCCCAGTATTGGCTATGATTGCGCATTAAAATTCACCAATAAATTTCTGATGCGAACTGAAGCCGCCAGACTGGGAATTAAAAACCCGGAATATTACAGGGTTTCAACACTGGAAGAAGCCAGGAACAAGTGTCTGGATATTGGTTTTCCGGTAATTATAAAACCTACAGATAGTGCTGGCAGCAGGGGTGTATCAGTAATCAACAATATTGCTGAACTCGAAACTAATTTTATTCCTTCACTGGATTACTCGAGTGAGAGCTCTGTAATTATAGAAAAATTCATTCAAGGTGAAGAGTATGTAATTGCAGGTTTTGCTTCAAATTACAGGTTCACAAATTTAGCCATTGGAAAAAGGCAATTATTTGATATACCTAATGTATTCGTTCCCAGTGTAACCATGTTTTGCGCATCTACTGATGATTATATTGAGAAGCAGATGTTAAAAACCAATAAAACTTTAATTGAGGGTTTTGGTTTAAAATTTGGTGTTACCCACTGTGAATACATAGTTGAAGAAGGGACAGGTGATATATATCTTGTAGAATGTGCAGCCAGAGGTGCAGCCATATGTATTTCATCTCATATAGTACCATTAGCTACAGGTATTGATGTCAACAGTATGTTGCTTGATGTTGCCACCGGGAATGCAGAGGAAATTGAGATCAAGGATATGGAGTGCAATGTGTCTACATATTTGCTTTTCACATTGCCAGAAGGCTTTGTTAAAGAAATCAGGGGTATTGATAAAATACAGTCAGTACCAGGTGTTCATAAAGTGTATATTGAGCCTATCTACCCGGGAATGGAAACAAAACCCATGACTGATAAAGGCTGGCGTCTGGGACCTATAATCATCAAAGGAAAAAGCAAGGAAAAATGCGAAGCTGCCATTGATGAAATAAAGTCTTTATTTGAGATCGATGTGGAAACAACTGCTGGTATCAAGGGTATTATATGGTAGAGAAAAGTTAATAATTATGAAAGACCCTTATAATCCGCATTCAAGGAGAAAGCATGTGGGGAAACAGCTTATTCCTGTATCGGATTTGATCCAGATCTTTGATTATACCTATTTAAAATTAAATTCAATGAAAATTGCATTAATTAATACAATTACAAATATATTTAGATATCACACAATTAAACAAGTGAGTAACTTAAACAAGTAAGTAACAAGATATATCTAATATCAAAAATAAAAGACCTAGGGTAACCAGAAACAATTATCAATACGGGGAGTTTGCTTAGATGAAAAAATTGATGATACTTGGAGCTGCTAAATCACAGATTCCAATAATAAAGTTAGCTAAGAAGCAGGGCTTTGAAACAATTGTGGTGAGTGCAAGGGAGATTATCCCGGTTTTAAACTTGGGGATAAGTCCTATGAAGTTGACATATGTGACCAGGAAAAAGTATTGGCAGTTGCTGAAAAAGAGCAGGTTGACGGGATAGTTACAGATCAACTTGATTTTCCGGTGCCAACTATTGCATATGTAACTGAAAAATTAGGCCTGCCAAGTATTGGTTCAGACTGCGCACAAAAGTTCACTAATAAATATTTAATGCGAACTGAAGCCGCTAAATTAGGAATAAAGAATCCTAAATTTTTAAAGCTTCAACGCTGGATGAAGCCTGGGAAAAATGTCTGGACATTGGTTTTCCGGTTGTAATAAAACCTACAGATAGCGCCGGGAGCAGGGGTGTATCAGTAATAGATAATATCGCTGAACTTGAGGAGAATTTTGATCCTGCAATTGCTTACTCAAAAGAGAACTACCTGATTATAGAAAAGTACATCAAGGGACCTGATTATGGAGTTTCAGGCTTTGTTTCAAATTACAAGTTCACAAACTTAGTTCTTGGGAAAAGGGTATTATTTGATATGCCTGGAGTATTTATTCCCAGCTCAACCCTTTACACTTCAGTACCAGAGAATTCTCATGAAGAGCAGATATTAAAAATTAATAAATCCCTGATTGAAGGTTTTGGTTTAAAGTTCGGTGTTACTCACTGTGAGTACATAGTCGAAGAAGGAACAGGGGATATATATCTTGTAGAATGCGCAGCCAGAGGTGCAGCCATATGTATTTCATCCCACCTGATACCATTAGCTACAGGCATTGATGCAAACAGCCACTTGCTTGATGTTGCCACTGGAAAGATAGAAGAAGTAGAAATTAAAGATATAGGGAAAAATGTGTCAGGATACTTAGCTTTCACATTACCAAAAGGCACTATTAAAGAAATCAGGGGTATTGATAAAATACAGTCAGTACCAGGTGTACAGAAAGTCTATATTGATTCTATCTATGAAGGAATGGAAACAAAAGTCACCACAGATAAAGGCAATCGTCTGGGACCTATCATCTTCAAAGGAAAAAGCAAGGAAGAATGCGGAATGATTATCGATGAAATAAAATCTTTGCTTGAGATAGATGTCGAAACACCTGAGGGTATTAAGGGAATTATATGGTAAAGTTTGAAGATCTGATTTTTCTGCAAACCGTACAAAATCCATACTAATTGAAGGGATTTGAAACTCGGTTTTTCCTTTTTCTTTTTATATCTTATCTGACTCCGTAAGTTTGAAACATACTTTTTTGAATAGCTGGTATATTTTCAAATCAACTCATTTCAATGAAATAAATTATCCAGGAAACCCATCCATATATCGTGTACAAAACAACCGGGACAATAACAGCTATAATAGCATTTTTAAGCGATAAATTCCTGGAATACTTTAATCCGTAAATCCATATGTAAAGATTACTGAAAGTCATTATCAACGAAAAAACAGTAAGCAATATAGTTATAGTCGGATTGGAGAAGATTATCAACTTCAAAAAAACAGCTACAAATTCAGCTTCTGAAAAATTCTGAGTAATATTTACAAAATCCATGTTTAACATTATGTAAACGATATAAACTGTTATGACAAAATCTTCTATTGTGCTGGGTATAAATCCATAGGAAAAAAATTCCATGACTCTTTTAAAACTACCTTTTCCACGGAAAATACTGGATACTACATAAAAAATACCGCTGATAATAATCCACACAGCAAAAATACCAATAAAACTACCTAACAATGCAATCCCAACAACTGTAATAAACATTGGTAATAATTCAGCAGACATTATATCGCGGAAAGTGAACATAACCAGAATTACTTTTAACAAACCTGCAAGCCACATAAATCCCATAATCATTAAAGGGATTTTAATCTCAATTTCCTCATTCATTTTTCTTTTGAAGAAACTATCAGGGTGTGTAATTACTTCCAGCATTTGTTACCATTCCGTTTTTTAGACTTAGCTAAACTATTTTAATTTATACAGAAAACACTGGAATACATATTTAACTTTTTCTAAATTTGCCTATGTAGAAATCCTGCCAGAAACTTTAAAGTAAGCAGGTTGGTTTTGTGTATCTTTAATAGAATAAGGGCTGTATCAATCACATAAACAGGATTTATACAGATACCCAAATTGAATTCAAAATAGAGTTTAAAAAAATATTGGGATAATTAAGAAATTGGAAATATTAGTATTTCCTGCTACCAAAAATTGCAGAACCAATACGTACCATGGTGGAACCTTCTTCAATTGCTACTTTAAAATCCCCGGACATCCCCATGGATAATTCCTGTATATCTATATTATCTTTGTTTTCTTTTTGCACTTCATCAAAAAGACTTTTCATTTTCCTGAAATAGGGGCGCACTTCTTCATGCGACAGGTAAGGTGGAATACACATCAACCCGGTAACACGGATATTTTTCAAAGACCTGATTTCAGGTATGATTTCCATAATCTTACTAATGTCAAATCCATACTTCTGGGCTTCCCCACCTATGTTTACCTGTAGGAAAATCCTCTGGATTTTATTGATATCCCCGGCTCTACGATCAATTTCCTTTATCACTTTCATTGAGTCGGCAGACTGGATAACATCAAAATACTCTACAGTTTTTTTGACTTTATTAGTCTGTAGATGACCGATAAAATGTTTTTCAGCTGGCAGCAGCTCATTATATTTTTCTTCGAATTCCTGAATCCGGTTCTCACCAATTATAGTGGCACCGGCTTTTATAGCTTCATTAATTCTACCAGGTTCAACAGTTTTGGTAACGCATACCAGTTTTGTATTTCCGATCTCTTCAAAAACTGAAATTATATTTTCTTCAACTGACATTAATTATCAACAAAATTTATTTAATTAATCTTACTTTCAAGCCACTCTTTATTGTCATTCTTCTCTTATTTACCTTTCACTGCATATCAGGAACTGATCAAAAAAGAAGCAATTAAATGTCCTGAAAACGAAGTTGATATTCTGGCTCCTGATTGTGGACTTGCACCGGAATCCCTTCTTAAAAATCTTCTTGCCATGCTTGAAGAAAGAAATGAATATGTATCTGGTTACTCTAAATAGAAAATTAAAACTATCAAAAAAGAAAATATTGAGGGTTTAAAACCCTCATTTATCCCTAAAAATTTATGCAAGAGACTGTACAGGAATCTCATCACAAATTGTGTTGATCTGACTGAATATAGCCATACCATTTGCTGCTTCAGAGTTACACCCTAGCATTTGAAGGCAGTCTGGAATTATTAATATATTTTATTGCCTGTGATGGAACAAATGTAAATGGGTTCCATTTTGAACTATAACTTAGTTTTGTCTGTTTAGCATACTCTTTCGAATCAATAGGCACTATCACAAATGATGCATCCCAGTTTGATCCATCTGTCACATCCGCTGAGAGTACATAATCACCGTTTCCTGCTGGAACAAATACAAAACTTGTTCCTTAATATTCATATCGCTCTTCTTTGTACTTCCGGTTAACTTCCAGTACACGGTAACAGGTTCATCCATGTCAATTGTGTAACTTTCTTCAATTTCATTGCCAGCACTTGTAGGATAATCCGAATACTGTCTTACATACTCACCATTTTCTTTTACAAATTTTACAGGTACTCCTTCATATACAAATTTGTGATCTCTGGAATTGTCATTGCCTGAGTTCTTCCTGGAATCACATCCATCAGTAGACTCATCGTCATCTGAAGTATCATCCTCTAGCAGTGTCAGCTTCAACTGCATTGATAGTTACTGTATCAGTGACCACTTTGGATGATTCGCCATCATTATCAACGACACTGAAACTAATTGTGTGAGTACCTTCGGAAAGAACCGATGTGATGAAACTTGCTTCATCACTTAGGAAAACACCATTGTCTTCCCAGAGATAAGAACTAATTGTTCCATCACTGTCACTACCACTACCGGTAAAGGTAACATCCCCACCTACTGTCTTAGGGTTTGGAGTGATGGAATCGATTGAAAGCTGTGGGAGCTACATTTGCTACTACAACTGCATTAATAGTTACTGTGTCAGTGACTACTTCGGATGATTCACCATCATTATCAACGACACTGAAACTAATTGTGTGAGTACCTTCGGAAAGACTGGAGGTGGTGAAAATTGCTTTATCACTTAGAAAACACCATTGTCTTCCCAAAGATAGGAACTGATTGTTCCATCGCTGTCACTTCCACTGCCTTTAAAGCTAACATCCTCACCTACTATAGTTGTCTTTGGACTGATAGAACTAATTGTAGCTGTGGAGCTACATTTGGTACGACAACAGCATTGTCGTTACTGTATCAGTGACTACTTCGGATGATTCACCATCGTATCCAACGGCTTACTAGAACTAATTGTGTGAGTACCTTCGGAAAGACTGGAGGTGGTAATTGCTTCATCACTTAAGAAAACACCATTGTCTTCCCAGAGATAAGAACTAGTTTAACCATCACTGTCACTACCAATTCCGGTGAAGGTAACATCCTCACCTACTGTAGCAGGGTTTGGATTGATAGAATCGATTGAAGCTGTGGGAGCAACGTTTAATTTTGACAACTGCATTAATAGTTACTGTGTCGGTGACTACTTCGGATGATTCACCATCATTATCAACGACACTGAAACTAATTGTGTGAGTACCTTCGGAAAGACCCGATGTAGTGAAACTTGCTTCGCGTACTTGAAAACACCATTATCTTCCCAGAGATAGGAACTGATTGTTCCATCGCTGTCACTACCAATTCGGTAAAGCTAACCTCCTCACCTACTGTAGCGGTTTGGATTTATAGAATCGATTGTAGCTGTTGGTGCTACATTTGCTACTACAACTGCATTGATAGTTACTGTGTCAGTGACTACTTCTGATGATTCGCCATCGTCATCAACAACACTGAAACTGACTGTGTGGGTACCTTCAGAAAGTCCTGATGTAGTGAAACTGCTTCATCGCTTAAGAAAACATCATTGTCTTCCCAGAGATAGGCCCCAGTTGTGCCATCACTGTCAATACCAATTCCGGTAAAGGTAACATCCTCACCTACTGTAGTTGTCTTTGGAGTTATGGAATCGATTGAAGCTGTGGGAGCTACATTTACTACTACAACTGCATTGATAGTTACCTTATCAGTGACTACTTCGGATGATTCGCCATCATTATCAACAACGCTGAAGCTAATTGTGTGAGTACCTTCAGAAAGACTGGAGGTGGTGAAAATTGCTTCATCACTTAAGAAAACACCAGTGTCTTCCCAAGAAGATAAGAACTGATTGTGCCATCACTATCACTTCGCTTCCTTTAAAGGTTACACATCTTCGCCTACTGTAGTTGTCTTTGGAGTGATGGAATCGATTGTGAAGCTATTAGAACAACGTTTGGTACTACAACTGCATTGATAGTTACTGTATCAATGACTACTTCGGATGATTCGCCATCATTATCAACAACGCTGAAGCTAATTGTGTAGAGTACCTTCAGAAAGACTGGAGGTGGTGAAAAATTGCTTCATCACTTAAGAAAAACACCATTGTCTTCCAGAGATAAGAACTGAGATTGTTACCATCACTGTCACTTCCGCTTCCTTTAAAGGTTACATCTTCGCCTACTGTAGTTGTCTTTGGGTGCTGGAATCGATTGAAGCTGTGGGAGCTACATTTGCTACTACAACTGCATTGATAGTTACTGTATCAGTGACTACTTCGGATGATTCGCCATCATTATCAACGACAATGAAACTAATTGTGTGAGTACCTTCAGAAAGACTGGAGGTGGTGAAAATTGCTTTATCACTTAAGAAAACACCATTGTCTTCCCAGAGATAAGAACTGATTGTGCCATCACTGTCAATACCAATTCCGGTAAAGGTAACATCCTCACCTACTGTAGTTGTCTTTGGAGTTATGGAATCGATTGAAGCTGTGGGAGCTACATTTGCTACTACAACTGCATTGATAGTTACTGTATCAGTGACTACTTCGGATGATTCGCCATCATTATCAACAACACTGAAGCTAATTGTGTGAGTACCTTCAGAAAGACTGGAGGTGGTGAAAATTTGCTTTATCACTTAGGAAAGCACCATTATCTTCCCAGAGACCAGAGACTGATTGTGCCATCAATGTCGCTTCCACTTTACCCTTTAAAGGTTACATCTTCGCCTACTGTGGTTGTCTTTGGACAGTAGACTCAATTGTAGCGGTTGGAGCTACATTTGGAATTTCAGTAATAGTTACTGTGTCAGTGACTGCTTCAGATGTTTCGCCATCATCATCAACAACACTGAATTCAATTGTGTGAGTTCCAACTGAAAGAACAGAAGTACTAAAACTTGAGGAAGTACTTAAGACTGCACCATCTTCTGACCAGAGATAAGAACTAATTGTTCCGTCACCGTCAATACCACTACCGGTAAAGGTTACCTCTTCACCTACTGTGGCAGGGTTAGGAATGATGGAATCAATTGTAGCGGTTGGAGCTACATTTGGAACTTCAGTAATAGTTACTGTATCACTGACAACTTCGGATGATTCACCATCATTGTCAACAACACTGAAACTGATTGTGTGAGTTCCAACGGAAAGACCGGATGTAGTGAAAACTGCTTCATCGCTTAGGAAAGCACCATTGTCTTCCCAGAGGTAGGAACTGATTGTTCCATCACTGTCACTACCACTACCGGTAAAGGTAACATCCTCACCTACTGTGGCTGTCTCAGGATTGATTGAAGTAATCGTTGCAGTCGGAGCTGCATTAGCAGCCTCAATAGTTACTTTACCAGTTACAATTTCAGATGATTCCCCATAATTATCCTCTACACTAAAACTAATAGTATGAGTTCCAACTGAAAGATCAGAAGTACTGAAACTTGAGGAGGTGCTTAATACCTCACCATCTTCTTCCCAGAGGTAAGAAGCAATTGTCCCGTCATTGTCACTCCCACTTCCGGCAAAGGTTACTTTTTCACCTACTGTTGCTGGATTTGGAGAAATTGAATCGATTGTTGCTGTTGGGGCTTCATTTAATGTACCACCACCGGTTGAAGCACCGGAGAGTGAAGCCTCATTTGTATTTCCGTAGGCACCAATGTTAATTTGGTCACCGTTGTTTTCACGCTCGTAGTCATAATCAGAATCAGGATGTCCTGCATCTATGCATGGTGAAGTTACAGAATCTGTTGTCCATGAAGAACCAGTCCATCTTCCATATGAAGATTTAAGATGGAAATCTTTGGATCCTTCACTATAGAACAATGGATCAACAGCTATGTTATTTCTGTAGGTTATTCCTGAACCTGTATATGTTCCTGAATTCTCGTAAATGTTATTATATTCGACAGTCACATCGTGAGTACTGCCTTCATAATTGCGAACTGCATAACCGTTGCTTGTACCAGCCATTATGATATTATTCCTGATGTAATAATCTACATTATCAAAACCAGGATCATCATAGTCATAAATTATGTTAATACCGTTTCCTTTTGTATTGTAAATTACATTGTTTTCGATAACCGTGTTGCTGAATCCTGCTGTTGATATACCACCACCAGGAACATGGTTACCTATGTTAGTACCATAAATTACATTATTATAAATCTGGACATCACGTGCCTGTGATTCATCCAGTAAGACCAGCACCTTCAACATCAAGGGCTAGTACGTAAATTCCTGCATAATAAGTATCATGAACAACATTATCGTAAATTTTAACATTTGTTACAGGATAAGCAGATGTAAAGGACCGAATGTAAATACCGGTATAACCACCACTGTATCCTGAACTGTATATTTCGTTACCATGAATATTCAGGTTTTTTGTTGATTCACAACGAATACCTGAATTTACACCATTGCAATATCATTGTCATATATGTCAGCATCAGAACATTTGTACAAATATGCGAATTCATGGCCCTGGTATCGGCCCGTGTTATCATAAATTTTAATGTTGCTACAGTAGTCAAATCGTAAAATGTCATCAGCATTGTGATGAAGATACATGTCATAAATTGATATGTCATCAATATGATCAAAAGCCATTATTCTGTAGTATTTAGCCGGTACCAACAACGTTGTTATAATAATTAGCGTCAATTTCAAATCCGTGTATTTTGATATTTCCGCTTGAACCGGAGTTTTCGATCATGGGAACAAGTTTATCCCATCTCGCATTATTTTTTAGTTTAATAACAGCATCAGAATCGCCGGTAAGAATAGTATTGTCGCCAATTTCAAGTGTTTTGCTTATTACGTAAGTGTTCCCACCTATTAAATAAACCGTCCCGCCAGTTCCTGCCACGCGATCTAGGGCCTGTTGTATTTGCACATCATCCGCACTTCCGTCACAAGTGTAGTCGGCTCCATCTCCCGAAAAGCCAACTTTTACTATCTCTGCTGAAGCACTTCCTGTCAAAATAACAAGAGTTAGCAGAAATAGAAAAACCAAAGTTTTCCTCATTTTTAATAAGCTCCTTTATTTTGTCCATTCTGTACAACTCCTGTTCCTTTTCCCAAAATAGACTTTTCAGTAAGATATAAAAAAAGATAACGTTTAAATAAAAATATATTATTATAATTTAAATTATAATATTTGATTAATTATAGATGTAGAACAATATTTTAATTTTCGCTAGTAATATATAAAAAAATTACATATTACAAGCAAATTATTTAGATAATTATTAACTTTATTTTACTATTACATTTATTTTCAAAATAAGTCCCATCTACTATTAAAATTTAAATGACACTTTCTAAATTAAAGTAATGATGTTAATGTTCTAAATTAATTCAAAACCGTCGATAAAAAGTGAAGCATTATTATTAAAGGTATTATTTTTATATGTTACTTTTAGAAATTAAAACTGTAACTGTATCAAATAATTACTATAAAACAATCTCTTTTCAAAATTATGTATAATTAGTACTGTTTGATGACTTGCGCACTTTTAACATTTTATTTATCAGTATAATTATTCCTGAAAGTAGGTATTATTCTATGAACTTTCTTTTGATACTCATTATATTCATCACCAAACTGCGCTAAAAGCCTGCTTTCCCAGTGAAGAGACCCAAGATACAGATAAACTGTTATCAGGACGTAGATAATAAGCAGGTTAACTGTCATAAACGGGGTAAACCACATAATCACAAGTCCAGAAAGCAGAAAAGGATCCATATATATCGATAAATACCCAGTATATTCAGTTCTCCGGCTTCAGGAGTAGCTGGCGAAGACAACTGGTATCTGAGCTGGAACCTGTGGGGTGCATCTTTTAAAGCTCGTGGAGCAACCAGGGCAGCCACTACCTGAATGACAATCATCATCCATCGCCATGGAGATGGCACAGTGTATATAAAAGGACCAGGATTTTTGTAAAGAAGATAAACAAGTGGAACTATAGTTATTATAGCTATAAGATTGTATACAGGCATATACAAACTGTCTGCCTTTGTACCAAGAGATTTCCTTATAATACGCTTTACAGGAAGACTTGCCAGCAGACTATGAATTACTGCAAACCCCAGCAGGGATAGAATAAGGATAATTATTGATGAAACCAATTGTAATTCCTCATTTTTCTGATATTATTCCTTTTTTGTAAAAATCGAAAGCCATCCAATTCCTATTATTATTATAAAACAACAGGAAACCATGGGATATCGATAGTCAATATGTGAAGATCATTAATCAGCCATAATATTCCCGTAGCAAGTATAATTACCGGAAGCAGTGGAAAAAACGGTTTTCTGGATTTCTTTTCGGTTTCCATAAGAATACCCCATTTATAATGGGATTCTCTTACTTATTATACTTTCTGCGGAAGTACTTAAAAAGACATTGCTTAAAGTGGTGGGATATAAATCAGGACACGGGTTTGAAAACTATCAAAAAAAGAAAAAGTAAAAAAGAAGTAAAAGCCTTATTCAAGGCTTGCGATATCTTCTTCCTCACTAAGAGATAGTCTTTGAGTTCTTTTGAAAATACATCATCATGCTGCCTGATCCATTCCAGGATCATAGCTGCATGTTCCTTTCCTCATCTGCATTGTGAATCAAAATCTTTTCAGGTTTTTCATCAGTGCATGCATCTACTCTCTGGTTATATAATCAATTGCTTCAAGTTCTTCTCTTAATGAATCGATTGCTCTTGTCATATTTTGTGTCTTTTCAGACATCAGTTTTCTATCTTCATGTAACATATATACCACTTTTTTATTTTGTAAGTAAAAAGTATCAGGACACTTGTAATGTCTGTTCATTGAACTGTATGTTTACCATAAATACTTTTTACTCTTAATCAACCAAATAACAGGTTTCAGGCTTATTTTTATTCAGGGAACATGTCTTCAAGATAACTTCCAATGACCTCATCAACATTTGTATCTATAGCAGGCATTTTTCCGCATTCCATTGACTCCATAATAAATTTTGGGAAAATATAAATCCAGCCGCCTGTCTTATCAATGATCGCACGAAGCTTGCTCCCACCAGCCATGAGTGCAAACTTAAGTTGCTGCAGGCTTTGCATGCCTTCGGGAACCATCAAAACAATAGAACCCGAAAAGAAATGATAAATTAATGATTCCTTTATAGCCGGATCATATTCAATAGTAAATTTTGAATTTGAAGATGTGTTTTCCTTTATATAATTAAGACAATCATCATATTTGTCACACTTTCTTGTGAAAGGTGGAGTAAAAATAACCGCCTCATCCTCATTTATAATCAAAGAACCAGGGTTTTCAGTAACTGATGTTTGTATATCTGAAACAGTAATACCAAAGGGCTTTGTCATTTCCAGGATATTATCAGTGGGTATTGAAAAAGTAAGAGGCTCCCCATTTACTTTGGAAGATGGATGATTTTCAGTATACAGACTGATCTTTGCTTCGATTAAAGCATGCTTTATAGAGGCAGGTAATTTCATTGTGGAGGCTCCTGTAATTGTAAAGTAAGATTTGAACGTACTATAGGAAATGGTTTACTGGTGCACTAGTATTTAAAACTACCCAGGTGGGAGTTTGTATTTCTAAAAAAACAAACAATGAAATCTATTTTTGATCTAAAATTCAATAATCATTCCGAATTCGAATAATAGTTTTTTAAACCTGGAAATTTACGCTATTACTGAATTTCTTCCTCTCCAGCTTCGTGAATTTCTTCTGCAATTCCCTCATTCAACAAATCAACATGAGCCTGTGATTCTGCCTTCCTGCGGAAAACTACTTCTGTATGTGGATAGGCTATTTCTACATCATCGCTTGCCCTGACCTTGTCAAAAATTTCTTTTGTTATTTTAGAGGAATATTCATGCAACTGTCTTGCAGGAGAAAAATACTTTACCTGGACATCAATTCCACTTGGCTGGAAATTAACCCTTATTTTAGGACTACCTGGACTGGTACCAATAATGCCTGCAAGATATTTCCGTGCTGAAAGGTCAGCTATTTCCATGGCATGATCAAGATTGCTTTCATAAGTTACATTAACAATTACACTATGAAGGACAAAATCATTGTTTGCTGTATAATTGATGATATTCTTCTCAAACAGGAGCCAGTTTGGAACCATTATAACCCTTCCGGAGCTTTCCTCATCTCCCAGAAGCCCTCCTATTTCCATGACATGTACATGTGTCAGGTTAATATCAACAACATCTCCCTTAATATCGCCAACAATTATCCTGTCACCAATATCAAAAGGTCTCTTTGTTACAACCATTATCCAGGCTGCTATACCCGTCATGGGTTTCTGGAGAGCAAAACCAATGGCAGCCGAAAGCAAACCAAGGAACACACCAAATTCAGACCATGCACCGGAGTATGTAAGGGCAGAAAAAAGAACAATGATCAGGTATAATGAATACTTAAAAAGCTGGCTCATCAGTGTGATGTTAGAACTCTGCTTTTTTGTTTTGGCCTTGCGGAGAAGGTTATTTTTAAGCATTTCAACAACAACACTTATCAGAACCAGTAGCGCAATGACTACAAGCAGCCGGCTCCCTATAGATAACAATGTTCCTAAATCTACAAAATCTAAAATATCCTGCAAAATTGATGCCATTAACTGCCCCATAAAAAATAAAAAAGGTTCTACTTCTTCTTTCCAAGCTTCTTAACAATTCTTTTTATATCCGATGCAAGGTCTTCAGCTTCATCACCGGTAGCCTGTGAAAGCTTTTTAAGCTTTTCAGCTATTTCTTCCATTTCTTTCTTGATATCCACCGACTTAATTGAAGATGATATTTGTTTAATGGCGTTCATTACTTCTTCAGTAATTCTGGCAGCTTCATCACCTGATGCTTCTATAAGGGAATCTATACCAGCATTGGACTTTTCATAATTCTTACCCAAATTAACTTTCTCTGCAAAAACATCAAGCTGCTTATCAATGTCAGAAGCCAGACGTTTTGCCCCTTCACCGGTCCTGTCAGCGAGATCATCAATATTCTTCACTATATTTGCAAGGTCTTCCTGAAGATCAATACTTTTTACTTCATTCACAATTCCCTTCAATGAAGACTTTATATTTTCAGCGATCTTTTCTGCTTCACTACCCGTTTTATCAATTAGTTGATCAATATCAACCCTGATTTTATTGATATTTCCTTTCATTTTGACCCCTCCCGGATCAAAACATATTAGATTTTTTAAGTTATTAAAGATATCGAAATCATCAGAAGGATTTTCAAATGAATTATTCCACCCTGACTACTATTCCCCTGAGCAGGCGTCCAAGTATATCAGATCCTGTAATGATTATCTTTTCAGGATCATCCCTGTTCCAGTAAAGTATTAAATCATCATCAATTACATCATCTTCAGAATCAACAGGATACACCTTCAGCCTGTGAAGTACATTTCCAATCTTTTCCTGTGGGTCACTTACTATTATTGGGTGGTGGCAGTAGTGGTAAGGATTGAATTCCCCTTGACCATACATTGCATCCCTCAAGAATGAACCTGAATCTATTGCCAGTGCTGGCTCATTGTTTTCATCAACTACTATAACCCATTTCTTTGAACTGACAGCAATCCTTTCAGCAGAATACTAAACTCAGGATCCTCTTTCTGTGGGAATATTACCAGACCATTAAAAGTTGGCAGAGCAATAATACTCTGAGGATCAAGCACGGAACCTTCCTGTTTTACGTACAGATCATCTATAGAAAGAAAATTCAATGCTCCAAGACCTTCGAGATGATCAATATCACTGCTCTCTGATACAATATGCTTCTTAAGCATAATACTCAGTGAACGTTCCTTAAAAAATTCCATTTTTTCCTTACCAAGCCATATATCAAGCATCATAGCTGATGGTTTGGCCACAGGATACAACAGTACCAGGTAAAACTTCACCAGGGGAGACAACATTGCCCCAAGTCTTAAGGAATTGCGTGTGAAATAAGCCTGAGGAGCAACTTCACCAAATACCGTGATAAAAACTGTTGAGAATATGAAAGCTGAAGCACCTGTCATTACAGAATCGGTAAGTAATGTCAGCAGAACATTGATTCCAACATTACCCCAGAGCAATGTGGAAAGCAGAAGGTGTGAGTTTTTCCTGAGTTTCAGCACTTTTTTTGCATTTGTATTGTTAGCTTCTGCCTCAATCTCAAGGCGAAGACGACTGAGCCCGAACATCCCAATTGTCAGACCTGAGAAAATACCTGATTGCAACAGGCAGAGTGCTATCAGAAGCCATATGATTATTGAATTCATGTTTTATTCCGTGGAAGCAAGTTCAAAAACTTAATTCAGATAATGGGTGCCACGATAATAAAGCTTTTCTGAAATTTAGCCTGTATTCAGCAATTACTTTTGATGAAATGCAGATATCACAGTTTCTGAATCTCTTCAAGCAGCAATTCATACTTTCGATCAAGTTCCGGAACCATCTCCTGCATCTTTGAAACATTACCCAATTTAGCTTCTGCTTCAATTTCTGCAACAAAACCGCTAAGTTCCATGCCACCTACACTTGCACTGGAGCCCTTAAATGTATGCGCCAGAACCGTAACATTGTCTTTATCATTCAGAATTGCTTTTTTAAGATCTTCAAGCTGTCGTGATGCGTTTTGCATGAAAATTGAAATTACTTTCCTGGCAAGTTCCAGATCATACATGGAATTGTCAAGTAACAACTCACTATCAAAAACAGGAGCATCACCTTCAGGTTTAATAGTATTACCTGAATCCTCTTCAGGATCGTTGTTCAGGTCTTCTAAAAAGTAATTCAGCTTGTCGATCAGTGACTGGATCTTAATTGGTTTGGATATATAATCATCCATTCCGGCTTTAAGGCAGCGTCTCATATCGTCTTTCATTGCATGGGCAGTCATGGCAATAATGGGAATATGATCCTCACTAAATGACTCTGCATTTCTTATTCTTCTCGTAGCCTCCAGACCATCCATTTCAGGCATCTGGACGTCCATGAAAACTAAATCATAATTTCCGATTGTGATTGCTTCTATTGCTTTAACACCATTATCCGCTATATCCACACTAAGCCCGAGTTTGTTCAGCATACTTTTTGCAACACTCTGGTTAACAATATTGTCTTCCACAAGGAGTATACTGGCTTTGGTATTTTTCACAGCATGTTTGGAAGAGCCAGAAATGGTAGCCCCGGATTCCTTTGAACCTGGATCAATATTAAAAACTGAATACAACTTATCGTAAAGCTCTGAGACCCTTACTGGTTTTGTAATGTAAGCATCAAAAAGATGTGTTATTTCTGCCCATGAATCCGTATGGTTCCCAACTGAACTCAAAAGGACAAGCGCCAGGTCGCTGAGTTTTTTATCTGATTTAATAACACGTGCAAGATATTCCCCATCCATTCCCGGCATATGCATGTCAAGTAATGCAATTTTGAAAGGTTTTCCTGTCTCATATGCTCTTGAAAGAGCAAGAAGTGCTGCAGGGCCATCCTTTGCTTCCTCAGTCTGCATCCCGCATGAACCCAGCAGGTTTACAAGCAACTCCCTGTTAGTATCGTTGTCATCTACTATAAGTGCACGAATATCAGCTATATCCAAACAGGAGTTTCTCTTATGTTCTACTTCCGAATGAGTCTTAAAAGTAATAGTAAACCAGAATTCAGAACCTTTGTTAACAGCACTTTCAACTCCTATGTCACCATTCATTAATTCCACGAGTTCTTTTGAAATAGCAAGGCCAAGTCCCGTTCCACCGAAATTACGTGTGGTGGAAGTATCCACCTGGCTGAATTTGCTGAAAAGAATATCCTTTTTATCTTCCGGTATTCCAATACCAGTATCCCTGACAGAGAACTTCAGGGTTACAGTTGATTCCTTTCGGGAGAACTGGAATACATTGATTACAACTTCCCCTTCATGAGTGAATTTGATGGCATTTCCACCAAGGTTAATCAGAACCTGCTTTAGCCTGGAAGGATCTGCTACTATATTAGTCGAAACTTCAGGGTCTGCTGCACATATGAATTCAAGTTTTTTGTCATGGGCCTTAATAGCCAGCAATGAAGCCACTTCTTCAAGGACATAATTCAGGTCTATTGGCAGCTCTTCAAGTTCCAGTTTTCCGGCTTCTATCTTTGAAATATCAAGTATGTCATTGATAAGTTCAAGCAGGGCGTCACCGCTCTTTTGTACAGTATTTACATAATGTCTCTGCTCTTCATCAAGTTCAGTTCCAAGCAGGAGAGTAGTCATACCAATAACACCGTTCATAGGCGTGCGTATCTCATGTGACATATTGGCCAGAAACTCACTTTTTGCCTTTGTGGCTTCTTCTGCCTTTATAAGAGCTTCATCAAGTTCCCTGTTCTTTAGTTTAAGTTCATCAGTGTATTCCTGCATCTTTTTCTCTGCAAGCTTAATTGCAGTAATATCTATACGGGAAATTACCACCTTACGAGGGTATTTTTTTGTGCTGGAAAAGGGACGTACTTTTGTTACAAACCACTGTTCTTTTTCTAAAAAAGGACACAGGAACTCAAATTCAAAGTACTCCTTTTTACCCTCCATGACTTCCCTGATACCATTTGCAAATTCAAATGTTATGCTTTCGGGGTCACTGTCTTCCCCGGCCAGTGACTGGATAAGATTTGTACCTTCACTGAATTTATCAAAAAGAATCGTACTTTCTGATGCAAAATCCTGCCATGAAGCATTTGTCTTGATTATCTTTCCGGATTCATCAAGTACACATATATGTGCATCAAGGGAATCAAGTGTTGACTGGTTCAGGTGACTGATTTCCTTTATGGTCTGCTCTGCTTCCCATTTATCGGTGATATTGTGACCGACACCAACCAGGCCAATTGTTTTTCCGGCTGAGTTGATGAGAGGGGCTTTTATGATATCCAGCAGAACCTCACTACCGTCAGGATATTCCCCCCATACTTCATCATGCCTGATTTGACCCTCTTTTATTGTTATCTCATCATGATTGGTGAAAAAATCTGCCTTTTCCTTGCTGAACAGATCATAGGATGTCAGGCCGATGATATCTTCCCTGCTTTTGTTAGCAAATTTAGAAAATTCCGGGTTACACCCTAAATATGCTCCCCTGATATCTTTAAAAAAGATCATATCAGGTATGGAATCAAGAAGACCTTTCAAAAGAAAACGTTCTTTTTCCAGCTTTTCTTCTGTTAGCTTGCGTTCTGTAATATCACGGACAGCAGCTACTCTGATATGTTGTCCATTATGGATTGTGCTATGAGCCTCTATTTCTATGGGAAAAACAACACCATCTTTTCTTATGGCGCGTACCTCATATGGTTTTACACTATCATCCGCCATATTTTTTAGAACAATATTCAAATCATCAGGATGTATTATTTTCTCCAGAACATTATAGCCGATAACTTCTTCCAGATCATAGCCTGTCACACGGGATACCGCCTGGTTGGCTTCAAGGGCTATTCCATGGTCATGAATTACAATACCTTCAAAGGTGGTATCTGAAAGCAGGCGGTATTTTATCTGGCTTTTTCTTAGCTCATCCTGTATTTCATTGCGTCTGGTGATATCGTAAACAATAGCACAATAAAGAGTTTTGCCTTCCATATTACAAGGAATCACATTGACTTCCACATCACGAATTTCACCTGTGGAAAGTACATTTTCCGAAACAAAAAATCGCTGGGAATTACTTTGTACTTTCCGAATGGAATCCATCATTTCTGTTTCAGAAAGTGGTGTCACTTCAAATAGCATTCTGGATTTAAGCTCATCACAGGTCAGGCCATAAAAATTACAGGCTGCATTATTGGCGTCAATAATTCTTGCTGTTTCCGGTTCAAAGATCAACATTGCTGCAGGGTTAGCATCAAATAATGATCGGTATCCTTCCCCGACATTATTTACTAGGTCGGGATTTCTGTGGGTGTCGCTTCCCATAACCCTTGCACCTTCCTAAATTAAGACTTCTGCTTACATAATCTAAGTATATATATTTTAAATCCAGAGTATTCCTAAACATTATATATTGAATATAATATATAATTATTGGCGTGTAATCTGTGCAAATAAGTCATTAATCACTCAGTCTCAGATATTTACATATATAATTGAAACTCTATTTAGATAGAAGATAATTAAGGGAGAAGGGAATGATGCTGGAAAGCAAATGTATAATAATAGCAGGTGAAGAAGCCGGGCCAAAGTCCAATAAGATGGGCGGAATATGGAACGTAATTGATGCGGAAGCAAAGACTCTTGCAGGCTTGATAAGTAAAGGTGTTATCGATAAGAAAACTGCTCCCAGCATAATTGTTGCTGGCCCATATTATGGTCACAGCGGTTCTGACTGGAACAAGGGACTAAACCGTGTAACTGATATGAGTGAACTTGAGGAAATGGAACCTGAAGGTGAACTCTTTGATACAATTGAAGCATTAAAAACCAAGGGTATTGAGGTTTTTCCCGGAATTGAAATTGTAAACGGTATAAAAGTAATACATCTTCTTTTTAAAACTGACGATTTTTGCAGGGTCAGCAGGGATTACAAAGGAAAAGAAATGTGCCTTGCCAGCCTGATTAAAGCAGAAGCTTACGATCTTATTGGCCTTGACTCCATGACATATGAGAGTATGGGTAATGGTATGGAATACACCCACTATCTCAATCTTTCCTATGCAATATCTGAATTCATTGTAACACTGGTAACTGCCCGGGAAATAAGCTCTGAAGAATATGAAGATGAAGCTATTTCTGAATTTGCAGCATCGCTTATGCCTGCAATGCATGTGTCACTCCATTGCCATGAATTCGGAGTTTTTTATGCCCTGGCGCGCCTTAAGAAACTTGGAATCAGTATTCGCTCTGTTGCTACCTATCATGCAACCCTTCCGGGAAGATCTTCCGGACACCGATCAATAAAGAAAATCAGGGAGAACGACAATTCATGGGACAGTGGTGTCCCTGTAAACCATGCTAAACTGGAATCACTTTCCGGGTTTGCTGATGTTGTCACTGCTGTTGGAGACTCCACAGGCAAGGAGATAAAACTTTTCTATGGAATTGATTCCATTATCGTCCGCAATGGTATAGATAAAGAGGACGAAGACATTGACTGGGACAAAAAACTTGAGTGCAGGAAAAGAATTCAGGAATTCCTGTCTGAGAAAATCAATAATGTATTTGACAGTAAAAGCATACCTGCTGACAGGATTATTCCGATTTTTTCCATCTCACGAATTGAAATTGAAAACAAGGGATATCCGGATCTTCTTGACTCCCTTGTGATACTTGACAGAATGGTTAAAACAGAGATTGATGCCGGACATCTTGATGAAAATTACCGTGTTGTATGCTTCCTTATTGCAGCCCACGGACCAAAGACCAACCCACCGGAGGACTTCCCGATTAACTTGCCTGAGGAAGTACTTGTGGGTGAGGAAATACGTCTTCAGCAGATGATTGAAGCCCGTGGCCTGGAATGTGCAAAACTGCCGGACGGAACAAGGCATGTTTCTGCAGTACTGTATCCCCAGTGGATATCCGACCATGACGGAGGACTTAACATGCGACCGGACGAATTCATGGCAGGATGTATTGCCGGTGTTTTCCCTTCAAAATACGAGCCATTCCTGCTTACCGGACTTGAAGCAGGCAAGGAATCAACACCAAGCATTGTGAGCAAAATCTGTGGTTTTAGCGATGCCCTGAAAACACTGAAAAGACTGGTCATGGGAATGGGAGGAGTTATTGTTGTCAATAATATCAACAGCCCGTATCTGGAATCAATAGCTGATTACGCTCTTGCAATGGACTATTTCATTGACACTTTTACTGATGATAAAGTGAAATATAATCTCCTTTGCCAGGAAGCAAACCTTCTTGCAAGGGACATGAACTGGGAAGACCCAATAAAGGAATATTATGAGCTTTTAACCGGAATAAGACTGGAGTGAAACATGTCCGAGATACGTAAACACTATTTCCTTGATGAGCATTGCATAATTGCATTCGGGAGAAGTAAAAGACCGTCTGCACCAAAGCCTGCGATGATGCCAGCAGATCCACAAGCTGCGTATTCTGTGGAGGTCATGAAGACAAGACCCCACCCGCCAATGCTGTTTACAAAAACGGGGAAATCCTGAAAGATCTCAGGATGACGAACTTATTACCGGATGGGACATCAGGTGCATACCTAATCTTTACCCGGCACTTTCCCCGGATGCCCCTGATGTTGAAAAGGCTTTATTTGATGTCCAGAAAGGTTTTGGATACCATGAAGTAATTATAGAGAACCCTGTACATGAAAGTAAAATCAATTTGTTCTCAGATGACGAAATACTCCTGTTGATGAAAGTATACAGGGACAGGGTACTTCACTACCAGTCCCAAAAAGGCGTCAAATATGTTTCACTTTTTAAGAACTGGGGCAAAAAGGCAGGTGCTTCCCTTGAACATACCCACTCCCAGCTCATAGCAGTTCCACTGCTTCCTCCTTCAATTGTAAAGGAAAGGAATGCAATTGAAGAGATGGATACCTGTCCATACTGTAAAATAGTTGAAAAGGAAAAAGGTAAAGAAAGACATGTTTATGAAAATGAAAATTTCATTATCATAGCGCCTTATTATTCAAAATCCCCATATGAACTATGGATGCTGCCAAAAAAGCATGTGAATCACATATCGGCTTTTAGTGACGAAATGCTGATGTCCCTTGGAGACTGCATCAGGAAAGCTGTTTCAATGCTTGATGAAACAATACCTGAGCTTGCATACAATTATATGTTCTTCCAGGTAGACCATGATCTGGGTTATCATTTCAATGTCCGCATAGTTCCTGTAACATCAATTGCAGCAGGCTTTGAGAAAAATACGGAAATTTTTATTAACACCATGCCACCAGAAGTAGCTGTAAAGCACCTGCTGGGAAAAGAGTAGGTAAAAGTGGGGAGAAAATATGAAAGATAAATTACGAGTTGCCATGTTCGCATGGGAAAGCCTGTATTCTGTGAAGGTAGGAGGTCTTGCACCTCACATAACCGAATTATCTGAAGCTCTTGCAGCCATCGGGCATGAAATTCATATTTTCACCCGCAACAGGGACATGGCCCCTTATGAAATTATAGAGGGAGTTCACTATCATCGTATATACCATGACCTCTATGGAGGCATAGTCCAGCAGATGGACAGCATGTGTGATGCAATGTATAATGCTTTTATGAAGGCAACAGAGGACTTTGGACAATTTGACCTTACACATGTCCATGACTGGCATCCTGTAAACGTTGTGTGCAGGCTGAAAGACGAACAGGGAATACCTTTTGCAGTTACATACCACAGTACTGAATGGGGAAGAAACGGTAACCAGCATGGCACATGGTGGGAAGCCATGGAAATAAGTCACCGTGAATGGAGAGCTGGCTATGAGTCTGCATGTGTTATTTCAACTTCGCCAAACCTGACTGATGAAATTCAGCACCTTTACCAGATTCCTGATTATAAAATATCCATTGTTCCCAACGGCATACATGAAAACAGGATGCAAATAGATGTCGACCCGGGTAAGCTCAGGGAAGAATTTGGAATACATCCATTCGCACCTGTAGTTCTTTTTGTTGGAAGGATGAATTACCAGAAAGGACCGGATCTTTTTATCAGGGCTATTCCCGATGTGCTTGCAAAGAGATGGGACGTTAAATTCGTAGTAATCGGGGAAGGCGAAATGCGACCTGAATGTGAACGTATAGCCCATGAGCTAAACGTTCAGGACAGCTGTCACTTTTTAGGCTATGTGGATGAAGCGGTCAAGAAAAAGTGGATGAATGCCTGCAACCTTGTCTGTGTCCCAAGCCGCAATGAGCCTTTTGGAATTATATTGCTGGAAGCATGGGATGTCAGTAAAAACATCGTTGCAACAAATGCCATTTCCCTCATCAATAATTTCAGGGACGGAGTTATAGTCTACCAGACCCCGGATTCAATTGCATGGGGAATAAACCATGTATTTGATAACTATGATGACGGGGAACTTGGAAAAGTTGGAAAGAAACTTATCGGTACAAGATACAACTGGAATAACATTGCAGAAATGACTGTTGATGTATACAGAAACATGCTTGAGTAATAAATAACTTCGTTACATAAATGTTTAAACGGGGTGAAAGAAATCAGGAAATTTACAAGCCGTGTTTCAAAGAAAGCCGGAATGGCACCCGGAAGCCTCATACATGTGGGAGATGAGAGAACAGAGAAACCAGTCATTACCTTAATAGACTATGACAGGGACAATTATCAGGAAAAGATAGTTGAAAATGTAGAGGAATGTTTTCCTTTTAAGGATTATCCAACGGTTACATGGATAAATGTGGATGGTATACACCAGGTAGACATTATTGAAAAACTGGGACTTCATTTTGGCTTCATCCACTTGTTATGGAAGATATCGTTCATACCGGCTGTCAGAGCCAAAGATTGAAGATTATGATTCCTACGTATATATCGTCCTTAATATGCTCTGGTTCAAAAACGGGGACGATGAAGTAAAAACCGAACAGGTCAGCATAATACTTGGAAAGAACTTCGTACTGTCTTTCCAGGAGATAGAGGGAGATACTTTTAATTTTGTAAGGGAAAGGATTAGAAATTAAAGGGTTGCATACGTACAATGAGTGCTGATTATCTTGCATATGCACTCATGGACTCCATTATTGACAATTATTTCATAATTATTGAAAAGCATACGGGGACATTATTGAGGAACTTGAGAACAAACTCATAGAGGAACCTTTACCAGAAACATTACAAAGTATACATGACCTTAAAAAAGAAATGATTTTCCTGCGCAGGTCAGTCTGGCCCTCTCAGGGAAGTTAACAACCAGATGGAAAGAACGGAATCTGCCCTCATAGAAGAATCGACTCTTATTTTTCTGAAAGACTTATATGACCATACCATACAGGTTGCTGAAACCGTTGAAACGTACAGGGATATACTTTCCGGAATTCTTGATGTTTACATGTCAAGTGTAAGCAACAAGATGAATGAAGTTATGAAAACGCTTACTATCATAGCTACAATTTTTATTCCACTGACTTTCATTGCAGGAATATATGGAATGAATTTTGAATACATGCCTGAACTGGGATGGAAACTGGGTTATCCGGCAGTCTGGACAATAAATATACTTTTATGTGCGGCAATGTACCTTTACTTCCGCAGGAAAAACTGGCTTTAAATAGAAATGAACAACGGATACAGATAGAAAATGTATGATACACATCACCCACCATTCGACATAGGATGCGAAAATACTCAAATAATTGTTGAGAAGCAGGGTACAGATCTTATATACAGGCGTCTTTCCTATGGAAAAGAGGTTAATGAGCTTATATTGCTGAACAATGAAGGAGATATTGTAATCAACCCAATTGAACCTGTAAATCTTCCGGATCCAATAACATCTTATCTGCTCATAGACTTTAAAAAACCTGTATTCATACGTCCTAATGACAGGAAAAAATTTATCTTACTTTTCCCGTGGAAATCGGTGTTTTTGTAGTTGACAAAGCAGGAAATCATGAAGTTATTGACATCTTCACTTTTTCCAATATTAAATTTACACTTTATGGCACCCATAACAATGGTCTTGTATGCAGGCAATGGGATAGCGAAGTATATTCAGAACAGCCAGACACGGATTTCCGTTTTGAAGGATATATCGAACTTGAACTAATCAACGATACAAGCCACATGATGGAAGTCAATAAAGCAGTATTCAATGCTTATGGAATGAAGATATTCTATGGTTCAAAGAGACTTGCCATGAAAGCATCCATGAGAATTATAAACAAGCTTGTGGCTGAAACAGATTTCAGTGCATACCCCACCACATCCAGATTTAAAAGATCCACGGAACTCTATACTGCCCGCAAGTACGTAATCAGCGGAATAAAAGGAATTATGGAGTTCGGATTATGAACAACAGCAGTATATCAGCATATATTCCTCCGCTTTCAGATCCTTTCCTGCAGACCATAACGGTAATAATGATATTGTTTGCTTCTGTTGCAGTAGGAAAAGTGATAACTATCTACCTGCAGCGTTCGCTTAAGGATAAGATGGATAAAGAACATCTCAATATACTTCTTTAAGTCCATCTATTATGGCTTGATTATTTTTGCAATTGTGGGATTTATCTTCCCGGTCCTGAATATAGACACATCCGGTTTGTTGGTTGCTGGAGGTGTTGTTGGTATTGTAATTGGTTTTGCCAGCCAGAGTATTGTAGGTAACTTCATTTCCGGAGTTTTCCTGATGATAGAACGACCAATAAAAATAGGTGATCAGGTTAACATAGACAACCAGCTTGGATATGTGGAAGATATTAAAATAATATCTACAATCATCCGTACATATGACGGGCTCTATATGAGACTTCCTAACGAAACTGTTTTCACCACAAGCATAACTAATTATGTTGCAAACCTTGTTAGAAGATTTGAATATGTTGTTGGTATTCGCTACGAGGATGATGCTGATGAAGCTATAAGGATAATAAAGGATTTGATTTACACGGAGCCTTATGCACTTGTTAACCCTTCACCAAGTGTTTTTGTAGAGAATCTCGGTGATAATTCGGTAAACATAAAAGTAAGGATATGGGCTCCTGCAACCGAATGGTACGATCTTAAAACGAGGCTTCTATGGATAATAAAGAAGACACTTGAAGAGAACGGAATTGAGATTGCCTTCCCACAGAGAACGATATGGTTTGCCAGCGATCTCAATACCAGAAGAGTGGCAGAAGATCATAATGAAGTGGAATGAATGACGAAGTAAACAGGAAATTGATTAAAAATGAAAGCGGTCTGCGTTTGTTTTGAAGTACACCTGCCCCTGCCCCTGCGCTGGTACTGGCCCCGGGAAGGTTACGGTGATGTCCATATTGAGAAATATTTTGATATGGAAAAAGCATTCCACAATTTTACAAAACTGGCTGAAAATGTGGAAACCCTGAATGATACACTTGCTAAGTCCATTGAAAACGGGGGAAAGTTCACTCTTGATATTTCCGGTGTTTTTCTTGAGCAATGCAAATGGAATCCTGAAATTATAGAGGGGTTCAAAAAACTTAACGCAAAAAGTATTTCCTTTGCAGCCTCACCTTACTACCATTCCATTTGTCCCCTGTATCCTGAAATGGACGAATTCAGGGAACAGGTGGAAATGGATCTGAAAATGATTAAGAAACTTTTCGGCAGAAAGGCCAGGACTTTTGTCAACACCGAGCTTCTTTTTGAGAAGAGGTCAATAAAAGTCCTTAAGGAAATGGGATTTAAGTGTTTCATATCCGAAGGTTCCCATAATATCATGAATGGGTATGATCCCATGCATGTTTATAACAACGATGTTCCAACGCTTCTCCGCCACATAAGTTTAAGCGAAGACCTGGAAATTAAATTCTCAGACATGGCATGGCCCGGATATCCGCTAATTGCTGACAAGTATGCGTCATGGATAGCAAGCATGGACGGGGATCTGATTACCCTGTACATAAAATATGATGCTATAAACACCCACCTCCAGAACAATGAGGAAATACTCAGGTTCTTAAGGGATATTCCCCCGAGTCTAAAAAAGCATGGGATAAAAATGGTTCTGGCAGAAGAAGCAGTAAAAATGTTTAATAAAAAGGAACTACCGTCCCTGGATTCAAAAACAACTGCACGTTATGGGATGCATAATTTACTGGGAAACCATGCGCAGCACCTTTACATGCATGAGCTTGAAGATATTGGTGAAAAGCTGGGACTTATGAAAGAGTCTGAAAAGAAAGAAGAGCTAATGCGAATATACCGCTACCTGCAACAGAGTGAGATTTTGCTGGAAATGAATTCCGAGGAAAGAAGACTGGGCTATGAAAAAGCCGTAAACGATCTTTCTATTCTTTCTGACATTGAGCGTTTTATCATCGGGGAGGTGGAACAGTGAATTCCATCTGTCCTTTCTTTGAGGTTCACCAGCCCTACAGGCTGAGATGGTTCTGGCCTGACAATAAGCAGGGCTTTGACAGGTATTTCGACGAAAAAGTGAACAAAGAGATATTCCATAAGGTTGCTGGTAAGTGCTATATTCCTGCAAACCGCACCCTTCTGGAAATAATTGACAGCACTGACGGGAATTTCAGGGCAAGCATGTCAGTTACAGGTACCCTTCTTTGAACAGTGCAGGACTGGGGTGAAGAAGTACTTGGACCTCTTCTGTGACCTTGCAAAAACAGGCTGTATTGAATTCTCTGGATGAGACATGTTATCATTCCCTTGCATCTCTTTTTGAGTCAAAGGAAGAGTTTATGGATGAAGTTAAAGAGCACCGGAAACTCATGTCAGAACTCATCGGGTTTACACCCCGGGTCTTCCGGAATACGGAAATGCTCTACAACAACAGCATTGCATATTTCACAGCCAGCCTGGATACAAGGCAATAATGACCGAAGGTGTCGAACGTATCCTGAATGGACGCTCACCGGATCATGCTTTACAGGGCAAAAGGCTCTGACATTGCAGTTTTGCTTCGTAATTACAAGTTAAGTGATGACATAGGCTATCGTTTCTCATCCCGCTGGTGGGAAGAATATCCACTTACTGCAAGCAAGTGGGCAGACTGGGCTGCAGCAAACCCCGGGGAAACATTAAACATATTCATGGACTACGAAACATTCGGTGAACACCAGTGGGAAGATACAGGCATATTTGAATTCCTGAAGAGCATTACCAGAGAAGTTATGGACAGAAGAATGCGTTTTCTGACGCCGTCCCAGACAATTGAAAATTATAGTCCTGCAGGAGAAATAGATGCTGGTGATTTTTCCACAATATCCTGGGCTGACATTGAAAGGGACAGCAGCGCGTGGCTTGGTAACGATATGCAGAGACGTTGTTTTGAAGAGATGAAAATACTTGAAAGCTATGTCAAAAAAACAGATGATCTTGAACTGCTGAGAATCTGGAAACATTTGCTTACATCAGACCACTACTACTACATGAGTACAAAAATGGTTAGGCGACGGGACGTACACTCCTATTTCAGCATTCATAACAGCCCTTATGATGCAGCCGTTAACTTCATGGCAGCACTAACAGATTTCAAGGCCCATGTGTTCAGAACCCTGAAAAAATAGAATAATAATATATTGCTTAAAGTAATATTATCTTCTGGGAGTTTTGTACATAGTAAGAGACTCCTCTGTATGTTTTCAAAAATAGATAAGGAAGCAGATGTAGTCTGGTTTAAAATAACATATGAAAACACCGTGCATTCTGAAGCTGACATAACAACTTTCTTTGCAGAAAACGACTTTGATATACGCTTTGCCTATCTTGATAGTTCTGAAGACCCTACAAAAGGCAAATACGTCATGTTTACTGAATCAAAAAAAGGAAGGGATATCGAAAGTATTGCTCAGGAACTGTTAAAGAAAGATGTGGTTCTTGATCTTGAATGGGGATTTTCAGAAACAGAGTCATACAATCTGTAGAGTTTCCACTGCACTTACTTGGGGAAAGAGCTGTCTCATAAGAGCCAAGACATTTGTGAATATACTTGAGCTTTTAAAAGAACACGTCCCTCAATCCGAAGGACTGTTAACAATAATAGGACTCAAAAATGGAGCCGGTGCGGCACGATACTTGAGGAAAATGACAGATTTTACCGAAGATAATTGCCTGGAACTGCTAAAGGAGCTTTTAATGGCAGCAGGTTGGGGTATTCTTGACTATGATATTGATTTTAAAGAGCTTTAAAGGGAGTAGCAAGAATAAAAGACTCTTTCCTTGGCAGAAGAATACAAGACCAGGAAGTTCCCGTATGCGGTTATATCAGTTCATTCCTGGCAGGATACATTTCCGAATCTCTGGGAAGGACCTGTAGAATAGGGAGCAAAATGTCACAGTATGTCGGACGGGTACTGTGAACATACTGTATCACCTGCTCCAAAAGAAGCAAACATAGAACATTTACTAAGGAGAGTCACGTTGATACGACAACCCAATGTAATTCTCGGAAATGAAAGGTTACTTGTCAGCATGGGGAAAAAAGGGAGATCTTCGGGTTTTTTTATCCTGAAAGATTTCGCCCAGCATATAGAAGAATCTCTGGCCTGCATACATAATGGAAAGGAACTTATCTGGGTCAAATGCAAGGGAATGGACTGCAGACCAGCAATATATTGATAATACCAATATTGTTAAAACAAAGCTTACCCATCCTTCCGACTTACCATGGAAATCATGGATTTGTGCACTCCACACAAGCCGGTACTTGTACGTAAATACAGGATCAGCTCAACAAAAAAGTTCTCCATGGGAAGTTTTTTTATTACTCTAATTTCAGGCAGAAATGAAGAAAAAGAATTCCGCTTTCTGTAGACTTCTTGATTCAAAACTTCTGGCACAATACTGGAAAAACTATTATGTTGGTATAACTTCAAGTCCTGCATTTGAGGAATGGCAGATCGGAAAAGCCATGGACACTATCTGGTGGACAAATGCCAAATACGACATGGAAGATGGTGAACTCCAGAGAAATAATGAAGATATTGGCAACTCCAATTGCGTTGCTGGATGGAAGCTGAATGTTGAAGATTCAAAACCAGTGGAAATTACTGTATTTATAGGAGCAGCATCACGCAGGCCCGCCCTTTACAGGAGAATGAGACAGGTGCAGCAGGAACCTGTGGAAAGTATGTATAATGATGTCCAGGAAAAATGGATTAAATGGCTCTCAAAGAAAAGACTGCTTGACTTGCCGGAATATCCGGGTTTTGGATCCTCGAAACTTGATATTATTAAGGCCTTAACTGTTCACTGCTTACCCTGAGTATTCTTAATGACTCCGGGGAAAAGGATCACTTGTGGCGGCCTCCGAATTTGATCGCGAATTTGAGATGAGTGGAGGATACGGCTATTGCTGGCACAGGGACTCTGCCGAAATCGTTACTTCACTGCTTGAAGCGGGTTACTCTGAATATTGTTCCCTTTTTCTTCAAATGGTGCAAAAGTACCCAGCTTCAGGATAGTTCGTGGTTCCAGCGATACTGGCTTGATGGGAACACAGCACCTTTCATGGGAAACTTGCTTCTCAACTCAGATAGATGAAACGGGAAGTACTATTTTTGCAATGGAATCTTACTACCAGACACTGAAACAGCCGCTTAAAGCAGAATTTCTGGGGCCAGCATGGACAACCATTCTTTCAGCCGCAGAGTATCTTATGAGAAGAACAAGTGATGGATTGCATGAAGACTGCCTTTGTCTCTGGAAAGTTCCACGCGGGAGTTTTTACATACACCAACGCCGCCATCTATGCAGGACTGATTAAAGTGCTGCCAGGATGGCTGTAGACTATAATGAAAAAGGCTTGCTGAAAGGTGGATTGAAAGAGCTGAGTTGATTAAAACTACTACCATAGAAAAATTCTGGCTTAAGAAGGATTCTTTGCAAGGGGAATAAATCGCAATAAGGACACAGCCATTGATGCAAGTATTCTGGGTGTTTTTGTTCCTTTCAACATGCTCTCAGCAGAGGACAAAAAGAAAGAGAAATGATTTCAAATCCCTTGATCAAAAATATGGAAAATATCTCAGAGTTCCTGTGAATGACCATTTTGGAATTAAAAGGTATGTTGATGATAACTATATTGAAGGAAACCGCATGATTGTAACAACCTCTGGCTCTCAAAAGCACTGCTTGAACTTGCAATGACAGCAGACCCGGAAGAAGATAAAGATGAAATAAAGGAACTAATTGATGAGGCATTAAAATATATTAAATGGTCATTAGAAGGTAGTACAGGTGCAGGTCTTTTACCGGAACAGGTAAACAAGTTTACAGGAAGACCTGCATGGGCTATTCCTCTTTGTTGGAGCTGTGCCCTTATGCTTGATAATATTATGCAGCTTGATGAAATACAGAAAAAACTGGATGATAACTCAGAGTAAGGTCTTAAAGGAGCAAAGGCATGGACTACAAAGATTACAACTCTGCAAAAAACAGGGAATGGATCGTATGTAATGGCCTTGGAGGTTATGCTTCTTCAACTGTAATCGGGGCAAATACCCGAAAATACCACGGACTTCTCATCGCCTCTTTAAATCCGCCTGTTGAGAGAAAAGTACTGCTTTCATCCCTTGATGAAGAAGTTTTCATAGGAGAGAAAATCCACAAACTTGCAGTGCATAAGTATCCAGGTACGGTTTATCCCAATGGCAATGAATTTCTCAGCACTTTCAGTGCAGAACCGTATCCTGTTTTTGAATACGAAGTTGCAGGCCTGAAAATAAGAAAACAGCTTGTGATTGTATCAGGAGAGAATACAACAGTAGTTAAATATGAAATAGAAAACCCAGGCGGATTAGAAGGGTTTTTCAGAATACTCCCACTGGTTAACAACAGATCAGTACATCACCTGAGTAACTCAGAAGGACTTTTTTTCACACAACAGGCAATTGATAAAGGGACTATAATTAATAGTGAAGGTATTTCCTTTTGCATCAAATCCGATATCCCTTACAATGCTGAAGAACACTGGTATTACAATTTTGAATACGATGTTGAACTTTCCAGGGGATATCCTCACATCGAAGACAACTTCAATCCCGGACATTTTGATATGAAAATAGACAGGGAAAAACTGTCCTGTTTTGTCCTTGCATCAACTAATACAAATTTCACGCCGGATAGGCTAATGGTTGAAGAAGCATTTGAAAACGAAAAGAAACGTCAGCGGGAAATCCCTGAAAGTCATTTTGCAGCTCAAAAGATAGACCCTCTCCTGCGTAAACTCCTGCTTGCTGGTGATTCTTTCATAGTTGACAGGAAATCAACCGGAGCTAAATCTGTAATTGCAGGCTACCACTGGTTTGGTGACTGGGGAAGGGATACTATGATCGCACTGCCGGGCCTGGCACTTGTTACGGGGAGATTTGAAGATGCAAGGTCCATACTTTCAACATTCTCATCTTACTGCAAGGATGGGCTTATTCCTAATAATTTCCCGGAAAATCCTGTGGAAACCCCTGCTTATAACACAGTTGATGCTTCCCTATGGTTTGTCCATGCTGCAGGCAGGTATCTTGATTACACAGAAGATACAGAATTTATTGAAAAAATCTGGCCATCTATTGAAGATATACTGAACTACTACCATAAGGGTACACATTTTGGCATCAGGATGGATGATGATGGACTTATAGAAAGTGATGGCCAGCTCACGTGGATGGATGCAAAAGTTCATGGCGCAGAGGTTACACCAAGAAGGGGAAAAGCATGTGAAATTAATGCTCTCTGGTACAATGCCCTTGTTTATGCTTCCAGAACAGGAGATTTACTGGGACAAGATGTTACATTGTTCCGTGAACTGGCAGAAATAGCAGCAAACAGTTACCATGAAAAATTCTGGAATGAAGAAAACTCATGTCTTTACGATTGCATATCACCATCTTCAGAAGCACAATGGAAAGATGCGTCCATAAGACCAAACCAGATACTTGCAGTTTCCCTTCCAAATACAATGCTTTCCGGTGAAATCGAAAAAAGTATTGTGGATACTGTTACAGAAAAATTGCTTACTCCATATGGTTTAAGGACACTTTCACCTTATGACAGCAGGTATACAGGACAATATTCAGGAAACACAGAAAGCAGGGACAGTGCATATCATAACGGCACTGTGTGGCCCTGGCTTCTCGGACCTTACATCAGCGCTTGCAGGAAAGTCTACAATGATATGCCAGATATTCAAAAAAGGCTCGCAGGATACCTGAATGGAATTGAAAAGCACCTTGATGAAGCTGGCATTAATTCTATTTCCGAGGTTTTTGATGGTGATTATCCTCACAGGCCGGGAGGATGTATTTCCCAGGCATGGAGTGTTGCTGAAATAATACGCTGCTACGTAGAAGACATACTATATGAAAAGTAATTCCTTAATCGTAATATTTATAATACTTCGATCATATTTTTATAATGGCTTTTGGGGTTTAATTTAAAAGAGTGTGGAAAATGGAAACAATGAGAATCGGGATGTTCTCATGGGAGAGTCTTCATTCTGCAAAAGTAGGAGGACTGGCACCCCATGTAACGGAGTTATCAGAACATCTGGCTAAAATGGGACATGAAGTCCATATATTCACCCGAAGCGCATGGTACAGGGACTACGATGAAATAAACGGAGTCCACTACCAGAGATGCAGTTTTGATGAATCCGGAGACATACTTGAGCAAATGGATAAAATGTGCGATGCCATGTATGAAAGGTTCAGGCATGTATCTGAGCAATTCGGTGAATTCGATATCATTCACGGACATGACTGGCATCCTGTAAATGTACTTAACAGAATCAAGTACGAACACAGTAAACCTTATGTAATGACGTATCATAGTACTGAATGGGGACGTAACGGTAATGTTAGTGTAAATTCTTCCACGGCCAGGGAAGTTTCCTATAGGGAATGGCTTGGAGGATATGAAAGTTCGGAAGTAATAATCACATCCGAGAACTTCAAAAGGGAAGTTCAGGACATTTACCATATACCGGATTATAAAATATCCATAATACCCAACGGAATAGCTCCGGGCAAAATGGAAAAGATGTGGATTCGGGATCAGTAAAGAAAGATCATGGTATTCATCCTTATGCACCTGTTGTGCTGTTTACGGGAAGAATGAACTACCAGAAAGGTCCTGATATGCTGGTTAGGCAATACCGAAAGTCCTAGACGGGAACTGGGAGCAACACTTTGTATTCATAGGTAAAGGGAAATGCGAATTTTTTCATACTGTCAGAATCTTGCAAGTGATCTTAATGTAGCACATGCCTGCCACTTCCTTGGTTATTCACCTGATGAAGTACTGAAGGACTGGACAAATGCCTGCAATATGACATGCGTTCCAAGCAGGAACGAACCATTCGGAATTGTGGTACTTGAACTGCGGGGATGCAAATACAGCAGTGGTTGCAACAGATGCAGTAAAAATCGTCGATAATTTCAGAATGGGGTTCTCAGTTACAGGACACCGGAATCCAGCTTGGGGGCTGGAATCCATGCCCTGAGGGACTGGAGTCAACTACTCCCCGTATGGGTGAAAACGGTAAAAAGCTGGTAAAAACGAAATTCAGCTGGAAAATATTGCAAAAAACACGGTTCGCGTTTATAAGAAAATTACGTAAAGTGATATACGGATGAAATGTGTGTAAACATTGGTGAAGCAGCAGGTTATATCTACAGGCTGCTGGAGAGTGGCGAGTCGAACATGGCAAAGATAAAAAACCATCTGAAAGACAACGGGTTTGATAAACTAGGTGGCATTTGTGGCTATTGGATGGCTTGCAAGGGAAGACAAACTCTACATGAGCAAAATGGAAACTCCTGGTCACTTAAATTAAAATAAACTAATAATTGATATTCTGGGCCTGAAAATGCTAAAACAGATTCAGGCAATGTATTATTTTTATGCTGATTGACATAATTTAATTATTTTCTTTATATGATAATATAATATATTATGTCATTTTAATAATCAGTTGCTTTATTTGCCAGAATGTTGTAAAAATAAAGGGATGCTACAATAAATACCAAAACTAAACTATATTTACCTCTTGCCACCGCAATTGCACTTGTTTTACTCTCGTGCACTGCAATGGCTGATAACACTACGGGAAACCGTATATGGACGCAGACGAAAATGTATCTCTTGAATATACATGGACGGCACTGACTTATTCCGGTTTCTACTATGATCTTGATTCAGGAGAGGGTTCAGAAACCCTTACAATAACACTGGACGACTATGATGACAGGAGTATAGGAGATGGTGAACTCGGAATATTCCACGACACCTATTGATACTGACTTTGAATGGTGAGTATTCTGGGTTCATCAGGTAATAGTGATTCATGGCAGAGAGATATTTTGCAGGATATAAATTGATGATACGGAATTTGCAGATGATGATATAAGCCTGATATCAGATGGCATTCTTGCTAAAGTCCTTACTGATGACGATGAGGAAATATCATTCTCTCTGGCTCATCCCTCGTACTTAAGGAAGGATATGAACTAAACCTGGAAGAAGTTGATATTAATGGAAACAGTGTACTAGTTACCCTCGAAAAAGATGGTGACCAGTTGGATACAGACATCGTTTCTTCAGATGATGATTATATTTACGAGATCGAACTTGGAGATAAAGACGTACCAATAATTGTTGTTCATTTCAATGATATTTTCCAGGGAACAGAATCTAATGCAGTATTCGTTGAAGGTATATTCCAGATATCAGAAGATTATGTGGAAATTGAATCAGGAGATGAGTTTGGAATAATGGAGGTCAATGCTCTTGGTTCAGACATAATTACCATGGAGAACAATGATGGTATCAGCCTTGGAAGGGGTGACACCGTTAAAATCATGGGCAAACTCAAATTCACTGTTGCTGATGACAGCACACTGAGATTCGGACCTGTACTTGATATGTCCGAACCTGGTACCTATGAACTCAGAGGTACGGTTGCAGAGGGTGAAGCACTCGAATGGACACCTCTTAACTTTGAAGGATTCTATTATAATATTGATGAGGGAGTAGGAACTGAATCTCTTGAAATTAAGGAGCTCAGCGGCAGATCTATCGATGATGGTGACCTTGTTTACAGAAGCACACCACTTGATGTCAGTTTTGACCACGATGACTGGGGAGACTTCCAGGTAATAGGATTTATGGCACAGAAGTACTTTGCAGGATACCCTGACAATGAATTTACAGATCACGTCAGCCTGCTTTCCGACGGAATGCTCTCTGAAGTGCTTATTGATGATGACAGTAAGATATCCCTGTACTCAGGTACATCACTGACACTGGAGGACGGATATGAACTTTATATCGTTGAAGTTGACCTTGATGGTAGCAGTGTCATGGTAAATCTTGTACATGATGGAGATGAGCTTGACACAGGTATTGTATCTGCAGATGATGACTATGTCTACGAGAAAGATATTGGATCCGTTGACGATGTCCCAATAGTAATAGTGCACTTTGATGAAATCTTCCAGGGAAGGGAGTCAAATGCAGTATTTGTCGAAGGTATTTTCCAGATATCAGAAGACCTTGTTGAAGTAGAAGACGGTGAAAAATTCGGAGAAATGGAAGTCAGAACCTTTGCATCCGACGAAATTGTTCTTGAGAATGAGGATTCCATATCCCTTAGCAGAGGAGATGTTGTTGAGATCATGGGAGATATCTCATTTAATGTTGCAGATTCCGGAGATGTACGTTACTACCCATTTATTGAAGTATCAACCATGCCTTCAAAGTCACTTGCACTTGATATTCCTTCTGTTGTTCAGGAAGGAAATGCAGTGGAAATTTCAGTGACTTCAAGGGGAGCATCAGTTGAAGATGCGCTTGTCATGTTTGGTGACAAGAGTGTCGGAGAAACATCAACATCCGGTACAGTAAGCTATACTCCTGATGCAGCAGGTACTTACACAGTTACTGCACAAAAGGAAGGATATGTTTCAGCAAGCGAGAAAGTAGAAGTAATCTCTGCAAATGACGCCAGCAGGAAAGTTGTAATTGAAGTTACACCTGAAGAAGTAGTTGAGGGAAACACTATTACAATATCTGTCATGACAGCTATTGGTGGAGATTACGTTGAAGATATGGATGTCTACTATGATGGAAAACTCATAGGTAACACAGGAAGCGGTGAAACCATTACCTATAATGTAAAAGAAACAGGTATCCATAAACTGACAACTCCAACGGATCATTATATTGGAGCCGAACTCAACCTTGAGGTTCTGAAAATGCAGGCTAATTTTGTGTATTCCAACCTTCAGGTATCACCAATTCTTGTAAAGACCGGTAAAGAAGCAACTGTCACAGTTGATGTTACAAATACAGGCACTGCTGCAGGTGAAGAAACAGTTGAACTCCTTGTTAACGGAACTGTAATGGATTCCAGGGATGTGTCCCTTAAGACTGGTGAGGAAACTACTCTGACCTTTACAGTTACAGAGGAAGAAGCAGGCACCTATGAAATAAAAGTAGGCAGCGCAACTTCAAGCCTTGAAGTCGAGAAGAGTTCTATTCCTGCACCTGGCGTTATTGTAGCAATCATGGCAGTTTTTGCAGTTGCTATGCTCATACGCAGGAATGAAAGAAATAATTAAAACTAATGAGGATTACCTGTTACATACAGGTACCTCACTTTTTATTTTTCGGTATGTTTATTTTTTCTCAGAGAATCATGCTT
>JAWKHE010000019.1:0-38044 GCA_041395005.1 Methanolobus sp. | reverse complement strand
CTCCTATACCCTTTGTTCTTGCCTTGTAGATTGCATCGGTCCTGTACAGTTCCTCATAATTGTCAATAGCCTTTCTCAGGTTTCCAAAGACATAGTTCACATCGTCCTTGAATCCGTCTGGCAGGTCATCCTTTACACCACCATAACGCAGGAAACTGTGTGTGACACGTGCTCCGGTAACGGAGTCAATAAGAGACATCACATCTTCCCTGTCCCTGATAGTATACATGAACATACTTACAAAGCCTACAAAGGAAGCATATTCTCCCATACCGAGCAGGTGGCTCTGTAGTCTGGAAAGTTCTTCCATAATTACACGGATATACTGTGCTCTTTCAGGCACTTCGATACCTGCAAGCTTTTCAACACAACCAACATAAGCTTCCTCGTTGGTCATTGCTGCAAGGTAGCATATCCTGTCAACAATGGTAATGCCCTGAAGATATGTCTTGCTTTCAAGGATCTTTTCAATTCCTTTGTGGATCCAGCCCATCTCGACCTCAGAGTCCACAACAGTCTCACCCCTAAGTTTTGCATTCAGCCTGAATGGTCCTGGCATCATGGGGTGCTGTGGGCCAAGGTGTACTATCATTTCAGAAGGTCCAACTGTTTCATCCATAATTTAACCCTCACACCAAATTCCTTGCTGTCTTGTTGGGGAAGCCCTTGTAGTCCTTACGCAGTGGCCACTCACCGAGCATCTCTTTTGGAAGTACAAGAGGTTTAAGGTCGGGGTGGTTAAGATACTTCACACCAAACAATTCGTACGTTTCTCTTTCGTACCAATTGGCATTCCAGTAAACAGGCACCACTGACTCAATCTCAGGTTTGTCCCTTGAAAGGAGAGCCTTCATGGTAAGAACAACCGGATGTTCATAGGAACCTATTACGTATATTACTTCGATCTCATTCCTGTCCGGATAGTCAACTCCGAATTCACAGCAGAGGTGTCCGAAAGACAGGTCTTCTTTGAGGTAGCGGCAAACTTCCACTACATTTTCAGGCTTCACTTTGGCACAGACCCTTATATCAGATTCTATGACATCGTCACAGATATCTTCAGGGAACTTACCTGTAAGTGAAGAGATAATAGAATTAGCGTCCATTTTTTCACCTCAGTAATCAGTACCTTTGTCCTTCTTTGCTTCGATCTTCTTCTGAAGCTCAACAAAACCCTGAATAAGAGCTTCACACCTTGGTGGACATCCTGGAACAAAAACATCTACCGGGAAGATCTCATCAACATTCTGGTGGGTACTGTATGACTCATAGAAAGGACCGCCGCTGATGGCACAGTCTCCAAAACAGATTACCCATTTAGGTGCAGGCATCTGGTCCCAGATCCTTTTCAGAGCTGGCAGGTATTTCTTTGTCACATAACCACTGATGATCATTACATCGGCATGCCTTGGAGAGTTACGTGGGATAATACCGAAACGGTCAGTATCATAGTGAGCCATACCTGTAGCAAGCAGCTCTACACCACAACAACCCATTGCATTTACCATGAACCATAAAGAGTTTTTACGTCCCCAGTTGAGAACATCCTGGATCTTTGTTTTCTTGAGGAAGTCTGCAATGGCATTTGAATCTGTAAGCATTGTTCCCGGAACATCAGTATATCCAACATCCAGAACAGCATCTTGTTCGACATTTGTCTGCTCTATTTCATCCATTTAAGAGCCTCCTTCTTGATTAGGTACACGTAGCCAAACAATACAACAAAAATAAAGACTAACATTTCGACAGTTGCTATATAATCAATACCGTGTCCTTTGAAAATAGTAGCCCATGGATAAAGGAAAAGGACTTCAATATCAAAGAGAACAAAAGCAATGGCATAAAGATAATACTCGACATTAAATTGAATTCTGGCATTTCCTATTGGTAAGGAACCAGCCTCATATGTCGTGTACTTTGCTGATGACTTACTCCTCGGACTTAACAATTTAATGATAAGCATTGTCATAGGAGGCATCACTAGTGCCACAATGAGAATTATTGCAACCGGTATGTAACTATTGGCTATGTTACTAATATCGATTATTCCTGACATAAACTATTCTCCTGAAAGTTATAAAGGTAGATAGACTATTTGTATAAAACACCTTCGTGTAAGGGCTCCATTACAAATAATCCTAAACCAATGCGGATAGGTAAACCCTATCTGTTGATATATTTTTCAATAGATAGTGTCGGCTATTTATTGATAATAATTCATCATATTTAAATTGTCTCAATTACGATGTGGGAAAACCAAACGCTAAGCAAAAATATATACAGAAGAATAAAGAAAAAAAAATTAAACTTATCCGTGAACTTTGCCTGATTGCCAGATATACAAAAAATAGAAAAAAACACTTCTCACACAAGCTTTGGTGAAAAATATTTCTTTATGACAGTATCACATTCTGAACAGGAAATAATCATCCAGTCACCCATATCCACACGGGAGTACTTTTCAAAAATTGATGCACCGCAGTTAGGACAAACATAATAATCCCTGAAATAATAGTGATAAAAATGAGGTGTTGCCTCAAGCCAGTCCAGTACCTTCTGCATATGCTCAAAGTACCTTCTTCTTGAAGGATGATCACTTCCGTTTTCAAGTGCACCTGAAACCCTGGCACTTATTTCCTTTGTGTGCCTGTCTGTTTTCTGTGACAGCTTTTTGTAATCCGAAATATACTTTGTAGTGTTGTTCAGATAATTCAGGTAAGCAACATGCGCCTTTGGCTCACTTTTCCATATAGTACGGAGGAAATACTCACTCATTATATCCTCCATGATGTCAGCACATGTAGTGCAAATATTGTACTCCTCAAAATGCTTAAAGTCCTGAAGCTCACCACATATTTCACAGGTTTCCATGAAATACCCCCATTACCTGAGTGAACGGGGAGTCATTGCTTCCCGGGTGAACATTATTGGGAATATATTCAGAACTGCCAGCAAGTCACCTTCCCTGATGCGCCCTGTTTCCTGGCCAATCACATATGCAGAATTAATTACACGTTCACTATCTACAGGTTTAGCGCCACCCTTTGCACCAACCTTTATGAGTGAAACCACTGCATGATGCGAAAAAGTACATGGAAGCGCAACCATATCCGGATCCAGATAGATCTCTTTTACATTGACCTTTTTGAATTCACCTGCACGGATTTCCATATCTTCCTCGGAAATAACCATTTCCCACTTAGCACGGGTAGCAATCGTAAACTCATAAGGTGCAGCCTTGACCTGCTTAGATGTCAATTCCCCATTATCCCTGGAGACAACCTGAATTACTTCTTTCTTCATACATCCACCTAGAAAAATAACTGATTTGCATCTATATATAAGTACCGCATATTCATCACGAATAATCATTATATAGGTTAATGACATTCATTTCATTACTCAAAACCATTCTCAAAGAAGTCAAGCAGATAAGCAATATCACTACTTCTAAATGGATTTATATTAATATCGATAGGTTCCTTACCAGAAATCTGTGTTGGTCGGACAACAAAGCGCAGAGGAGCTTTAAACCTGCTGACACCTTTGGAATAATCCACAAAAAGAACTTTAACTTCTTCAATTTCATTAAACTTTAATGATGAACGTCCTCCAAACAGGCTTTTTAGTATGATTGAGTCCTCTGTTAAAATAACCTAATAAGATGAGGGCCAGAGAAAATAATGGCCACAGAGAGAAAGTTAAAAAGCTAAAATTGAAAAAGAAATATTCGCCCCTGAGAAAAAAACAATTAAATCCAGTATAACAGGTAATCCAAATATGAAGTGTGAAAACAATATATGCTGACCTTGCTGATTTGAAAACCTTTTTTGGCGATTGTTTTGATAAGGGGACAGTCATGCCTTACTAAAAAGCTAACGCTTAATATAATGCTATTGCAAAGGGAGAGAGGTGTCCCTATGGTCTATTTCTTAAGAATCGTGCAACTTCTTTCTTTATGGCATTTAGTTGTAAGAATACTCTGTGAATCCTTAATTCCATCTATATTTGCAATTACCTGCAAAACATTTTCTTTCAGGGAATGAATATCAAATGTCCGGACTTTCAATGAAGAAGATCATAAGGCTCAAGACAGTTCATAAACTTCAAGAACATCATCAATATTCTTGATGCGGTTTATTATATTGATCCTCTTGCTCTGCTCGATGTTTACCCCAATAAAGTAGTAACGTTCAGCTTCAACCCTTGCCGTATCAACCTTCACAGTAAATTCCCGGATAGTGCCTGTTTCACGCATCTTTTCTATTCTTTTGTGAAACTGTTGATGTTGCCAGGTCAAGATCTGTTGCAATTTCTGTGCTGTGCATCCTTGAATTCTTGCAAAGGTGTTCTAATATCGCAAGGTCAATTTCATCCATGATAATATAATTATATGTCAATAATAATAAATATTTCTGTATAATGAACGAAATGATTAAATTATGAGACTTATCTCAAATAATATCCCATAAAAATAATCTTTTGTGAGAAAAACGAGACAAATTAAAGGACATAAGGCTTTTATTATTGACAGCCTTATACAACAAATCCGGTGAGTATAATAATGAACATTAATGAAAACTGTGTTGGATGCGGTCAATGCACTGCTTTTTTGCAAATTTGATGCAATAGAAGTCAGGGAAAGGCGATAATTACATCTGTAATGTGGTAAATCATGCATCAGCATACTGCCCGGTAAGAGCAATAGAGGCATAGGATGAAAGCAATAATAATCGGGTCAGGGCTTGGCGGACTTCTGAGTGCGGCTAAATTATCTGAATCAGGATATGAAGTTGAGATTTTTGAACGCTTGCCTATAATAGGCGGACGGTTCACAAATATTGTATACAAAGGTTTTCATCTCAGTACCGGAGCGCTGCACATGCTTCCGCACGGACCTACAGGACCACTGGCACAGCTTCTTAAGGATGTAGGAGTAAACATTGAAATTGTCCGCAAGAAACCCAATGTCGTTATAAGAGTTCCCAGAACGAAGAAAGATACAGACTACAAATTCGGACACAAGGATATTTTATTCCAGGATTTCAGAACACGTTTTTCATTAATTAACCGGATAAAACTCATTTACTACATAGCAAGCACCCGCAAAAATAAACCATCGGGACAAACTTTTGAACATTGGTGCAAAGACCATCTTGATCAGGACTCGACATACCGGCTAGCAGATTCATTCTTTGGATGGGCACTCAGCCTGAAAGGCTCAGATGTCCCTGTAGAAGAAGGTTTTGAAATTATAGAGAACCTCTACCGCTTCGGAGGACCAGGCATTCCCATGGGAGGTTGCAAGGGAATTACGGACAGTCTGGTGGATGTGATTCAATCCAATGGAGGAAACATTTACACCTCTGCAGAAGTCAGCGGGATTGAAACGGAAAACGGCAGGATCACAGGAGTTTATGTTGAGGGACAGCTGCACAAAGCTGATCTTGTGATGAGTGATATCGGACATCCTGCAACGTTAAAACTTATTGGAGACAGACCTGAAATTAAAGGCATAAATGAATATGCCCGTAAAGCAGAAGAACTAAAACCATCTGCAGGAATCAAAATATGCCTGTCTTCAGACAAACCACTCATAGGACATGGAGGAGTGCTTCTGACACCTTACGCAAAAAGAGTTAACGGAATCAATGAAGTCACCAATGTTGATCCCGGCCTTGCACCTGCGGGAAAGCACCTTACAATGTCCCACCAGTGCGTTCACTGGGAAGACCTGGATAACCTGGAAAGGGAAATTGAACTTGGACTCGAAGACCTGAAAGATATTTTCTCTGGAAAAGAATATGAAATACTGCTTATACAATCTTATTCAAACGACTGGCCGGTTAACAGATCACCATCCGGGGCAGATCTCAAAAATAAGACACCTGTACAAAACCTGTATGTTGTGGGAGATGGGGCAAAAGGCAAAGGTGGAATTGAGATCGAGGGAATCGCGCTGGGAGTAAAGAATGCCATGGAGAACATTTTGATAAAGCAGACTATATAAAAAACGTAAGTGGATAAGCTTATGTAATTGCTGATTTATCAAGTACTAACAATGAATGATTTTGTCACATTCTGCAGAAATGTTTTCGTACCTGTAACAAATGTATGCAGGAATAAATGCGGCTACTGCACATTCAGGAGAGACCCTGAAGATCCGCAGGCAAAGCTAATGAAAACAGATGAAATCATCCCTATACTGGAACAGGGAAAAAAAGCAGGATGTACAGAAGTTCTTTTTACTTTTGGGGAACACGCCGAGGAAGTGCCGCAATACAGGGAATGGCTTGAAGAACTGGGATACTCCAGTACAATAGACTACATATGCGAACTGTGTAAGATTGCGATGGACAAAGGACTTTTACCGCATACAAATGCAGGCGTGCTGAATTTCACGGAACTGGAAAAATTGAAGCCTTATAATGCAAGCATGGGACTCATGCTTGAAAGCACTGCAGAACTTGAAGCACATGAAGGGTCACCTGGAAAAGTTCCTGCCCAAAGAATGAAGACAATACGTTATGCAGGTGAGCTTCAAATACCTTTTACAACCGGTCTGCTTGTTGGAATCGGGGAAACTCTTGATGACAGGATAAATTCACTGCTGGCAATCACGGATTTGCACGAGGAACTCGGGCATATCCAGGAAGTAATTATACAGAATTTTGTTCCTAAACCCGGAACAGCAATGGAAAATGATCCTTCCCCACAGAAGAGGAAATGATGCAGACAGTCCTTATAGCACGGGAAATTCTCCCGGACGATGTTACTATCAGGTTGCACCAAATCTTATTGATCCATATGTCCTCATACGAGTGTGGAGCCACTAGATTGCAGGAGGAATATCACCTACAACCATTGACTGGATAAACCCGGAAAATGAATGAAACAAGGGTTTCAGACTTAAGAAAATGGTTCGCGAAGTGGAGCTCAGGGAAAGATTACCAATTTATCCCCAGTACATTAAAAAGGCTGGTATGGTGAAAAATGAAATCACTTATTGAGGAACTTGCTGACAGAAGAGGGGGTATCGCAAGGCATGATTTTTGCCGGGCACATAATTTAAATATAAACGACAATATCGGAGAAAAGTATGAATCCTAATGCAATCCCAGTTGATGTAATCAAACGTGCCTATGAAGGAAATACTACAAAAGAGGATGCACTTTTTCTTCTTGATGTGCCGCCGTTTGTTCTTTTTGATTTCGCGGACAGGCTTCGAAGAGGAAACAGTAGGTGACACAGTAACTTATGTGGTTAGCCGTAACATCAACTTTACAAACCGTTGCGTTGGAACATGTGGCTTTTGTGCGTTCAGGGATAATACAGGATACAGTATGGAAATCCCCCAGATACTTGAAAAAAGTAAGGCAGAGTCAGGGTGCCACAGAAGTCTGTATACAGGGAGGATTACTTCCTGATGTTGACATTGATTTTTACACAAACATAATTAAAGCTGTTAAGGCAGAATTTCCTCACATTCACACTCATGCATTTTCACCCATGGAAGTTTACCATGCTGCAAAAAAAGCAATATAACTGTTGGTGAAGCTCTGATGCGCCTTAGGAAGCAGGCGCTGATACCATGCCAGGAACTGCTGCTGAAATACTCTCCGACAGGGTAAAGGAGATTATTTGCTCCAGTAAGCTCAAGACCGATGAATGGGTGGATGTTGTCACACAGGCACACGAAGCAGGAATTAACACAACCTCAACCATAATGTATGGGCACATAGAAACAATTGAGGAACGCATCGATCACATAATGCTCATCAGGGATATCCAGAGAAAGAAGACCGGCGGATTCACAGAATTTGTTCCACTGACATTTATGCCCTATAACAACAGGATAGCGCTGAAATGATTAAACAGGGCAGATATGCAACTCCAAGATCCAGGGTGTTCACATTATCTTGCACCGTATGCCGTATCATTTACTTAGCATCCACCACCAAAAAGACGTCACGGAAGACGACCGGCTGAGATTCAAGCTCGGCAAGAAACTTGCCAGGTTGCACTCTACGGAGTCAACGACCTTGGAGGAACACTCATGGAAGAAAAGATATCAGCTTCAGCAGGTTCAACCAATGGCCAGTTTATGTCCGCACAGGAGCTTGAATGGTTTATTAAATCCTCAGGACGAAAGGCAGTCCAGAGAAACACAACATACAAACCGATTATAACCGGCAGCCAGGAACAAATGGAATTCAAGATGTCCTGAGGAAATCAATGAAAGCATTGATACCCTACAAAAAAGAAAAATGCCAAGTCACGGCTTTCTCCAGCACTCAGTCTTGAGGAGAGGGGAAGAATTCGTGGAACTTATGCTCAGGGATGTAGCAGGCACCCTGAATGAAGCAGGAATTATAGAGATAGATATACTTACTACACCGGACAACGGGGTTCCGAAAGATCTTCAGGTAAATGTAGTACTTGATGAACATGGATCTTAATGAAGCCATAAATGAGTACCTAACTCATAGAAATGATTCCATTTTGATAATTATGGCAGACCTGCCGCTTGTCAGGGGCAGAACACATCAGAGAAATAACCTCAATGCCCGAAGATGTTGTCATTGTTCCGGGAAAAGGCGGGGGCACAAATATTATTTTGTCAGAGACCCATCAATTTCCATGTCAAGAAGTATTATGGTTCGAGCTTTCTCAACCATTGTAATATAGCTAAAGACAGGAACTGCTCATTCCATGTCTATGATTCATTCCTTCCTGAGCACAGATATCGATGAGCCACATGACCTTGTAGAGATAATGCTGCACAGCCATGGCAAATCAAGAGAATACGTTATTGAAAGATTTGATATGGAAACCGGGAAGGCAAGAGCGAAAATATAAGCTCATCCGGTGCATAAATCACATATAGGGCTAATACCATAATGGCTTCCTTAGTCGTGAAAATCAATCCAATGATCAGAAAGATATATTTCCTTTTAAAGTATTAGGAACAATTTATACAATTCATATAGGTGATAATGGTGACCATAAACGTGAACAAGTTTAAATGCGGGTATTGCGGTGCATGCGTGAGCGTATTATGTCCGGCAGGCGCACTTGAATTGGTCGAAACCTGGATGAAGTCAATGATACATGCACATCCTGTGGTATATGTTCAAAGATCTTGCCCGGTTGGGCTATTGGGGTGAAAAAAGTGAAGAGCGAGTACGACGTAGTGGTCATTGGTGCTGGACCTGCCGGGTCAATCACAGCAAAAACCGCTGCTGAAAAAGGTCTTGATGTCCTCCTTATCGAGAAAAGGCAAGAAATTGGCGACCCTGTCCAGGTGTGCAGAAGGTGTGAGCAAAATATGGCTCAGGAAACATATTGAACCCGACCATCGCTGGATCTGTGCAGATGTGAAAGGATCCACATATATGCTCCAGATGGCACAATGATAGAAATGGCAGAGGAAATTGCAGGCGGTGAAGTCGGATATGTGCTCGAACGTAAGATTTTTGACGGGGCACTTGCCTATGAAAGCGCAAAAGCAGGTGCTGAAGTCATGGTAAAGACCAGGGCAACCGACCTGATAGTGGAAGACGGATTCGTAAAAAGGTGTTAAAGTAATGCGGCACCTTGGCGAAAGCGCTATGATATTAAAGCAAAAATTGTAGTTGGTGCCGATGGTGTTGAGTCAAAAGTTGGCAGGTGGGCAGGTATAAATACATCCCTGAAACCTGCAGACATTGAAACCTGTGCCCAGTATCTCATGAGCGGGACAGGAATTGATCAGGATTACTGCTATTTTTATCTTGGAAATGTATTGCTCCTGCAGGATGCATATGGTTCTTCCCGAAGAACAATGATCTGCAAACGTAGGAATCGGAATCCTTGGCAGCAAATCCGGTGAAAAGCATGCTGTTGACTATCTGAATGAGTTTTTTGGAGAAAAACTATCCAGATGCAAAAATCCTGGAGATGGATGTTGGAGGAGTACCGGTAAGCGGAACCATTGATAAAACTATTGCAGACGGGCTCATACTTGTAGGAGTGCAGCCAGGCAATCAGACCCATTACCGGTGGCGGAATTATTAACGCAATGGAAGCCGGGAAAATTGCAGGAAAGTTGCATACAACGCCATATCAAAGAGATGTTTCAGTTAAGGGTCTTGAAGAATACGAGAAAAGATGGCGTGAAACAATCGGATATGAAATAGACAACAGCCTTATTGTAAAGAACACATTTACTGAATTTACCGATAAGGAAATCAATTCCCTGGCACATTCACTTGAAGGTGTCAATTTCTCCAATATGAGCCTTCTTGATTTATTATATGCACTTTTCAAACAAGAAGCTTCTCTGGGACTAAAGAGTGCTTTTCAAGAATGTAGTCAAGTATGAACTTGATTTTGAACGCTGATAAAGTGATTCATATCACTTTTATTCTTATTTTCTTTTCATTATTTTCCATATTCCTGAATAATCTTTTATTTGATGTTCCACGAGATCATACCAGTAATTTCTGCAGGAAAAATCATGGACAAAAGAAAACTTACACTTTCAGAAATTGAGGAAATGGGATATACGATTTTATGAGCTATCTGGGGTTCCATATTTTCATGTAGGAGGACCCCGATCAGCAGAAGAACTTGCAAAGCTGTGTCATATAGATGAAAACAGCAGAAAGTACTGATGATTGGCTGTGGCAGTGGATTCAGTGCATGTCACCTTGCAAGAAAAAGGCTGTTTTGTTGTTGGAGCAGATATTTCAAAGATATCTGTGAAAAATGCTAGATTAAGAGCTTTTGAACAAAACAATGGAAACAGGACAGAATTCATTGCAGCTGATGCCTACAACATGCCTTTTAAGGAAGCCTCTTTTGATGTACTTATTACTGAATTTGTTTCACAGTTCCTTGATAAAGAACGAGCTTTCAGTGAATTCCTGCGTGTTCTAAAACCCAATGGATATGCAGGAATTAATGAAATGTACAGGGATAGTAGATTAGAACCTCGCATAGAAGAGAAAATAAATGAAGCTGAAATCATTTTTTCAGAAGTCACAGGTTTAAACTTCAGTATGCATACACCTGAGGAATGGAAGTACTATTTTGAAGAAACAGGATTTAAAAACATAAAAATCCATAAACACCGTCCATATGAGGGCTTGAAGGACATATCCAGTACTCTGAAAGCAATGGGGGGACTCCCGAACACAGTAAACATTATTCTGAGAATGCTGGAATATATGGTATTAAGCAAATCAATAAGAATGCGGTTTAAAAGGCTTGATAAAGGAAAGAGAATAATCTTTAATAACAGGTCAACCCGGAAACATGCAGGCTATATTCTTGGAGTGGCAAGAAAAAGCCCTGATGTACCGGAGGTCAACGTCTCCAGAACTCAGGAGTCAAAAGGACTATTACGGTAAATACTTCCAGCCTGCCAATCCACATATTTGCAATTAGCACCAGCTTTCCAACAAAAGGAACAACATCAAAGTTTGCCATCGGGCCTACAAGACCAAAACCCGGACCAATATTTCCAAGGGTTGCTATGGAAGAAGTAACAGAGCTGATTATATCCATTCCCATAAGCGCCAGCAGGCTTGCAGATATGGCAAAAATCATGAGATAGATGACTACAAAAGATACAATAGCCTGCATTACATCATCAGGAACTGTTTTGTTGTTGAATTTAATTGGTTTTACAGCTTTAGGATGGATTGATTTGAATAGTGCCCTCTGCACATATTTGAAGAGCAGAAGAATCCTTACTACCTTAATACCACCGGAAGTTGAACCTGCACAACCACCTATAAACATCACAGCAAGCAGTACAATCTTTGCAGAGTCTGTCCAGAGATTGAAATCTACAGTTGCAAACCCAGTGGTTGTTGTTATTGAAACAACCTGGAAAACAGCGTACCTGAAAGCATTGAAAATAGTTTCTCCCATATCATTCCAGAGACTGAATGTGAGTATCACAGTTGCTGCAATGATAACAAATGAATAAAACTTGAACTCATCATCTTTCAGAAGGCTTGAGCGATCAGTATACAGTGTCCTGTAATGCAGGGCAAAGTTAGCTCCGGAAACGAACATGAAAAGAGTAATAATTCCTTCTATCAAAGGACTGTTAAATGAGGCTATACTCAGGTTGTAGGGAGAAAAGCCACCACATGCCATTGTGGTAAAAGTATGGACAATAGCATCGTAAAGTGACATTTTTGCCAGCAGAAGCGCCACAACCTCTGCAAGTGAGATAAATAAATAGACAAGCCAGAGAATCTTTGCTGTTTCCCTGATTCTGGGTTTGAGCTTATCTTCTGTAGGACCCGGTGCTTCAGCCCTGAATAATTGCCTTCCTGCAACACCAAGTTTTGGAAGAATAGCAATGAAAAGCATGATGATACCCATACCACCTATCCACTGCGTCATACTGCGCCAGAAGAGTATACTTTTTGAGTGTGCTTCGATATCAAGAAGAACTGTGGCACCAGTTGTTGTAAAACCGGACATGGATTCAAAAATAGCATTTATAGGTGGAATACCATCCAGCATAAAAGGAATGGAACCAAAAATGGCAGCTGCAAGCCAGCCAAAAGCAACAATAGCAAAGCCTTCCCTTATTTTCCAGTCATCAGTCGACTGGTAACGTTTGTAAAGAAGAATACCAGTTCCGCCGGTTACGATTACCGCTACTAAAAATGGATATGGGGAATCGCCATAATACAAAGCCACCAGTAAAGGTATGATCATTATGGCTCCAAGGAACCTTAGAAGGCCTCCAAGAACATGTAGTACAACACCGTATTTCACTATATATTCCCCTTAAATATTATTTGAAGAGTCTTTCTACCTCAGCATTTGCAGACTGAAGGGCAAATACTACTACCCTGTCACCCTCCTCAATGATATATTCACCACGGGGAACCACAGTATTGCCTTTATGGACAACCATACTTACTATGGCACCTGCCGGGAATTTGACATTTTTAAGAGGTTTGCCTACAATCTTTGACTTTTTGGATGTGGTATATTCAATGATTTCTGCCTGCTCGCCCTCTATTGTAGTTATGGACTCAATTCCCTGTCCAAAGGTCAGTTTAAGAACTTCATTAACTGTAGCCTGCCTGGGACTTACGGCACTGTCCACACCAACCATCTCAAAAAGGGAAACATATTCGGATCGGTCTGATCTTGCTATGACTTTTTTTACACCAAGCTGTTTGGCTAGCAGTGAGCATAAAAGATTTTTCTCATCACTATTGGTAACTGATATTACAACATCCATTTCAGAGACACCTTCTTCCTTTAGAAGGTGTATATCGGTCCCATCGCCATTAAGTACAAGTACATCAGGGAGTTCTTCAGCAATAGCAAGTGATCTCTCTTTGTTGGATTCAATAATCTTAAGATCAAATTCAGTATTCGCAACCATTTTTGCAAGATAAAAACCTACGACTCCACCACCAATGATCATTACTTTGCTCCTGTGGCCTACTTTTTCACCAAAAAGATCACGTACCTCTTTCATTGCAGCAGGTTTGCCTATTACGACAATATGATCATTACCTTCTATGGTATCCTCACCATGGGGAATGATAACCTGTGCGTCCCTGAAAAGGGCACTTACAATACAGCAGTTTGCAAGATGAAGCTCCTGCATGTGCTTACCTACAAGAGAATGATCATCTGGAACTACAAATTCCATCATCTCAACCTTACCGCCTGCAAAATATTCAGCGTCAATTGCCGAAGGAATGGCCAGGATCTGGGCAACCTCAGATGCAAGTGAGAGTTCAGGACAGACCATGATGTCTATACCTATCTGGGGTCTTTTTGCCACAGGCTGATCAATGTAATCAGGGTTACTTACCCTTGCAACTGTTTTTAAGAACTCCTTATCTTTTACAATAAGCTTGGAGGCCATGCAGGCAACGATATTTACTTCATCGGATCCGGTTACAGCTACAAGAAGACCGGCTCCCTCCAGAGCATCATGCAGGATGGAAACATTAGCACCGTTGCCGTGTATGACGTGAACATCAAGTTCATCTGCCCGGGCGCAGGCATCTTCATTCAGGTCTACAACAACAACGTCGTTTGTCTGGTAAAGTGCCTTAGCAATGTGATATCCAACTTCACCAGCACCAATTATTATGATTTTCATGATATACCTTCATAAGGTCATAATCAGGACATTTTGTGATTCTGAAAACAAAACCGCATAATATGCTTATTGGTTTTTAAATCTTACCACATAATTGCATGCAGGAATATAAATAACTGCTCAAAAAAATAGAGAACAAAAAGAAGAAAGAGACAGGATTTAATTCAGGAAGAACTATATCCCGGTTTCAAAGGCACCTTTTACCTTCTCGAAGATACCTTTGCCTCCTTTTGGATTCTTGACAGAAGGATCGCCCTCAAGCTCCTGATACTTCATGAGAAGTTCTTTCTGTTCGGAGCTGAGTTTTGTAGGGGTCCTGACAATAATCTTGACAAGCTGATCACCATGTGCGTTTCCATGAAGATGAGGCATTCCCTTGCCTTTAAGACGCAGAATGGAATGTGTCTGGGTTCCCGGTTTGATATTCATTTTTACCTTTCCGTGAAGTGTAGGGACCATTACATCCCCTCCCAGAGCTGCCATGGAGAAATTAATGGGCTGCTCATAAAGTATGTCATCGCCGACACGCTGGAACTTATCATGAGGTTCTACGTGCATTACCACATAGAGGTCACCGGATGGGGCACCCGGGCTTCCTTCCTCGCCTTCACCCCTATCTTTAAACGCAGTCCGTTGTCTGTTCCCTTTGGAACCTTAACGTTTATCTTACGTACCTTCTTAATCTTACCTGTACCCTTACAGGCAGGACATGGTTCTTCGATAATCTCACCGCGTCCGTGACATGCATTACATGTACTGGTGGACATGAAACGTCCAAAAGGAGTGTTGCGTGCCTGGGTTACCTGGCCGGAACCGTGGCATGTTGAACAGGTCTTAGGACTGGTTCCTGCTTTTGCACCCGTACCATTACAGGTTTCACAGTTTTCAGCCCTTGGGACATTGATTTTTGTTTCGTGTCCTTTAGCAGCCTGTTCCAGAGTGATAGCTAAATCGTAACGCAGGTCAGAGCCACGCATTGGGCCTTGCCGCCTCTGGCCGCCACCAAAGCCGCCAAAACCTCCAAATCCACCGAATATGCCTCCAAGTATGTCGCCAAGATCTGCAAAGTCCCCGAAGTCTGCATTTCTGAAAATATCCTCCTGGCTGTAACGGCCATCAATACCTGCATGACCAAACCTGTCATACTGTTCCCTTTTCTCTGCATCAGAAAGTACAGCATAGGCTTCAGATATTTCCTTGAACGTCTCTTCGGCGCCTTCTTCCTTGTTCTTGTCCGGATGATATTTCATAGCAAGCTTTCTGTAAGCTTTTTTTATCTCGGACTCTGTGGCATCCTTGGATATACCTAATATTTCGTAATAATCGCGTGTGGTGGACATGGATGATTCCTTTGTTACTATATGATATTCATTATGTTAAAATTAAAGGTAGTAAGATACGTTCAAATAGAAGTATCTTACCCGGTGTTATCCATGTATTGTTTACTTATCGTCATCTACTACTTCATAGTCTGCATCTACAATGGTTTCATCACCAGAATCTGAAGAGCCTTCAGTTCCCTCATCAGCAGATGCTGCTGCGGCAGCTTCTTCCTGTGCCTTCTGGTACATTGCAGCAGAGACATCGTAGACAGCAGTCTGGAGAGCCTCGGTCTTTGCCTTGATATCCTCGATATCATCTCCCTCAAGGGCAGTCTTCAGGTCACTGACGGCAGATTCGATCTTTGACTTCTGTTCATCGGTTGCGACATCTCCTGCGTCCTCAAGTGTCTTCTCAGCAGCGTTCACAAGGGATTCTGCTGTGTTCTTGACCTCTACCTCTTCCTTACGCTTCTTGTCCTCTTCAGCGTGCATCTCTGCATCCTTGACCATCTGGTCAATCTCCTCATCGGTAAGACCACCTGGCTTCTGGATTGATATGGACTGCTCCTTGCCGGTACCCTTATCCTTTGCATTTACATGGAGAATACCGTTTGCATCAATATCGAATGTAACCTCAATCTGTGGAAGTCCTCTTGGTGCTGGTGGAATTCCGTCAAGTGTGAACCTGCCCAATGACTTGTTACCAGATGCAACACCCCTTTCGCCCTGAAGTACATGGATCTCCACAGATGGCTGGTTGTCAGCTGCTGTTGAAAATACCTGACTCTTTTTGGTTGGGATAGTTGTGTTCCTTTCAATGAGTGGTGTTGAAACTCCTCCAAGAGTCTCTATACCAAGGGTGAGTGGTGTGACATCAAGCAGAAGCACATCATGGACCTCACCTCCAAGTACACCGGCCTGTATTGCTGCACCGACTGCTACAGCCTCATCAGGATTGATGTTCTTGTATGGATCCTTTCCTGCTGCCTTCTTTACAAGTTCAGTTACAGCAGGCATTCTAGTGGAACCTCCTACAAGAAGTACCCTGTCGATATCTGATGAAGAGACCTTTGCATCCTTCATTGCCTGGTTGACAGCTACGAGAGTCTTATCAAGCAGGTCAGCAGTCATCTTCTCAAACTGTGCCCTTGTAAGGTCAATATCAATGTGCTTTGGCTGACCGTTTGCATCTGCAGTGATAAACGGAAGGTTGATGTTGGTGGATGTTACACCTGAAAGCTCGATCTTTGCCTTCTCAGCTGCATCCTTAAGACGCTGGAGAGCTGCCTTGTCCTTGGAAAGGTCAATTCCCTCGGTCTTATTGAATTCCTCCACAAGGAAATCAACAACTCTCTGGTCAAAGTCATCTCCACCAAGGCGTGTGTCCCCGGCAGTTGAAAGAACCTCGAATACTCCTCCGCCAAGCTCAAGGATGGATACATCGAAAGTACCTCCTCCAAGGTCGTAGATGAGTATCTTGTGATCTTCCTCGTCCTTGTCAAGACCGTATGCAAGAGATGCTGCAGTTGGCTCGTTGATAATTCTCATTACTTCAAGACCTGCAATTGTACCGGCATCCTTTGTAGCCTGTCTCTGAGAGTCGTTGAAGTATGCAGGTACTGTGATTACAGCCTGTGTGATAGTTTCACCAAGATAGGATTCTGCATCTTCCTTAAGCTTGCGCAGGATCATTGCAGAAACTTCCTGTGGTGAATATTCCTTGCCATTAAGGGTTACCTTGTAGTCACCTTCACCAATGTGCCTTTTAATAGAGCTGACACTGTTTTCGGAGTTGGTTATCAGCTGCCTTTTAGCAACCTGACCGACAAGTTTCTCGCCCTTCTTTGAGAAACCTACAACTGAAGGTGTAGTCCTTCCTCCCTCTGCGTTAGGGACAATAGTAGGTTCTCCACCTTCAATAACAGCCATACATGAGTTTGTAGTTCCCAGGTCAATTCCCAATATTTTTCCCATATTATTACCTCTTTTGTGAATTTAATTACTTAATAATTGTAAATTATTGAACTTTATTTATATTGAAGATATCCATTCAGGATAAATTCTCTGAAATCTTTGCGTTTACTTGTCCTCAGGTTTCTTTGAAACAGTTACCATCGCAGGTCTTATGACCTTGGTGTGCAGGCAGTATCCCGGCTTGCAGACATCCACCACAGTGTTTTCCTCGTGTTCAGGATGTTCCACATGCATCATTGCTTCATGGAGGTAGGGATCAAATTCAGCACCTTCACACTGTATCTTTTCAAGACCTTCTTTCTCAAGTATTCCGGTAAACTGTTTAAAGACCATCTCTACACCAGTAATGACAGATTCAATATCATCTGTCTTCTTTGCAGAATCCAGCGCACGTTCGAAGTTATCATAGACTTCAAGAAGCTCTATGATTACCTGTTCAACTGCAAACTTCCTGTATTCTTCTTTTTCCCGGACACTTCTTTTCCGGAAATTATCGAATTCTGCGGTAAGTCGCAGGAGCTTGTCCCGAAGCTGTGCAGCCTCGTCTTCAGCAGGAGTTTCTTCGACTTTGCCTTCTTCAACTGGTTTTGAATCTAAATCTTCACAATTCTCTGGTCCATCAGCCATTATTAATATCTCCGCATTGTCTGTGAGCGGTAATATGCATTCGAACTAGTGATTGTTTGAAGTTCTATAAATAATTTACGGATAAAAGGTCGTTTAAAGTCAAATGATGTCGACAAAAAGAAAAGTAATCCATTTTGCATAATACCCACTTTAAAAAGCACTATCAAGTTTGTGCTGCAATACCTGATCAGGAACATACTGGCTATCATGCAGACCGCGAGTGCGGAAACAACCTGATCAGCACCTATACTGCTGATACCATCTTCAATTGCAAATTTAACACCTGTAAAAAAGGCTGTTGTTGAAAATGTTGCAACCAGAGAGATAATTGCACCGCCAGCAAGAGAACCCATGTAGTCTGCACCACGTGATTCAAAATAAACTGATCCTGCTATAAAAATCACTGCAAAGACAAGAAGTATTGCAAACATCGGAACATCAAGACCATTTGTTGCAAGGCTCATAAGCCCAAATGCCACTCCTACCATAAAGACGGCCATTGTGGTAGAAATTACCAGTGCCTGCACAAATGGGTTTTCAGTATTTACATCCATATTCATCCCAATCCTGTATCGGTAATCATAGTATATATTTATTGTTAATATATTTGTTTTATTTATATATAAATGAGTCATTCCGATGCAAATAGCAGACGGAAACAAACATAATATAAAGAACTATCTGCATCAGATTTCTTCAACCGGGCAGGATTTCGAAAGATAATAATCGAAAAGTTCCTTGCCCCAGTTCATAGCTTCCTCATTACAGAAAACAAGGTCCTTGCGATCATATTTGCCATCCTTGTCAAAAAGACACATCATGAGGAATTTTTCTGAGATGAAAAGGGATGCAAGCTTCATATCCCAGGATATACGAATAGCTTTCCTGTTTTACTGGAAAAGAAAGCCTTTAATTCCTTTTCATAATCCTGCTTATGTTTTCCAGCGCCCCTCTGACATTATGATGGAAACCTCAATATTGTTGTTCACAAGATCAATCAAAAATGAGGGAAATGCGGGATGAAGAAAAGCCGTGGCTCCCATGATGAATTTAGAATCAAGTGCCTTCTCTATAAGATCCTTATTCAGTTCAAACATGTCATTGAGATCCGGCTCAGCTATCTTGCAGTTTTTAAGATCCCTGATTTTTCTGAGCAGGACTGGAGGAATTGAATCAAGTTCATGTCCCACCCAGTAGTCAAAATTGTCCTCCAGAACTTCCAAAGTACATACAAGGGGAAACATATCCTCTACAACAATATCCCCAAGTTCCGTGAGCTTACAGACATCTTTTTTCTTGATAATAAGGCCATTATCCGACAGGATTTTGATTTGTGGCAGGATTGCATGGCGAGTGACATCAAGAATCCCAATAATCTCATCCATTTTATGTGGTCTGTGCCTGAGAAGTAAAAGAAGGTTTTTTCTTTTTTCTGACATAAAAATTACATCAAGAAGTGAACGCCTGCTAATACATATCTCCTCCTCTGTTTTTATATATGTATCCTGCCAGCATAAACTTTTTCCATAAAAAACAAGGACTCTATAGATTTTAATTATTAGAAATGAATAAAAATAAGTAAAGATTGCCCGCTTAAATGTGGTTTGAAGCTAAATCTGCACTTGTCATACAACCACAGTGCGAGCAATAGTAAATAAAATTTGTACCAAGTTTCTGTTTTTTCAGAGTATTCCTGCAACGTTTACAATTAATGGTTACTTCGTTTGCCATTTTTTGACCCTCACTCATAAAGCATTACTGACTCCATCCTGGCAGTGTCTTTCCTTGTCCAGTATCCGCATACTTTACAAATTTGTACATCCCCTATTTCATTATCAAACTCCGAATTACATTCCGGACATCTGGTTAAAGAACCCATTTTTACCCCCTCGAGACATTTATTCAGGCATCTGGCCATATTATCATTTGAGTAGTATCATAGAGATAAGTCTCATTCAGACAGACCCAAACAATTAAGACTGGATACCTAATCCTTTATCCGTTATTTTACTCCACTCCCAAAGCAAACAAAACCCACCAGGGCGGTCGGCTTGGTTGTTTGCTAATTCTTACCAGGAACTTCCCACTCCCCAATCCGCGTAATCCCTATCGGATCAGGAGCTTTCCCGACAATCCTTCAATTAGTGTTCATAATATATAACGCAAATTGAAAGAAAATGATAAGCACTGGATAAATTATAACGGCGTTATAATTTCATACTCCTTTGCATTATAAGACAGGACAATTATGGAAACAAAGCAATGATTTTTCAAATCCATTAATTACATTCATGAAAAAATTTTATTTCAGAAAAAATACTGCAGATAATGCTGTAAAAAAGAAGGATTCTATGATTTTTATTTTAAAATTAAGACCTTTAAAAAGAAAACTATAAATCCTCCCTGTCCCAAGAGTATATAAGAGGAGTGGATCACTATGTCCCCTTCAACCACCACCAAAGCATAGTGATATTGCTCCTCTAGTTTTCAACCCTTTCCAACCCGGGCACTTTACTTCATGGTCCCATATGAAGTACCTTTTCTTAGGCGCCACCACTTCACAGTAGCCTGCATACCAACTGGCTCATATCAGCAATTGAGAACACCAAACTGACCTCAATAGCTATTATTCCATAGTCTTAACCGATATATAACATAACTCCGGTGTAAATTTAAGAGCCTTTTCAAATTTTAAAGCCTTTGAAATTTCAAACGCCTTTTACGCAAAGATAAAAACCATATCTGTTTTTGATACTGTAAATAGCAAAGGATTTATTAAATAATGCAGTTGCATCCAACATGAAAATACTGCTTGCTGAATACGCCATGGGAATCGGACTGGAAGGCACATTGCTGCTTGAGGGAAGAGCCATGATAAACACCCTGGCAGACAGTTTCCAACGACTTGGACATGAGGTTACATATCTCACTGCAGGAAGTACCATTAAAAGCGGAAAAACAATCCATTCTGATGAGAATTCTTTTGAATCAGTACTTGCGAAAACTGCAAAAATAAATGACGCTGCCCTTGTCATCGGACCTGATGAACTCCTCGGGGATCTGACAGATATTATAGAGAAGAATACAGTGAACCTCGGGTGCCCGGCAGAATCCGTAAGAATTTGTGCAGATAAGCTGGAATGCACCAAAATGCTCCAAGCAGAGTCAATTAGTGTTCCTTTAACTATTCCTGAAAGGAAGGATGAAGATTTTGATGGGAAATTTGTGAGAAAACCAAGATTCGGATGTGCATCAGAAGGAGTCAGAATATCATCAGGGTGCAGTCAGGCCAACAATGGGGAAGAATATATCCTGACCGAATATATCGAAGGTGAACATCTCAGTGTGAGCCTGGTATGCGGGCAAAAAACACTACTTTTGAGCCTTAACCGTCAGCTAATTGATATAAAAGAAAGCAATAATGATACAATATTTGAATACAAAGGAAACCAGATACCTTACAGGGCGGATTATCAGGAGGAAATATTTGAAACTGCAATAAAAACAGTCGATGTACTGGGATGCAGCGGCCTTGTGGGAATTGATGTTATTTACGGGGATAAGCCATATGTTATTGACGTAAACCCCCGTCCGACAACAGCAATATTTGGACTTGTTAAAACCCTTAACTGTGAAATAGGCGAACTCCTGCTAAAGAATATGTTTGGTACTCTCCCGGATTCAGTGAGCCTTGAAGGAGAGTGCTCTTTCACTAAAGATGACATTGAGGACATCATATGAGAATAATCGGAATTGACATTGGTGGAGCAAACACAAAAATAGCTTCATCCGACGGGGAGATAATAGAACTGCATTATATACCGTTGTGGAAGGACACGACACTGCCTTCTTCCCTTGAGGACATTGCAGAAGATTTAAAACCGGATATGGTCAGCGTTGTCATGACCGGAGAACTCGCGGATTGTTTTGAAGACAAGCTCCAGGGAATAGAGTTTATAATGCGTTCTGTAAATGACGCATTTGATTGTGAAGTCAGATACATTGACAGTAACGGACATTTTTATGATGGGGAAGGAAACCTGAGAGACCTTGCCGCAGCAAACTGGGCAGCATCTACACGACTAATAGGATCTGAGATCGGGGATTGTATCTTCGTAGACGTTGGAAGTACTACCAGTGATATTGTACCCATAAGAGACGGAAAACATGTTGCAGGATTAACGGACTTCTCAAGACTTGTCCGTAACGAATTGTTCTATGCAGGAACACTAAGAACAAACCTTGCATACATTCTCGATAAAGTAAATGTTGCAGATGGAAACTGTAACATCGCATCAGAGCTTTTTTCAACTACAGCTGACGCATACCTCCTGCTGGGAGATATCACCGAAGAACTCTACACCTGTGAAACCGCAGATGGTGCAGGTAAAAGCAGGACGGAGGCCATGAGAAGGCTTGCACGTGTAGTTTGTGCCGATCTTTCAGAGATATCAGCAGATGAGATTTACAATATAGCAGAGCAGGTCAAAGAAAAACAGATAAGCCTTCTGGCTGAAGCAATCTCAGTTGTTGCGGAGAAGAATGGGCTTAATAAAATAGTTTCTGCAGGACTCGGGGAATTCATGATAAAAGAGGCTGCAAAAAGACTGGATTTTGAATGTATTTCCGTTGCTGACAGATGGGGAGCTGATATTTCCAAGGTGTTCCCGGCCTATGCTGCAGCAAAGATTCTTGAAGATGAATGAGACTACCGGGAAAAGAATAAAACGAATCATGACAGATATTTAAACGGGCAAATAATCGTCTTATAGGATAGTGCAGGGGGTCAGGTATATTGAAAGCTGTAGTCAAGCTTGGAGGAAGTCTTATGAAAGACTCACCTTCCATAGTAAAGTCATTGCAGGACTATTTTTCAAAGGATGAGAAGCACTCCATACTCATAGTGCCCGGCGGAGGAGTCTTTGCAAATCATGTAAGGTCAATAAGTGAAAAGTGTTCCATAGGAGATGATGCATCTCACTGGATGGCAATTCTGTCAATGGAACAATACGCCTATTATCTTGTGGACAAGACTGGCATAAGTGCAGTTAACGATATTGACAATTTGAAACCTGGCGTTTCTGTACTGCTCCCTTACAGGCTTCTCAGGGAAAGTGACAGGCTGCCCCATTCATGGAACGTGACGTCTGACACCATAGGGGCATGGATTGCAAGGGAAACGAATTCCCGTTTTGTCAAGGTAACGGATGTTGACGGAGTCATGGCAGATGATATTGTCCAGAAATGGATGACTGCAAAGGAACTTTCAAGGATGGGAGTTACCTGCATTGACAGTTCTCTTCCGGGATTTCTCATGGAGAACATGATGGACTGTGTCGTTATTAACGGACTTTACCCTGAAAGGGTTATTGATGCTGTTATTGGAAAAAATGTTGTAGGCACACATATCAAGGGGAATATTTAAATTATATACTGCGTATGTACTGAAATCATTGACATGCTGATTTTTTCAGTATTTACATTAATCACACATTACTCACAGTAAGGAGATTCTAAATGGCAAATAAAGTTGATAATTGTACCACATGTAACAAGAGACTTGTGGAAACCGGATACGTACGTTTCCCATGCCCAGTTTGTGGTAGAGAGCTCGGAAGATGTACAAGCTGCAGGCAGCAGAGCAACCCATACACATGTCCAAAATGCGGCTTTAAAGGAGCATGAGGTGATATAAATGGGAGAAGTTGCAGCAACAATGAAGATAATGCCTACTGGCGTTGATGTAGATCTCGATAACCTTAAGGATGGACTGATCGCAGCACTTCCTGAAGGTGCAGAATACGGAACTCACGAGATAGAACCTGTTGCATTCGGACTTAAGGCAATCGTCATGGTCGTCATTGTAGGTGACGGAGAAGGCGGTACCGAAGGAGTAGAGGAAGCATTTGCAGCAGTAGAAGGCGTCGAGAGCGTTACAGTAACAGATGTCGGAAGACCTGTCTAAACCTCTCAACCACTCTTTTTTTTATTAACTTTTAAACTTTAACAATTTATTTTAAGATTGTGCCCTAAAGGATACTGAGGTCGAATCCACAGTTCCAATAAAACATTATCATTATGCTCCAGTACATTCTCCGGATACTGCTTGCTGCCACCAGTATGATTCCATTTATGGTTTTACAGGCATCCTTAATGTATAAAAATAAGGTAAAATTACCTCCTGTGTTGATTAGATGCAGAAAAAAACTCTTTTTACCCGAAAAAACCTGAAACTGGTTTAATAGTAAAAAATGCAAATTAACAATATGAATAGCTTTTTATATTTAACAGCCCTTGATCAGTATGACAGTTAACTTAGTTGCGGGTTAAGAAAAGGATAATTCCATTTGGCTACTTCTTTTAGGTTAATTGCTAACAAGAGTGCATCGTATAGATTGCGGGATAAGAGGTTCCCGTCTCAATGAAAACTGCCATAGCATCACAACCAGCGATATCCCGGAAATCACAAATAACCTTACTGGATAGTTGTGACTATGTTCCAACTGCAACAGTTGTAGACTTGGTCTGAATCAGAAAGAACGAATCGTGCGAAATCTTAGCTCAGTGTTAACATGTCAAAATAAACAACAAAGGAAATATAAATATGAGAGACGATAAAAGCGGTGGCTTTAGAGGCGGTTCAAGAAGATGGAAACAGAAGAAACGATGGTGGTTTCAAAGGTGGAAACCGTAGTGGTGGCCATGGAGGCGGCAGAGGTGGAAACTTCAGGCAAAACAGCGGTCCAAGAGAAATGCACAAGGCAACATGCTCAGACTGCGGCCAGGAAACAGAAGTGCCTTTCAAGCCAGCTGAAGACAGACCTGTATACTGCAGGGAATGTTCCAGAAACACAGACCTAAAAGATATTAAAATACAAATCTGATATTTTACTACTTTCAACCTGTGAAGTAGCACATACTCCACAGGACTCTTTTTACAATTATTTTGAGTTTCAGTGACACCGTAAGGAATGCTGTAAACCTTCTGCTCACATACAAATAACTATATGCTGTTTAGTAGCATTTCTTTAATAGAAATGGAAGTGACTGCAGATACGAGAATAACAAAGTTAGCCTTTGTTTTCATTTTACTTATTATCAATTCAACATTAATTGCAAATGCAGTATCAGTTCAGGACTGTAAAACATGCCACGGAAGAATATGATTACTGGAATAATTCCCCACACCATGAAGTCTGGAAAACATTTCCCCTGAATGCAAAACATGCCATCAGTCCACTGATGAAATATTTGAATTACACATAAAAAACAGTGCAGAAACAATTCCACAAACAAACATCTCGGCAGAGATCTGTATAAACTGCCATGAACCAAGACATCAGGATATATATAGAGAATGGAACGAGTACCTTACTTATGAACAGTCTACGGAAAGCATACTCAACCATTCAGTTCCACTTGATATCGAAAACCCTGCTGTGCTTGAGAACAGTACCTGCCTGCCAAGCACAGATGCTGGTATTCTAAATATCCAGGAAAGTGCAGGATACAAAAAAACAGAAAACATCACCCTTGAGCCGGAAAATATTCGCGAATGGAGGATTACCTGTGTTGCCTGCCATTCACCTCATGAAACGCGTATCAGGACAACAGCAAACCAGCTATGCATGAACTGCCACAGTTCCGAAGGACTTGAACCTGATGGAAATACAAAAGGTATCAGATATACACAATGGGAATTCTACAATGACTCTATATTCAACAATGGAATCCATGCTGCAAATCTTGAATGTATCGACTGCCATATGGCAACAATCCTGAAAGATAACACAACAATCCTTACAGGCCACTCCTTCGATTTTAATGCAACCCTTCTGTCAGATCCTGATTCCGGAAACAAATGTAAAAAATGCCATGTGACAGGCCATAATGAAAATTCACCTGAAGGTGGATGCGACGAGTGTCATGATGTTTCACTTTCCAACATCATAACAGTAAACCAGGAACAGACAAAAAAGAAACTTCATGAAATGGAACTGCTTGAGGAAAATGCCAGAATTGCCCTTACAATGATAGATGATAATGAAAAATACGAAGTGCAGTTTGCGAATTACAACAATGCCCTTTTCTACGTCAGAGAAGTGGAATCTGATGGAAGTTTTGGAATTCACAATATGAAGCGCACAGCAGAAAACCTTGAAATGGCTGAGGAACTGTTCAGCTCAGTAATAGAAGAAGGAAAAGGAAAAAATAGTACTGCTCCCGGATTTGGGATACTGGTTTCCATGACATTGATTATGGTGGCAGTTGCCATATTAAAAAGGAATTGACAGGTGATTTTCATTCCTGAATTTCTTTCTCGTCATCTGAAGGATTAAGTGCTGAATATATACTGTTTACACCTTCCATGACCCTGAATCCCTTGCCAGTGATCATATAATCACCCCTTTCGTGGCGCTGGATGATCATACCTTTTTCAATCAGTTTCTGAAGGTGGAAAAGAAGATTTCCTCCACGTAGTCCTGTGAGCTTTGAAAGTGCTGAGAAACTTTTAGTTTCACCTGAGATTGCTTTCAGTATATCAAAGCGTTTCTGGTGACAGAGTGGTTCCAGAATATTATCAACTACTTCCTCTGGCGGCAGCTGGCTCAAATCCTGACGCTTTTCCTTGTTGGTTTCATATATTTTCATGGAACGCATCAGTGTTACCTGTCTTGTGAGAATATCAGAAGCCTCTGCAAAACATATATCACACTTGTTGTAGGGAACCATCGTACGGAGTTTCTTAAGCTCAAGGCGATTTTCCTCAATGGAAGCCTCTTTTACAGAACCGCCTTTTATGAGACCTGCGTTCTTTTGCAATACATTTGAAAGAAGAGTCTTGCAGTCTCCACGCATCTCACATTTTTTAACCATATTCTTCTCAAGACCCTTGGTTGCATCATCCATAAGATGCCTTACAATCACTCCTGAGTAGTCTTCCTTTACATTACTGATGACTGAATCAAGATGCTGGTGATTTGCCGAGTCCATGAATGAACGGATGTCATTATGAATGTCAGAAAGCATGTGCTTGATATCAGTCAGCTCTGACTCATAATCGGAATCTGGAATCATAAGAATACATAGGAAATTATTGGATAAAAGGTTTGTGTATTATATTCAGAGGTTATTGTGGTGTAGTGAAGAATACTAAGTATACTGCAATGCAGATTAAGTATATATGAAAAACCATCGTATTAGGTATTGCTGACACGCTCCGGAGAAAAACACCAGCATCCAACCTAAAAAAGTATCAGAAATAAAGGAGACTAAAGAATATGAGCGTAAAAGAAGATATACACAGCCAGATAGTCGGTGGACTTGCAGATGCAACATTCCCAATCGAGAGTCCTGAAAAATTACTTGCAGCATTCCCTGCAGGAGCAGACACAACCTGCAAGTCAGGAGATGTTTCAGTTACAGCAGGAGAGGCAGGAGGACTTCTTACAGCAGAAGATTTTCCATTCAAGAGCGCAACTGAAGTGGCAGATGTAATTGTTGAGAGGGCTGGACTTTAAGCCCTTCCTAATTTTCATATTAAAAATACAGATTGACCATCAGTTTCAATAGAGACATATTCCACACTGGCTAATCCTTATACCTCTTGCCGGTGCCAAAACCAATAAACTTTTTTTATAATAACGCTAATTCTGATAAGATAAGAATGGCTAGTAATATGGAAATGGCATTGTTCACTGATGTCGAAATTATTTTTGGATTGTCGATACTTATACTACTGATATTCCATAGAATAAAATTATCCCCTGTCCTTGGTTTCCTCGTTACCGGAATAATAGCAGGGCCTCATATGCTCGGTATTATCAATGAAGTAGAGCAGGTAGAGATACTTGCTGAGCTTGGAATAATTCTCCTGCTGTTCACCATCGGTGTCGAGATGTCCATCAAGGAACTCTGGGAGATAAAAAGATTCGTACTCGTGGGTGGAGGCCTGCAGGTAGTGAGTACCATAATACTTGTCTATTATATTTCCTTATATATGGGTTACAGTTCGGGTACTGCTGTTTTTCTCGGATTCCTGGTATCCCTGAGCAGCACAGCCATTGTTCTCAAACTACTACAGGAAAAAGGAGAAATGCCTACACCTCATGGCAAGATCTCGCTGGGAATACTCATTTTCCAGGATATCATTATCGTCCCCATGATTCTTCTGGCACCTATTCTTGCAGGGGTGCCTTCGAACTCTGATGACAGTACCATCACTTTCCTTCTAAAAGGACTTGGAATCATTCTGTTCGTAATAATCAGTGCCCGTTGGATAATGCCTGAACTATTATTCAGGATTGCAAAGACAAGAAACAGAGAACTATTTCTGCTGGCTATTCTCTTCACCGTATTTGGAACAGCATGGCTTACTTCAAAAGCAGGTCTTTCACTTGCACTTGGGGCTTTTCTGGCAGGATTGATAATTTCAGAGTCAGAATACAGTCATCAGGCAATCGGTAATATGCTGCCTTTCAAGGATGTGTTCATAAGTTTCTTCTTTGTATCTATCGGAATGTTGATGGATGTCAGTTTCTTCCTTGATAATATCACCATTCTACTAATACTGGCTGTAGTGGTTCTTTTATTGAAATCTGCTACATCAGGACTTGTTACATTTATTCTAGGATATCCACTGAGAACAACCATTATTACAGGACTGACCCTGTCCCAGGTAGGAGAGTTCTCTTTCATCCTTTCAAGTTTTGGCCGGGAATTCGGACTACTCAATGACGACCTGTACCAGACATTCCTTGCAGTTTCTATAGTTACAATGGCAGCCACGCCTTTTGTAATGACATTTTCACATGATTTCTCACGCAAGGTCCTGGAAAGGACTAAGAATCCAGTGTTCATCAATGGACTATACTCAAAAAGCATGACACCAGTCAAAGAAGATGAAAAATTGCAGGATCATCTTATAATTATAGGTTATGGCTTCAATGGAAAAACTGTTTCAAATGCTGCAAAAACAGCAGGTATTCCTTATGTCATCATAGAAACAAATCCTGAAACAGTGCGTCATGAAAAGGAACAGGGAGAGAGAATATACTATGGAGATGCAACTCACGAAGTTGTTCTTGATTCCGCAAATATAAAATCTGCCAGAGTACTTGTCGTCGGTATATCTGATTTCATCGCAACAAGGGCAATAATAAATGTTGCAAGAAGAATGAATCCTGAAATATACATAATTGCAAGAACGCGATATATGAACGAGATCAGAACACTCAGCCAGATTGGTGCCAACGAAGTTATTCCTGAAGAATACGAAACTTCTGTAGAGATTTTCAGCCGCCTTCTAAAAAAGTACCTTGTACCTGAAGAGGATATCTACAAGTTCACAAGGGAAATACGTGCAAATGGGTATTCCATGCTGAGAAAACATTCTATTGAGAAAAAGAAAGAAGTATTTAACCTTAAAGATGAATTGCCCGGTGTAGACGTTACTTCTTTTAAAATTGATAAAGATAGTGCTCTTCACGGATGCACTTTGAAAGAGACAGATTTGAGGAATTTGTACGGTACAACTGTGCTGGCCATCAAAAGAGGAGAACAAATCATCGAAAATCCAGCTGGTGATACAAGATTAATGGCAGGTGATCAGTGCATAGTGCTCGGAAAACCTGAAAAACTATGTCAGTTAAAGATTTCACTTGAAGGTGAAAACTCGTCACAAAGTTGCTCCATCTGATAAGAGCAAATACTGACAACATCAGAAAAAAGATGCAAAATTGAAAGTTATTCTTAGTGATGGACTTTTTTCATAAAGTCATTCATCTCTATTAGAAGAAGAGCTTTTTGTACCTGAGACAAAGGATAAAGTCACTATTTACTGCTACTACACCCATGATCAGATAGAAAAGAGAGTGAAGATATTATCATTTCCGGGATGGAAATTTCCCTTTATTATATAGCAAAGTTATTGGAAACAGAGGGAAAAAGTGACACTCTGAACAGCATTGTGCAGGAAAAGATTAACATAGCAGATATTGATCAGACAATGTATGTGTTAAGTAAAAGAGAGGTGGGAAGTTTAGAGATGAAAATTGGAAAACTCTAAGGATAACTTTCCTAATTCATCAAACAAGAAGCAACCCACGAAAAACTGAAGAAAACATACCCTGTACATTCATTTGCCATGATGATGATACAAGGAAAAAGGAAAATTTAAAACGATATTGTAAGCCTTCCCGGATAATATTTTTTTGTAGTTTGACCGCAATTTATGCAATAAACATAATACCATTCTTATATACCGTAATGCACTGCCACTATGTACTATATATTTCTTTTGTCAAAATGTCCGTTTCATTAAAATTTTAAGCACAATTTATTGATTTTCTCTTTCAGCAGGATAAATTCATCAACATATATAAGTACCCTGATAAAGACTTGAAAAATAACAATGACTTATGAAAATCACATGCGTTTAACTTATATGTTAAAAGATTGATGACTTAATTGGATAGGGTAGCCCGCAAGGGGCTCAAAAGCAAAAGACTATCAAGTCTTAAAAATGGAGAAATCAAAATGGAGTGGAAATTGTCAAGAAGAACGCAACAGCGTTTCAGACATTTCAGAGTTTGGAAAGAATTTAACTGCGCAGATACACAGGCAGAAAGCTGCTGTTCGATGACATCAAAACGAGCAGCACATGGCGTTGAATTCTTAAGGTCTTCCTTTAGCATATGCTGATATAGAGAAGACAGGAGTGGAGATCTTTGCCCGTAAGAGGGGAAAGATCATCCCAAATTGCTTTTTTCAAAAAATATAAATCCGTACAGTTTCTTTTCCTGATTATGTTCAGAAAACATGAGAGTTCAGGCTATAAGGAAATACTGCCCGGAATCAAAATGAAAACAGTGGCCTACGGTGAAAAAACCCTGATGACAGAATTTTTACTTGACAGGGGAAGTCTTCTCCCATTGCATGAACACGTGCACGAGCAGACCGGTTACCTGGTTTCCGGAAAAATGCTGCTGACAATTGGTGGGAAAACGCATGAAGTTTCCGCAGTATTCATGGAACATCGCCTCAAATGTCCCCCATGAAGCAAAGATTATTGAAGATACTGTTGCAGTCGAAGTATTTTCTCCCAGAAGAGACGAATATCTTGACTGAATTACGTTTATTTTTACCAGAAACATTTTTTGAAAAACCATTTAAAGGATATTTTTTGTTTTTAGCTTAGTACATAGTATTTCTCATATTCACTATCGGAAATAGAAGTAACTTTTTTATACTAAATAATCGCACATAGGAATCCGATGTATGATTAATTTCATACAGGCACAGAATTGAAAAAACCACATTAAATTGAAAGGTGAAAAAATGAAAGACACATGGGAAAAAGTCTTTGAATACGCATCCTCCCCGCTCCATGGAACAATGTCCAGGAAACTCAGGGAAGGAGTTAACATCCAGGTAAACGAAGGAAAAATTTACGAAAAGGTAGCTCTTTTCCTTGGCGAGCAGTTTGTACGCATTACCGAGGATACTGACGGTCAGAAAATCAACACCTACTATGATTGGGAAAAGATCGAATCTGTCAGGACATACAGTAAAGGAGAATAAACATACATGCGTATGATCCCGAATAATGGATAATGACTGTTATCCATTTATTTTTTGGAAAATCCTTTCTGATTTCATTAAACTGAAATTTCATCTTTCAGCTGCTCATAGCAACGCACAAGTAAATCTGGACTTGCTTTCATATCGATTATGTTAAAATCAAAAAGCTTTGCAAACTCATCAACCATTGGTTCAAACTCTTTCTCATAATAAAGTCCTGTATCCATTTTAGCAACATTCCTGTAGCCTGCATAATCAAATACAAATTTTGAGAGCTTTATGTCATCGGCGTCTGGAGTCATCCCTGCAGACACAAGCATCTCACGCCAGTGGGCTGCCCACATAGGAGTCATGAAAAAAGTACCTACACCATTAAAGTCCTTAAGTTTTGCAAGGTACTCTGCCCTGCCACCCAGGACTGCGCCAATACAGTCGTCGATAACATCACCATTATTTTCTTTGAGTATGCGCACAGGACATGGGAGTTCTGAAAGCTCAGTGTCGACTTTTCCCAGAACATTGCCACATAAGCCGTAAAAAAGTAATATCCCACTTGAATATTCTGCCATCTCGCGTGCTTTGGAATAAACTACTTCTTTGAGGTGTTCAGGCCTGGAATGCAGGGCAAGTTCAAGCATCTCCACCAGAAGAGTCAAATCTTCACCATCAGCCTGCCTGGATAACTCATTCTCCTTTATCAGGGAAAAACGACAACCTGCCTCATTCAGTTTGTCCACCATCCCGGAAGAATCAGAATTATCTATTACGAGCAGTTTATTTATGGAAGAATCGTTTTCAACTATATGGATGATCTCATCCTCAAACATGCGACATGCGATTATAGTTAACAATACCATTTTAACACCTGCAGATTACAAAAAATCATGTTGGATATTATTATAAGCTGACGCTTTACACCAAATAATTAATGTAAAGTAACTTAAGTAGTCTTTAATACAATATGCCATAAAGTGAAAATATGAGTTACCTGTACCTTGCCTTTGCGATCATTTTTGAAATATGTGGCACCACATGCATGAAACTCTCAGAAGGATTTACAAGACCAGTACCATCCATACTTATTTTTGTATTCTATGGAATAAGCTTTATTTCATTTACCATTGCTCTCAGGGAAATCGATGTGAGTGTTGCTTACGCCATCTGGGCAGGGCTTGGAGTTGCAATGATTTCACTGATAGATATTTCTGGTTCCATGAACCCATGCCACCTGTAAGAATAGCATTCATTGCACTGATTGGTATAGGAGTTATAGGACTTCACTTAAGCAGCGGTGTAAACTAGCTCTTTATTAAGAGAAATCAGAAATCATGATTTCTTAGCATTTCCTTTTTGAACATTCCATAATCATCAAAACCCCTCTGGATAAGGACAAGCACACCCAGAAACACATTTACCATTGTTGTAACATAAATTGCAAGCATAATGGCTATCTGGTATTCTATGGCAACAAGGGGACTTGCACCTGCAAGTATCTGTCCGGTCATCATCCCTGGAAGGAAAACTATGCCTATTGTAGCCATATTTGCAATTGTAGGCTTTAGCGCAACTCTCATACCTTGCGCAAATAAGGGGGCAAGTGCCTCTTTCTTTTCAGCACCCATTGAAAGACGGAAAAGATACCGGTTCTCGTTTCTCTGTATCTCACTGCAAAAATGCTCCATGCCTATTACATTAGCTTTTAGGGAATTACCAAGCACCATACCTGCTATGGGAATGAAATACCGCGCATCAAAGAGCTGGCTGAGGTCTATTATGAACCTGTTGAAATAAAGCAGCATGGCATAATTTGTTACTGCCATGAAAAGTACAAGCATTGGAAGCAGGTTTTTTGTTTTTAGTTCGGCATTTTTCAATACGGTATGGGATGCCACAAAAACCATAACAAAAACCCAGACAATATTCAGTATTGCATTGTTTATGTCAAGAGAAATGTCAGGAAACACCTACAAATAACAACTGCAGGACCATCCTGACTGCACTTTCAAGTGTCGGGGAAATCAGTTTCCAGACCCATATAATAGCTGATAATAACTGGTATCAGAAGCAAGAGGAATGAAAAAAACATACCTTCCAGGCTTATATCATAAGTTTCCATTAACCAAGCTCTCCTGAAAAATCAATAATCTCATAGCATCAGTTTCCCACTCCCTGTCATGGGATATGGAAAGTACAGTCCATTCAGGATTTGAGAAAAAGAGATTCACAACCTCTTTTTTCAGGAAGACGTCAAGTTCTGCTGTGACCTCGTCCAGAAGGAAAACATCCTTCCCGGAAAGAAGTGCCAGGATAATGGAAATGCGTTGTTTTCCCCACCTGAAAGTTTCGTATAATCCTTGTTGAGTATCCCGGGGTTAAGGGACAGGGATGCCAGCAATTCCTCAAGTTGAATCTTATCTAAATTCTCACGGTTGGACTTAAATGAAAAAACCTCATCAATCAGGACATTAACCTTTCCTTCCGCAATATCCGTATCCTGGGATACGTAACAATTTGCTTATGTCCCAGATATTTCCGGAATCCACAGGAACACCATCAACATATATTGCACCTGAGTCCTGTACCTCGAAACCCATGATTAAACGGAAAAGAGTTGATTTTCCTATTCCTGATTTGCCTTTGATAAGAATTTTTTCACCTTTTGTGACAGAAAGGTTGAAATCTGAAAGAACAGGTTTCCCGTCAAATCCTGCAGAAAGATTCTGGATTCTTAGTTTTTCCATTATTTTCCCCATCAAAGGAAGTGATTAGTAATTCTTAAACATTTCGCACTATATATGAATATAGAGGAGCTTTATTGTGTTTATAGTCCTATATATATAGACTACCCTCGCTATTATATAGTAACATTCCTTATGTAAGCATAAGGGTTGGCCCGATTCAACTTACAACTTTGCCGCCGAATTTTGGTAACCAACCCAACTCCCTACTAAAAATACCAGAATGGTATGGAATTAACCATATTCTTCTTAAAGTCTTTAAATGAAAAGCTACATAGAAATGGTTATGAGCAGGAATTCACTCACAGAAGGACAAAAAGCTCCGGATTTTTGCCTCCCGGACCAGAATGAAAACAACGTATGTCTCAAGGATTTTGAAGGAAAATGGACTGTTCTGTACTTTTACCCGAAGGACAACACTTCAGGATGTACAAAAGAAGCCCAGGATTTTACTGCATTAAAAGGCGATTTTGAATCGGAAAACGCAGTCATACTTGGAACCAGCAAGGACAGCGTGAAATCCCATGTCAGGTTCATTGAGAAGAAAGAACTTGGAATTACCCTGCTTTCTGATGAGGATACCAGTGTCCACCAGAAATATGATGTCTGGAGAACAAAGAAAAACTATGGCAAGGAATACCTTGGCACTGTAAGATCAACTTTCCTGATTGACCCTGATGGGAACATAGCTAAAATATGGGACAATGTCAGGACAAAAGAACATGCTGAAAAAGTGCTTGAGACCCTCAGGTCACTAAAAGAATAATTAATTCTTTTTTAATCAGATAAAATTAATAAAATCTGATATTTTGCTGAAAATTATAATGTAGCCAAGTGCAAGCATCAGTAGCGATATAAGCCACGCCCACCTGAGAATCCTTCCGAGGTTCTCGGGTTGCATTAATTTTTCAAAAAAACGGTCGACAATATTAGGTCGAGGTTCAGGATCGTGAGTCATGAAAAAAATAGATCAGAGGATTATCCCTTAATCCTCTTAAGTCTGAAAGTGTTTTCCCTTTCCATCTCTTCAAGACGGAGCTGAATAAAGACCATTGATTCCTGCAGCTCAGGAATTACCTTGAATTCAAGAGCATTGACACGCCTTTTTGTCTTCTCGATATCATCAAGAAGCTTCTTTATAGTTGTCTCAATTTCTGCTGCAAGGATGACCTTTTCAACAAGATGCTCATAGGCATCTGCTGCTTCATCGGTATATGAACTGGTACCAAGAATACCGTAACCACGCTCGTGGATACATTTCTTAACACTGGATGATTCGATCTTAGGGACCACAACACCCATGATGTTACAGCTTTCCAGTTCAATCTCAGGCTTGTTCTGAAGAGCAAAAGCTGTGGATTTGACGGTAATTGTACCGTCAACAGCGTTTGCGATACCAATCTGGCGGGAAGCACTTTCATAGGCGGCATCCAGCTCAGTTCTTACATCCTTTGCTTTACCAAGGATCTCAAAGAACTCAAGGATAAGACCGTCTCTCTTCATCTTGAGCAGCTTGTGACCACTCTGGGAGAGCTTAATCTTCTTCTTAATTTCAATAAGTTCGGAACGAGTTGGTTTTACATCTTTTGCGCCCATGTTGATTCACCTGCCAGCTCAGTTGCTCTTTTGAGCAGGGTGGTACTTATCAATATACTTGTTATCGATCCTGGTAAGCAGTGCTACAGGAAGCTCAGAGAGAATTGACCATCCGACTTCGAGGGTGTCCTCGATGGATCTGTCTTCATCTCTTCCCTGACGGACAAACCTGTCTTCGAACAGGTCAGCGAACTCAAGGATTTTCTGGTCTCTCTCAGACAGTGCTTCTTTACCTACAATGGCCACAAGACCTCTGAGGTCACGACCTTCTGCATAACCTGCATACATCTGATCAGATACTGCTTTGTGATCATCTCTGGTCTTTCCTTCACCGATACCTGAGTTCATCAGACGTGAAAGTGATGGAAGAACATTGATTGGTGGATAGATACCCTTCATGTGAAGTTCCCTGGAAACTACAATCTGGCCTTCTGTGATATATCCTGAAAGGTCAGGAATCGGGTGGGTGATATCGTCACCAGGCATGGTAAGGATTGAGAACTGAGTAACTGATCCTTTCCTTCCCTTGATAACACCTGCACGCTCGTAGAGTGATGCAAGGTCAGTGTACATGTAACCTGGGTAACCACGCCTACCTGGTACTTCTTCACGGGCTGCACCCATCTGACGGAGTGCTTCACAGTAGTTTGTGATATCAGTAAGGATAACAAGTACGTGCATATCGTGTTCGTATGCAAGGTACTCTGCAGCTGTAAGAGCCATCCTTGGTGTGATGATACGTTCTACAGCAGGGTCGTCTGCAAGGTTAAGGAAAACCACAGCTCTCTCAAGAGCACCGGTCTTCTCGAAGTCTTCCATGAAATACTGGGCTTCTTCGTTTGTAATACCCATTGCAGCGAATACTACTGCGAAATCTTCAGTAGAACCTGGAACCTTTGCCTGACGTGCAATCTGAAGTGCAATCTCATTATGAGGAAGACCTGATCCGGAGAAGATAGGAAGCTTCTGCCCACGGACAAGGGTGTTTGTTCCGTCAATTGTTGAGATACCTGTCTGGATAAAGTCCTCTGGTGGCATCCTTGAATATGGGTTCATTGATGCACCGTTTACATCGATCCTGTCTTCAGGGACGATACGTGGTCCGCCATCCAGTGGTTCACCTGAACCGGAGAGGATACGACCGAGCATGTCCTTGGACACAGGGAGTTTGATTGTCTCACCGGAGAACACTACACCGGACTCTTCGTTGAGTCCGCCTGTACCTTCGAATACCTGAACTGCTACAACATCTTTTGAGGTGTCAAGAACCTGACCTCTCTTTGTTGTACCATCTGGAAGGTTGATGTGAACAAGTTCACCGTAACCTACCGGTTCAGTCTTCTCGAGGAACATCAATGGTCCGGAGATTTCTGTGATAGTCTTGTATTCCTTGGTCATCTTAGTTGCCTCCAAGTGCTGCAAATTCCTTGTCCATCTTTTCCATGACAGTGTTCAGTGCACCATCGAAGTCCTCTTCGAATTTGACCTTTGCAAGTTCGTCCTTGGACTCTACGGAAAGGATGTCCTTCATTGGTACTCCGGATTCCAGTGCTGCCTGTGCCATGTCACTGTACTTGGAGATTGCTTTCAATAATTTGTACTGCTTGTCGAATGGACAGTATGTATCAACAGGGTGGAATGCGTTCTGCTGAAGGAAGTATTCCCTGAGCATACGGCAGATTTCAAGAACCAGCTGCTGGTCTTCCGGAAGTGCATCGGAACCGACGAGCTGTACGATTTCCTGAAGTTCGGATTCCTGCTGGAGAAGATCCATTGCATGGTCCCTGAGTGGTACCCAGTCAGGTGCAACGTTCTCTGCAAACCAGTCAGAAAGACCCTGAGTGTACAGACTGTAACTTGTAAGCCAGTCAATGGATGGGAAGTGCCTTCTCTGCGCAAGTTTTGCATCCAGTGCCCAGAACACTTTTACAATACGGAGGGTGTTCTGTGTTACAGGCTCTGAGAAGTCACCACCAGGTGGTGATACTGCACCAATAACTGTAATTGAACCTTCTTCTGCTGCAAGTGATTTTACTGCACCTGCACGCTCATAGAACTCAGAGAGCCTT
>JAWKHE010000018.1:0-41732 GCA_041395005.1 Methanolobus sp. | reverse complement strand
ATGCCGCTATTAATATTCTCAATCGTGCTGTAGGAACTACAGTTAAAGCCCGTGGAGTTGAGTCGTTGGACTCGATAATGAAACAGGAAGCCACCCTATTTATAGGGTGGTAGTTCACCCGATAAACAGCCAGTACACAAATATCTGCGCGATAGTTAACGGTATTCCTGTTCTTGCAAATTCAAAAAAACTCAGGGAAACCTTTCCCTTACGTTCAGCATTATGTATAATTATCACATTACTTGCAGCACCCATAATACAGAAATTTCCTGCAATGGTACTGCCTGCTGCCAGTGCAAGCAGACCAGCAGTTGTTATGCCGGAATGAGAAAGAACAGGCATATAAAGGGCAACCAGGGGTACATTTGAAATGAACTGGCTTAAAACAACACTGATTGCCATTATCATGGGAATGGTGGTAATATCAGTACCTGTACCATTGATTAGAGCCTGGAACAATCCACTGTTCCAGACACTTTCCATGAGTATGAACATGGAGGCAAAAAACAATAGCGTATGCCAGTCCAGTCCATTTAATATCTCTTTTCTTCTCCTGCTGAAAAGCAGTATTGGTAGCGATGCAATCAACGCTATGTATGTGAGTTTGAGATCAAACTGCAGTCCTGTTAAAGCCAGCAGTATTTTGGCACAGACAAGCAATACTACCAGTTTCAGCGCGAGTGAGGCCAATCCGGCAAGTTTTGCGTCGGTGATAGGCTGTTTTGAATATGTCAGTGCGGATGAGCTGAAATGCTCCCTGAATGACAATCTGAGAACTAAATAGGCAACAAAAAGGTTAATGGTAGTCGGAACAAGTAAAGTGCCCATGAATGTCACAAAAGGATTCTCCATGTCGCTTTCAATAGCTATCAGGAGGTTCTGCGGATTTCCTATGGGGCTTATCACACTGCCGGTAGTAACGGCAAATGCAAGTGCCAGCAATAATATTTTAGGGTTAATATTATGTTCTTTTGCCAGCAGCAATACAACGGGAGTTCCTATTATTGCCAGCGTATCATTCATCAGGAAAGCTGATGCGAATCCCATTCCAAACAATATGTAAAGAATTATAGCATCGATTGATTTTGCATTTCTGAAAAAACGATAAGAAAGATGGGAAAGATATCCGCTTAATTCAAGGGCCTGTCCTATGATGAACATCCCGAAAAGAAAAAGCATGACATCAACGTTTACTGCATTGACGGACTGAGTAACTGAAATCTGTCCAGTCAGCAGTACTGCAATGGCTCCTAAACTCATTATCTGCCAGATTTCAAGTCGTATATTTCCAACCTGTCTTATGGCAATAAGAAAAAATACAATTGCAAGTATCAGCACGGGAATTATCATTAGAATTTCAGAATCTGTAATAGTACTTATATATTTATCTGTTTTCTAATTATCGGACACTCATACTTATCTAGAATGAAAACAAAACAGTTCCACTAATGTTTGGACGATTCAGGTGCAAGGATGAAGTATTTTACGGAGAGATAAAAGGCAATAACGTACTTCCCCATGATTGCGCTTTTATAGAGTATGAACTTTCTGACCTGGAGGTTTTGCCTCCATCACGTCCATCCAAAATAGTGTGTGTTGGTCTTAATTATCATGATCATGCAGTTGAGCTTGGTTTGTCTGTTCCTGAAGAGCCAATCCTTTTTATTAAGCCACCATCTGCTGTTATTGGTCATAAGGGTAAAATACTGTATCCAAAAATAAGCCATAGAGTTGACTACGAGGCGGAACTTGCCATCGTAATCGGAAAAAAATGCAAGCATATCACATATGACCGTGCTTATGATGTAATTGCAGGATTTACATGTTTTAATGATGTAACTGCCCGCGATTTGCAGCAAAAGGACGGACAATGGACAAGGGCTAAAAGTTTTGATACTTTTGCTCCGGTGGGTCCTTTTATAGTTCCTACTGGGGATTTCAACCCAGAGAATGCTTCTATTGTAAGCCGTGTAAATGGTGAACTTATGCAGGATTCAAACATTTCAAACCTGATTTTTGATATCCCCTACCTGATTGAATTCATTTCAGGGGTAATGACACTGGAGGTCGGCGATATAATTGCAACTGGCACACCTCCCGGAGTAGGCGAACTTCACACAGGTGACATAGTAGAGGTAGAGATAGAAGGAATTGGGACTTTGATTAACGAGGTTGCATAATGTTATTTGATCAGGTTAACGGGGAACTTGAACTTGCCCGCCGCCACATGGAAGTTTTAAAGGTAGTTATTAATAAAGGGCCAATAGGCATACTGAAACTGGCAGAAGAAACCGGTATGCCAACCCATAAAGTCAGGTATTCCTTAAGGGTACTTGAACAGGAACAGTTGATAAAGCCATCTTCTCACGGCGCTGTAGCGGGGGATGCTGTGGAAAAATTCCTGTCTGATTTTGAAAGTGATATTGACGAACTTATCAGCATGGCAGAAACAGTCAAAGAACTCGGCAGATCATTCTGATCCGAAGTTCTCAACAAATTTTGATAATGCTTTTAATACACTTTTGAACCATACATTTTAAGTCCTGTTCTAATAATTCACCTACTATACCTATCATTGCAGTGCCTGAGGCAATCAGGCTTTAAGCTGCTAAATTTGATTCTCCCGGAGATCTATAATGAGTTTAACTGATGATGATAAGAAAACTATAGAAAAGTACGCACTCCAGAACGCTGTAAAATACGGCCAGGCACCACAGATTGGTGCTGTAATGGGTCGTGTTATGGGTGAGTGCCCCCACCTTCGTCCAAAAGCCAAGGATGTAACTCCCCTGATTCAGGAAATACTGGTGGAAGTTGCAAAGGAAACACCTGAGCAGTGGCAGGAACGCCTTGAAGCTCTTGCTCCTGAACTGATTGAGGAGCTTAACACTAAAAAGGAACCTGATAAGGGACTTAAAAGCCTGGACGTTGAAGATGGGCAGAAAGTTGTCATGCGTTTTGCACCAAACCCCAATGGTCCTCCAACACTTGGTAGTACCCGTGGAATTGTTGTAAATTCAGAGTATGTGAAAAAATACGGTGGTAAGTTCATTATCCGCTTTGATGACACAGACCCCCAGACAAAGCGCCCCATGCTTGAGGCATATGACTGGTATGTTGATGACTGCAAATGGCTTGGTGCAGACCCTGATGAGGTTGTAATTGCTTCTGACAGGATTCCAGTCTATTATGATTACGCACGCAAGCTCATTGAAATGGGCAAAGCATACGTATGTTTTTGTGATGGTGCAGATTTCAAGAAATTCAAGGATGCCAAGCAGGGATGTCCTCACAGGGATGCAAGTCCTGAAGAGAATATGGAACACTGGGAAAAGATGGTCTCCGGGGAGTACGAGGAAAAATCAGCAGTCCTGCGTATTAAGACTGATATCACTCACAAAGACCCTGCACTGCGTGATTTTGGTGCTTTCAGGATAGTCAAGACCCCACATCCACGTCCGGAAGTCGATGACAAATACTGTGTCTGGCCTCTGCTTGACTTTGAAGGTGCCATTGAGGACCATGAACTTGGCATGACTCATATTATAAGAGGAAAAGACCTCATGGATAGTGAGAAGCGCCAGGGCTACATTTACAGTTATCTGGGATGGGAATATCCCAAAACAACCCATTGGGGTCGTGTGAAGATGCACGAATTTGGCAAGTTCAGTACCAGTGCATTGCGCAAGGCCATAGAGGATGGCGAGTATTCAGGCTGGGACGACCCACGTCTTCCAACCCTTCGTGCACTCCGCAGAAGAGGTATCCTGCCTGAGGCAGTACGCAAGTTCTTCATTGAAATGGGTGTAGGAGAGACTGATATCAGCATCAGTATGGATACACTCTATGCAGAAAACCGCAAGCTTGTGGACTCTACAGCAAACAGGTATTTCTTTGTCTGGGATCCTGTGGAACTTGAAATTACAGGTACAGACCCATGCAAGACGACTCCTGCCCTTCATCCTACAGAGGACAGGGGATGCCGTGAGATTAAGGTGAACAACAAGGTTAATATTTGCAGTGAGGATGCTGAAAAGCTTGAAGCAGGTTCCAAAATAAGACTTAAGGACCTGTATAATGTGGAGATTATTTCCACAGAACCATTGCAGGCTAAGTATATTGGTGATTCCATTGAGTCTGTGAAGAAAGAAAAAATGCGAATTATCCACTGGGCACCAATGGAAGGTATTCCTGTGAAGGTTCTTTCACCTGAAGGCGAATTCACTGGAATTGGTGAAAGCCAGATAGCTACTGAACTGGACAATGTTGTGCAGTTTGAAAGGTTTGGTTTCTGCAGGATCGATGCAGTTGCCGGTGAAGTAGTGGCTTATTACACACATAAGTAAAAGGGAATATTATTTTCTCTTTTATTCTCTTTTTTTGAAGAATTTACCTGTTTTTACTTGATGCATATCTGTTTTGAGGCTCTTTATACGTCTTTTTCTAAAGATGCCAAATCAAAAGCATTAAATAGACTAAAATGTACTCACATATACATTATAGACACTCTTTTTACAGAGGTACAAACTATGGATCATACTAAAATTTTACTTGATGAAAATGAAATGCCGAAACAGTGGTATAACATACTTGCAGACCTGCCGGTGGAACCACCACTTAACCCTGCAACCAATGAGCCAATGAATCCTGCAGATCTTGAGCCCATTTTTGCAAAGGAACTTATCAGCCAGGAGATAAGCTCCAAGAAATACATTGACATTCCTGAGGAGATCAGGGAAATATACACACTCTGGAGACCATCACCTCTGCACAGGGCACACAGGCTTGAAAAGGCACTTGGAACCCTGCAAAAATATACTACAAGAATGAGAGTGTCAGCCCCGCAGGAAGCCATAAACCAAACACTGCAATTGCACAGGCTTACTACAACATGAAGGAAGGCACCGAAAGGATCACAACAGAGACCGGTGCAGGCCAGTGGGGCAGTGCATTATCACTCTGCTGTAACTACTTTGATATCGAATGTAAAGTTTACATGGTAAGCTCAAGCTACTACCAGAAGCCATACCGCAAGTCACTTATTAACTTGTGGGGAGCAAACGTAGTTCCTTCCCCAAGTACAGAGACACAGTTTGGAAGGAAAATCCGTGAAATGTACCCCGACACTTCAGGAAGTCTTGGTATAGCTATCAGTGAGGCAATCGAGGAAGCAGCTCTTAACGATAACACCAAGTATGCACTTGGAAGTGTCCTTAACCATACCAGCTTGCACCAGACTGTTGTAGGTCTTGAGACACAGGCACAGTTCGATAAAACAGAGGACTACCCTGACATTGTTATCGGATGCTGTGGCGGTGGAAGTAACCTGGCCGGTGTAAGTTTGCCATATATCAGGGACAACCTTGCAGGCAAGACTAACACAAGATTCATAGCAGTAGAGCCTTCTGCATGTCCGACCCTCACATCAGGTGAGTTCAAATACGACTTCGGAGACATGGCACAGATGACACCATTGCTTAAGATGTACACACTTGGTTCAGAATTCATCCCACCTGCAATCCATGCAGGAGGACTCAGGTACCACGGTGCATCACCAATTGTCAGTAAACTTGTTGCAGACGGAATCATGGAGGCAACCTCATACCACCAGATTGAGGTCTTTGATGCAGCTGTACAATTCGCACGCACAGAGGGAATAGCTCCTGCTCCTGAATCATCTCATGCTATTAAATGCGCAATTGATGAAGCACTTAAATGCAAAGAAACCGGTGAAGAAAAGACTATTCTGTTTAACCTCAGTGGACACGGTCACTTCGACATGGCTTCTTATGATAAGTACTTCAGCGGTGAGCTGAGTAACGATTGATTTTTCCAGAAAAAGGTGGCATGTTATCATGCCACTAATGCATTTTAATTTAAACTGAGACTTGTTTTTCCTCTATTGAACTGGTTTCTGCCTGCATGTCCTTCTTGTACACGATGGTACGGTATGGGAATGGTATCTCAATTCCTTCTGCATCAAATCTTTTCTTTATTGCTTCCCTAAGATCGCAGCTTGTGTCATAAGCAATATCCCTGTCCTCAATCCATATGAGAAGTCTCAGAATTACTGCAAAATCACCCAGTTCCTTAACCCGGACATTTGTAACGTCTGCCTTTTTAATGTCAGGATGATAGTTTTTAAGCTGGCTGAAAGTCATTACACTATTATGCTTTCTGGCTTCGCAAAGCATAATGTGTCTTGCCTGATCAATATCTGCATCATAACTCACACCGATATCAATTGGCCAGTTAACGGTGGGATCTTCAATGGACCAGTTGATGATGGCGTCTTCACTGATAACACTATTTGGTATGATTAGACGCCTGTTGTCCCATGTTCTGACAACTGTGTGCCTTAAAGTAATATCCGAGATTCGTCCATACTCATCCTTGATTGTCACCAGGTCCCCGACCCTGAAAGGACGGAAAGCAGCAAGTGAAATGCCGGATATTATATTTGACAGTGTGCTCTGGGCTGCAAGACCAAGGACAATACCTGCAAATCCCGCACTTGCAAACAGTGTAATGGAAAGAGTTTCAAGGGAAGGTATCAGGTTTACAATAACAACAATACCTATAAGGTAGATGGAAGCAACCGCTGTATGCCTTACAACCCTGTAGCTTGTAAGATCAACGTTCATTTTTTTGCTTATACATCTAAACTGTTTTGTAAGGAAACGATCCACCAGTTTTGCAAAAGCAACAGTCAGCAACATTATCATTATAACTATTACTGCTGTGAGAAGTTCCCATGTAATCCAATCAGGTATCCCTATATAATTTGCCATTCAATCTCTAAAATATATTAGTATCTAAATATATGAGTTTATTGTTGTTCGAATCTGTAGAATTACTTTTTATCCTTTATTTCAGATTATTAAATGCTACATGTATATATATTGAAAATAACAATGCTAACAGCTCTTCTCAAAAGATATCTCTCCTTTTTAATCAAAATTATCCATGATGCCTGTCATTCTATTATTCCTGCTTATGCAGCTGTAAACTTTGAACTGGTTTATTAAAGTTTAGAAATGTTTATTTTCTATTACCTGAAATTATTATATGGAGTGAAGAAACACCCTGAAAAAGGAGTGTTGTTAGGGGCAATCAGGTAGTTTAATGCTTTGCAAAATATCGCAGGGTATGTTTTATTTTTAAATATTTTTTGTAATTGCGCTTCTTTCAGGATTAGTTGTCACTTTCAAGTAAAATAAGGGACTAACATGAAAGAGATATACGACAAAATGGCAACAGAAGCCATGAATGCACAGAAAGCTGTAGTCAGTACCATTAACAAAAAGCGTGGTACTGCTTTTAAAGTCGAGGACGCAAAACCTATGTTGACGCAGTTAACAAGATGAAGCCAAAGGGCAAGCAGTGCAAGGAGGTTTTGGCCTGCACATAAATTCAGTTAACACGCATTATGAAGTCCTTTCCAGCTTAACAGACAGTGTAAGGCCGGAGGATGATCCGTTTGTTGAACATTACCAGACACCACCAATCATGGATATTCTTTATGAGGAAGATCCGGCTTTCAGAGAATCGGTGGAAAAATTCATTGACAGGATAGGCAGGTCAGAGGCTCTAATAGGAAAAGAATCCATCAGAAGGTACGGAGGTTTCTATGGTCCTACCTGTGTTGTGGACTTTGCTTTTGTTCAAGGAAGCACAAGCAACGTTGTTAACAGGATACTTCAGAAAACCGATATTCCTGTGGAACAAACGTGCCATACTCTCCTCAAGTCATGGGGAATGAACACTTCATATGGTGTCGGTGCCAAATTCCAGATGGCCATAGAAAATGGCAAGACTCCTGATGAGGCTGTAAAAGAGGAAATTGAGATGCTTCAGATGGTCTATGATGCACCAGTAGCTGCCCAGGCAAAGCTCATGGACGAAGCAGGCCACACTTCATTTGATGTGAAGAAATACATGAGTCAATACAAGCAAAAGATGAAGCCTACAATCAAAGCTGCAATGGATGCTGAAGTAGCATATGGAAATATTGTGACTGTTCCTGCATATGGTGTAGGTGATGTCGCTCACCACATTCCCAGTCAATGTTCAACATGACAAAGGACGATGTTGTGATGGCTGTCATCAATGCTGTAACTGATGTCATGGACGGAACCATGAAAGAATGCTATGGGTAAGTTCAGAGACGAGTATTCCCCACTGACCATTGCAACGGACGCAGGCTGCCGCAACCACGAAGATCCTCTGGATGGACGGTTTCACGACCATGATGGTCCTTGACCTGCTGGTGAAGAGATATCACAATCTTGTGCTCCGCCAATCCTACAAGAGGAGCAGCCGAGCTTCACAATGTTGACTTCATCGATCTTATAGAGAAGGGTGAACGTATCATTGACCACAAGCCAAGAGGTATGGGTGGAATGGTCCAGGGTATTCCTGTTGACATGAGTCCGATAGAAAAGAACGAAGTTCTTAACTAGCCACAGCGTTACACATATCCTGCATGTGCTATCACTGTCCAGTTCTCAGCACTTATGCGTCTGGCTGACTTCCCATGCCTGCTGACAAGTGAGCCTGTCACGGCTACCATGCTGACAAACATCATTGCATTGCATAAGACTGAGCCACATTCACCAGCACGTACCTGTAAGTTCTGTGCAGCCAACTACTTCGATTACAAGTGCAAGTACTGCAACTGGCAGGAGGCAGTTTGATCACAGATGTGCCTCTTTGAGGCACATTTTGTTTTCAGGCAGGTGATTATATGTCAGAACCGGGTCTGTTAAAAAGATCCATTGCCGAACTCATCGGAACATATGTGCTGGTCTTTCTGGGAACAGGATCAGTTGTTACAACTGTCCTGTTGATACGAGATCAGACACTATACGGAAATACATTTTTTGTGGGTATTGATATCGCAGCGTGGTTTGTTATTGGTATTGCCTTTGCGATTGCGATAATCGCAATGATATATGCCTTCGGTCATATCTCAGGCACACACATCAATCCGGCCGTGAGCATTGCATTATAGGCAATCGGACGTTTCCCTGCAAAGGATTTACCAGGTTATATTCTGGCCCAGCTGATTGGTGCAACTCTAGCATCCTTCACTATTGTTGCAATTCTGGGAAGCAGGGCTGTGGATACAGGTCTTGGTGCCACGGCAATGTTTGATGGTGTGAGTTACGGTCAGGCCATACTCTGTGAGGCGGTTGCAACCTTTTTTCCTTATGCTGACAATCATGGGGTCGGCAGTGGATAAAGAGCGCCAGCAGGTTTTTGCCAGTCTTGCCATTGGTCTTGTGGTAGCTGCGGACGTTATAGTAGTTGGAAATATAACCGGCTCATCCCTAAATCCGGCACGTACCTTTGGACCGTATCTTGCGGATTTCCTCATGGGAGGTACTAATTTCTGGTGGCAGTTCCCAATACATAATAGGTCCTGTTGCAGGTGCTGTGATTGCAGCTTTGCTTTATGATTACGTGGCAGATACGAAGAAAGCGGTTAAAAGCAGTAAAATGCTTTTTATTTTCATTTTTACAGCAGGCAATTTTAATTAAATATTACACTCTCTTAAATCTCAGTTATCATGAAAATAGAATCTCTTGACCTGCCAGACGAAGTCATTCGCTTCTACCTGGGTTCCGGTATAGAGGAACTTTATCTCCAGGCAGAAACCATTGAAAAAGGACTGTGAAGGCAACAATGTGCTTGCTGCAATTCCTACAGCCTCAGGAAAACACTTCTTGCAGAGCTTGCCATGCTAAAAGCCATTTCAAACGGTGGCAAAGCACTCTATATAGTGCCGCTCAGGGCTCTGGCAAGCGAGGGATTGAGAGATTCAGATCATTTTCATCAATCAATATAAAATCTGGTGGAGTCAGGGGTTGGCATATCAACAGGTGATTTTGAGTCAAGGGATGAATGGCTTGGTTCAAACGATATCATAGTTGCAACATCTGAAAAGACCGACTCCCTCCTGCGTAATGAAACTGCGTGGATGCAGGAAATAACCACAATTGTTGTGGATGAAGTACACCTGCTTGATTCAGCTAACAGGGGCCCCACACTTGAGGTAACTCTCACAAAACTAATGAAACTCAATCCCGGATGCCAGATTATCGCTCTTTCTGCAACGGTTGGAAATGCCTATGAAGGGTAGCAGACTGGCTCAAAGCAAAGCTGGTGCTCAGTGAGTGGAGACCAACGGATTTGCATGAAGGTGTTTATCTTAACGGGAACATAAATTACCATGGTTCGCAAAAACGCATTGAATCCCAAACACGGGATGATGCCATTAATATACTTCTGGATACTCTTGAAGATGGTGGGCAGTGTCTTGTTTTTGAAAGTAGTCGCAAGAACAGTGTTTCATTTGCAAAACGTTCAGGAGCAAAGGTAGGGGAAGCACTGGACAAAGCGACACGTAATGCCCTCGATGAACTTGTGGAGCAGATCGTTGAAAACGGTGAAACCGAAGCAGCAAACGAGCTGGCAAAATGTGTGAGGAACGGTACTGCTTTCCACCATGCAGGCCTCAATTCCGCACACCGCAAAATTGTGGAAGACAGTTTCAGGGACAATAAAATAAAAGTAATATCAAGTACCCCAACCCTGGCAGCAGGACTTAACCTCCCTGCAAGGAGAGTAATAATCAGGAGTTACAGGCGTTATGATCCAAACTATGGTATGCAGCCAATACCTGTACTTGACTACAAGCAGATGGCAGGCAGGGCAGGCAGGCCGCATCTTGATCCATATGGTGAATCTGTCCTTGTAGCTAAATCCTATAATGAGATGACAGGCCTTTTTGATAATTATATTGACTCGGGTGCAGAGGACATATGGTCAAAACTCGGTTCTGAAAATGCCCTGCGAACCCATATTCTTTCTACTATTGTGAACGGGTTTGCAACCACCGGGAAGGTCTGCTGGAATTTATCGAAGCTACATTCTTTGCACACCAGGAATGACACCTGGGTATTATGGAAGTGGTGGATGAATGTCTTGATTTCCTCCGGGATAACCGGATGCTTGAAGAGCGAAGACAACCTGCTCCCAACAGCTCTGGAGACTGGTTTCAACACTTTACATTGACCCGCTCTCAGGAGCTTTTATTGTCAATGGATTGAAAAATGCTGAAACCATCACCGACCTGACCCTGCTTCATCTCATCTGTAAAACACCTGATATGAGGCAGCTCTACATGCGCTCCGGTGACTACGAGATAATAAATGATTTCGTAATTGCCCACAGTGATGAGTTTGCTGGAAATTCCTCCGCGTTCAAAAGAGATTGATTGAGTTCTTCCTTGCGGAGTAAAAACCGCCCCTTCTGGTACAGGACTGGATCGGTGAGAAGAATCTGGATTATATCACAAAATTCAATGTAGGTGAAGGTGATGTGCATGCCTTTGCAGATATTGCGGAGTGGCTCATGCATTCCACTTCAAGGCTTGCAGGACTCGTTGCCCCTGAAATGAACACTGATGTTTCAGGTATGACTGCACTGCTTGAAAGAGGATACATTATGGTGCCTCACCTGAACTAATTGAACTTGTGAGCATACGTGGCATTGGTCGTGTGCGTGCCCGCAAGCTCTATGACAATGGTATAAAAAGTACTGATGATATCAGAAAGTCCGGTCTTCAGCGGATTTCAGACCTGATTGGTCCAAAGACCGCCGCAAAACTTTTCAGGGAAATTGGTCTTCACCTGGACTTTAAACCTGAAGACTCCGGTAAGGTTAATTCACAGACAATGGGTACACTGATGGAGAATGAACAGAGTACATTCAGTGATTTTGAAAAGTAACATTTTAAAGTGGCCTGTTTTAAGCATTATATATGATGAACAGGTATAAGCATCAGGAAATAGTCATAACATTTACTGATATTACCAGTCGCATACAATTGCAATATTCACCAGAGGAATAAAGATGCTTTACAAGAAATTATCCGAACTTAGCGATGAAGAAAGGAAGAAACTCATAGGACGCGGCGGAGGAGACCTTGCAAATGTAGAGGCTACCGTTGCTTCAATTCTTGAAGATGTAAAGCATAATGGTGATGCTGCCCTGCGTGAATATACTAAAAAGTTCGATGGTGCTGATATTGGGGCCATTGAAGTCTCAAAGGAAGAGATTGATGAGGCTGCAAAAAGTGTGGATCCACAGCTTCTTGAACACCTTGAATTTGCAGCTGCAAACATAAGGAGATTCCATGAAGCACAGATGCCTGAAAAAGTATGGTTCATCGAAGTATCCCCGGGAATTGAACTGGGTCAGAAATTCACAGCTCTTGATAGTGTAGGGGCTTATGTGCCGGGAGGCAGGGCATCCTATCCGTCCACGGCTCTAATGACAATAGTACCCGCAAAGGTTGCAGGTGTTAAGAATGTGGTTATGTGTACTCCACCAGGTAAAGACGGAAAAATTAATCCATTGACACTTGCGGCAGCAAAAGTTGCCGGTGCAGACCATGTTTATAAAATAGGTGGTGTACAGGCTGTTGCCGGTATGGCATATGGCACTGAAACTGTTATGAAGGTTGACAAAATCGTAGGTCCGGGAAATGTTTTTGTTACTTCTGCAAAGATGCAGGTAAGGGATATGGCAGAGATAGACTTCCCTGCAGGACCAAGCGAGATACTTATTATAGCTGATGAAACATGTAATGCCAGGATGGCCGCATCTGATATGATAGCACAGGCCGAGCATGATCCCAATGCTGTTTCAGTTATTGTGACCACTTCGGAAAAACTGGCTCTTGCTGTAAAGGATGAGGTTGAAAAGCAGGCAAAAGAGACCCTAAGATCTGAAATAGTAAATACGTCACTTGAAAATGCTGCTGTGCTGGTGGTGGACTCAATGGCTGAATGCATAAGCTTTTCCAACGAATTTGCCCCTGAACACCTTGAAATAATGGTTGAGGATTCGGACGCTGTACTTGATGGCATAGAACATGCAGGTTCCATATTTGTAGGTAACTATGCCCCGGTGCCGGTAGGGGACTATGCTTCAGGCACAAATCACGTGTTGCCAACTGCAGGTTATGCAAGAATCTACTCAGGACTGAACCTTGCTCACTTCATGAAGTCTGCCAGCATACAGAGAATCAGTAAGGAAGGTCTTGAAACTTTGAAAAAGAATCTGTTATCTCTCTGGCTGAAAAAGAGGGGCTACAGGCACATGCAGATTCTGTAAGGAGCGGAGTTTGAAGAGTAGACACTTCTATTTTTTTCTTTTCTAAATCGGTAATTATTTAATAGGTGAACACATAGATTATTTTGATAAGTTCTCAACGAACTGGAGGTGAGGGAGACTTATGAAGATAAGAGTTGTAAGTTCGCGGGAGGAAATACCTCATTTGAATCCAAATGAAAAGGTAATCCATCTTGCATTCAGACCATCGAATAAGGATATTTTTTCACTTGTACAGACATGTCCGAAAGTGGAAGTTATCCAGAATACCAAGTTCTTACAGGCGAACAGTCTCAAAGTCAATTGAGATGTTCATGGCAATGCAGAATATTAAGCTCATTGAGGGTGATGTTTGGGGCCACAGAAAGGATATCAATGAGTACTACAGCATCGCTCCTGCCTTACTTGACAAGATAAAAGAGCTTAAGTCAGAAGGCATGTCTGATGAGAATATAGTAAACAAGCTTGAACGTGAAGGCAAATTGAACAGGGAAATGCTGTTCTACATATTGAGTAAGTAAATAAGTAGTTTTAAATCAGGCTTAGTGAGCTTAAGATTCGCTATGCCATTTATTTTTCTTCATTAACTTTGTTTTTAAAATATAAAGTTAACTTGTTTTATTATTAAATATATCATATTTTCAAGACGATGCCTATTTATAAGTTGGAAAGTTCATTACCATTCTAAAAAAGATAACAGGATTTCACTAACATGACGGCCAGAAATATGGTAAAGTCTACTTAATTGGATCAGGCCCGGGTGACCCGGAACTTTTAACCATCAAGGCACGCAGGCTTCTGGATACTGCTGAAGTCGTGGTATTTGACCAGCTTCCAGGAAAGGCAATAATCAGTTCTATTCCGGAAAAAACTGAAAAAATAGATGCAGGAAAGCATGCCGGAGATCATACGCTTACCCAGGATGAGATTAATGCTGTTATCATCCGGAAAGCAAAAGAAGGCAAAAATGTAGTTCGCCTTAAGGGTGGGGACCCTTACATGTTTGGTCGTGGGGAGAAGAAGCCCAGGAACTAATTGCTGAGGGAATTGAGTTTGAAGTTGTACCTGGAATTACATCTGCTGTTGCAGTTCCTGCATATGCCGGTATACCTGTGACCCACAGGATCATGCTTCAATGGTAACTTTTATTACAGGACATGAGGACCCGACAAAAAGAAGAGAGTGCCCTTGACTGGGAAACACTGGCAAAGTTCAACGGTACAATTGTCATATTCATGGGTGTTAAGATGCTTGGCAGAAATGTCGGCGAGCTCATTAAATACGGAAAAAGATCCAAAAACTCCTGTTGCTCTTATCGAAGGGGGAACAAGGCCTGACCAGCGTGTAACTGTCGGTGTTCTTGATAATATAGCTGAAGTTGCAAAAGAAAGAGGAGTAAAAGCTCCTGCAATCACAATTATTGGTAATGTTGTTTCACTCCACGAAATACTCGGAGAACAGAAACCTGCCAGTTTTGAATAGAAGGTGTTAATCATGTCAGAACGCAAAAAGCCTGTAATTGCAATAATGAGGCCGGAAAGTTATCTTAAAAAGTCAGCAGAACTTGCCGTTTCAATGGGATTTGATCCGATAACAGTTCCTTTGATAGAACTTGCTGGCATGAAAGATGAATACTTTGATGGTTTTGTTGACAGGGTCATGTCAGGTGTGTCTGACTATGTAATCTTTACAAGTGCCAACGGAATTGACTACACCCTGAGAAAAATAGATGACAGGGATGCATTTATAGCTGCACTGAATGCTACAAAGGTAATTGCAATAGGTCCCACAACAGCCGAAAGCCCTTGAGGATCTCGGTATCAACGTACTTGGTATGCCCGGGGTATACAGTTCAGAGGGGCTTGTTGACTATCTCTGTTCCGACGTCAAGGGAAAGGTAATCGATACTGCAAGAAGTTTTTATGGTTCCACATTGCTTATAGAAGGACTAAAGGAATGCGGTGCTGAAATCCATGAAACAAATGTTTATACTCTCAAAAAGCCGGAAGGAGAAGAACAGAAGGAGTTAATTGAAAAGGCACTTGCAGGTGAAATTGATATCTTTGCATTTACAAGCTCAATGATGGTACGAAATTTCTTTGAGTATGCAGAGGACACTGATACAAGAAACAGGCTTGTAGGTATCATGAATAATTCTGTGGTTGCAGCAATAGGCCAGCCAACAGCTGAAACAATTGAAAGTTATGGTGTACGGGTGTCGGTGACCCCTGGTAAGTTCACCTTTGAGGATATCCTCAAAAAGATACAGGAAATGCTAAACTGAGCATTTCCGGAATTTATTTTTTTAATAGTGCAAACCTGCCAATTACAGATATAGTAATATAGGATGATGGTATAGGTGTTCGCATATAATGAAACAATTTTCTTTTATCCTTTTATTTCGGAGTCCTGATCATGATTGGTATTTCAAAACTCTATTGCAGAACTGTGGAGCCTTCGGATGCTCTTCGCTATGGGCGTGATTCTAAAAAGCTTCCATCCCACCTGCTACAGTTCTCAAAAGATAAGAAACCTGTTGTAGTGTGGAATGTTACCCAGCGCTGCAATCTTAAATGCGTTCACTGTTATGCTCATTCCAAAGATATCGATTACAAAAATGAGCTTACTTTTGAAGAAGGTAAAGCCCTCATAGATGACCTTGCCGAGTTCGGAACCCCTGTTATATTGTTTTCAGGAGGGGAACCACTCATGAGAAAAGACCTTCCTGAACTTGCAGGCTATGCCACATCAAAAGGTATCAGGGCTGTAATTTCCACAAATGGGACTATGATCACACCTGAAATGGCAAGAAAGCTCAAGGAAATCGGCCTGTCATATGTAGGTATATCCCTTGATGGCATGCGTGATACAAATGATAAGTTCCGTGGGATTGAAGGCTCTTTTGACAGGGCAATAAAAGGTCTTCACAACTGCCAGAAGGAAGGTATAAAGGTAGGACTTCGTTTTACAATCAATCGTCATAATGTACAGGACATTCCTGCAATATTTGATCTTCTGGAAAAGGAAAATATTCCTCGTATTTGCTTCTATCACCTTGTGTATTCAGGACGCGGTTCTGATATGGTAGATGAAGATCTTTCCCTTGAGGAAAGCCGCCAGACTGTGGACCTTCTGATTGACAAAACAAGGGAACTTCACAGCAAGGGGAAAATGGTGGAAGTACTCACAGTTGATAACCACTGTGATGGTCCCTACATTTACCTTCGCCTTCTGAAAGAAGATCCTGAAAGGGCAGCTGAAGTACTGGAGCTGCTGAACATGAACAGGGGCAATTCCTCAGGTATTGGTTTTGGCTGTGTTTCGTGGGACGGGTCAGTACATCCTGACCAGTTCTGGAGGCATTACTCCTTTGGAAACATAAGGGACCGTAAGTTCAGTGAGATCTGGAGGGATACCGATGATGAACTTATGGCAGGACTCAAGGACCGCAAACCACTGATTAAGGAAAATGCTGACAGGTGTGCTAAATGCAAGTGGTTTGATGTATGTAATGGAAACTTCCGTGTAAGGGCAGAATCAGTCTATGGAAATGTCTGGGCAGATGATCCGGCATGCTACCTGAGCAAGGAAGAAATTGGTTACGATGAAACAGAGTAACCATTATTTTCATTCTTTTTTTAATGCATATAAGGAACCATATAACTCAATACAAGGTAGGTCATAAGTCCTACAATTAGTGCCAGGAATGCGAATTTGGCAACAAGCTTAGCTAATATTAAAATCACCTCATTACTTTCAAGGATTTGTACGATACCAAGTAGAGGTGAAAATGAACACGTATAAAAAAGATGTGGCAACTGATGCCACTAATCAGATATTTTTGTAGAATTGTTCAGACTTCAATACAGTTCTGCCAGACACCGTGAACATTGCAGTATTCGAGTGCGCAGAATGATTTGAAGTCATCAATGTTGTTTATGTGGAATGAAACTGTAGGTTCGGTGTAAACAGGCTCGAAGTTCATTCTTCCAAAATTCACCATCTTGCCTTCTTTTGTAATGCCGTAAAGCTCAACCCATTCAATGTGGTGTTCAACAGTGTTTGGATGTTTTACTTCCTTTCCGACAATAACACGTACATAGTCTGCCTTTGCATGACCATGTTCCCTGATTATATCGATTTCAGGCACGTGCTTCTCTTTTCCTTCAACTTCCTTTCCTTTCAATATTTCCCCAAATTCCATTTCATATCACCTTTTGTTTTCTGTATTAATCACTCTTAAGCAGCAGGAGGAGTAAATACTCTTGCAGCAAGTTCCTTGTCAAGCATGAAAAGTCCATTTCCATCGCTTCCGACAAGTTTGAGTTTTGCTATAATTTCATTGTCATTTGCTTCTTCTTCTATCTGTTCGGTAACATACCACTGGAGGAATATCTGAGTGGCATAATCCTTTTCCTGGTTTGCAAGGTCTACAAGTTCATGTATTGACTTTGTGATAAACTGTTCGTGCTTGAGTGTTGCTTCAAACATTTCCAGCGGGGTGCCGAACTTTCCAGGTGGCTTTTCAATGGCTTCAAGAACAACTTTTCCACCCTGATCGTTTATGTAGCCGTAGATCTTCATGGCATGAGTCATTTCTTCCTCATACTGTATCATGAACCAGTTAGCAAAACCGTCAAGACCAACATTTGTGCAGTGTGCTGACATATCCATGTAGAGATATGCAGAGTACATTTCCTTGTTGATCTGCCCGTTAAGGGCATCTATCATTTTTTCGCTTATCATTTATTTTCTCCAGTTTATGTTTGATAATCAGACTACAATAATTTCATATCCGTCATCCATGTATCTTGCCATACTCGGATGCCCGAACATTTCATCGCATAATGGTAGTGATTGATGTTTGGCACTTTCCAGGCTTTCCATTTTTGATGCGCATGCCCTGCATACACAGTCAATAAGTCCTGCATCCTTCACTTTTTCATAAAGGCCTGTAAAAGGTTTTTTCTCACCTTCTGCTTCCTTTACAAGACGTGTTGCAGAACCTTCAATTACAAGCTTGACATCATAGCCTTTTTCTTTCATGTCAAGCGCGTTCATCAAAGCATGGACGAAGCACATCTCTTCTCCGTTAAACGCAAAAACAGCTACTTTTCTGACCATAGGTTCACCTTATCTTTATGCAGTAGTTTGCCTCTGCCTCCCCTTTCTACTATTAAAGAGATTTGTATAAAGTGTTTTCGGTTTCCTGATATTTTTATTTAGAAAAGCGAAGTACCATGTTTAATCACAATTTATTACTATATTTATAATCAAAGGAATAAAATCGTAAACTTGATATACTTATTTCCCATCAGTGAGGTTGGCTGCCTTTTTACAGTCCGGCAAAGAATAGGGCATATGTTCCAGACGGTATCATCACCCATTCGTCAAGGAAATGTTTGCTTTCAATCGTACACCAATGACCTTTTGTCCGGCGGGTTTTCTGCAGAATTCTCATGTATCTGGCAGCCACCCGATGAAACAACCAGAATTATTCTTTTCTTTGTTGCTGTTTTCCATCATAATATCTCTGTAGATTGCAGACTTTGCAGGCCGTCCTGTTCCTAACCAGATAGTTTAAATAATCTTACACCACTTAGGATAAAAACACAATCAATGCATCAAATTACTACGTTAATTCATTATACTTACCGGAGAGTCACAATGACCGTTCCAAAAGAATATGACCCACATGTTATAGAGCCTAAATGGCGTGATTCATGGGATATGTCCATGTACCATTTCGACTGGAAAGACAATAGCAGACCCCAGTTCATTATTGATACACCACCACCTTATCCTAGGAAATTTCCATATTGGTAACTCCCTTAACTGGTGTTACATTGATTTTGTTGCAAGATACAAGCGCATGTGCGGATATAATGTGATGTTCCCTCAGGGATGGGACTGCCACGGCCTGCCAACCGAAGTTAAGGTAGAGGAAATCCATGGCATAACCAAGAATGCAGTTCCAAGAGAAGAATTCAGGAATATGTGCCGTGAACTCACACTTGGTAACATCGAAAAGATGAGACAGACAATGCTCAATCTCGGATTCTCCACTGACTGGAGTAATGAGTTTGTGACAATGGAGCCTGAGTACTATTCCAAGACCCAGAAGTCTTTCAGGAAAATGTATGATATGGGACGTCTCTACCAGTCAGACCACCCGGTAAACTGGTGTCCAAGATGTGAAACCGCAATTGCTTTTGCAGAAGTCGAATATGATGCAAGGAAACAAAACTCAATTTCCTTAATTTTGATTCATTAAAGATTGCAACAACAAGACCTGAACTGCTTGCAGCTTGTGTTGCAGTGGCCATCAATCCGGAGGATGAACGCTACAATGAGCACATCGGTTCAACTGTAAAGGTACCTCTTTTCGGACATGATGTTACAGTAATAGGTGACAAGGAAGTAGATCCTGCATTTGGTACCGGTGTTGTCATGATCTGTACTTTCGGTGATAAGCAGGATATCAGATGGTGGGTTGAACACAGTCTTCCATTGAGAAAAGCCATCGACAAGAACGGTCGCATGACTGAGATTGCCGGAAAGTACAAGGGAATGTCAATTCCTGAATGTAAACAGGCTATTACTGAAGACCTGAAATCAGAAGGCTACCTGTATGAACAACAGCCACTGGACCAGAATGTGGGTAAATGCTGGAGATGTGACACTCCTATTGAGATTCTTTCCGAACGCCAGTGGTTTATTGAGATTAACAATGAAGAGATCGCAAAAGCAGCCAACGAAATTGAATGGCTGCCAGAGTATATGAAGGTCAGGCTTGACAACTGGAATAATACAATGGAATGGGACTGGTGTATATCCCGCCAGAGATTATTCGCAACCCCTATTCCTGTATGGTACTGTAAGGAATGTGGCGAGGTAAAAGTGGCAAAGGAAGAATGGATGCCAATTGACCCTACACAGCAGCAACCACCAGAAACCTGCAAGTGCGGATGCACTGATTTTGAGGCAGAGGAAGATGTCCTTGACACATGGATGGACCATCCATCACTGCACTTCACGTATCCGGCTGGCTCACCGATCATGAAATGAGACTTCCAACCCAGCTTCGTCCACAGGGCCACGATATTATCAGGACATGGGCATTCTATACAATACTACGTTCCATGGCCATACAGGGTAAAAGGCCATGGGATTCCATACTTATCAACGGTATGGTGCTTGGTGAAGATGGTCACAAGATGAGTAAGTCCCTTGGAAATGTAATTGCGCCAGAGGAGGTAATCAAGGATTACAGTGCTGATTCATTCAGGCAGTGGGCTGCAATCGGTGGTTCACCTGGATCTGATGTAATGTTCCGCTGGAAAGATGTTGTTTCAGCATCCAGGTTCTTTGCAAAGATGTGGAGCATTTACAGGTTCAGTATGTCCCATCTTGAAGAGTATGATCACAGCGGGATGGATGTCAATGAACTGAAGATAGTTGACAGGTGGCTGCTCAGCAACCTTAACAGGCTTATTAAATCAGTTACTGAATCAATGGAAACCTATCAGTTTGACGAGGCATTCAAGGCAATCAGGGGCTTTACATGGGACGTCCTTGCTGACAATTATATTGAACTTGTAAAGGCACGTCTTTATGGTGATGACGAAAATGGAAAGAAAGCAGCAAGGTACACTCTGTACACTGCAATAGATGCTCTTTCCCGCATGCTTGCACCTTTTGCACCGTTCTTTGCTGAGGAAATGTACTCACGCATTGGCGAGGGCAGTATACATGTGCAATCATGGCCTGAACTTTCTGAATGCATGATTGATGAGAGCATTGAAAAATCCGGTGAATTCATCAAGGAAATTGCAAGTAATGTCAGGAGATACAAGTCAGAGCACGGTATGGCACTGAATGCTCCTCTGGAAAAGATCGAAATATACGGTACACTTGCCGATATTACCGATGTTCTCGGAGCCACAAACTCCCCTGTTGAGGTCATTGCAGGTGAACCTGATTTCGAGCATGTTCCTGTGAATGTAAAACCAAACATGGGAATGATTGGTCCAAAATTCAGGGGACAGGCAAAGGCAATAATCAATGCACTTACCGACGAGAATCCAAAGAAGATTGCCGATGAGATTACAAAAGGCAAGATAACTGTAAATGTTGATGGTGAAATTATCGAACTGGAACCTGAATATGTCGATATAGAAAAGGAAGTTGTCTCAGCAGGCAGGGCAGTGGACGTCCTTGACATTGGCGGAGTGCCGGTTGTTATTGTAAGATAAATTTTAAAGGATGCTGATTGCGGCTTCAGGCCGCATAAACTTTAAAAGCATCCATCTCTTATTTTATCACATCGATAAAATGCTAGTAAGCATCCAATTAAGTGTCTTTCTGACAGGTGATTAGTTGAAAATAAAATCCAGGGTACAGTTGAGAAAATCGGCAAAAAACCAGCTTTTAAGTGACATCGAGTCAATTTTTGGAGATGCATCAAAGCAGCTTTCAAAAAGTAAGTTTGAAACAGCAAACATAGATGACCTATCACTCATACTTGTTGATGGGGAACCATTGCTGTTCCAGATAAATGGTTTTTATTTCCCGACTGTAAAAGGAGTTTTAAAATTAGGTCTGCTGAAAAATATCGTTACCGTTGACTCAGGAGCAGTCCGCTTTGTAGTAAACGGGGCTGACATCATGTGTCCGGGCATAGTGGCTGCGGATCCTGATATAAAGGAGAATGACCCTGTAATTATCATCGAAGAAGCCCACAGTAAGCCTCTTGCTATTGGTACTGCTTTAATTCCGGGAGTTGATATGCCTGGCAATAAAGGTAAAGCGATAAAATCCATACATTATGTGGGCGACAAGTTGTGGAATCTGGATATCTGAAAGAAACCATTAAAATAGGATGAGTTTAAATATAAATATCAGCAAATACCAACAACAGTTAATATTAATGGTCCGGTAACATTTTAAGTAGGAATGATATTAATATAACAAATGTTTTTGAATACATGAGGGCGAATTATGGCAAATATCGTGAACAAGTTATTTGGTGGCAGCAGCAAAAGCTCAACCTTAGAGGATGAATATACTGAACTTGATCTTACCAGGTATGAGGAAGTAATTGACGACGAGCCTGCAGAGACATATATCAGGGTTGCAGAACTCACAAATCTCAATGAATTAACCTCACTCAAAAAAGAGGTCTACGACGGTAACATCGTAATGATTGACATATCCAACATTAAAGTTGACAAGTTGTTACTTGACCGTGCTTTAAAAGACCTCAAGGATGTAGTCATGGATGTCCACGGTGATATTGCAGGTATCAAGGATGACCAGGTTCTTGTAACACCAACCGGCATTAAGATTGACCGATCCAAGATTTCCGGTGGAAGATATTGAGCGATAATGAATCCTGTCGCAGTTTTAAAACACTAACATCATGCCCGCTCTGCCGCGAGGAGCTAGTTATTAGCTGGCAGGGCGATGAAATTCCCTATTTTGGCGAAGTGATGTATATAACTGCGGCATGCAAATGCAGCTTCAGGTTTGCAGATACCCTAATTCTTTCTCAGAAAGAGCCAACAAGGTATGAGCTGAAAGTTGAAAACCTTGAAGATCTTAACAGCAGGGTAGTGCGTTCTACCTCGGGTACTATCAGAATACCTGAACTGGGAATAGATGTTGAGCCCGGGTCAGTATCCGACTCTTACATCACCAATATTGAAGGTGTTCTTGACAGGATATATAAGGTAGTTGTTACTGCTACCAAGTGGTCTGAGGGCGATGAAGAGAAACATTCAAAGGGCCTGGAGATACAGAAATACCTGGAAGAAGCAATTGACGGCAAACGTTCCCTTACAGTTATAGTTGAAGACCCCTTCGAAAACAGTGCTATCATATCTGGCAAAGCAAAATCCTGTGTTCTTGACAATGATGAAGCTGGCCAGCTAAAAACCGGTATGATTGTTTTTGATGCTAATTCCTCAGAGATGGAACTTGATGCATGTGATATTGATCACCGGTTAAACGACTGATCTTTTCTCATTAACTTTTTTAAAAGTAAATGCCTATTTATTTACCAGATGAGAACTATCTTAAATTTGTAAATTATGGGGGAACTTATCTGGAAAATAATGAAGATATTTCAAATACGCCATCAATGCCATTGATAGGTGATGATGCACCTTCTTTTAAAGCAAGTACGACTCTTGGTCTTGTAAATTTCCCGGAGGACTACAGGGGTAAATGGGTCATTTTTTTCAGCCACCCTTTTAGATTTTACTCCGGTTTGTACTACGGAATTCATAAAATGTGCCACCATGCAGGAAGAACTGAAGCAGCTAAATGCCGAGCTTCTTGGTCTTTCTGTGGACAGCATATATTCACATATTGCCTGGCTTGATACAATCAGGGATAAAATAGAGTATAAGGGCCTTAAAAAAATTGATGTGATGTTTCCGGTGATCGAAGACCTGAGTATGGAAATTGCACGGAAATATGGAATGATACATCCCAATGCCCATTACAGACCGGACAAGATCCTTGAGAAATTTGAAAATCCGGTGGTATTGTTCCCATAAAAGAGTTTACAACAGAAAACAATCAGGGCCGTTTTTATCATTGATCCCCTGGGAAAAGTACGGGCAATTCTTTACTATCCGCTTTCCAACGGCAGAAGCATGGATGAGGTAAAGCGCCTTCTTCTTGCGATACAAAAAATCAGATTCCGAAAATGTTGCAACACCTGAAAACTGGCACCCCGGGGATGATGTTATTGTCCCTCCTCCTGTTACGTGGACAGTTGCTAAGGAAACAAAGGAACTCAGGATTCTGAAACAAAGTGCCTTGACTGGTTCCTCTGCATGAAAAAGGACAGGAATTAACTTTTTTCCTTCCTGTTTATTTTTTGTTTTGTTTTTTGCCATAATTTTACTTTAATTTCCTCTGTTTTAGACTGGAAAGGAAATGCCTATAAGCAATGTATTAGTTAATGTAGCCAAAATCAAACTATGAACAGGTGAATTAATGGCAGAGCAAGAAAAAGAGGCTGCACTTCCTTCAAAGGAAAATTTCAGTGAATGGTATAATGACCTTCTGCTTAAAGGCGAGGATCATGGATGTACGTTATCCTTGTAAAAGGACTCTACGTATGGTTCCCATTTGGATTTAACATCAGAAGAAACGTTTATGATATTATCCGCAAGCTGCTTGACAAGGACCACCAGGAAACAATGTTCCCGCTTCTTATTCCTGAAAATGAATTCATGAAAGAAGCTGAACACATCAAGGGTTTTGAAGATGAGGTTTACTGGGTAACACACGGGAGGTACTTCACCTCTTGATGTGAAACTTGCACTTCGTCCTACAAGTGAAACTGCAATTTACCCGATGTATAAACTCTGGATTAGGTCTCACGCTGATATGCCACTTAAGCTCTATCAAATTGTGAATACCTTCAGGTACGAGACAAAACACACACGCCCGCTTATCAGGCTCCGTGAAATTACATCTTTCAAGGAAGCACACACAGTGCATGCCACATGGGAAGATGCTGCAGCACAGGTGGATGAAGGTATCAGGATTTATACTGAATTCTATCGCCAGCTTGCAGTTCCTGTTCTTCCTTCAAAGAGGCCGGACTGGGACAAGTTCCCGGGCGCAGATTACACAATTGCAACCGATGCACTGATGCCTGACGGTAAGACTCTCCAGGTTGGTACGGCTCACCACCTTGGTGATAATTTTGCCAAAACATTTGATATAACATATGAAGATGAAAATGGTGAGCAGGTCTATGCATTCCAGACATGTTATGGAGTATCTGAGAGGTCCATAGCTGCCCTTATATCTATACACGGTGATGATAAGGGTCTTGTACTGCCTCCGGCAGTTGCTCCTGTTCAGGTTGTTATTATTCCTATTATTTTCAAGAAAGCTGAAGGTGTTCTTGAAGCATGTGAAGAATTAAAGAGCAAGCTGGAAGATGCCGGAATACGTGTGAAAATGGATACAAGTGACGACCGTCCAGGTGCCAAGTATTACAGGTGGAAATGCGCGGTGTTCCTGTAAGGCTTGAACTTGGTCCAAGGGATCTCAAGAACAATGCTGCAATGCTTGCACGCCGTGACACTGGTGAAAAGAGCAGGTACCTTCTGATAACATTGTTGATGATGTTTCATCAATCCTGGATTCAATCCATGAGAATCTCTATGAAAAAGCAAAATCAGGGCTGCAAGATCGTATTTTTGACTGTGCTGATCTTGATTCAATTAAGGAAAAACTTCCTCAGGGAATCGCAAAGATATTCTGGTGCGGAAACAAGGAATGTGGTCTTAAAATAGAAGATGAGATTGAGCCGGTATTCTGGGGAATTCCTACTGAGCAGACCGATGGATGCTCAGGAAAATGCCCTGCATGTGGCTCAGATGCAACAACTCAGGTATATATTGCAAGAACTTACTGAGTTCATCTGGAAAAAGTCATATACTCCCTGTAAAATACATCTAGGCGATTGGCATGGATACATTAGCACCTGAAAAAGTCCGGTTACCTGAAAAACCGTTGTTTGTGTGTTCTGGAAACACGGAAACTGCCTATATTGAAGGTCTTTCCGCAGCTGGAAAGACTGCAAAACTAACAGATTACACGCCTGCAGGCGATGCAGAGGTACTTGAAACGGGAACTATTATCGATATTCCTATTCTGCCCATGACACCGCCCTATGATACGCCGACTCCTGCACTTATTACTCGTGCAGCACTGTCCATTACAGGCGTTCCGCATATCTTTGTGAATGCGGGCTTAAGGGTGCTTCCTGCAAAACAGGTGCCACTTATTGATATTGGTGGTAAGCCCGGGGATGACATCAGAAAAGAAGTTGCAGTACACGATGTTAAAACCGTATTCAATAATGCTTTCAAACTCGGTGAAAAACTCTCAAAGGAACACGATCTTATCGTTATTGGTGAGAGTATCCCGGCAGGTACCACGACTGCTAATGCTGTGCTTCAGGCACTTGGGTATGACGGAAATGTCAGCAGCAGTTCCAATTCAAACCCTCTTAACCTGAAGAAACAGGTGGTTGAAGACGCATTGAAATCTTCAGGCATTACATTTGGTTCCATGCGTGCTGACCCCTTAAAAGCAATCGAAGCAGTAGGGGATCCTATGATGGTGGCTGTTGCAGGAATTGCAGCAGGTCTTGGGGAAACTCCGGTGATACTGGCAGGCGGTACCCAGATGGCTTCAATTTTTGCTGTAATCAAGAATCTGGGTTACACAACTGATAATATCAAAATAGTAACCACGGCCTATGTTGTCAGGGATGAGTCTGCTAACTTTGTGGAACTTGTCGGTGAAATCGGTGCAGCTTATGAAGGGGCTGATCCCGAATTTGGAAAATCAGGTTTTAAGGGACTCCAGCAGTACGAAGTTGGTTTTGTCAAGGAAGGTGTTGGGGCAGGCGGTGCTATTTACCTGACCGATATGTTTGGTTACAGCATGGAGGAATTACGCTCAAAAATAGAACAGCTCTGTGATGAGTTGTGCAAATTCGGTGATTTAAACCGGGTTGGCGAAGAAAACATATAAAGGAGAGCATGTAGTACCGCTAAATATATCTTTGATAAGATGTATTCAGGGGATACTACCCGAATTTATGGGGTTGTGGCCTAGCCCGGCATGGCGATGGGCTCCAGCGGATAAATGATGAACAACGGGTCTACTGAGACTAACCCGACGGGGTTGGTTTGTGAGGAGCCGTTGGAGCACTGATATGTGCTCAAGAACCTAGGCTGTTTTTTGCAGCTGTTCGGAGAGACCCGTCGATCGTGAGTTCGAATCTCACCAACCCCATCTTTAATCTTTGCAGCAGTTTTTCTGCAGGTAGGTTTTTCTTTTTTATGCCTAAACTTTATATGCCGATAGAACTATATTATTAATTGTAAAATTTAACATAGTTTATTTAAATGAGTGTTGGATATACTCAGATAAGGTGACCATTAGATTTATATTGGAAAGTATTTATTTATTTCACGTGTAGAAAGGGAGCCTAGGATTCATGCAAGATAGGGATAAAGTACTCATTGTTGATGATGAGCAAGCCATTGTGGAGTTAATGGGCCTTTACCTCAAATCGGATTATGAGGTAATACCTGCATATAGCGGGCAGGAAGCGCTTGAGAAAGTGAAGACGGAAAAGCCTGATATAATTCTGCTTGACGTTATGATGCCAGATATGAATGGCTACGAGGTTTGCAGGGTTTTAAAAACTTCTGTGGAAACACAGTTCCTTCCTGTTGTAATGGTTACTGCTTTATCCGGAAAGGATGACCGAATAAAAGGAATAGAAGTTGGGGCAGATGAATTCCTTGGCAAACCTGTAAATCGTCTTGAGCTTGTTACCAGGGTCAAGTCTCTTTTAAGAATAAAACATCTTCAGGATAAGATTCTTGCTGAAAGGAATGAAGCAATGAATTACCTTGATGTTGCAGGATTCATTGTTTTTGTAATTGACATGGATATGAAAATCCATCTTGTAAATGCTAAAGGTAATGATATTCTGGGTTACGGGGAATTTGAACTCATTGGTAACGATTTCATAAAATCTCTTGTTCCTGGGGGACAGGGGGATGAAATACGGGAGAAATTCACCAGGTCCTTTGAGGACGAATCAGAATTGCCTGAATACATTGAACATCCGGTAATTTGTAAGGATGGTAATGAAATCCCAGTACGCTGGTATGATGTTATTCTGAAAGATGACAATGGGGATATAACTGGTATTCTGCGTTCAGGTGAGGATTTAAGCAAGTTTGCCTAAATCCTGTATTTGTGCTGATTTTCTTTAGTTTCTGATTTAAGATTTCATTCTATAGAACATTCAGTATCTTCTTTACTTGTAATGATGCTTTTTGTGACACAGCAAATCCATTTTTTGTGCAGTATCAGGTGTATTCCTGTAAACAGGGTCATTAAAATCGCAGATCTGTTGTGTATAAGAGTCCATGTGGATTTAGTTATTCCCAGGAATTCCTGGTATCTTCCATGCTGGACTCCTGAAGGTATTACGAGATACAGAACAAATCCTGTTACTGCAACTACAATAAACAGTATTGTCAGAATAAGGTCAATAGAATAGTTTAGTTTCATCCTGTTCATTTATTTTTCCTCTTTGCTAACTTCAAGCAAAATATTTTTAGTAGCTATGCTATTTAGATATATTAGGTTTTATATTTGTATTTCAGGATATTTATCTCAGAATTGTGCAAAGGTTTAAATTCAATCACGTTAAGTAGTAGTCCTGTTTCATTGCCGGGATAAGTCCCGTGGGAATGTAGCTTTAAAAATGGAAAGCTGAACCGTGAAACTAGAAATGAAACTTAGGTGAATAAATTGTCAAAATCATATTATGCATACGTAAGGGACGCATGGAAAGACCCGGACAACACATATGTTCAGGAACTCAGATGGGAAAGGCTCCAGGAATGGAGAAAGCAGGGTTCAGTCACAAAGATAAGACGCCCAACCCGTATTGACCGTGCACGTTCCCTTGGATACAAGGCAAAGCAGGGAATTGTCGTAGCTCGTGTAAAGGTACGCAGAGGAGGTCTCAGAAAGGCAAGGTACATCCGTGGAAGACGTACACAGCGCATGGGTAAGAACAAGATTTCCGGCGGAATGAGCATTCAGAGAATTGCTGAAGAGCGTGCTGGCAGGAAATTCACTAACATGGAAGTCCTTAACTCCTACTGGGTAGGCGATGATGGTAAATCCAAATGGTATGAAGTTATCCTTGTGGACCCAAGCCACCCTGTAATTAAGAGTGACAAGAACCTCAACTGGATCTGTGCAAACACCCAGAAGGGACGTGCACAGCGCGGTAAGACCAGTGCAGGCCGCAAGGGCAGAGGTATGATGTCACGCGGTACAGGTACTGAAAAGAACAGGCCAAGTATCAGGTCAAACCTTAACAGGGGCAAGTGATCCACTATATTAACCTGCGTGTGATCGCGCACTCAACTGAGGATCTTTCCAGGGTACGTGCTGCCCTGGACTTATTTTTACGGAATGCTTCCGGCAAATCCGAAGATGTTGTTACCGACGAACTTGTGGAAACAACAGAAATTGAAGGTCATTACGGCAATTCTTCCGTGATGCTCAGTTCGCAGATTGCCCGCAAATCAGACTGTGTAAAGCTGGCCAGGTTTATCCGGGAACAAATGTCTCCTGAGGATGTTGAAACCCTGCGCAGTGAAATGCCTGACAGGCTTGATGATGACCAGTTATTCCATATGAGGTTTGACAAGCAGGCTGCTTTTCTTGGAGACATAGTCCTGTGTTCCTCATCTGATGCTATTACTGTTAAGGTCAAAATAGCCACATATCCCAAGAACCGTCTTAAAGCGGGTCATATCGTGGAGGAATTGTTTGGCTAAAACCAATTTCTATGACCTGAATGTCCATACTATTCCTGAAGGTAAAAACACAATAAACGAAATGGCTGTTCTTGCGAAGCGTTTTGGCTATGCGGGGATTGCTGTTACGAATCCTTCTAATGCAGGCAAAGCTGAAAAATCAGCAGTAATTGATGGTCTGGATATTTTCAGCGGTGTTGAATTAAAAAACGATAATGCTTCCAAGCTACACGGACAGGTTGGAAAATTCCGTAAGAACGCTGATATTATTGTCGTTCATGGTGGTAGTGAAAGCATAAACAGGGCAGCAGTTGAAAATTCAAATGTTGACATATTGTCGGGTTTTGGTTCCATGAAAGATAATGGCTTAAACCATGTGCTGGCAAGGTCTGCAAGTGACAATAACGTTTCAATTTCCTTTGATCTGGTTGAGATTATATCTCATAAAGGAGGACGGCGGGTAAGGGCGCTATCCAATTTCAGGAAAGACCTGAAACTTGTACGCAAATACGACGTACCTTTTATCCTGACTGCCAATGCAAGATCAGTTTATGACCTGCGTGCTCCCAGGGAACTTATGGCTCTGGCAACTCTTTTTGGAATGACAAAGGAAGAAGCTGTTTTTGGTCTTTCAGTTATACCTGAGCAGATTATTTCCCGAAACCGCCCATCTGCAAATTATATATTTGAGGGTGTAAAATTGTTGATGAAATCACGAAGAAGGTGAGAGTCAATGAAGTACTTCCACCTACAATGCGTGAAAACAAACGTTATCTTGCTTTTGAACTCATAGCTGAAGGAATAGTAAGCAGGGATGAACTTATAAGGGAGATTTTTTCAGTTTCCGGCAGTCTTCTTGGTGATCTTGGTTCAAGTGAATGCAATATATGGCTTTTTGAGTTTGAGAACAACAGGGGAATTATTAGCTGTGATCGGGATTATGTCTGGAAAACACGTGCTGCACTGGCAACAATCACCAGTATAAAGGGTAAGAGAGTTTCTGTCCACATACTTGGTGTGTCGGGTACTGTTCTTGGAGCAACAAAAAAGTATTTACAGGGTGTGGATATATTTAACCTTACGAAGAACAGTCACATATAAATGAGTAAAGCATCTTCAGTTAGTTATCGAATATATTCTATTATTATTTACATATAAATTAGGAGATGAAGTGAGAGATGCAAATGACACCACAGATGGGTTATGATCGTGCTATTACAGTTTTTAGTCCGGATGGACGTCTCTTCCAGGTAGAATATGCAAGAGAGGCTGTCAAGGAGGTACAACCGCAGCAGGCGTTAAAGCAAAAGATGGTGTAGTATTGCTTGTAGACAAAAGGATCACAAGCAGGTTAATAGAAGCTGAATCCATTGAGAAGATTTTCCAGATCGATGACCATATTGGTGTGGCAACTTCCGGTCTTGTAGCCGATGCCCGTGCACTGTTGACAGGGCAAGGGTTGAATCCCAGGTTAACATGATTTCATATGACGAACCAATTGGCGTTGAAGTGCTTGCAAAGAAGATATGTGATCACAAGCAGACATATACCCAGTATGGTGGTGTCCGTCCATATGGTACTGCTCTTCTGATAGCAGGTGTTGACGATTCAAGACCACGTCTGTTTGAAAGCGATCCAAGCGGTGCCCTTCTTGAATACAAAGCAACAGCTATTGGTGCAGGAAGAAATGCATTCATGGAAATATTTGAGGCAGATTACAAGGATGATATGGGCACAGATGCAGCAATCATGCTTGCTATGAAGGCACTTTACACTTCAGCAGAAGGAAAACTTGATGCAGCAACAATTGAGCTCGGTGTTGTAACACTTGAGGACCGCATGTTCAGAAAGTTATCTGAAGAAGAGGTTGCAACTTTTGTATCCAGAATTACTGAAGAACTCAAGAAGAAGTAAAAAGATGATGACTCTGAGAGTCAGGAAGAATCAACAGAATAAAATCATTCATGAGGGTGAATTGACATGGTATCTCTTGATGAGTCCGTTATTGCAAAGACTCAAGAAAGGAAAAAATAATTTCGAGGTCTTTGTTGAACCTGAGGTGCATTTGCACTCAAAGGGAGATGAGTAAAGATCGAAGATATAATCGCGATGGAATCTATATTCTACGATGCGCATCAAGGGGACCATGTGGCTGAGTCTGACCTGATGGCAACATTTGAGACCAGCAATGTAATGGAAGTTGCCGAGCAAATATTGTTGCACGGTGATCTTCAGCTTACTAAAGAGCAAAGAAAACACATTCTTGAAGAAAAGACCAGAAGGTCATAACTATCATTACAGAATGCCATAAACCCCCAGACTGAAGCCCCCCATCCTCCTGCAAGAATTGAAAAGGCAATGGAGGAAGCTAAAGTCCACATCGATCCTATAAAGGGTGTTGATGAACAGGTAAATATTGTAATGAAAGCGATCCGTCCTATAATCCCTATAAGGTTTGAAGAAGTGGAAATTGCTGTCAAAGTCCCCGGGGAATATGCAGCAAAGGCTTATGGGGAAATTGCCGGTTTTGCAACTCTTGTCAAAAACGAATGGCAGAATGATGGCTCATGGGTTGCGGTTATTAAAATGCCTGCAGGGCTGCAGAATGATTTTTATGGTCTTGTAAACCACCTTACCAAAGGGGACGCTGAAACTAAATTATTATGAGGCTGCATAATGGAGCGTGAAATTGTAATTCCGGGTCAGCTTTTGTCTGAAAACAAAGCAGATTCCGGTCCTGGTACCTATATAAAGGACGGGAAAGTTTATTCACTTTTATACGGAGTAAAGAACGCAAAGAACAAGATATCTGTAATTCCTTTTTCAGGGAAATATATTCCTTCTTCCCGGGATTACGTTATTGGCAAAGTTATCGATGTAACACCATCAAACTGGATATTTGACATTGATTCCCCTTATGACGGGTTATTGCATGTGTCAGAATATCCAAGGCGTGTTGATTCTGAGAAGATGCCGGAAGTTATGGGTATTGGTTCAAGTGCACTGCTTCGAATAAAAGATGTCAATTCATCCATGAAAGTCGAACTGACTATGAGAGAACGTGGCCTGAGATCACTGGATACAGGTCGTGTTATAGATGTTACACCTACAAAGGTTCCGCGTATCATAGGACATGGTGGTTCTATGGTATCAATGCTTAAGAAAGAGACTAACTGCGAAGTATTTGTAGGTCAGAATGGACGAATATGGATTAAAGGTAAAGATAGTGATATGGACCTTCTCGCTGAAGCTATTGAGCTTATAATGAAGCATTCCCATACATCCGGATTGACGGATAGGATATCCCACTTCTTAAAAGGTGAGGATGATGTTGTTTCTGAGGAGGAAGACGCTGTTTTGGAGAATGAACTCGCCGGGAACGAAGAAGATGAAGGCGAGATAAGGGAAGAAACCTATCGGAAAGTAGATGCACTTCTGGAAGATGATGACTAAAACCGGATGTATCTCTTTTATAGAAAGGGAAAATGTGCAAACATTGGAGAATTAATATGAGTGATAAACCTGAAAAGTTCATTGATGAAAATGGATTACGTCTCGATGGCAGGCGTGTTGATGAGATCAGGCCCATGAAAATAGAGATTGGAGTGCTCTCCAGGGCTGATGGTTCATGTTATCTGGAATGGGGTAAGAATAAGGTACTTGCAGCAGTGTATGGCCCAAGGGAACTGCACCCCAGAAGATTACAGAAACCAGATTCTGTATATATAAGATATCGATATAATATGGCTGCTTTTTCTGTTGAGGACCGTATAAGACCGGGACCCAGCAGAAGAAGTATTGAAATATCAAAAGTAAGCAGGGAAGCATTTGAACCTGTTATACTTACTCACCTTTACCCGGGTGCTGTAATTGACGTTATTGCAGAGGTTCTCCAGGCTGATGCCGGAACACGTACTGCAGCTATTAACGCAGCATCCGTTGCTCTTGCAGATGCAGGAATTCCAATGAAGGGACTTGTGTCTGCATGTGCTGTAGGTAAGGTAGACGGTCAGCTGGTACTTGACCTTAATAAACCGGAAGACAATTATGGTGATGCTGATATCCCAATGGCTATCACTTCTGATGGTGAAATTACCCTTCTGCAGATGGACGGTGACGTTACGCAGGAAGAATTCAAGAAAGCAGTTGAAATGTGTAAGGAAGGATGCCGCCAGATTCTTGAGATCCAGAAAGAGACTCTCAGGAACAAGTTCACCAAACTTGACGAAGTAGAAATTCCGGATGATGACGAAGAAGATGTATCTGCCATAGTGGAAAGCACACTGGAAGAATCTGAAGAAGAGCCAGATGAGGCAGATGAAGAAGTCATTGAAGATGCTGAGGAATCATTTGAGGATGCTGAAGAAGAGGAAGCTCCTGAAGATGATGATGAAGAGGAGACAGCCTGAGGTGTAATCATGGGTAATGAAGTAGTATCAGTACTTAAGAAAGATTATATTTACAATCTCATGCTCAAAGGTAAACGTGAGGATGGACGTACCTTTGATGAAATAAGGGATATAGATCTCAGGACCAATGTCATTGAGAAGGCAGAAGGTTCTGCATGGATAAAACTGGGAGAAACTGAAATTCTTGTAGGTGTGAAACTCCAGGTGGGTGCACCGTTCCCTGACTCTGCAGGTGAAGGAGTTATTATCACAAGCATGGAACTAAATCCAATTGCTTCTCCTGATTTTGAAGCAGGTCCTCCAAAGGAAAATGCAATTGAAATGGCCCGTGTTACTGACCGGGGTATCCGTGAATCAGGCGCAATTGATTTAAGTAAGTTGTGTATTACGGAGGGAGAAGAAGTCTGGATCGTATTCATCGATATCCATGTTTTAAATAACTCAGGAAACATTCAGGATGCAGCCTCTCTTGGTGCAATTGCCGCACTGCTGACTGCAACTGTCCCTGGCGAACGCGAGGGACGTGGAGAGGATATGCCAATGCCTATCAGGGACATGCCTATTGCTGTTACACTGGTGGACATCGGTGGCGAGATGATGGTCGACCCGGGTCTTGATGAAGAAACTGTCTGCGAAACACGCCTGACAATTGTTTCCAATCAGGACGGCTCTATTTCAGGAATGCAGAAGAGTGGTGATGGCGCACTGACTGAGGAAAAGCTGTTAAAGTCTGTGTCAATTGCCTGCGAGAAAGCATCTGAACTCAGGGAAAAATATCTGTTGAATATCTGAACAGAAATTCAATATCATAAATTTCACACCATTTCAAGGAGATAAGATTCATGGCAAAAAAGTATACGAGAAAAGGACGTGTGTCCAGATCCGCTGGTAGGTTTGGTACACGTTATGGTAGGAAGGACCGTAAATTAGTAGCGGACCTTGAGCAGAAGATGCGCATGCCACACAAGTGTCCAAAATGCGCACGTCCAAATGTAAAGAGAATGGGCACAGGTATATGGAAATGTACCAAATGTGATTACACATTCGCTGGTGGAACATTCCTGCCTCAGACCAACGTAGGCAAGACCGTTGCACGTTCAGTAAAGAAAGCTACAGAAGCAGCAGCACTCGAGTAGGTGAGTATGGCCTATAAATGTACCAGATGCAAAAGAAATGTTGAGATTGACTACGAGTATACAGGTATACGCTGTCCATACTGCGGACACCGTATCCTTGTGAAAGAGCGTCCAACTACTATCAAGCGCATCAAAGCAGAGTAAGAAGCGATGCTAATCACTTCTTCTCGCAAACCTTCTGCCAGTACGCGTACATTATGTAAGCATCTGGCATCTTTTTTCGGTTGTGAGTACTTCAACCGTGGTAAGATGAGTATGGGAGAGGTCTTAACCCTTTCTCATGACATACCTCTTATTGTAGTGGGTGAATATCATGGACCCCGGAAGTATGTTATTTTATGATTCTGAAGGTGAGTGTGTACTATCGCTGTACATTTCCGTTCAGTCCGCACCGGAAGTTTACTCCAGGGCATCAGGTGCAACAATAACAGGTTCCAATGAACTTGTGTCTTTATTATCGGAAGTTCTCCTGCCAATAGGGCATGATGCCTCCTCAAATCCACTTATTCTTGACATCTCAGATGAGCTGATGGAATTCAAGGAGCAGAAAAAGCTTCTTTTCAGTCTTAAAATAAAAAGCCAGAAAAAATATGTTGGTGATGGGGATTGCTCCTGATTGCAAAATCTGTTTTTAAGACCCCTGCTGCTATCTCAATATATCGCTCCCTTAAACCTGAGCTTGAAAGTCAGGTTACAGACAGGTCTTCTGTTGAAATGAAAACAGAAGGCGAGTCTCTATTGCTTACAGTAAGGTCTGATGACCTGGTTGCAATGCGCTCAACTCTTAATACATGGCTTCGTCTTATCCAGGTTGCAGCAGAGACTGCTCAGTGCCTGGAATAGTTTTCTGTTGGTTCATTAAACCCTGTTCTGAAATGTATTCAATTCTCTCGTCACATTGCTGTTTTTGTTTTTTTGTACATAGAAACATTAAAATCATTTCAGGTTTATTGGTATGCCAGGTGAAACCAAATGAGTACGCAAATACCCCCACAGATACAGAACCAGCTGGCACAGTTGCAGCAGGTTCAGCAGCAGGCACAGTCTCTTGCCATGCAGAAATCCCAGATGGAATCCATGCAGAAAGAGTCTGAAATGGCACTGGAAGAGCTGGAAAAACTTCCTGAGGATGCTGTTATTTACCGCACAGTCGGTGAGCTGCAGATCAAATCAAGCAAGGAAGAATCAGTTTCCAAACTGAATGAAAAGGTCGAGACACTTTCCCTCAGGTTACAGTCGATTTCCCGACAGGAAGAAAGGATCTCAAAGCGTTTCACACAACTTCAGGAACAAATCGAACAGTCCATGGGGAACCAGGCTGAATAAGCCTCCCTTATGCTGCTGACATTACCGGATTTTCCGGTAGTGTCAAGAGGTTTCCATGCAAGTTGAAGAAACGGAGTTTTTCAATAAACTCCTGGATTACAATAATATTCTTTATCTTTGCCACCGGAATGCTGATCCAGATGCGGTAAGTAGCGCTTTTGCGCTGTCAGAAGCCATTGGGGGCACCATTGGTCTTGTAGACGGATGCAACAGGGTTGCTTCACTTATTATTGATAAACTCAACATAGACGTGGTGGAAAATCCCGACCCGTCTGAATATGATATCACTCTTGTAGTTGATACGTCAACCAGTTCACAGCTCAATGATATCAAGCTTGGTAAATATTGTGTGATAGACCATCATGCAACAACAGCTCTCATTGAGAATGCCGAATTCTATCTGCACCGTCATGCAACATCCACTGCGGAAATGGTTTTTGATATTCTTCGTTCCATGGGTGCACCCATAATGCGCCGTACCGCCATGGGTCTTATGACGGGAATTATTACTGACACAGGTCATTTTAAACATGCTACGCAGGATACTTTCAGGACAGTTTCAGAGCTTATAGCATGCAGTGGCGTGGAGTATGCGGATGTACTGGAAATGATGGCTGCAACCCCACAGGATATATCTATGCGTATAGCCATGCTAAAATGTGCCACAAGGGCAAACATTGAAAGGATAGATGACTGGCTTCTGGTGGACTCTCATGTTAATTCTTTTGGAGGGGCTGCTTCTTCCATGTTCCTTAACATTGGTGCTGACGTAGCTTTGATTGGAACAACACGTGATGCTAACATAAGAGTTAGCGGAAGGGCAAAACGCGAAGCAGTTGCCGCAGGTGTGAACCTGGGGAAAATTATGGAAGATATAAGTAAAAACTATGATGGAACAGGAGGAGGCCATGCAGGAGCAGCCGGTATAGACGTGGTTGCTGATATGGAAACCATCATTAAGGAATGCAGGAACAGGATACGTAATATCCTCAAGGGCAAACCCAATCCTTCTATATGTGATTCATTGAATGACGAAAACGGACAATCTTAATCGTCGGAAAAGGGGCAATTAGATGATAGAGTACTGGAACCCATTGGTTGAAAGAATGCCAGTCGATGAACTGGAAAAGATGCAGGAAAAGAAACTCAGAAATCTGGTAGACTATGTCTATACCCACTCTGAGTTCTACAAGAACAGATTTGATGAGGCAGGTGTTAAGCCGGAGGACATCAGGACACTGGATGACCTTAAAAAATTGCCTTTCACCTACAAGTCAGACCTGAGGGATACCTATCCAACGGGGATGTTCTGTGTGCCAAACGAACAGCTTGTGCGTTTCCATGTTTCTTCAGGAACAACCGGAAAACCAACTGTTGTCGGTTACACAAAGAATGATATTCAGGCATGGAACACCTCCCTTGCAAGAGCGTTAACATCAATTGGTGTGGGGCGTGGCGATGTCATTCAGGTTAGCTACGGTTACGGTCTTTTTACAGGTGGTCTTGGTCTGCACTATGGTGCTGAAGAGGTAGGTTCTACAGTCCTTCCTACAAGCTCAGGTAACACGGAAAAGCAGCTGGAACTCATGCAGGACCTTAACAGCAGTGTAATTGCCTGCACACCATCATATTTCCTGTTCATGAGTGAGGTGGCAAATAAGAGTGGTATCAGCATACAGGATGATACAAACCTTAAAGCCGGTATATTCGGTGCAGAGCCATGGTCAGAGGAAATGAGGAAAAGAATCGAGGAAGCAACCGGTATCAAGGCATATGATATCTATGGTACTTCAGAACTCAGTGGTCCTCTTTGTACTGAATGCCAGTACCAGGATGGTATCCATATCTGGGCAGACCAGTTCCTGATTGAGGTAATTAATCCTGAAACAGGGGAGCAGCTTGGTGCAGGTGAGCGCGGGGAACTTGTTATAACAACCCTTGCAAAGGAAGCACTTCCGCTTATCAGGTACCGCATAGGCGATATTACTGTAATTAACAAGGAAACATGTAAATGCGGACGTACCCACCCACGTATTATGAGGGTACTGGGACGTGCAGATGACATGCTAATTGTACGTGGCATTAACGTATTTCCGGGACAGGTTGAATCCGTGCTGATGAAGATACCTGAAGTTGGCGAACATTTCATGATCCTTGTTGACAGGGTGAATGAACTTGACACCATGACTATCCAGATTGAAATGACCGATGAGGCATTCAGTGACAAGGTAAATGATATTATTGATCTGGAGAAAAAGGTCCAGGCTGCACTTAAAAGTGTGCTTAACCTTGCAGTTAAAGTCGAGCTTGTTGAGAAGGGAACCATCCCAAGATCCATGGGTAAGGCAAAGAAAGTAACAGACAACAGAAAGCTATAATATGCCACAGGACATAACTTTCAATAGAATTGCAGGTGTTAATATGGAAGAAAAGATCATCAAACAGATTTCCCTTTTTGCTGAAAATAAGCCCGGACGTCTTGCAAATATTGCTGCAAACTTCAGGAAAGCCGGTATTAATATCAGGGCATTCACAATAGCCGAAGCGGGAGATTTCGGAATCATCAGGATGGTTGTGGATAAGCCTGATCTTGCTCATGAGGTTCTCCATGATGCAGGTTTTACTGTTTCAGAGACAAATGTGCTTGGTATTGAGATGGAAGATGTTCCTGGTGGACTTGGAAAGATTGCCGATGTACTTGGTGCAAAGGAAATCAATATTGATTATGCCTATGCATTTGTAACCAAGACCGAAAAGGCGCTCCTTATTCTCAGGGTAAGTGACACAGAAGCAGCCATTAAAGTATTGCATGAGGCAGGTATTAAACTCATTGATATGGCTAATATTCAGGAGATATGATCCATTCGGATCAGTCTCTTTTTATCTTTTCTACTCTTCAATAATTATTTCTAATCCTTCATCCAATTACTCCTACTGTTCTATAAAACAAAACCACCAATTTTTTATAGTACTTCCTGTCATTCCACTTGAAAATGAGTGATACTACTAACAGAGGAGAAGTAAATCGACCCAGGTTAAAACTGGGTGGTTCCCACACAACCATAATTGGCGGTCGGACTGGAAAAAAAATAGTATCATTAATAAGTCAGCACCCTGAAATTAAGAAGATAATCCCTTCAGTGATTACTGTTAAAGGAAAAGGTAATTCCGGCGGAATGCTAAATGCAAGGGTGCAGCGTCCTGATGACAGGGGCAATCTGAGACTTCTCATTTCACATGGCACTTCCTTCCAGGAACTGAGGCTGGTAACAACAGTTGCCAGCTTTTCTGAAGGCGAGCGAATCATGGAAGAACTCAATTCATTATTATCTGATTAAAGGTGGAAAAAATGTTTGTCGGAATTGATCACGGTACTACTGCAATGCGTTTTGCTGCGCTTTTTCCGGATGGTGAAGTGCAGAAACTTGAAATTCCAAGAACAGAAGCCGCCAATATGACGGAATCAGAACTTGTTTCAGCAATGGAGGAGGCTTTTGCTGTCAAGAGTGATGAGATTTACCTCATGGCTGTAACCTATTCCATGGGAGATGGAATAAAAGATATTGAAGATCTCCAGCTGGTAGAAAACCGTGGAGTAAAAAGCATTGAGGGCGCCGGTAAGAAAACAGGTGGAGGCAGCCGTGTTTTTGATTCAATAAAATCTTCAGGTATTCCTGCGGTTGTCATTCCCGGCATACATGATGGTAGTGATACAGATCCGAGACTTAATATTTTTTCGCATTCTACAAGTCCTGAAAAGATAGGAATTGCCTACCATGCTTTTTCAAAAGGAATAAATGATTTCGTACTTTCTGACATCAGTTCCAACACAGTCACGGTAGGTGTTGCAGATGGGAAAGTCATAGGTGCAATAGATGCCTGTATCTTCGCACCCGGGCTCAGACATGGTCCTCTTGATGTACAGGCATTAAGGGATATTGATGCCGGTAATATTGGCGCAAATGAAGCATTTGTTAACTCAGGTGTTCTGAAACGAACTTCATTCTCTGACAGACATGAACTTATCAGGGCAGCAAATGAAAATGATGAACAGGCTTTCCTTGCACTTGACAGCATAGCACTTTTTGCAGCAATGGAAATTGCAGGTATGCAGATTCTCATGAGAGACTATAACTCATCAGGAGATGTGGTTATTGAAGGTTCAATGGGTGAAAATGCATATGTTGTTGAAAAAATAGAGCAGCATCTGGGTGTGAAGGTTCATGTGCTTGACCGGTGGAGCGCTGCTGTAGGTTGTGCCGAAATTGCAAGGGACATACATGAAGGTGCAGATGAGATTCTTGGTCTGAAAGTAAACTTTTCCATTTAATTGTTTGGTATTTCAAATTTAAAATTATAAATATCAAACGATAAATTTCAAACAAACAATTTGAAACAACAAATAACCCTGACAAATTCAATTTTAAAAACAAGCAGGCAGCGACGTTAAGTAGTCAGAACTTGATGCACTTTCCTTCTATATAAATAACAGAAACACCTTTTTCATTCAGCTTCTGATGTATCATTTTATCCAGTGTTTCCTGAGTTTTAACAGATTCTTCTGAACTCAGGCTTTCATCTAAATCAATGCTTATCATATTCGGTACCAGAGTTTTTACAACTTCCTTTAAGTCAGGAGTTCCCTGGCCGCCTGTCATGGCAGCAACCTCGTTCTGCAAAATAAGAACAAGGATGTCAAAGCCACCATCAATTGCATTGATAAGTCCCACTATTCCTGAATGTGCAAGCCCGAAGTCCCCGATAACTGCTATCCCCTTTCCCGGAAATCCACAGGCTGTGGAGATTGCTCCTCCAAGTGAGAATCCCGTATCAACAGCATTAAGTGGGTCAGGTGCCGTACGGATGGAACAACCCATATCACCTGCAACCGGATTTATGTCATGCAGTACGTTGTATAGGGGCATGAAAGGACAATCACTGCAAATTGGCCTTGAGCCTCTGCTGACTATGGTCTGGATTTCTGTATATTTTGAGACTTTATCGTTATCAATATTCTCAAGGGCAAACTCGACATGCTCTTTTTCTATCATACCGGCAGGCAGGTGGCCACTGCGTTTTCCAAGCACAGAATTGCATGTACCGATATATGATTCAATGAATGCTTCACTTTCCTCTACAATAAGGATTCTTTCATGTTTATCTATAAACTCCTTTACAAGCTTTCCCGGGAATGGGGAAACAATTCCTAAGCTCAGGTGTGAATAAGAAGAATATACCAATTGAGTGGAGAGTAACTCATCCACAATTAAAGATGGATAAC
>JAWKHE010000017.1:0-43654 GCA_041395005.1 Methanolobus sp. | reverse complement strand
GAGCGCTTTAAGCGTTTACACAAGGAAGATATCCGTGGAACGGGAATCGGTCTTGCAATTGTAAAAAGGATAATGGATCTGCATAAGGAAGATATTGCCGTTGAAGACAATCCTGAAGGTAAAGGAAGTATTTTCTGGCTTACTCTCAAGAAGGAAGCATAATCTTCTTATTTTTGACTATTTCCCGGGAATTATTTTAATTTAAAGCAACTGAGATGGAACTTTCGCATCGAGCGAACTGAAAAGTATGCAGATTTAAGAATCGTCAATTATATATGCTCCAGAGCCTAATGTCAGTCGATTAACAGGTTAAGAGTGATAACGTGATAAGTGTCAACGAAAAGGGATTAGCTATAATCGATGAAATGCTTGACTGGGAAGAAGAACTGAAAGTCAAGTCCATTGAACTTGAGAACGGTGCTACCGTCATTGACTGTGGTGTGAATGTAGAAGGTGGATACGATGCAGGTATGTATCTGTCCCGTCTCTGTCTTGCAGACCTTGCAGACATCAGTTACACAAAGTTCGATCTGGACGGTCTTCCAGTACCGGCTATTCAGGTAGCTACAGACCACCCAACCATCGCATGTATGGCATCCCAGTATGCAGGCTGGAGAATTGCAGTCGGTAAATATTTCGGTATGGGTTCAGGTCCTGCAAGGGCTCTGGGACTTAAACCAAAAGAACTGTACGAAGAAATCGGCTACAAGGATGACTCTGAATTTGCAGTCCTTGTAATGGAATCAAGCGAAATACCAAACGAAGAGGTTGTCGAGTACATTGCAAAACACTGCAGTGTCGACCCTGAGAACGTCTACATCGCTGTTGCACCAACAGCATCAATTGCAGGATGTGTCCAGATCTCAGCACGTATTGTTGAGACAGGTATCCACAAGCTTGAATCCATCGGATACGACATCAACACAATTAAGAGTGGTTTCGGTGTTGCTCCAATTGCACCTGTAGTCGGTGACGACACAAAGTGCATGGGTTCAACCAACGATTGTATCATCTACTGTGGTGAGACATACTACACCGTTGAGTACGGAGATGTCGAGAAGCTGGAAGAGCTGTCAAGAAAGCACCATCCACAACCTCAAGGGATTTCGGTAAGCCATTCTACACAACCTTCAAGGAAGCAGAATTTGACTTCTTCAAGGTCGATGCAGGAATGTTCGCACCAGCCAAGATCACAGTGAATGATGTCAAGAGCAAGAAGTCCTTTACAAGCGGAAGGATCAATCCTGGCATTCTCCTGGAATCCTTTGGCATAAAAGAGATTTAAGTCTCTGACATACTCAAATAATACCGATACAACCTTAAAGGTTGTATTACTTTTTTCCTTTTGGAGATAGTAATGGAAATCATAAGTACTTCAAAGGGTATTGGTGGACAGCTTACTGAATTCAGGAAATTAGTTAACAATTCAAAAAAAATTACTTTTATCGGTACTGCCGGTTTTTGTACTCCATTTGCAGAGCTCATGGCTTTTGTTATGAGAGGGACTGACAAAGAGATGGTATTCCTTCCTAATCTGCGCTCAGATCAGGCACGTTCGATCATATCATCATCACATGGTATGCAGCTTGGCGATATAGCAGACCCTGCAGCAGACACTATCGTCCTTCTTGGAGGGCTGGCAATGCCAAAGATAGGTGTCGAGCCTGAAAAGATGAAAGGTCTTGTTGATGAACTCCTAAAAGATGCCGAGAAAAAAATGATAATCGGTGTCTGTTTCCAGTCCATGCTCATAAACCAGAAGTGGCCTGAAATGATAGATTTCGATTACATCATAGATGCAGACCTGACTAATGAGGTTAAAAAACTCTGACTTCTGTTTCTTTTTTTAGTTGCTGTAGAAATCTTGCTAAGTGCAACATTAAATATAGCAATTTTAAACGACTACATCATTAAAAAGGCATCAGGCTGGCAGCAAAGGAACGTGCCGCCTGCGGCGGGTGGTCGCCTTATTTTCTATCAATCAATAGTTTTTGTAAAACAATCAGAAACATAAGGGTAGTGGACAATAAGTTTAGCAACCGAATTTCATGAATAACTTTGTCCATCCCGAAGGGCCCGGCGAAGCCGGCACTATCCAAAAAAAAGAAATGTATTCTGTTGCTTCAGCTCTTTTTCTACACAACCACTTATTTCCAATCTGAAAAACCCATATTATTGTCAATTCATTTTCTTCAAATGATCCTGGCATCCACAACCACATGCCAGACGCCAGGAGAATACTTCTTTATTTTACGGCAATCCGTTATTTCCACTTTCCTGCCAGCTTTTAATGCTGCCTGCTCGATTCTTCTTATAGGTCTTGTGAATATAAGTTTTTCAGGCGTGGTTTCGTGGTAATGCAGGATTCCGCCTTCTTTTCTTATAGCTTCAATTCCCTGTTTCAGGTAGTGATGGGTTGTGTTTACATAACCCATGAGAACCCTGTCTGCAATCCCGGTAGGTGTAATTTCCCCGCAGTCACCGTTTAACGCTTCAACCATGTTTTCAACGTGATTCAGGGCTATATTCTCATTGAGGAATCCGTAAGACTCCGGGTTAATCTCAATGGCAATTATCTTTGCTGGCTTTGCATGAACTGCCATGGGAATGGTAAAATATCCGATTCCTGCAAACATGTCAACAATGGTCTCATTGCTTCCGATACTACTCATTAGTTTCTTTTCATGAAGATTTCCCTTGGAAAACATCACTTTGCTGACATCAAGCTTGAAAAGACAGCCATTTTCCTTGTTAATGGTTTCAGTATTATTCCCGACTAATAGTTCCCTCTGTGGTATTCTGTATTGTCCGCTTATTCCAAGGTCACGTACAACAGTATTGCATGATGGGTACATTTCCAGAAGGCCATTAGCAATGTACTGCTTCAGGTGTTCTATTGCCGGGTCAATTGTAACAATAATTATGTCTCAATTATCTGCCATCGAAGGTAGTTTTTAGTTCTTCAGGACTTATTTTCTTCAGAAGTATTTCCGGAAGGGAACGCCATTTACTTGTAATACTGGACATCCTGCTGGAGGTGAGTTTCCAAATCCTTCAACATCTTCCAGAACGGGTATCTCGAGGAACTTCTCTTCTATATCTACTACTATCTTACGTTCAGGGTCAAGCTTTCCTGATTCGACGAGTTTTCTTCTTATGTTTTCTGCATTTGATACTGGAACCCTGATAGCTTTATTCATGACTTTCCTGAACCTTTATTTTCTGTAATATGGTGAACTTATCGGATGAAATCTTGCCCTGTAACCTGAATGAAAAACTTATTCGTCGAATAGCGAACATTTAAATACATTGCTGTTTATTGAATAATCATGAACAACGGAGATAACACTGCTATTTTTTCTACAGATATTGGAGTTATTGCCCTTAATGGTTCTGTTAAGATTAAGATTCTTGAATTCCTGAAGGGAGGAAGCAGGTCTTTCGATGAAATTGTTCAGCACAGGAAAAGCTAAGTCAACAATTTCCGTTCATTTTAATGATCTAAAAACCCAGAATCTGGTTGAAGAAGCAACAGATGCCAACGATAAAAGAAGAAAAACCTATTTTTTGAAATGCCAGTGTGTGGCATGTTCACAGGAACCAGTGATGAACAACTATAATGAAATGCTCAGCATTATTGGCTCCCTGATATGACATCTTTTGGCTGTCTTAAATGTCTTTTCCATGCAGTACAGTATGGTTTCCGTGCCATGGCGTAAATTGTGATCAATTTTAAGGAAAATGGAAGATGTGATGTGGGTGCCAGTCTCTCGAAAAATATCGTTTCAAATGATATGAATGGTATTCTGGAAGAAATGATGAGTTTCTGGAAAGAACATGATATAGGAAGTTTCACAATTGCCTGCAGTGAGCCTTTAAAACTTGACATCACAACTTTTTTGATTGTCGTACAATTTACATCAAGGAAAAAACACTTTTTGCTCTTTTGCCCCGGTGTTTGAAGGAGTTTTCAAGGGAAAAAATGGGTGTGGAATGCGTCATGCAGATGATAGGTAAATGCGATGAAACCTGTGATTCATGCGCTTCCTGATGATAATAGCTTAATTTCCGGAACGAATTACCCCGAGCTCACCTTTTACAAGTCGCCCGATTGCTGCAACAATTCGGGTCCGTCTGTATTTCCTGCAGGTTATCATATGTTCCATAAGTCCAAGTCTTTCAATTCCATAGATATCCCTTGCATGTCCCGTTTTCTTGATTGCTGCTTTAAGTTCAGAACGTGTTACTGAATTTGCTATAACTCTGTCCTGTTCGGATTTTCCATCCCCACCAGGTGTCAGCCTGCTCTTTTGCTAAGGTTGCCTGCCTTGCTTTCTACATCTGTGATTTCAATTTTAACCGGAAGATGCCTGAGCATGCCGAAACGGGTGGCGATTTGTTTTGCTGTTCCACTTCCAAGAACTGTGAGATTTTTTTGTGGAATAATAATAGGGATTCCTATGTCAACAATTATTTCCTTTTCATAAATTTGCCTTATAACACCGGTATAAACTTCACCATTTACAGGTTCTGTAACTGGTGTCCCGAATTTCTGTACAAGAAAATTAGCGGCAAACTCCTCATCCTCACCTGTTACATTTGCTGTCAGCCAGTTGTCATCAGAGATGGAAAACTCTGCAGATGCTTCCAGTTCTGTTAATTCATTGTTGACAAGTACTTCTGCAGAATGGGTTGCACGCTGCTTATTGCCATATATTTTCAATAATAACTTAACTATGACCATTTTATTATCCTTTCACTTATTGTTTCATAACCGTATCGAAGATGTTCTGAATTTCACTTAGTTTGTCCAGTCCTTCATCATCGATGAGCTCTTCATTCTCTTCTATGGAATTTAAGAGTAACTGGATATCCCGGCTAAAAGGACCAATTTTCATCTTCATTTCCTGCGGTTCTGAACTTCTGGTGAAAAGATCGTCATAAGTGGATATTATCTGTTCATAAAGCCTGTCAACATGGTCTTTTGTGATTTTTTTTTCGTCTTCCAGGCTTTCGCTGTCCTGCAAATCAGAAACATCGCCTTCTTTTTGTTCCATGCTTTCAGGTGTTTCGCCTTCAATAGCCATTATAAGGTTTTTCAGGGCATCCACTACCCTGTACCCATGGTCAGTCAGTTCAACATATTTGACACGGCCTTCAATAGAGAACTCTACAAGACCATGTTCTTCCATTTTTGAAAGGATTTTGGTTGTGTGGGCAAAAGTTGAATTAATCTCTTTTGTAATCACTGAAGCATATGTTTTTTGAAACGACCATATGGCCAGAAGTGCAAGAGTTGGTTTTTCCTGTAAAAAAGTTGCTCAGCGTATTCTTTCGTCATAATAAATCCTCTTTTAAAGCACTTTGAACCCTTCTTTGAAAAAGCATCATAATGCCTTGAATTATATATTTTAATATATATCATTAAAATAAAAATAGGTATATATTTCTATCGGATATCTGATATAATTCTCTCAATATCCTTGATAAATGCGTTCGTTTTAAAAGATGTTCCCTTAAAAAATGTGTCCTTGATGCAAGAAAACCCCTGCTTTGCAGTTCCTGAACCAGTTTGTCAATTCCGGATGCGGAGACTCCAAACTTTTTGCATATCAGGTGCTGGTCGTAGAACATGGGTATATCAAGCTCATCCCTGCAGAACTCAAGCATTTTTATGGATGTTTCCTTGGTATTCGGGTCCGCTTCTCAAGTTCATCAATTGTTTCGCTGCAAAAATCAGCATCGTGTAATTTACCCAACCACATAGGACCGGCCAACATGTTTGCTTCACCGCAATTGCTGCATTTTCTTCAATTGACACAACAAGACCTTTTATTGCTTCCCTGTGCCCGCATGAGGTACACTGTGCGATAAATCCTATGTTTCTGAGCATCTCATCTGCTTTCTTCGCTCCTTTTTTAATCTCAAGGTAGCTGCGCACGTAATGTCTTGTTGCATGTGAAAGAAGAGGATTCATAGCCTTATCATGTAAGGACAGTTCTCTTGCTACCTTTCCGAGTAAAATTCTCACACCCATTTCGCTATGATATTCATTATTAAAAGGAATCGCTGCATATTTCCTGATGCCTGATTCAAGGTGGGCACCGCAAAGTGGTGCGGTATCAGTTGCAGTAACCGCGAGAAGGTTTACAACAGATCGGGAAGCTGCTGCAAGAAAGGGTGCAGGTGTGCCAAATGGGTCAAGGTCTACTATATTGAAATGCTTCTCGTGAAGGAGCACATTTGCATTCTTATGGCTTGAAGCTGCTCTGTCAGCTATGTCCAGTTTGCCTATATTCTGCTCTATCAGATTGCATGCATCTTCATTCCAGTCGTTAAGGGTAGTATGAACTCCTGTCTCGTTTGCAATTCTCAGGCCACGGATGCCGGATGCTGCCAGGGCATCTACATAAGTAACGATTTTTTCAGGACTTAATTTAATCCTTTTTAGAAAAACGGATGTCGCAGCTATGGATACATCACGATTGAGTTCCATTGCCGGATTATAAAAAACAGGCGCTGCAGAAGGAGCAAAATTTGCCCCTTCATCAGGAACAGGAACCAGGACTTCAGTATCTCCTTCTTTAACGGTTTTTACCTTCATTCGGTTCCCTGAATATTCTTTCTTATTTAACAGTAATGGTTCCTTTCATCCTTTCATCCCATCCAAGCACTTTGTATGTGTAGGTGCCCGGTTCGGTGAAAGTGTATGTAAAGGAAAGTCTTTTACCTATACTGGCATTTTCCCAGAGTCCCTCATTACTAACCAGTGTAAAGATTCTTGTAGGTTCATTACGGTTGAACCACATTACAGAATCTCCCTCATTAATTGTCAGGTTTGCAGGTTGTGTAAGGAAGTTCTCCATGTAAATTGTATAGGTTCTTGCTCCTTCGTATTCCACTACTTCAAGTGGTTCTTCTTCAGTTTCATCTTCCTCAACAACAATTACATCGGTAACTGTTTCATTAGTAGTGTCATTTACAACGGTTTCATCCGCTGTATCATTTATGCTTTCGTTTACAATGTCTGTTTCATTAGTTGCATCTGTTTGCTCATCAACGCAACCAATAACTGAAAATGAAAGTAAAATCAGAAATAAAAGTAAAATTTTTGCTTTCATTAAATCACCTTTTTGTATGATTAATTCTCCCTCTTAACTTCTATAAGTTTTACATCCAATATATGTTCATCGTTTTGGACATCAATATCAATTAATGCTGCAAATCCCAGTGCCGCCATTCCAGGGTTGACGATTGTAGTTTTCCCGTGTATTTCAATACCCCTTGCTTCATGGATGTGGCCACATATAATAAGGTCGGCTTCGTCAACTAATGTTCGAAGTGCTTTACATCCCACATGTGAGTCTCCCACCTTATCAAGTATGCCATATGGCGGTGCGTGTGTAAGAATTATTAATGGTTCTTTTGTATATAATGCTTCGTTTTTCATCCTGTTAAGGTTTGTTTCATAATCACATTCCTGTATCTCAAAGGGAGTACAGAATGGCGTAGGGTTTGAACCTCCCATTCCTATGAACCTTACCCCGTTTATCAGAACTGATTTATTGTGAAGATTGGTAGCCTGTGAATTATCTATTATATTAAGAATAGATTCATGATCACAGTTACCGGGTACTGCCAGAATAGGCTGTTTGAAAAGGGAGAACAAATCATGTGCTTTTTCATCTGGTCCGAAATTGGTAATATCCCCGGCTATAAGCACTACATCAATATCTCCCGACATTTCCAGCAGCTCTTCAATTTTTGAATAATTGCCATGCGGGTCTGCAATAGCAAATAATCTCATTTTTCTGATCTCTCCGTTCTGGAACATATTTTTAGAATGATCTGTCTCCTCCAAGAAGACTGCCCAGTGCACTGCTGCCGATTCCGGCTACCCCGCTGGATTCACCCCTATTTCCACCACTCTGGTATCTTGAAGCAGCAACAATTCTGTCAGCAAGACGTGAGAATGGCAGGCTCTGCAGGTATACTTTTCCTGGTCCTGTAAGGCTGGCAAGCACAAGACCTTCGCCACCAAAGAGTGCGTTCTTAAAGCCACCTGCAAACTGGATGTCATAGCTGACGCTTTCTGCAAATGCAGTAATACAACCGGTATCAACTCTGATTGTTTCTCCTGCTGCAAGATTCTTTTCCACTATAGTTCCACCTGCATGTACAAATGCAAGTCCGTCACCTTTTAGTCTCTGCAGGATGAAACCTTCTCCTCCAAAAAGCCCTGCACCTATCTTCTTTGTAAGGGCTATTTCGATTTCAATTCCATTTGCGGCACAGAGGAAGGAATCTTTCTGGCAGAGGAAACTACCGCCAAGTTCCCCAAGGTCTAAGGGTATTACTTTTCCCGGGTACGGGGCGCCAAAAGCCACGTATCCTTTGTCATTGCCCCCGTGAATAAAGCTGGTAATAAAGAAACTCTCACCGGTTACCGCACGCTTTAATCCTTTAAGCAGTCCTCCACCAGTTGAAGTCTCCATCCTGATTCCAGGTCCCATATACATCATGGCACCTGCCTCTGCTCTTACGGCTTCCTTCGGATCCAGTTCGATCTCTACAAGCTGCATCTCATTACCTATGATTTCATAGTCTATTATATCTGCCATCATCATTTCTCCAATAAGTTTAAACTTTTAATAGATATTTGAACTCCCATTATTTATGAGTTTATCTTATTAAGGCTATTTGTTTAGTATTAGTTTGCTATCCTTTTGATATTTGTTTTGATATTTATTTTGAAAAATATTACTTTAGCACAACTCAACTTGAATAGTTTAATATAGCTCCTGTGCGTAACCACCTGTTGATAAGTGTGTACCGAAAAAATTTTCCACTTCATTTGAAGCATTATTTACTTGCATTGCAGGCAAGAAAACACAGCGGTAAGGCTTATGATTTAGCTGAGAAATTAAACCTTTCTGAATCAGATATTCTTGATTTCAGTTCAAATCTGAATCCCCTGGGCACACCTTTCAAATATATGGGATGTTATACAGATCCTGAGAAGCTTGTATTGGCTTCTTCGGACAAGTTTGCACAATATCCTGATAACAGGTATCTTGAATTAAGGGCAGCAGCTGCCAGTTTTGCAGGTAAAGGATTGAGTCTGGAAAATATAATTCCTGCAAACGGTTCCTGTGAAATTTTACGCCTTGCAATACAATCTGTGGTAAATGAGGAGGATCTCATAATTATCCCTTCCCCGTCTTCAGGTCAGTACAGGCATTTATCAGAGGTTTTTGGTGCCCGTGTTCATTCATTTACAACAAAGGAATTGCTCACACTTCCGAAAATGACCCTTGACAGGGCAAAAATTGTGATTATACAGAATCCAAACGATCCCACGGGAGAACTTGTATCCCATAAGTCTCTGGAAGAGTTTGCTAACAGGTGTGCAGAGCATAACACCCTGCTAATTGTTGATGAATCATATATAGAACTGGCAGATCCACAAATGAGTGTTGCAGACCTCACTATAAATAATAATTACCTTTTAGTAATTCGTTCAATTTCTAATATTATAGCAATGCCAGGCCTCAGACTTGCATATGGTGGCCCAACTAGAAAGAATGACAAAGGGTTTTGAATTCACCCGCCTTTCATGGAATATAGGAGCCGTAGAGGAGGTATTAGTATTTGCTTTCTTTAACATGGATGGTGGGTAAATTCTACTTCTTAAAGAATCCAGAGCTTTAATCAAAAGAAGGAAATATATCATGTAGCAACGTCTTGCCGGTATCTATGGTTTTGATCCACTGAAAGCAGCGCAAATTTTGTCTTAATAGATATTAATGACCTTTTCTTGACTCATTAAGACTTACAGAAGGGCTTGCTGCACCTGGAATACTTATTCGTAATTGCAGTGATTTTTTCAAGGTAAACGATACATAAGGATTGCAGTTCGTCCACTGGATGAATTTGAAAAACTGATACATTCACTTGATAGTGTGTTTGCTGAACTTAGCAGGGGGAGGATACCAGGAAAAACTTGAAGAAACTATTGAACCTTGCGGTGCTGTAGCTTCTGCAGGCCGTGGCTCATGTGAATATTGCTCCCTGTCTGTTTATAGGACAGGACTGCACTTTCTGTTTCTGTCCTTTTTATGCCTGTGAAGAAGAAAAAACGGGAGGCAAATGGATTGAAAGCACAACAGGCAGGCAGGTCTGGAGTTGCGAACACTGTACATTGTTGCATAGACCAAAAGTTGCCAGGATGGTGCTTGATGCACTGATGGCAGACGGAGACACTGATGATAATATAAGGAGGGCATGGAAGGAAATAATAGTGCCGTTGCTTGAAAATTCTGAGCAATAAACTAAAAACTTAATATATTTCCTCTTAACTACATGCTTTGATTAATGTGACAGAAAAAAGAGCACCGCTCCCGCTAAAGAAATATCTTTTAAGCCTTGAGCCCTGTGCCCATGGCGGACTGATAAGAAAAAGCTCCCAGAAATACGGAATACCGGAATCTGAAATACTGGATGCAATGCAAGCTTGAAATCCATTCGGAACACCCTTTGAACAGGAAAACCCCGGAACTGGATTTACAGGAGCTACTCAGGAAAGGACTTGAAAAACTGGAACAATATCCTGACAACCGCTATATGGAATACAGGACAGCAGCCGCTGATTTTGTTGGTATGGGTGTAACGTATGAAAACATAATTCCAGGCAATGGTTCCACTGAGATAATAAGACTGGTTGCAGAATGTGTAATCGCTGAAGGTGACTGAAAGTACTCATGCACCCGAGCCTACATTCAGTGAATATGAGATGCAATGCAAGGTGATGGGTGCAAATATAAAATATGTGAAGCAGGAAGATATTTTTCATCTTGATGATGAGCTGCTTGATGAAACAAAAATGATCTTTGTGTGCAGCGAATAATCCTACAGGAAAACTACTATTAAAAGGGGCAGATTGAAAAACTTGTAAGAAATGTACATCACAAAACAATTCTTTTCCTTGACGAGGCATTCATTGAACTTGCAGACCCGCAACAGAGTTGTGCCTATCTGGTTGAGGATAATGATTATCTTTTCATCCAGCGTTCCCTGACAAAGGCTTTGCAATCCTGGAATCAGAATGGGTTTTGGAATTGCATCAAGTAAATTTGCATGTACTTAACAATGCCAGACTTTCCTGGAACATGGGCTGTGCAGATACCGTTGCAACAGCACTCTTAAGTATGAAGGTGGTGTCAACAGCAAATATCTTACTGACTCAAGGGATTTCATTGCTAAAGAGCATGATTTCCTTTTGCAGAAACTCTCACGCCGTGGCTTTTTAAACCCTTTGAGAGCAGTGTTAATTACATTTTTGTTGACATATCAGAATTATCCCTTAATTCATCGGAGCTTGCTGAGCGTATGGCTTCCCATGGAGTACTTATCCGTGACTGCAGTTCTTTCCAGAATATAGGAAAGGATTTCATCAAGGGTGGCTATCCGTACAAGGGAAGAAAATGAACGTATTGCATCCACAATCCGCCAGGTAATTTATGAATGGGGCAGGGAGCAGGCTGAACTGCAGCTTGCAGAGAATATAAGAGCTGTAAGAATGCGGACGTAAAGGGAAGTAACCTTGATTGTGATTATTACCCATGCCATTTTGAAGGACAGGACTGCACATTCTGTTTCTGTCCTTTTTACCCGTGTGAGGACTCCAGAACAGGAGGTAACTGGGTTGAGAGTTCCAGTGGCGGGCAGGTATGGAGCTGTCTTAATTGTAATATAGTCCACGAAGACGAAATTGTTGAGCAGTTGTTGTCTGTGTTTACAAGTGAGGGACTAAACAAGGAAAGTATAAAGAAAGCCTGGGATGAAATAATGGAGAACAATTTATGATCCTGCCGGTACAGGCTGATGCAATGGATCTTGTAATAGTGCTGTTGCTGGCCTATGCCCTTGATCTTGTATTTTGTGAACCGCCGGTATCAGTTCACCCGGTTGTCTGGATGGGGAAAGCTGATAGCTTTCTTCAAAAGGCATGTGCCGGCCAAAAACAGGAAGCTGTATGGAATAGTCATGGGCCTGTGCACCATTCTATTTGGTGCATTAATAGCCACTGCAGTCTTATATTTCATGGGAATTGAAGCAATCCCTCACCAATACGGTATCTTGTTGCAGCTTATTTCCTCAAGGCGACTTTTGCAATACGCTGCCTCTATGGTGCAGCAGACGAGGTAAGGGGCAGAACTCGATGCAGGAAAACTGGATGGTGCAAGGCAGAAACTGTCTATGTATGTAAGCAGGGATACTTCAAAGCTTGACGAAAGCCATGTTTCATCAGCAACAATAGAAACAACTTCGGAAAACTATGTTGATGGAATCCTTTCTCCGCTGTTATTCTATGCATGTTTTGGTCCTTACGGATTAATTGCAGCCTATGTATTCAAGGCAACCAGCACTCTTGATTCCATGGTAGGATACACTGATGAGCGACACAGGGATATGGGCTGGTTCTCTGCAAAGTTTGATGATGTACTGAACTGGCTGCCTGCAAGGTTTCTGTGTTTTTCCTCTCAGCAGCTACACTGGTGTTAGGTTTGTTTTATCGTAAGGTAAAAGTGCCTGATTTTAAGAGTGCTTTTAAACATGGTTGGTGATGGTTTAAAAACCCCGTCTCCTAATTCTGGTTTCCCATGGCATCCATTGCAGGTGCCCTGAAAATAAAACTTGAAAAACCAGGAACATATGTACTTGGAGATAATTTTGTTTATCCAATGTCTGAGGATATCAAACTCACAAGCTGGATAATACTGATAGCATCATTATTTGCAATTATTGTGTGCCTTTTCATAATTACGGCATATTCATGTTAACTAAATAAAATTAATAAACTCCCCGAAGTGATACAATGAAATTATCGGATATTGAAGCAGAAGACCTGAAAAAGACCAGTCAAAAGAACTGGAAGGTAGAGGATCACCAGGATATTATTGAGATCCTTGAGGAAGAAGGAATCACAGTCCAGATGCTTGTTGATGCTGCACTGGAATTATATGCACCTCACCCGGGTATAGAAACAAAAGAACTGGCGGAACAAAAGTTTCTTGAAGAACTGGATATTGCCATATCAGATCAACCTCTGCCTGCTGGTTTATTCCGGAATATTACTGGAGCGTGAAGGACAGCTTGGCAGGTTGCCCAATATCAACAAGAGCTCATACAAAAGATCGGCATTTATCATCGCAGATGAGGTCCTTGGAATGTATCAAGTATATCAGTGGTGACAAAGGCATGTTTGAGTTTGTCCGATTTGATAAAGCAAAAACCTGGGATTCTTTCCGAGCTTGGTCCCTTCATGGATGACATTATTGGAGGACTTATTGGAGGAGTTTCTGCCAATATGTGCCCACAAGGGCCATGGCAGAGGCAGCAGCTAAATAAAATGAGAAGAACCGAAAAGTGATGTGATCGCAGGATGAGCGGATTTTTATTAGCCTTAAGGTCAAGTTTTGGTTTCTTTCAACAATCCCCGTGGGAATCACAATGGAAGGACTGGATGAGTTCTTTAAAAGAACTTATCTCCATCTTGTCGTAGGTATAGTCCTTGGTCTGATTATGGGGGCTGTAGCTTACGTACTCACAAGCCTGCTGCCAATTTCCATAGCTTCAGTATTAATTATTGCTTTTGTTTTACTACATAACAGGTTTGAATCACCTGGATGGAATAGCGGATCTTGGTGACGGTTTAACTGCCCATGGTTCTGTGGAAAAGAAACTCAAGGCATTAAAGGATATGTCACTTGGTATAGGTGGTGTGGCATATGCTGCTCTTATCATAGTTGCCTTTTATGCTTCACTGGTATCCCTTCACGAAGAGGCAGGTCTTCTTTATCCGGCAACAGCAGATATGGCACGGATTTTCTTCTTTGCAATGTTTGTGTCCGAGGTAAGTGCCATGCAGTCAATGCTTACCATTGCTGCCTTTGGAAAACCCATACATGAAGGTCTTGGTTCAATTTTGGTAAACAATACCACAGTACCTAAATACCTTATAGGTTTTGTAATTGGTATTATTGCCTGTATTGCAGTTTCACTTTATCTTGGTATGGGATTAACAGGTGTCTTTGCGTTTATAGCTGCAATTGTGGCAACTTTCCTGTTGCTTAACATAAGTAACAGGCATTTCGGTGGTGTAAATGGTGATGTTATTGGTGCTTCCAACGAAGTTGGGAGAATAATAGCGTTGATTACCATCACACTGGTAATAATGTATGGAGGTATCGTTTGGACGCTATAATAATGGCAGGGGGATTTGGAAGCAGACTCGGTATGGGAGAAAAACCCTATGTCGAACTTCTCGGGAAACCCCTTATTTCATATGTAATTGAAACTCTTCAAAAGACTCCGGGTATCGGTGAGATCTATGTTGCGGTTTCTCCTGCAACTCCCAAAACAGCTTCTTTTGTAGAAGAGGAATACGAAGGAAAGGTACAGGTAATCCCCACCGGTGGTGGCAACTATGTAGGTGACATGGTTTATGCAGTCAAAGTGGCAGGTATTACAAAACCACTAATGGTTCTTATGTCCGATTTGCCTCTGCTGACTCCCGAGCTACTTGAAAAAGTAATAGAAGAGTATAGTAGATGTGGAAAACCTGCAATGTCAATTTTTTCCCCAATTAATGTCTGTAAAAATATGGGTATCAGGCCGGATACGGTTTTTAACTGGGACGGGGAACTGATTGTCCCTTCAGGAATTAACATTCTGGACGGAGGCGATGTTGATAGTGAGCAGGATTATGTCAGTCTTGTGATGGAAGACCGGGAAATAGCTCTTAATATCAATACACCGGATGATTTGAAAAGATGTAAGGAATTACTTCTTGAAAGGGATGCAAAGTCTATCAAAAACTAATAAACTTAATTTTGTTAATTAAACTTACGTTATTCTAATCGTATAATTTATATTCAATCAATACTAATTTCTTAGTACAGGTTGGTAGTAGTATTTGTAAAATGGTTGGAAAATCATCAGGCATCCTGAAAAAGGGTGCCTATACTTTTCATCCGTTTCTAAAACATCTTTTTTAAGCATTTTAATCTCATTTCAGACTTTAATACTCCATTTTCGGTATAATAAACCAAAGAATTTAAATTATGTGTTGAAATAGGACTATTATATCCAATATTGATTTTTACACACGAGGGTAGCTTATGAATAAACGAGTATATTTGACACTTATTATGAGTCTCATTCTTATGCTTGCAGTTTTTGCAAGCGGCTGTTCTGATTCCGGTGAAGCAGTGACAGAAGAGGAAAACACAGGTACCGATAATGTTGCCGGCACAGCTGATGATGCAGGCACTGAAGAAGAGCAGACAGCTGATGACACTTTCAGCAATAGCGTTGGTATGGACTTTGTAAAAATACCGGCAGGTACTTTCACAATGGGGGCACCAGAGGAAGAGTCCTATAGTGACAAGGATGAAAGACCAACACACGAAGTTACCATCTCCAATGAGTATTATATTGGAGCCTATGAAGTGACTCAGGAGCAATGGGAAGCAGTAATGGGCGAAAACCCGTCAAAATTCACAGGTTCCAACCTTCCTGTTGAGAAAGTTTCCTGGGCAGATGCAAACAATTTTGTTGAACAGCTCAATGAGGTGGAAGGGACAGACACATACCGCCTTCCAACTGAAGCAGAATGGGAATATGCTGCAAGGGCAGGTACAAGTACCGCTTATTCATTTGGAGATGATCCGGCAATGCTCATCAGTTATGGCTGGTTTGATGATAATTCTGAAGACAGGACACGTCCTGTAGGTATGAAAGAAGCAAACCCATGGGGTCTTTATGATGTCCATGGTAACGTGGCTGAATGGGTAATGGATCAGTATCACAGTAACTACCAGAAAGCCCCGGTTGATGGTAGTGAGTGGATGGATGGAGTTGACAGGAGAATTATTCGTGGCGGAAGCTGGGATAATGCAGAAGCTAACTGCCGTTCAGCACACAGGGAAGACCTGGGTGAAGGAAGCCGCACGGATTATGTTGGTTTGCGCATCGTAAAGGAAATCTGATATCCATTGTGATATCTTTTTTCTTTTATTTTTTCATTTTTTCATGTATGAACTTTCAATTCGAAACTTTTAAGTAATATTTCCGCTGCCCTTAGTTGAAAATGTATTCAGGCAATGAAACAAAAGACTGTTTCAATGAATATATTTAAATTGAATATTGCAGTAGGAATATCACAACTTTCATTTACTAATTACAATTAACTTTTAAGCATGGAGAATCCCAGATGATAGAGGAGATCACCAATCAGTACGAATTTCAGAAATCGAAAAGAAAATACATGATTTCTGGGCAGAGGTCGAAGCCTGCCCCAAGGTACGTGAGCACAGAAAAGGCGGAAAAAATTCTTTTCGTAGATTTGACCACTCATACACAACAGGACATATTCACCTGGGAACTGCATGGAATAAGATCATTAAGGACTCTATCTTAAGGTACCGTTCCATGAACGGATATGACATAGTAGACAGGGCAGGCTGGGATATGCATGGCCTTCCGATTGAGGTTAAAGTGGAAGGTGCTCTTGGTTTCACATCCAAGAAAGATATTGAAAGCTATGGTGTAGGTAATTTTATCGAGAAATGTAAGGAATTTGCTTTAAGCCAGAAAGATGACATGACCGACCAGTTCCAGATGCTTGGTGCATGGCTGGACTGGAATGCATCTACATGACGCTCAGGGATGAGTGACATCGAGGCAGCCTGGTGGACCATGAAACAGGCTCAGGAAAAGAATCTCCTTGGAACAGGGTAAACGTGTTGTCAACTGGTGCCCACGCTGCGAAACTGCTATTGCAGACTCAGAAGTGGAGTATGAAGACAGGCAGACTTCTTCTATTTTTGTCAAATTTAAAATAAAGGGCGAGGAGAACACCTTTGTTGTTATATGGACAACAACACCATGGACAATTCCTGTCAAATTTCGTTGCAGTCGCAGTACATCCTTCATTTGAGTATGCAAAGGTAAAGGCTGTTGCTGCTGATGGCAGGAAGAAGTATTCTTATAGTTGCGGCCGAACTTGTTGAAAACGTACTCAGAAAAGGACGATACGCAGATTATGAGATACTTGAGACTATGTTAGGGAAGATCTTACATCACTAAATACGAAAGCCCGCTTGCAGACATGGTTCCAAGACAGGCGGAAATGGAACATGGTATTTATCTTGCAGACTTTGTAACTGCTGAAAAATACAGGTTGTGTCCATATTGCTCCAGGCCATGGTATGGATGACTTGGATGTTGGCAAGAAACACGGACTGCCAATTTCTGTCCGGTAGGTTCAGACGGTCGCTATACAGAGGCAGCCGGTGAATACACAGGTGGTGCACATCCGCGAGGCAAACAAGGTGGTAATCGAGGACCTTCTTGAACGCGGAAACTCGCTTTCAGAAGGAACAATTGAGCACAGGTAATGGACATCGCTGGCGCTGTAAGACACCAATCATCTATCTTGGCAACTGAACAGTGGTTCATCAAGATTGGAGAACTCAAGGACCAGATGCTTTCAGAAATAGCAGATGTAAAATGGTATCCGGGAATGGGCAGGCTCAGCAAGGTTTAAGGACTGGATTGAGGATATCGTGACTGGTGTGTATCCCGTCAGAGATACTGGGGTATCCCTATACCTGTCTGGAAAATGTACCTGTGACAAAATGCATGTAATCGGTACCAAGGAAGAACTCCAGAATATGTCTGGTGTTGCTGAGGATATTGAACTTCACAGGCCATACGTGGATGAAGTATTGCTTGACTGTGAATGTGGCGGAAAGATGAAGCGTGTTGAAGATGTCTTTGATGTCCGGTTTGACTTTGCTGTTGCATCATGGGCAACACTACGTTTCCCACAACAGCAGGAAGAGTTTGATAAATGGTGGCCTGCAGACTTTATCACAGAAGGACAGGACCAGACCCGTGGATGGTTCTATTCACAGCTCGGTGCCAGTATGGTGGCTTTTGGAAAGGCACCTTATAAGAGCGTACTCATGCATGGTTTCACCCTTGGATGGTGAAGGCAGGAAGATGTCCAAGAGTCTTGGTAATGTTGTGGCACCTGGAGAAGTTATTGATAAATTCGGTGCAGATTCACTGAGAAGCTTCGTATTGTCATCCAGCGCACCCTGGGATGACCTGAAATTTGCCCAGGATGAACTCAAGAACATTCACAGGACGCTTAACATTCTCTGGAATGTTTACCGCTTCCCATTACCTTACATGGTGCTTGACAACTTCGATCCAGCACAGGTTTCACTTGAATCAGTCATGCCGCACCTGCGTGAGGAAGACAGGTGGATTCTTTCAAAGGCACAGTCACTGGTAGCTGAAGTTGATGATGCAATGTCAAAATGCACACTTCACAGGCATTAAGGGCTATCAATGAGTTCGTGCTTGAGGATCTTCAAGGTGGTATATCCAGCTTATCAGGCCAAGGACATGGGTTGAGGCAGATGACCTCGGACAAACTTGCAGTTTACCGCGTGCTCTATGATGTCTTTGTACTTACCGCGAAGGTAATTGCACCATTCATGCCGCACCTGGCAGAGGAAACAGAACCTTGTCAGAAACGTAGATTCTGATGCTCCGGTGACACACACATGACAGATCACACAGGTGGATGAGAACCTTGTTGACAAGGAACTTGAAGCGCACATGGATATGGTTCGTTCAATAGTAGAATCCGCATCTAATGCCCGCCAGAAGGTAGGCAGGAAGCTCAGGTGGCCGGTTTCACGTATTATACTTACACCAGTTAACCAGCAGGCAGCAGATGCAGTCACCAGCCTGAAGTCCGTACTTATGGACCAGACAAATTCCAAAGATATTGTGCTTACAGGTATAGAGGAGTCATGGGATGAACTTGGTTTTGAGGCAAATCCCGATCCTGGTGCAATAGGCCTTGTCTTTAAGGGTGATGCAGGAAAGGTAATCGGTGCCATCAAACAGGCAGATGCCATGCAGTGTTGGAAGAAAGCACTGGCTCTGGAGGACCAGTACGAGCTTGAGATTCCAGGAGGAACTGCAACAATCAAACCTGAAATGGTTAATTTCACTGAAACACTACCTGAAATGGTTGCAAGCGCCCAGTCAAGTGCAGGTATTATCTATGTGGATGCAAACCTTACCTGTGAAATTGAATCAGAAGGTTTCACAAGGGAAGTAATCCGCAGGGTTCAGGATATGAGGAAAGAACTCAACCTTGCAGTGGATGATAATATCAGGTCCCACATTCAGATAAATGATGAAAGGGTGCTTGATCTGGTACTTGACTGAGAACAGTTCATTGCCAGGAAAGCGTGCAAATGTACAGGTAATCGGCCTTGATGTTGACACCTCAGGTTCCCTTGAGAAGGACTGGGATGTTGAAGGCATATCCATGGTAATCGGCATAACAAAGGCAGAATGAGGACATATGGACTTTAGCAAGTGGGAACCCATTTACGAGTCCATTCTAAAGGATATGGGCTTTAGCAGGGGAAGGTGATGAGCAGGCTGCTCTATCCTTTCGATATGCTCAAATCCTCAGATTCAGCATATTTCTTGTTCTCAGCAGGCTCATTAAAGACAGATGTTCTTTGTTCGTGTAACGCTCCTATTCTTAAAAGTGAGCTTGAACTGGTAAATACTGATGATTATACTGTAATAGTTGCTGATGGAGCCACATCTGCGCCTCTTGACAGTAAAATCATTCCTGGCATCATAGGACTGATCTTGATGGAGATGTCGAAAGAATAGTTGCAAACCAGAAGGGTTCCCTTATGGTTGTTCACGCGCACGGGGATAATATTGACAAACTCGAAAAATATGTTTCCCGCCTGAGCAATATTATTGGAAGCACATGGTAGGCCGAGCTTCCTCTGAAAATGTTTATAATTTCGGGGGTTTCAGTGACGGTGACAGATGTGTTTATCTGGCAAAAGAATTTGGTGCAGCCAGTATAACTCTCATAGGTTTTGATTTTGATGACCTGTATGTAAATCCTGTAAAGAAAAAGAAGCTTAAATGGGCTCGTCTGTTAATTGAAAAAGTAATGGAATGAGTCCAAAATAACTGTTTTTCATCTTTTTTAAGTTCTTAACGGATACTGTTTTATCAGAATCTATTTATATTTTCGTTATAAATATCTACAGGAGTTGCATGCAAACACTGGTAATCTGTATTGACAGGGATAACGACCTTGGTGATAAAGCAAATGTTAAGGCCCCTCTTATTGGAAAAGAGGCAAATATAGAAGCAGCTGTAAAACTTGCAACAGCAGATCCCGAGGATTCTGATACGAACACGATTTTCGGGGGAGTTAAAATACTGGATGAACTCAGCAAAAAGGCGTTGATGCAGAAATTATTACCCTTGCAGGTGATAAAAATATAGGCATACTATCTGACCAGAAAATTGCGAACCAGCTCGATATTATTCTTAAAAAATTTCCGGCAGAATCTGCTATTTTTGTTTCTGATGGCGCAGAAGATGAAACCCTCGCTTCCCATAGTCCAGTCAAGGATCAAAATTGATTCAGTAAGAAGAATAGTGGTTATGCAGAGCGCCAATCTGGAAAGTACTTATTATATCATCAAACATGCATTCAATGACCCCAAAATCTCACAGACTTTCTTTGCAGCCTCGTGGGACTGGCAGCACTTATTTATGCTTTCTTCCTGCTGGTAGACTATCCACAAGGTGCAATCATAGGAATTCTTGCTGCTGTGGCTCCTACATGCTCTACAGAGGTTTTAATGACACTGTTGATCTACGGAAAAGCTAAAGGAATCCTTTACTCCGGAAGAATGACGTTTTTCATGACATGCAGCCGCTGCATTCTTAATAATTCTGGGAACAATTATTGGTCTTATGGACGTGTGGAACTCTTATACTGCCCAGGGAATTTGGTACTATGGAATAGTCCCGCTATTTACTGCCTTTATCCACAGGACTGTATGGATATATGCCATTGCCTTACTTTTTGCAGACAGCGGTAAAATCTTTGACCTCAGGAGGCGTGGCGAACCAGTAAGCAGGTACATGATACCTGCGTTCTTTATAGTATCCATTGCTTTCCTTTTCTGGGGAGCCAGCAGCTATCTGATGTCCATGAGTCCTGTTTTGTCCGGGGACGGGGACATTAGGACTGGAATGGAAATGTTTGTTTATTCCATAGTAGCAGCCATAATTCTTGCACTTTCAGGTATCAAAGTTTCAACTCTTCCAAAAATCACAGGAAAAAAAAGTAAAAGGTAATCTAATGCAGTTCAGTAATCAAAGCTATCAGGAAATGAACCTGTGTGCTGCATTAATAGGTGGAGTTGCTTTTCCTTCTGCGCAGCAGGCAGAAGAAATTTCCGTACAAACTCCGTATGGGAAAGTTTCTGTCCAAATTTTGAAGATAGCAGGTCGAAGTGTAGCACTAATACCAATGACATGCTAACGGTGGCAGGCATATCCCTCCTCATATGATTAACTATCGTGCCAATATCTGTGCAATACATAAATTGGGTATCAGTACTGTTATAGCAAGCAATTCCGTGGGGACGATGAAAAACCATCCAGTTGGAAGTTTTTTTCTTCCAGATGATTTTATTGATTTTACCAGAAACAGGCCGCTCACTTTTTTTGATGAGAAAACTGTACATGTTGATGTAACTGAGCCTTATTGTCCGGGAATCAGAAGTCTTTTGAGATCCATTTTTGAAGATAAAAACATTGGATACTCGGAAGGAGTTTATGCGTGTACTGAAGGTCCCAGGTTTGAGACTAAGGCAGAAATACGAATGATGCAGCAATTCGGGGATGTTGTAGGCATGACGGGTCTGCCTGAACTTGTACTTGCAAAAGAGCTGAATATGTGCTATGCTTCAATCTGTACTGTGACAAATGATGCATGTGGGCTTGGTAATGGGAAAATGACGGTAAGTGAAGTACTTGATATCCTTGAAGTCACCAATGAAAAATTACAGTCTATAATTTTCGATTTGGTACAAAAGCTTCCTGATAAGCAATCGTGTGAATGTAACTTAGCAAGCACAGATGCAGAACTTTAAAAAAAGATTGTCGGACATGCACTCAGGCGATGTCCCTTGAGGTATCTATCTGTACGCCATCTCCGATCTTGAATTTAATAATCTCGGTATTTGGTATCATACCTCTTATTTTAGGAATAACAAGTTTGTTGACCACTTTATCTGCACCCTTGTCCAGTATGGTTTCAAAAATCACATCCACAAGGCTGTAGGTAAAGTTTTCAATTTCCGGTACCTTGACTGTTTTCATACCATAGAGGTATGTCAGGCATCCAAGTTCCTTTGTTGTTTCATAAAGTACATTTATCAATTGCCTGATAAGGCCATTATTGACTGAAAGTTCCATAAAAAAGGAAAAAGAGTCAAAAATAATGTTTACTTCTTCACCGCTGGAATCATTGGCTATATTGCGCAGGTTATATTCTGTGAACTCAATTATTTTGGAATCAATAAATTCATTGCCCACATTGTTGGACATATCTCCGCATGTAGTGCAGTAATATTCACTGTATATATCCACAAAAATGATGTTTGAAGGATCAAATCCCAGATTTATTACATCATTTAATACAAAGCGTGGTCGCCTTGATGTGGTAAAATAATACGTTTTGCGGGATTGAGTAAACTGGTAAAGAAAAATTTCCGACATTGACCGTGGATCCGCAGAAAAATACGTAAGTGAACCTGCAGGTAATCCCCCTCCCAGTGTCCTGTCAAGTACCATAATTCCTGTGGAAACAAGGCGTACTCCCTCCTCAATCATCATATGTTCTGTTTTTTTGAGACTATCATAGAGAGTAGTATCGGAATCATCTCTGGATTCGGCCTCCAGGCTAATGGTTTCGTTTTCCATCATGTTTTTAGAATCCACCTTTCTCATCGCATTTATTTCTAATATTATATAGTAATCAAAGATATAAAAATCTTCGTTTACATTTACACAATAGTATTTATAGCCTGCGTATCATCAAGGTTCAACAATGACTCTCTGGATACTTGCAAGTGCTGAAAGGTCAAAAATCATTATTCTGCCTATCAGGGATAAGAAGAAAAAACCTCTTTTTGTTGCTGAGCTTATCCTTCGAAATACTGATGCAGGTCCACGTCCCCACAAGTTTAAGGTTAAAACAGACGGAGAAAGTGAATTCAGACCTCCATCGGAATTTGTGGATTTGATAAGGATAGCTGATCGTATAATGATCGCAAAAGACGGGAACAGGGAGCAGACAGCCAGCTTTGCTGAAATGCTCACTGGTTTTCAGCTCAGTGCTGATGTCGTAAATGCCTGCAGGTTCTGTTTACTCAAGGACAGGTTCAATTTTCTCAATCGTCGTTCAATAAAGTATCACAGGGAGAAAGTCTGCGAGGACTGTGCCAGGGAAGAATTGTTCCGGACTCTGCGAAGTTCCCATGTTAACTACAGTGAGGATCTCTGTGAGAGGTTTGAGGAAATCATGCTAAAGACCCGGATCTTGACCGGACACTGGCAATGATAAGTCCTGATGACATTGATCCTGAACTTACAAGATTTGATGCCATCCCTGCCAATACTTCTGCACCAAAGGAAAAAATAAAGAGTCTTCCCTTCATAAAAGTTTCAAGAAAATATTACTTGCCAAATCCGATACTCTCCTGCCTGTACAATCCCTGGCAGTTGAAAATGGATTGCTTAAAGGGCAGAGCCAGCTTGTAACTTCGGTTACAGCCACAGGAAAGACTCTTGTGGCTGAAATGGCCGGCATTGAAAACATCCTTAAGAAAAAGGTCGTTTACTCTATCTTGTTCCACTGGTTGCCCTTGCAAACCAGAAATATGACCAGTTTACAAAAAGATATTCGCCCATTGGCATCAAGACTTCTATAAGGGTGGGCAGTGAGCGTATCAAAACCAAAAAAAGCGCCACTATGAAGAGAACCCTTGATTCTGATATTATTGTGGGAACTTATGAGGGACTTGACTATATTCTGAGGACCAGGGGTGCCGATCTTTTAGGAAAGGTTGGCACAGTGGTTATTGATGAGGTTCATACCATTGAAGATTCTGAAAGGGGACATCGCCTGGACGGGGTTATTTCAAGACTTAAATACATTGCACCTGACGCCCAGTTTGTTTATCTTTCAGCAACCGTTGCAAAACCCCGGCTTCGTGCTAAACAGCTGGATGCAAAACTGATAGAATATGAATACCGTCCGGTTCCAATAGAGCGGCATCTTGTACTGTGTCCCGAGCATTCCAAGAATAAGATTATGACACGTCTTGTAAGGCAGGAATTTGCTACTACATCTTCCAAAGGACACAAAGGACAAACTATTATTTTTACTAATTCAAGACGTAACTGTCATCGTATTGCTGAAGCTTTGCCTATTTCAGCTTCTCCCTACCATGCAGGTTTAACAAGCCAGGAACGTAAAAAAGTAGAGATTGCTTTTGTTAAGGGTAAGCTTCCTGTTGTTGTAACTACAGCTGCACTTGCAGCAGGTGTTGATTTTCCTGCATCACAGGTTATTTTTGAATCCCTTGCAATGGGAATTGAATGGCTTAGCATGCAGGACTTTTTACAGATGCTGGGGCGTGCCGGAAGGCCGGATTACCATGACAGGGGTGAGATAGTTGTGCTGGCTGTCCCAAATAAGAAATATTCAGGGGACAAAGGGGACACAGAGGATGCTGTTGCCCTGAAACTGCTTAAAGGTGAAATGCAACATACGAAGGTGGATTACGGGGAAGAGGAAAAGCTTGAGGAGTTGCTTGCATCGGCTGCAATTACCTCTTCTAAAAAAGACCTTGAGAAAATTCACTCTAACATGCTTGCAGATTATAATGTTGATTACCTGCTTGGAAAACTTGCTAAAAAGAAGTTCCTGCATAATAAAGGGGACTTTATAGCCCTTACGAAATTCGGCAAGATAGCTGCAGGTCATTTCCTATCGGTTTCAAAGGCTTTTCTTATCAGGGATTCGGTCCTGGTGGATCAGGATCCCATTGTCACGGTTTCCAATCTTGAGTTTTTTGATGCAGTTTATTACAAATATGCTGCCAGGATATCCGCTGCACTTAATGTAAATCTCCCTTCAAGGGTATTTCAGGGTGCTTCCCTTGACATACTTTTTGAGGGGGAGAATATGGATAAGCTTGATGTGACCCTGCGTGATCAGTTGTTTGATTTTGCCGCTGATTTTTTGACATGCAGCTGTCGTGATTCTCCTTATTGTGGCTGTGCTGAACGTAAGTTCTCTGAAAAGATCATTTCTATAAGGACTGAAGGCTATGATCCTGATGGTATTGTCAGAAAACTTGAACATCTTTACGGCATAACGGCTTATCCGGGAGATGTCCTTGGCTATCTTGATAACGTGGTACGCAATCTTGAGGCTGTGGAAATGATAGCAGCAGCATATTCAAAAAGGGATATTTCAGCAAAGGCACGCAGTCTTAAGAAAGAGGTTGAAGGTTGAATTCAAGGCTTTTTAATCTGCTTTCTGTATCCAAAGTTATAATACTTATGTGTGCAGATAGGAAGCTGTTGAGGAAATGATTTTATGGATAAGGTAAAATCCGAAGGTAAAAATATGACTGATAAGCCTGAAGAGATAAAGAAGAAAAAGAGTGTGAGGATTGAGCTGTTTAAGCCGGATGACTTTAAACAGGTTTATTCTATTGGTGCAGTGGGCGGACACAGCCCATATGATTTCAGGATTGGTTTTTACAACGATATGCCAATGGGTAAGTCCGGAAGTGAACAGGTTATCCAGAGAAGGCTTGAAACCGAGGTTATACTTTCACCTCTTGCCGCAGTTGAACTCATGAAATGGCTTGGTCAGCACATACAAAACTATGAGGCTGCTTTTGGTCCGATTTCAAAACCACAGGTTGCCATTAAAAAGAAGTCAGAACCGGTACAGGACAGCACAGATTTACAGGGTTACATTTAACTCTGGAAATGTCCGAATTACTTTTATTAATGGTAAATCGCCAAGAATAAATATGATATTGGCTATTTTTATTAGCCTGAAAATAATTGGTATTTAGGTACTATTATTCTTTTAAATGAAAGAGAGGATTAATTTTGTTCCCAAGTAAGAAAGTCCAGAAATTGATTGGATCCAAAATCCAGGTTGAGATGAAAGGTGACCTTCACCTGCTCGAAGGAACTTTAAAGAGCGCAGATGATTACATGAATCTGCATCTGGTAGACACCGTTGAAATAGCAAACGGTGAGCGCCTGAGATCTCTTGGTTCCGTTGTGCTCCGTGGAAACAATATAATTCTTGTTGTTCCAATGGAAGAATAAATTCTCAATGGAAACTAGCATGAGTATTGAAGAGACCGCATTAAACATTATCCGGGACAGCAAAGAAGGAGTTTTCCAGAATGAACTCTGGAAAATTCTTGAGATAGATAGTCGTAAATGCTCCAGAGTCGTGTCCAAATTACTGGATGAAGATTTGATTACAAGGGAACAGGCTGTTTCCAATGGGGCAAGGACCTATCTTCTTAAAGTTAAGAAAGAAGAAAAACCCTGTTTTGATCTCCTCTTATCCGGGGATATGTTCTCACCATGCGCCGGTTGCAGGGATGCATGCCAGCCTGAAGTATGTGAAAAGCTCACAGCTTGGGTTGCAAACATAGATCTTGATGAAAAAACAGGGGAAATGTGCTGATCCAGGCGAAAGCTTTAATAATGATATGTGCTATGTTGGAGTCGCTTCACTAAAGCGAAATCAACGTGCTCCGGTAGTGTAGTCCGGCCAATCATTCCGGCCTTTCGAGCCGAAGACTCGGGTTCGAATCCCGGCCGGAGCACCATTCCCTTTTTCAAGAAATTATTGAAGTAAAAGCATATTTCATTAAATTATTTTCATTTAACTATATCATTTTTAATTAAATGTTGAATGGATTTAACTAATGTTTAGTGATATCGTGCTTTGGGATTTATTTCAGGTTTATGAAGCGGCATCAGGAGCCAATTCCTGAACCTGAGGTATAATGTCATTCGATAATCTAAACCTGATATTTCCGTTGCAGAGAGCCCTTACAGACGAAGGATATACAACTCCTACTCCTATACAGGAACAGTCAATCCCTCCACTTTTAGGTGGCAGGGACCTGATAGGTATAGCACAGACAGGAACCGGCAAGACAGCTTCTTTTATTTTGCCGATTCTTCACAACATGTCCGAAGCTCATAAAAAAACGAAACCCGGGACTCCTCGTGTACTGGTACTTGCCCCAACAAGGGAACTGGCAGCACAGATAGGAGACAGTTTTTCCACTTATGGGAAATATACTCGTTTTAAGCACACAGTTATTTTTGGTGGTGTAGGACAACAGCCACAGGTAAAAGCTCTCAGAAAGGGCGTGGATAGCCTTGTAGCAACACCCGGCAGGTTACTGGACCTTGTAGAACAGGGGCACATAAAACTCTCTGAAATCGAATATTTTGTCCTTGATGAGGCTGACAGGATGCTTGACATGGGTTTTGTTAACGATGTGTACAAAATCGTGGCCATGCTTCCAAAGAAAAGACAGTCGCTTTTCTTCTCTGCAACCATGTCGCCTGAAATATCGCAGCTTGCAAGAAAAATGCTGACAAACCCTGTCACAGTTGAAGTGACTCCACAGGCAACAACGGTTGAACTCATCGACCAGTTTATTTTCTTTGTTGACTCTGAGAATAAGAATGCGTTGCTGCTTCAACTTTTAAATAGCAAACACCTGGAGTGTGTTCTTATATTCACACGAACCAAGCACAGGGCGAACAAAGTTGCTGAGATGCTTAACAAGAAAAAAATACCCGCTGATGCCATACACGGTAACAAGTCCCAGACCCACCGCACAAAGACCCTTCAGGGTTTCAAGGATGGCCAGTTGCGTGTGCTTGTTGCAACTGATATAGCTGCCCGTGGGATAGATGTTGAGGACATTTCACATGTAATAAACTTCGATCTTCCTAATATCCCGGAAAGTTATGTTCATCGTATCGGGCGTACTGCAAGGGCAGGTGCTGAAGGTACAGCATTTTCATTCTGCGCCGCAGATGAAAGGGAGTTCCTTCGTGGAATAGAAAAACTCATCAGGACAGAAATTGAAGTTGCAGAACACGATTTTCATTCCGATAAGGCAAAGAATGCAACAGGTGATGATGCAAAGCCCGCTCCAAGGCAACAGGGCAGACCCAGGAGAAATTCTGGTAGCAAAAGAAATCAGGGAAAGCGCAAAAATACTGAAAACAAAGGTACAAGAAGCAAGAAGAATATTGAAGCCAGGACTATTCAGTCTTCAAGCGCAGGAAAAAATCAGAAGAAAAGTGGCAGAGGAAAAAAAGTTAAAAAACATAATTCCGGATTTAATAAGCAAAGTTGAGATTTTCATACAAAAACGATATCACCATTGCTTTTGTATTGTCTTTAAATTCAGTCAATACAAATTAAATGATGAAAAATGTAAGTGATCACATGAAGTATATAATCCAATTTTCAATTATTCTGGCTATATGCTTTACTGGCAGTCTGATACACGATTTTTTTCATCTTCCCATTCCCGGTAACGTCCTGGGAATGATATTGTTGCTATTCCTTTTGCTGACAGGAGTCATAAAAATCTCCATGATTGAAGATGTAAGCAATTTCATGCTTAAACATCTTTCATTTTTCTTCATCCCCGCAGCAGTAGGACTTATAACCTGTTTTTCAATACTTGAAGGGAAATGGACAGCTCTGGTATTTATTTCAGTAATATCAACATTCATAATTGCAGCTGTAACCGGGATGACAGTACAGGTGCTGATAAACAGGAGGAAGTCACTTGAGTGAATATATGTCCCAGTTTTTACAGTCACCTGTCTTTGGCATAGGGATATCCCTGCTGACTTTCCAGGCAGGCAGTCTTCTGAACAAAAAAGTGAATTCCCCTCTCTTAAATCCGCTGGTATTGAGCATGCTCATGATCATAGCAATTTTATTGAGTTTTCATATCAGTTTTGAGGATTATAACAGGGGTGGACAATTTATTACTTTCTTCCTTGGTCCTGCGACTGTAATCCTTGCAGTTCCACTCTACAAGAAAATAAACCTGCTCAAGGAAAATGCAGTTCCGATTATTGCCGGGATTGGAGTAGGTTCAGTGGCCGGCATTGCCAGTATTATCCTGATGTGCAAGGCGTTTGGCCTGGATGAACTTGTCAGTATATCCATGATTCCAAAATCAGTTACAACACCAATTGGAATTGAAATTTCCACCCAGCTTGGGGGCATGCCATCCATAACTGTAGCTGCAATTGTTTTCACAGGTATAGCAGGTGTGCTTCTTGGTCCCATGGTTTGCAAGCTGTTTAAGATAGATAATGAAGTTGCAGTTGGTGTTGCAATAGGAACCTCGTCTCATGCTCTCGGGACAACAAAAGCAGTTGAACTGGGTGAAACCCAGGGTGCAATGAGTGGCCTTGCAATAGGTATTGCAGGGCTGATAACTGTGATTATTGCACCAATACTTGCAAAGTTACTGATGTAAGTGTTAATTTAAACATTAACTCTTTCTAAATTCAATTTAAGCCTGATTTTGTATCCGGCAGGGAAAACCAGAAAGCTGCTCCCTTCCCTAGTTCGGAACTTGCTCCGACTTTACCGCCATGACGATGTATTATTCTCTGGACTATTGCAAGACCTACACCTGTACCTTCAAACTCATCTGCCTTATGAAGTCTCTGGAAAACGCCAAACAGCTTGTCAACATATTTCATATCAAAGCCGGCACCGTTGTCCTCAACATAATAAACCAGCATCCCATCTTCCCTGTGACAACTGATATTTATTCCAGGTTTCATTTTCCGGGATGAAAACTTGACAGCATTTGATAAAAGGTTGAATAAAACCTGATGTATCAGAATAGGATCTCCATGACAATCCTCAAGATTCCCAACATTGAATCTGATTTTCTCACCTGATGAAGTATCTGTAACTTCATCAAAAACAGACTTGAACATTTTCTCCATATCTATACCGGATTTCCTGATTTCTGTTCTTGCAAGCCTTGAAAAAGAAAGTAATTCATCTATCAGCATGCTCATTTTGTAGGCATTGTCACTGATTACAGAACAGATACGTTTTGCTTCATCATCAAGTTCCGGGCCGTATTCATCGGCAAGTATCTTGGAAAAACCATTAATTGCTCTTAGTGGGGCCCTGAGATCATGGGATACGGAATAACTGAACGCTTCAAGTTCCTTGTTTGCATCTGTAAGCTGGGCAGTGCGTTCCTGAACGTGCTTCTCAAGTTCCTCATTAAGTTTTTTGAGCTCTTCATGATGTCTTTTACGTTCAGTTATGTCAGTAACAATCACCTGTACTGCAAATTTATTGTTGTAGCTGAGAGGTGAGGCAATAATTTCAACGTCCAGCGGTGTACCATCAAGTCGAAGGTAAACATCTTCAACAGGGTACAACCCTTTTCACCAGCAATTAGTGCCGGAATTCTCTGCTTAGCTTTCTCTAAGTTTTCTGGAAGCATAATTGTCTTTATGTCTATTCCCACTATATCTTCCATTGATTTTGCACCAAGTAGCCTGATAGCTTCAGGATTTGCAAAGACGATTTTTTCATCCTGGTGTATGGCGATTCCAACAGGTGCCACTTCAAGGATCTTACGATAGCGCTCCTCACTTTCCCTTACCCTGATTTCGGCATTTTTCTTTTCGGTTATATCTTCCGAGAAAATCACAATACCGCCAATATTCCCCGTTACAGTTTTCCACGGCCTGACGTCCCAGCGTAACCAGTATACTTTTCCGTCTTCCCTCTCAAAACGATCTTCGCTGTTCCTGATAACTTCTCCTTTCATTCCTCTCTGGTGGATATTTTTCCATTCATCTGAAATTTCGGGAAAGATGTCATAGTGACAGAGGCCATGAAGGTCTTTGTTCCCTAGTGAAAAATCGTCCATCCAGCGACGACTGGCGGCAATATAGCACATGTCCCGATCAAACATTGCAAGTGAAGCCGGTGCATGCTCTATGAACAGTTTCAGTTTTTCCTCGCTCTCATGCAGTCTGTTTTCGGCATTTTTACGCTCTGTGATGTCCTGCAGCGTACCTGTTATTCGCACTACTTTTCCATCAGTAACTTCCGGTCTTCCACTGGTTCTGACCCATTTTTGGTTGCCTTTTGCAGTAACAAATTCCAGCTCAAGGTCATAAGGAACTGCTTTTTCAGCAAGTTCACTGAAAGCTTTCTCTAGAATTTTCCGGGATTCAGGTGGATAATAGGATAAACCATTTTTAACACCAACAGCTTCATGGTTATCGAGTTCATGAATTCTGGGTGTTTCATGCGTCCATGAAGAATTCCCGGTAAGCATATCTATCTCCCAACCGCCAATCATGGCAATTTTGCTAACCTCACTGAGCAAAGCTTCACTCTGGCGTAGTGCTTCTTCTGCTTCCTTTCTCTCGGAAATGTCATCTGAATAAATCAATGCTGCAAAAGGCTGTCCCAGTTCGTTCCTGACAGGCTGGACGCTTGTCCTGTACCATTTTCTTTCTCCACCGATAATAACTTCAGTTTCCATCTTCATGCCTGAATCAGTTTCAATGACTTTTTTTACATCAGCCATTATCTTTTCTTTTTCATCGGTTGAGAATAGTTCATGTACATGCATCCCGATCATTTCTTCAGGGATCATTCCGAAATTATCAGCTGCAATTGAATTAAGATATAGGTAGTGACCATCCGGGTTAACCATGGAAATAGCAGCATCAGAACTGTCAACCAGGCTGCGATATTTTTCTTCGCTTTTTCTGATTTCTTCCTGCATCCTGTAACTTTCAGTTACATCCCTGAATACTATCACAACACCTGTTATGTTTCCTTTCTCATCCTTAATGGGAGCACCGGAATCAGCTATATGGAATTCTTTTCCATTCCTGGCTATCAGTTTGGTATGATTTGCCAGACCAACTATTTTACCAGTTTTCAGAACCTCTTTTACAGGGTTTTCAACTTTAGAGTATGTTTTTGAATTTACAATCCTGAATATCTTTTCCAGAGCAATGTTGCATGCCTCATTTTCTTTCCATCCTGTCAGATTTTCAGCAGTCGGGTTCATGCTGACAACATTTCCGGCAAGATCTGTGGAAATAACCGCATCACCTATTGATCTCAGGGTAATCCGGAGCTTTTCCTCGTTTTCGCAAAGGGCTTTTTCAGTTTTTACGTATTCAGTTCTGTCTCTTAAGAAGCAGTGAAAAGAAGGTTCATCTTTTTCAAGATATGTTATACTTGCTTCTATATCGAGTACTTTTCCATCTTTTGTCCTGTGCTTTGTTTCAAAAAAGTCATTACCCTTTTCAATAATATTCTGGAAATGAACTTTTGTTTGTTTATTGTTCTCCATTACTTCCAGATCAAATACTGTCATGTCCAGCAGTTCTTTTCGGGTATAACCGGTAAGATTACAATATGACCTGTTTACATCGGTTATCTTTCCGTCAGGTGTAATGCACAGATAACCATCAAGAGAGTTTTCTAATGCCAGCCTGTAGGTTTCATCCTTCTGACTTTTGAGTCTTGTTTTACTCTTTTCTTTCGTGAAACCGGATCCTACGCTATTGTTTTTAGCTAACTTATAATCAGAATCAGCCATGTCCTCTCCAAACCCCGCAAATAATTGAGAATTTTATCTGCAACATTTTGTTTATTTTTAGTTATTAATTAAACTTTTCGGCGGAAAAATAGTTTCTTTTGCATAAGTCAGAAGAATAAAATACATATGTATTACTAAAAACATTATTTTTTTCAGGAAGGATGTTTGCCAAAAAGTAGAAGAGCATAGCTACCATAGAATATTATAGCTATTGTTCCGGTGATTTCATGATCATTATACAAAGAAGATATCAGGATACTGCCGAAGAGATTGACGAGAATGATATTGACCGTGTCAAGCTGAATCTCAGTATTACAAGAAAAGTATGTTGTGGCGGAAGGGAAAAAAGGATTATGACCTTGGCTGGATAGGAGAACCCAACCAACATGAAAATTACTACTGTAAAGGATTATGAGATTAAGGACAGGGTGCTTGAGGTCTGGATAGAGCCCTGATCCTTTCTATCATGATCAGGAATTAAGTTCAGTATTTTTGATTCCAAAAAAATATGGTTTTTGAAACCAATTTCCATATGATTTAGTATCCAGCCTGTTCTTCCTTTATTTTTAAGTTCAGGAGAATGAAACTAAACGAGTTAAGAAGGAGTGATTAAGAAATGCTGTTCATGGACATAATTACATGGGAGCCCAAAGACACGCCTGAAATGCTTAGAAGGTTTGCAAAGTGGGAATACCCGGAAGGGATAAAAGTTATAAGTGAATGGGAAGACCTGACTTCCTGCCGCCATATTTTGATCTATGATGCAGAAAGTTCCGAAGCATACGCAGCCGGAACTTTCCCCTGGAGAGATATCTGCTACTTTGACAGCTTTCCTGTAATGGAATCTGAAGTCTGTATGAAATTCATGGCAGAAAATAAGATCAGTTTTGACAAAAATTGATGAACAAGTCTGATTTAAATGCTGATGATCAGAATACTCTGTTCATCCATTTTTCAAAATAAATATTCCGCAGTGGAATATAAAGATAAATAGTTAAAATGAGATCAGGTGAATAGCAGATCACTTTCCACCTGATCAATTTACAGATTTTCAAACCAGAGTATTGTTTCCACTATTCTGTCCATCAGTTGCTATGGCAAAACTGGTGCTGAACGTAGCTGCATTTCCTGCATTGTCAACAACATACAGAACCACTGAATGACTTTCTTCAGTCAGGTTGGTGGCACTGTACCATGTATAAGAACCCGTGGTTACGACATCGGTGCTGTTGGTTATATCCATATCATCGAATGTCATGACTATTGAACTCACATTCACGCCAGTCTGCATATCACTGTAGCTGAAGCTGATATCCATGGATTCGATGTTTCCTTCTGATGCAGGCCCGCTTGACATATCCACACCTTGAAGGTGCGGAGCACCGGTGTCGCTGGCTATTGCTGCAAACACTGAGAACTGTTCAATCTGTGTGACCCAGTAGTCAATGCCATCAACATTCTGGACCGTTGTTGGCAGTTCTTCCCAGGTATTTGCGCTTTCATTGAAGCTGTATATCGCCACATCATCAACACTCACACCTTCCGGAAGGAGTAATTCGTCAACCTTTATGGAAATTGTGGCATTTAAGAGGTTATCTTCCAGTGTATCATTAAGCTGTACAGCCAGGAAGTGGATTCCCATGTAACCACTTGAAGGATCAATGAACGGAGTTGTGCTCTCGGTGACTGTTATCATTTCCTCAGAGTCTCCGACAGCAGTGAAGTTAAGGATAATATTACCATTGAGGTCTGAGAATGCACCTTCACCATTAGATATGGCCACCGATGCGATATGAGCTCTGGATTCACCATTTCCGATGTTACCTGCAAGGTCTGTACCGTTCATGCTGATAGTGTATGTTCCCGTACCATTGGTCTGGAAGATACCACTCCAGCTGTCATTAACGGGTCCGACTGTAACAGGGATCTCATCAACAGTGACTTCCGGATAGTCCTGCAATGCTTCGGTGCTACTGACATTGACATATGCATCTGTGCTGTTTACTGCGGAAACGACCGAATAGATGCCAGAGATTTCCTGTCACTTCACTACCATCCCCGGATAGTGTAATTTATATTCTCTGCACTGTCCTCTGCAATTGTGAGGATATAGTCTCCGTCATCAGGTATCTGCGACATGTTGAACGATCCTGTCCACGATCCGTTTGCATAAATGGCACTGGTATCAGTTATGAACGATTGAAGTTTGAGGACAGTAAAAGGTCGACAATTGTGGCATTTCCATATTCCGGTACTTCTGAAACATTGACAAGCAGTCCGGAATTAGTGTATACGTACTGATCCCGGGTAGTAGTTCCATTGATACTGTTCACAATTATTACAGGCAGTATTGTCAACAAATACTATTACTCAGCTGAACCCGACTGATTCAAGGCATCAGTACTGGTGAGATTCAGGCTGTAATTTCCGCTTGGAAGCATTTCACCGGACTGGTTTGTTGCATTCCATGTAAATGTGTATTCACCTGTGAGCAGCTTCTCAGTGACATTCTCTGCGTAAACAACCGGTAGCATTGTAGTCAATGATGGTAAATTCAGCTTTTTCCAGGCTCAGATCAGTGCGCTGTTCAGTGTTATTTCAACAGGATTATTGGTGCTAATGTTGTCTGTAAATCCTGGCTCTATGCTGATACGGGGCACCGTCACTTCAAAACCGTCAGGTTCTTACGCTTCCGGTGACTACACTTTCGTTGTCCTGTACCCGAAGTATGGTGTGGGTTACCCAGGGACAATGTTGATATATTCAGGACAGAGGTATTTCCCAGATAACCATCTATGCTTATTCCATTCATAGCCTGCTATAAAGCCATCCGTGTCATTTTAAACCGCTGAGCTCAACCGGACTTCCTGCCAGCACAGGGTTAGGTGTGATGGATTCAATGGTTGCAACTGGTGCCTGATTTGGAGTTCCGTTGACAATAAGGGTTGCTGAAACCTCGTCCGACCATGCTTCATCATCATCCTGACACTGAATGAAATTATGTGCTCACCAACAAAAAGAGCCGAGGTGTTGAAAACGAAGAGTTACTTAGCAGGCCATTGAGACTGGAAGTCCAGTTGTAAGCTGTTATGTTACCATCTTCATCAGTTCCGTTTCCTGCATGCGCGAGATCATTTCACCCTCTGTTGCAGGATTTGGTGAAATAGATATTATTGAGGCAACAGTGGAATGATGTTGGTAATTTCGCTGTCCTCTAGTACAAGGGGCAGGTAATCGATGTTATTTTTATCCAGGGTGTAGTTCAGGTCGCTTATACCGTCTCCATCCGTATCGTCAGCTGTCTGGCTGAAACTCATTCCCAGTCCTGGTTGTGCCCAGTAGTTACCGCCAAGATTAGATCCGTCTATGATATTCGTACCAGCAGTCTTTGTGATGTTCCAGATATTGGAGTTGTTGCTTATTTCAAGTACGATGTTATCAGTGTTGTTGAACAGATTATTGTATATCAGTTGTAACCGGACAATTCAAAGGAAATACCCCGGGAATTGTCAGCCATTATATTACCTGCCACTATGTTGTTCACAGATCCCGACAGGACAATGCCTTCGGAATTACCTGATATGACATTATCAGATACTGTACAATCCTGGACATTATCAAGGTATACACCAGATGCATTACTTGCGCCAATGATACTGAATCCGCTTATGCTTTACGTTATCCGCATCTACGTGGAATACATAATCATCCGGATCGACTGCCATTACTGTTGTATTAGCCGGATTGCCTGATTGTGATATTATCGTGATGTTTGCCTTGTCGGCGTTTATGTTTTCTTCATATGATCCGGGATAGACAATAATTGTATCTCCATCAGTTGAAGCATTAACAGCAGCCTGTATCGATATGTAATCAGCTGCCATCCCAGTGCTGTTGTTTACTGTTAAGGTCTCTGCAGATGCAGTTCCCAGGGTCATTATGAATAAAGTTACTGCTAAATAGATTAATGGTTCCGTTTAATGGTTCATTTTCCCGCTCCCTTTAGTATAAAAATAGAATTATCAACAATTATTTATACACCGTAAATTAGGTTTTCGAACCCATATATTTTTGGAACCATATTTACTGATTGTAGTTACGCATTAATAAAAAATCATTAATATGAAGGAGTTTTAAAGCCGCGAAAAAGAAATATGAAAAAGGCAAAGAAAACTTGCTCTCAGGCGAAATATCTACTCAACATCAATCCTAAGTCCGCCAACAAATCCTGTTATTACATTGAATATCAATGCGATGGATAATCCCGCCTATAAACCCTACTATTCCATAGAAAATCGGGAACATGATTATCAAAAATTCTTGACCCTAAAGAACATTCCTCCGATAAAAACCGCCTACCTCTCCGACATGGCTCCCATTCCGTGACATGAGAGCCATGAATGCCCCGGCTATGATTCCAATTATTGCGTATATTGCACCATGATCTTTCCCAGTGAGATTACTCCCACTTGGTTATGTTGTTACACGCTGTAATCCCTTTAATTACTTCTAAACGCTGCCGGAGAGGTATAAAAAAGTTATGGCATTTATAGGATTATAGATATGACTAATTGCAAGTAATGAATAATCAAAAAACTGTTCCAGCTGGCTCTGCAAAGCCGGAACTATTCAATAAAAAGAATAAAAAATACATTACCTTTACCTCATTTTCTGAATTCAAATGAGAAATTCTACAGAGCCAAAATATAAAATTTTGATTACTTTAGCTGGAGTGTTTCATCTGTTTTATATTCGACTCCTTTGATCTCAGGTAGGTTATTGCCCAGATTTGAATTATCAGAAGAATTGTGCCGATTACTGAGTTTGCAATGTCACCTGAACCCGGTATCAGACCAATTGTTAAGTCAGTGATTATGTTGAGCAGTCCGCACACCAGAACTATGGTTATTGTGTTTTTCAGGTTTGAGTTATTGATCAAAAGCTGGGAGACTATTGCTTTGTCCAAAATCTTCACTTCCAGATAGGTAATTGGAGTTAAAGCGATTAACTTTCTCCAGAATTTTTAATAAATAAACTTATTTTGAGACAAAATCTGTTAAATCTAAAAATCATCAAATCTAAGGTATTCTTTTGTAAGTGCTGTTCACTGCATTTTCTGATTTGTCGTTGTCGTAAAAAAGATTCAACGTTTGTCGGAATATGTGACCTGATCAACAGTCCAGAAGATTCTGTTGTGATGATGCTATCTGCCTAAAATATGACTTGCTGTAAGTGAATACATTTTATCATAAAAAATCTCAGGATCTCGTATCTTATTAATATTTATGTGAGTACTGTATATACAGAAGTGTCAAAAAAGTCCTGATGATAATTTCATCGTAACTATATATCTAACCCGACGATAGACAAAAATTTATAATAGATAGACGTGTATTAAATGGAAGAAAATGATTAATGTTACCAAACCTTACCTGCCAGACAGGAACAAATTAAACAAATATATCGACGAAATATATGAAAGAGTCTGGCTCAGCTTTCAACAATGGCCCTCTTGTTCAGGAATTAACAACAAGGCTGGAGGAATATCTTGGTGTTGAAAACCTGCTTCTGGTGTCCAATGGTACTCTGCCTTGCAGATTGCATACAGAGCTCTTGGAATAGAAGGACAGGCTATTACAACCCTTTTACCTTTGTTGCAAACTTCAAGTTCACTTGTATGGGGAAGGATAGAACCTGTATCGTAGATATAGACCCCAAAAACCTGTGCATGGATGCTTCAAAAAATCGAAAAGCCATAACACCAGAGACTACTGCAATTGTGCCAGTACACGTTTTTGGTAAGTCAGGTGACATTGATTCTATAGAAGCTATTGCCCAAAAAAACGGATTAAAAACAATCTATGACGGAGCCATGCTTTTGGAGGACTACAGGGGTAAAAGCATACTTTCCTATGGGGATGCTTCTACACTCTGCCTATGCTAATAAACTTTTTCATACTATTGAAGGTGGAGCTATCATTTTCTAAAAGAAAGGAAGATTATGAAAAAGCCAATCTTATGATTAAGTTCGGATGGAGGATTCTGAATCAATTTCAGGGCTAGGAATTAATGCCAAAATGAATGAGTTTCAGGCTGCTATGGGTCTTTGTATCCTGGATGAAATAGAGACAATCATAAAGGAGCGCTCCATAATCTGGGAACGTTATTACACGGACTTGAAGAACTATCTGGAAATTCCGAATTAAATGAACAAACCAGTAATAATTACAGTTATTTCCCGGTTTTGTTTGATAGCGAAGAAACATTACTGGATGTAAAAAAGCACTTAATGAAAATAAAATAAACCTGAGAAGATACTTTTATCCATCACTGGACACTGTGAGCTATTTACAATCGCATGTTAAGGCAGACATATCACAAAAACGTTGCCAGTAGAGTGCTTTGTTTCACCCACATATCCTGGTATGGAAGAAGATGATATACAAAAAGTAGTGGACGTAATAAAGAAATGTTTGCTGGAAACAAAATAATGGCTTTAGATGTTTCATCTGTGCATATAAGCATTATGAAATTTGCAAAACAAGCAGGAAGATACTTTAGAAGTTATGGTTATCTGTTTTCTAATGCACAGATTTTCCCGAAGAATACTTATAATATCAGTACTGTAGGGAGACAAAAGTATTTGTTTCTGAAAAAACGGTAAATATAGATTCAATTTTTTGTGGTATAATTCAAAATCATACGTCATCCCATAATTTGTTTCATAATAAATTAGGTCCTGTCAGCAGATTAACCATGTCACTCACAATTATGGGTTTAGGTTGCCTGAGTTTTATACAACTAATTCAACAAGACGGAATTGTATCTGGCAAATGAAAATAATGTACGCAAAAACGTTCATTAGCCCTGAAAAAACATAAAAATTATACAAGAGGATGTTATATGAAAAAAATAATGGTAATGGGTGCTGGAAGGCAGGTGCCTATCATCAATTTATCGAAAACGCTGGGTTTTGAATGACTTTGTTGCCAGTATTCCGGGAGATTACCCCCGGCATTATTGAGCTGGCTGACAAATTCTTGTGAAGTAGATGTTAAGGATAAGGAGAAGGTTCTGGAAGTAGCAAGAAAAGAACAGGTAGACGGAATAATATCTGATCAGATTGATATTTCAGTTCCAACAACTGCTTTTGTTACTGAAAAAATGGGTCTTCCAAGTATTACATACGAATGCGCTCTTAAATTCACCAACAAATTTGTGATGAAAAACGAATGTCAAAAGCTGGCCACATTAAAACATCCATGATTTAATAGTAGTGCTGACACTTCAGATGCAAAAAAAGGTGTCAGGAAATTGGTTATCCTGTTGTAATCAAGCCAACGGACAGTGAAAGCAGCAAAGGTATCCCTTTGTAAAATCTGAGCGTGAACTTGAAGATAAATTTATGCTGCCCTCATGTATTCAAAGGGCGATAATAATAGTATTATTATTGAGAAATTCATTAAAGGTCAGGAATATGCTGTGGAAGGTTTTACTTCCAACTATAACGTGACGAATCTGCTATTGCTAAAAGAGAATATTTTGATGTACCTGACTCTTTTTCATTCCCAAAGCAAATATTTTCGGACCATATATGGGAAATGAAACAAAAGAGAGTGATCCTGAAATAAACAAGAAACTTGTTGAAGGCTTCGGTTTGAAATTTGGTTTCACGCATAGTGAATATATTGTGGAGGATGAAACCGGTGAAATTTACCTTGTGGAAATTGCAGCAAGGGGAGGAGGTAACTATATTTCATCAGACATCATGCTCCTGCAACAGGAATTGATTTCAATAAACATCTTCTTGATATCGTAGTTGGTGACAAGACTGAAATGAAATATCAAACCTTGAAACAAATATAGCCGGATACATCGCCTTCACACTCTAAAGGGGCTCGTAAGGGGGATATCAGGGGTGTTGAGGAAGTTGAAAAATTAGCCGGTGTGCACAAGGTCATTTTAGAAAAATGTCAATATTGGTATGGAGACAAATGAAATGACTGACAAATCAGGTCGTTTGGGACCTGTTATTGTAATGGGCAAAACTTATGAGGAACTCTAGGACACAATTGGGGAAATGCAGAATATCCTTCAAATAGATGTTGAAACTGATAATGGAATTAAAGGTATAATCTGGTAAGGATTGAAATGCTTAATCCTCAGGAATACCTGTTTCATTTTATTTCAGAATTATTTAATCTGCTCCGGGAGAAATCTTTTTTGGATAATTTTTTCAACAGGTTTAAATAAGAACAATCTAAAAATACGATAAATGCTGCTATAAGGAATCTTCCTGAGAAGGCATTATAGGTTGTTTCACAAACATTTCAAATACTAACAATGCAGATCACGTCATAATTCTGGTATTAATGAATGCTCAATTTAATCTTTAAGTTTAAATTGAATAAACAGTACAAGGTGCCTTTAAACAATACTTGTTTCTTGAGAAACAGGATATTTTTCTTGAAATCATAACAGTGTGCAGCAGTAAATGTGGAGAACATATGTCACTTGCTAAAAAAACAACAGTAGGAGTTATCTGGAACTTTGCTGAAATGATGAGTAAACGGGGAATAAGTGTTATAATCACTTTACTCCTTGCACGCTTTTTGACGCCTGACGACTACGGGTTTATCGCTATGATGTCTGTATTTACCGCAGTGGCCACCGAGCTTATGGAATCAGTTCAGGCAGGCAATCATACGCAAGGCAAATGTACAGCAGGTAGACTTCAACACTGCTTTTTACAGTAATATTGCAATGGGAATCCTGTCCTATGTTACTTCGTTTCTTGCGGCTCCCTGATAATTCGCGTTCTATGAAGAGCCACGCTTAACACTTTTGATTCGGGTAGTTGGCATGCTAACCTTATTAGCTCATTGCAGGTAATTCAGACTGCTACCCTTAACAGGAACTTCGGTTCAAAGCCCAGCTTCAGGTAACGATACCTGCAACCATTGTATCAGGAACCGTGGCTGTCTTCATGGCATATTACGGGTATGGTGTATGGGCATTGATAACCCAGATGGTAGTTTCAGCCTTACTCGTGACAATATTCCTCTGGTCCTTAAAAATATGGAGACCAACAGCAGAATTCAGCATGGAATCTTTCAGGGAAATGTATAGTTTCGGATACAAGATTTTCCTGTCAAACCTGCTGAATATAGTATTTGTTAATATCTATGTGATTGTTATTGCAAAAATATTCACCGCAGCTGTAGCAGGTCACTACTATTTTGCCCAGAAAATTTGGCGATATTACAGTTACCCAGTTTGTTCAAACAATCCAGGTTGTAACTTTCCCTGCACTGGCAACCCTTCAGGACGATGAAATTGCATTAAAAGAAGGATACATGAAAGTTATAAAGTCTCAACATATCTTGTATTTCCCGGGCTGGCTTTCTAGCTGCACTGGCGGAGCCTTTTTTTGTATTGGCTCTTAATGAAAAATGGATGCCCGCAATACCCTACCTCCAGCTAATGTGTATCTCTGCCCTGATGTTCCCATTACATAGTGTTAACATCAATATTCTTCAGATAAAGGGACGTTCAGACATTCTGCTTTACCTTGAATTTTTAAAAAAAATATTCACCGCACTGGTTCTGTACATGAGCATAAAGTATGGTGTAATAGGAATTCTTGTAGGGCAGATAATAGCATCTACGCTTTCATATGCACCTAATAGTTATTTCTCCGGGAAACTCATAAATTACCCGGCAAATGAACAAATTGCAGACTTTATTCCGAATCTTCTCGCATCAGGGGCAGTTGCTTTGGTAATTTATTATGCAGTCAATACTTTTGTTTTACCTTCATACGTGGAATTTGTGGTGTTTGGATTACTTGGTGTGATCATTTATATAATAATAAGCTATATTCTAAAGTTGGATTCCTTCTTTATAATAGAAAAGCTTATACGTGGTACTCTTAAAAAGAGGGCATAATGGAAATAAAGGGGTTATAATGGATAGAACAAACAAAGACGAAGTAATGGTTAGTATATGCTGTATTACATACAATCATGCAAATTTTGTTGCTGATGCTCTTGATGGTTTCCTGATGCAGGAAACTGACTTTAAGTATGAAATTCTAATACATGACGACGCTTCAACAGATGGAACAGCAGATGTAATCAGGTCCTACGAGGAAAAATATCCGGATCTGGTTAAACCAATTTACCAGACTGAAAATCAATATTCCAAGGGTAAAAAAATAATAGCTACTTTCATGTATCCAAAAGCAAAAGGCAAATATATCGCTTTTTGTGAGGGAGATGATTACTGGACAGATCCAAAAAAATTGCAGATACAGTTTGATTACATGGAAAAACACCCGGAAGTTGTATGCTGTTATCATGTGGATTACTTATTAGAAGGGGATGTCCTTACTAAAAAATCCAGAGTTCCGGCTGAATTCCAGCGTTCATATTCAAGCATGGAAATGATGTCAGGACAAACCTACATTTCACCTGTTACGATGTTTTACAGAAAACTGGATATACTCATGAACTATCCTCCAGAGGCGCCTTTTATTAAAAATGGTGATACTTACCTGATTTCAATGCTGGGACAACATGGTTCTGGTGCATTTTTGCCGAATATTAAACCAGCAGTATACAGGATTCATAAAGGGGGAATGTGGTCTAAAAAATCAAATTCTCATAGAAAGGCAATGGCACTTAATTCATGGTTCTGGCTTGCTGAATACTATTCAAGAATTGGTAATGAGAAAGTAGAGGACGAATACAGAAGGAGATATATAATCGGAGCCATGGCGACTGTACCATTTATGCGTTTGGTACGGATATTTGCCAAAAGTCTTTTAGATTATTTGTTGTGCCCATTTAATAGTCTTAAGAAGAAATATTTCTGCAAAGACAAACCTGTACTTGAGAGCATGAAAATTTAATAGTAAGTACCTGTGTTCTTATTGCCAGCCCTAAACCCTGTCCAGTCTG
>JAWKHE010000016.1:0-46259 GCA_041395005.1 Methanolobus sp. | reverse complement strand
AGAGGTATAACGAAAATAGCAAACCTGCACTTTTTTCACTCATAGTGTTCTGGACAATTGTTGCTCTGACGTATCTGCCAACTACAGCCAGGATGTTTGCTGCGTATTTTGGCAATCAGGAACTTGATGCTATTATGTATTTTATCGCAGCCGTACCTTTTGCTTTTATCCCTGTTCCACTGGCCTTTTTCATAATATATGTGATAACCGGAAGCACAAAAATCGGAGAGTACATAGCACTTGTATTTGCACTCATTGGAGCCGCATATCTTGCATTCCTCTACAACAGCGGAATTGTAGGACCTGTAGTATCCGAATGGGGATCAATCTTTATGATTAACAGCGATGCTGCCATCAATCTTTACCTGATGGGGCTTTTTGTAATACCCACATCAATGATTCTCGGCCTTTTGCTGCTTATTCTGTTACAGAGAATGCCAAAAAGGTTACGTTACAGGACAGCATTACCACTGGTAGCTATTTCTTTTGTATTTGACTTTATGCTGACAGATACAATTGCAATTGTAGACGCAATGCAGGTATTTGCCAGGCTTTTTGTCCTTATTGGAACAGTACTTGCATACCTGGCATACTTCCCGCCTGTAACTGTACAGGAAAAACTTGGGTTACAGGAGAGCATGTGTTCCCTATATACAGGAAATGCTGGTGACAAAAGTATTGAAATTTTCCTGCAGGATAATAGTGAGAACTCTTAATAACTGAGTAGCGCTTTACTAACTAATTTAAAGCCAGAGAAGACATTCACACCGATATTCTTAAATATCTTATCATTTATGTACACTTTTGTACATTACAGAACATACGTGGTTATCCAATGCACTCAGTTATCAATAATATAGTAAGCTCTACAGAAAAAAGAGTCCGGCAACTTCCTGTACAAAAGAAAGAAAAGGCCGGGAAAAGCGATAAACGAGATATTATAGCTTCAATAAAAGAAAAAAAATCCCAAAATAAGGTAGCTGTTATCGCTGAGGTAAAACCTGCATCCCCGGGCAAGAAACTAAGAGACATCTCCCCGGAAGATGCTTCCTTAATTGCTTCAGAAATGGAAAAGGCCGGAGCAGTGGCAATATCAGTCCTAACAGAACCTGAGTTTTTCATGGGGTCGGTGGATAATCTCAAAAGCGTGAGGAAAAATGTTTCAATACCCGTACTGCGCAAGGACTTCATTATCCATGAAGCCCAGTTTTATGAAGTAACAAGTGACCTTATATTACTGATAGCAGGAATTCTTGAAGAAAACCTTAAGGAAATGGTAGATCTGGCCATCTCAAAAGGATTCGAGCCTCTTGTAGAGGTACATAATGAAAAGGAACTTGAAAAGGCCCTTCAGACAAATGCAAAGGTTATTGAGTCAACAACCGGAACCTTAGTACACTTGAGATAGACCTGAACAATACCCTTGAACTAGTTCCTAAAATAAAGGAATTTGATGCAAATAACAATTCTGAGCACATAATTATAAGTGAAAGTGGCATGCATACAACAGACGATATTAAAAAAGTAATGGAAGCAGGAGCCGATGCAGTACTTGTCGGCACATCTATTATAAAAAGCGGAGAAATCTATGCTAAAACCAGGGAACTTGTTGATGCCCTTGAATGATTTAGAGATGGAGGAAGATGATGAAAAAATCGATGTACGGTAAATTTGGAGGCCAGTTCGTTCCCGAAGTACTGATGCCTGCACTTACAGAACTTGAAGAGGCTTATGAGAAATATAAGGATGATCCAGAGTTTCTTGAAGAACTTGATTATTACATGAAAGAGTTTGCCGGCAGGGAAACACCCCTTTATTATGCCAGGAATCTCAGCAAAAAATATGGTATTAAGATTTACCTGAAAAGAGAAGATCTTGTACACGGTGGTGCCCACAAGCTTAACAATACACTTGGACAGGCACTTCTTTCCAAATATATGGGAAAAGAACGCATAATAGCCGAAACCGGAGCAGGACAGCATGGAACTGCAACTGCAATGGCAGCTGCTAATATGGGATTTAAGTCTGAAGTATACATGGGTGCTAAAGACGTTGTTCGCCAGCATATGAATGTTTACAGGATGGAACTCATGGGTTGTAAGGTTCATGCTGTTGAATCAGGGTCAAAGACACTTAAAGATGCTATTAATGAAGCACTCAGGGACTGGGTGACAAACGTTGAGAACACACACTATCTTATAGGTTCAGTTGTGGGACCACATCCATACCCAATGATTGTTCGCGACTTCCAGAGTGTCATAGGAAAGGAAGTAAAAGAACAGATCATGGAAAAGGAAGGCCGTTATCCTGATTCAATTGTTGCCTGTGCCGGTGGAGGAAGTAATGCAATGGGCATATTCCACCCATTCATTGAAGACAGGGAAGTAAAACTTTTCCCGGTTGAAGCCGGAGGAAAAGACCTCAAAACAACAGAGAAGGAAGCACATCATTCAGCTTCACTCTGCGTGGGAGAAGAAGGAATCCTGCAGGGTGCACACACACTTATACTTCAGGACAAATTCGGCCAGATACTTGAATCAAGTTCAGTTTCTGCCGGCCTTGATTATTCAGGTGTCGGACCTGAACTTGCTCACCTGGCAGATACAGGAAGGATTACCCCATGTACTGTAAATGATGATGAAGCACTGGAAGCATTTTATGAACTCAGCCGTCTTGAAGGCATAATACCTGCCCTGGAATCATCCCATGCAGTTGCCTATGTAATGAAGATGGCAAAAACAGGAGAACTCGGAGACCTTGTTGTCATTAACCTTTCCGGAAGGGGAGACAAGGATCTTGAAGCTGTGTTTAAAATAATGGAAGAAAAAGAAGGAAAGGAGGCAGACCTGTGAGAATTGCAGACAAATTTGCCGAGCTTAAGAAGAAAAATGAGAAGGCACTCATTGCCTATGTATGTGCAGGCGACCCTTCAGCAGATGCTACAAAGGAAATTGTTCACTCTCTTGTAAAAGGTGGAGCGGACATAATTGAACTTGGACTACCATTTTCTGACCCTGTTGCAGATGGTCCAACCATCCAGGCTGCAGCTACCCGTGCACTTGAAGCAGGCATGAACCCGGACATTTACTTTGAGATGGCCTCAGCAATAAAAGACGTACCAATGGTATGCATGACATACTATAACCTGATCTACAAGAGAGGGCTGCAAAGTTTGCAAAGGATTGTGCAGACTCAGGAATTACAGGAATTATTGTACCTGACCTCCCTGCAGAAGAGGCTGATGAACTGCACGAAGCCTGTGAAAAAAATGGTGTTGATCTCATATTCCTGATAACCCCGGTTACAACAGATAAAAGAATGGAGAACAACCTGGCCCGGACTTCCGGGTTTGTTTATATTGTCTCAAGACTTGGAGTTACAGGTGAAAGGGTTGATGTTGCAGATTCAACAAAAAAGATGCTTGCCCGCATTCATACGGATGTTCCAAAAGCTGTCGGGTTTGGCATTTCCAACAAAGATCAGGCTGCTGAAGTTATCAAGGCCGGAGCCGATGCAGTTATAGTCGGATCTGCATTTGTAAGTATCATAGCTTCAGGAGACAATGCTAACGAAAGAGTCGAAAAGCTTGCAGCTGAACTGAAAGAGAGCTGCAGGAATTAAGAATAACAAAAATAAAAAGTAAAAAAGGAGTGGGGATTATTCTGCAAACAACTGGTCCACAAACCATTGTGGATCAAATTTGCGCAGGTCATCATATCCCTGCCCCATTCCAAGGAAAATAATTGGTTTACCTGTGATGTATGCAATTGAAATTGCTGCACCACCCTTTGAATCCGCATCTGTTTTTGTGAGAATTGAACCGTTAATCGGAACTGCCTCGTTAAACTGGGCTGCCCTTTCAACAGCATCATTTCCTGCAACAGCCTCATCAACAAAGATGATAAGATCCGGTGGGGCTATACGGCATACTTTTTTCAGTTGCTCCATCAGGTTCACATTGGTGTGCATCCTGCCGGCAGTGTCAGAGAGGACAACATCCACTTTGTTGGCTTTTGCATGCTGAATTGCATCATAAATAACAGCAGCAGGATCTCCCTGCTCCTGATGTTTTATGATCTTTACACCGACATTAGCGGCATGTATTGCAAGCTGGTCAATTGCACCTGCCCTGAATGTATCGCCTGCGGCAACCACAACAGACTTACCCTGATCCTTAAAGCGTTTTGAAAGCTTTGCAATTGATGTTGTTTTACCGGTACCGTTGATACCAATAAAAACAATATGAACCGGTTTGTCAGCATTCTGCACGTATTCATCAAGATCAAAGACGTTAGCACTCATTACGTCGTAGATAGCTTTCTTGAGAGCATCTTCCACAATGTCACCGGTGTTACTCCCGATACGACGTCTTGTACCTACAAGCTGATTCTTTACAGATTCAACAATTGCTTCGGAAACTGTAAGGGCAATATCACTCTCTAGAAGAGCCATTTCAAGCTCCCCAGAGAGGATTCAAGATCATCTTCCTCAAGGATAAATTCCCTTTCGAAAACCAGAGCTTTAGCTTTCTGTGTGAAACCAAATTTCTTATTGACGGGAGCTTCCTTCTTTGTTTCAACAGGGAGATGATTCTGAATTTACTTCCCTGGAAGAAACTTTTCTGCTGAAGTTTCAGGAATGCTGCTGAGCTTCTTCCGAAGAGATGCCTGTATCCCCGGGTTCTACTTCAACTGCCTTTTCATCACTATTCCGATCTTTTCCTTAAATCCGCCAAGTTTTGCCTTAAGCTTGTTAAACACGTGATCAAACCCGTATTAGTTTTAAAATAGAAAAAAGGTTCCCATTCGGGAACCTGGCATTCCCCTTGCTCTGCTGCTGCAGTTTTGCAAGGAAAGCTTCGATAGCCTGCATCTGCTGGCTAATCTGAAGCAGGGTGTTGTCTATGTTTTCAAGAGCTGAATTTAATCTCCCTGCGGCGCTCCAGTATTTCTTGCTTCCGCAATGGGTCTTTCAACACTTAATTCCCTGCTCCGACATCAACCACTACAGTATCTGCGTGGCTGATATTGGCATATACAAATGAACCGGAAACCTATCGGGAACATCATTTCGCGAACCTTCTGAAACATGACTGAGCTCTTCAATGGTAAGTAAGTGCACGGTTGCAGTCCTCAATGGAAATCTGAACCATACCAACCTGCTGCTGTACCATTTCCGCACGTTTTCTGGAATCTACGGTGCTGGTTTACAAGCACCCTTGGATCCCGCCCATTCATATCAGCCATGGATCATGCCTCTTCTATGCTGTCAATTTTAATAAAGTTCCTTTTAAGGCCGTGCTTGCTGCCAAAAAGTGAGTACACCTTGTCAAGTGCATTCTTTTCGTTCTGGCTCTCAATGACCTTTGTGAACTTTTCCCATGCTATTCCGGCCTTGAAAGTGCCTTTGACCTGAAATGTCTTCATTTAAATCACCTGTAATTGTTTATATAAAGCCCAGTGCATCTTCTATTCTGCCAAGTTCGTGCCTGTTGTTCTGCCGGACTCGCGACATAACCCCTGGTATTTGCAATTAAACCGGAACCTACCATCTGGCTACCATAATTATGGGTACCTATCCACAGGAAGTCCGAATAATTCCTCAAGTACTTCGCTCTTGAAGCTGTTGCCCTTGGATTTACAAGCAATCCTTTATTGGTTGCAACTCCGGCCATGCCAACAGTCTTGACACCGCCAATAGTACCACGCCTGACTTCTACTTTCAGGGCATTTCCTATTGCTTCAATGGTTTTGTCGCTCAGTTCAGGATGTACCAGTGCAGCTGTATCGTTTGCAAGGACAACATTTCCCATGCAGGTCTATTTTGCCGGGAATCTCAACAACAGGAGTGTCTATATTTTATCCTGTCCTTTTTAAAGGAATTTTTAGAAACAAGTAATGCATTGGAATTACCACGACAAAGTGAACCCACAATAGTACTTCCATTGACTAAAGTTTCACTACATCTACCTGTAACATCTGTCCGAGCTTGTCCTTTACCTTACTTTTGTAGTAAGCGGTACAAGCGCAATGTTTTCAGTACACGTTGCAAAAGCCCCTATTACGGGGCTTTCCTGAATAGTTATAGTTCGAATCATTATATCTGATCTTTTTTAGACTGGACTGAAAGGATTATGAGTTCTGCCTGAACCTCGCCATCCTCGAACTTTGCAGCTCTTACACGGATGGAAAGAGGTGGTTTCTCAGAACCGCGCTCCCATACCTTTTCATTGATTGTCTTGTCTATCTTGATCATATCAGGCTCTACCTTCATATGTTTTGTAAGGTATGTCCTGATGACTTTTAAAGCCTGCTTAGACCTCTTCCAACGAGGAGTTGATTTAACTTCCCGGAGAGGAATTGTGTAGACCTGCTCTTTTACTATGTCATCTGCCATTATAATCACCTGCTTATTTCACATCGAGACTGCTTCTTCTCCAGTGTCTTCTCTTTGGATGGCTCACAACCTTGCGGTTTGTTTTGATGATGACCCAGGTAGGAACCCTGTGGTTCTGCCTGTGTGCCTTAGCCAGCCTTGTTTTCTGTCCTTTAGTATTGTGGCTCACTTGTCTCACCTTTATATGATTAATATTATTGATTGAAGTTTGAACTTATAACATAATTATTGTATAAATCTTTAATCATGTTGTTCAGTTTAGTTCTGTCCTGCTTTTACGCGTTCAATAACCTGTGACTGCACATGCACCGGAAATATTTCCTTTATTTTTTCCGGGCCGTTACGCTGCTTTATAAGTTCCCGAAGTTCTGTTTCGTAATCTGCCTTAAGGACATTTTCGCTTAAGCCTCTTCAATTATCAGATGCCCTTTTACAAGTTCATTCAGCAGCACATCCAAAGCCCCGCAAGATAGGACATATATAATGGACAGCGAAACGATCTTCTATGCTCCTTACATGGAAAATGTTCAAGTACCGGAACCCCGTCATCAATGATTTAACCCGTCTGCAATAAAGTTGCTGACTTTTCTGCAGCCAGATACTCAATAACATTCTCATGAATGAAATTTATGGCATTCTTCGGGAATCCATCCTGCATTATCATCTCATATGCCGTTTCAAGAATTGATATGTCAGGCCTGATGACCCTGTGCTTAAAACCAAGCTTATTTGCAGTTTCAGAAGCTACTTCCCCTACAGGAAGCAACGAAAAACTGCAGGTCACAAGTTCGACATCAAAAAACGGCTCCAGCAAGATTGCAGAAAGAGAACTATCTTTTCCGCCGCTGAATAAGACTGATACCTGCATGGAGGACATTCACCTGCGCTTATTAGCGTTTGGCCCCCTCTTCTTTGGCTGCATCTGAAGCAGAAGCTGCTTTAATTTCTCATCATCAATCATTGTCTGAGCCTGCCACTCTGTGCAAGCATTATTAATTGTGATTCGAGCTGCTCTACAAGTTCCTTTCTGACATTCGCAGAGTTGTCAGCCTTTCGCGAGCTTCAGGAGTAGTTGATCTCGACGATCAGAGCCTGCTTCTTTGCTTCCATCTCGGCTCAGGCCTGTTCCTGCTGCATTGCTGCCTGCATATCGGCGCCGCCCATCTGCTGCTGGGCTGCCTGCTGTTGCTGCTGCATTTGCGCAAGCCTTCTTCTTCTTATTTCTTCAAGGTCATCCGTCATGTAAGTCACCTGTGCTTTACAGAACGTAAGCAGTGATTCCTTATAGAAGTTACCGAACGGTAATTGCACCTTCAGTACTTAGCAAGACCCGGGATGCTCTCCACAAGATCTTGTTTTACCTGGTATGCAACATTGTCAAGCATGGACTGTCCCTGTGGGGACACTACACGACCGCTCTTAAGTGCGCGTACAAGACCTGCTGCCTGCCGCTGGAGGACTGTTCTTGCTATTGCACCGCTTCCCTTTGCCTTTACATATGGAGCGGATCCCTCTGTCCTTCTTTCCACCATAGACAGATCTGTCTCTCAACACCGGATTGGGCCCTGTATGCATACTGTTCTCAGTACAGCGGCACATCTTGTATACCACCACTCACTTATCGATTGGTGGAAGCTGCTTGTGCACACCGGTCTTTACGTATGCCGCCCATTCAGGGGGTGTGATTTTATCATTTTCTTTCAACTTTTCTGCTACCTTGTTATTAATTCGGCTGCAGGGAACGTCATATACAGTTGTCATTAATATTCTCCTGAATTATAATATCTGTTAAGATACCCACCTTCTGCAGGACTCAATTGCATCAGGTGATTAGTTCAGCTGGATTGTGATGTTTAAACTATTGAGTAAAAGTATACGTTTTTCGGCAGTTTTTGCTATCTGACCTACTTCTTGAAGGTTTGTTCCCTTGCAGGACCAACGGAGATATATTCTACAGGTACTCCCCATCTTTTCCTCGAGGTAAAAAATATAGTCTTTGCAGCCTGAGGAAGGTCTCCTAAATTCCTTTACACCTGTAAGGTCGCTGTCCCATCCCGGAAGATCCTCATAAACCGGTTTGCACCTTGCAAGCGCAGCTGTTCCCTCCTCCGGAGGATAATCAATTACTTTCCCATCAAGCTCGTATGCGACACATACCTTTACAGGGTTAAGATTGGACAGCACATCTATCTTGGTAAGTGCAATGGAAGTATACCCATTAAGATAGATAGCTTTTTTAAGCAATGGAAGATCGAACCAGCCACATCTTCTGGATCTGCCTGTGGTCGTACCGACCTCACCTCCGACCTTCCTGAATCTGCTTTCCAATATCATCGAAAAGCTCTGTAGGAAGCGGTCCCTCACCAACACGTGTTATATACGCCTTAACTATAGCAAGAACACTGTCGACCCTTGTAGGATCCACACCTATATTGGCACATGCAGAACCTGCAATGGTACAGGAGGATGCTACGAACTTCTGTGTTCCGTGTATGACATCCAGGTGTGTTCCTGGGCACCTTCAGCAAGTACATTTTTCCCTTCATCTAGTGCCCTGTTTACTTCATAAGATACATCAGTAATATAAGATGCAAAACGCTCCCCGAGCCACATACTTGTCTATAAGTGCTTCATCCATGACAATAGAAGTTGACTGCCACCAAGCTCCCTGATAGCTGCTTCTTTGGATGATGCAAGCTCCTGTAGTCTGTTCAGGAACCTTTCTTTGTCCACAAGATCACCCATGCGGATCTCATCCCTGGCAACCTTGTCAATATATGCAAATCCGATACCACGCTTTGTAGTACCGATTTTTCAGTCCTCATGGCTTCCCTTGTACCATCCAGTTCAATGTGATATGGCATTATTATACTGGTCTTGGCATCCACACCGACCCTTTTTGCACTAAGTTCAATCCCACCCTCTGCCAGCATATCGATCTCTTCTGCCAGCACTTCAGATTTACAACAGTACCCGGACCTATCAGTACCCTTGCATCGAGAAGAAAAACCTGACGGAATAAGATGAAGCTTGTATACATCGTCACCCACCTTTACGGTATGTCCTGCATTATTACCGCCCTGAAACGGACAACCAGATCATAGTTGCCGGACATGAGGTCAACTATCTTACCTTTGCCTTCATCGCCAAACTGCGCACCTGTGATTATTGTAAACATGGGTGCAGGATTATCCTGTTGGCTTAATAAAGTTTTGATTGGCCCTAAAGGTCTTCTTCAAACGCAAGGATGCGGCATCCTTCATCGCAGAAAACCGGAAGACTTCCTGCATCATCCAATGCTTTAGTAATACCCATATCCACAAGAGTATCTATTAATTTTTCAGCCACAGTTATGCTCACGTTGAATTCAGACTGCAGCATGTATATTGCATCTGATCTTTTTGTAGAGTAAAAACAGGAACGTGACCTTTTATCAGAACTGCCTGTATCATATGCATCACACTTCATAACCTGGAACTGTTCTTGAAATGAATTGTAAGCTCTCCTTGCCATGAATGCACGTTATGCATTCCCTTGATACCATATATATTACCCTTTGTTCTTTCTTTGTGTCTGAGCATAGATTAAAATATATAAATTAAAATTATAATTACTTGTCGAAAAGAAAATATAAAATAATTGACAGAAATGCTAAATAAATATATGACCAGAAAATAGATGATCAATAATAATTTCCTGTAGTATCAAGGTACAAAATGGAAAATAAACTTTTACCAACTCAATTTATATGATGCTGACAACAGCTTCAACCAATTCTTCGATTTTTCCTCTGGTTTCTGGCTGCTAAAATATACAGTCCTGAAGATATTGGCCTTGCCACTGCACTTATCTTCAATGTCGTTGTTTATATTGCTGTCAAAACTTAATCTTGATCACCAACATTCAGCGCCCGACAGCTAATAAAAGCAGGGTTTACAGCAGTTCTCATTATCGTCCTCAGTTTCCTTTGTTCTTCTATAGGCATAGTATTTGCTGCCGGAATCAGAATGCTGTCCCCCGAACTTACCTTTCTGCATAACCCGTGAATGCTGTTATTTTCCTCCTGACCCTGGCAGCCGGATCTGCAACAGCATCACGTACCACGTTCCTGGCCATAAGAAAAGCATCGCTCCAGTTTATCCAGAGCATTGTGAATGGTTCACAGCAATTTTCATGATCTTACTTTCTGCACTTGAGCCATGGGAATTTTCAGCATTTGGAACTTCATTTATGCTTGCACTTATTATACATTTTCCTGACAAAACATGGTGTGAAACCGGAGTTTATTCTTGACAGGAAGTTCCTGAAAGAGTCCTTCCATTTCTCAGCAGGCAACTATATTTCCGGATTGTTCATGACCGGTCCTGCACTGCTTATGCCAGTCCTGATACTCAATATCCTCGGAGCAGAAGAAGCTGCTTATTACTACATAGCCTTTGCAGTTGTTGCATTACTCCTGAAAATACCCTCTTCGGTGAGCCTCTCATTATTTGTAGAAGGAAGCCACGGCGAGGAACTTAAAAAAAATGTTGAAAAATCCCTTTCCTATGCATTTGGAATATTAATTCCTGCGGCTGTACTACTATACATATTCAGTGAACAGGCCCTTGGCCTGATGGGACCTATATATGCAGCCGAAGGTTCAGGACTGTTGAGACTGATGATAGTTGCAAGTCTTTTTACCGGTGTGAATTCAATATATTTTGCAATTAAACGAATACAGAAAGAAATCAAAGAACTTGTAATCGTAAGCGGAATAATAGGGCTTACAGTACTTGTGAGCAGTTACTTGTTTTTGAATTTGCTTGGGCTTGAAGGTGCAGGATATGGATGGATAGCAGGGAATATGGTTGGTTGTGTTGTTGTTCTTTTCATTGCAATCCGCAAAAATGAAATCTGGTTTTTAATCATAATTTTGGTCTCTCTAGAAATCCTGTTATTAAAACTTAAAGACACATTTTATGAATAACTTGAGTGAAAACCGGAGGGTCCGGCAAAGCCGGGCGCTTTTTCCACAAGACAAAAAATGTATCCCGCAGAATTCTCAGCAAGAATACACTATTCCCGGAACAAATTTCCTATGCAGACGCATTAGAATAGCGCCTTCGGCGGATGGTTATTTTGTTTTTTGTGAATTCTAAAGAGCTGGATTATGATTGGTTACTAAATATTGTTAGCATGATTGACTTTGAATCATCCGGAACAGGTTCTTTCTTTTTCCAACACCTACTACCAGATAGACATATATGAAAATGAAACCATATCGGAAGAGAATATAACCTGCATACGTATGCATCTGCCACATTGCAGCACCGCCAAAATGGTAGTTAGTTGCTGCAATATTACCAGACGTGAAGTATGTTCTGTATTGTGGGTGCCTATGACTCCGAAAAATAAACAAAGGTAATATGTATTTTTGCCTGGGTTTTATGTCTATGAGCATCAGAAGGAAAACTGTGAAGAAGATAGCAAGAGATGCACTGCTCGAACATGCTGTAATGATCATAACAAGATCACGTATTCCTTCATTGTTTACTATAGTTGTTATTTGACCTTGATGAGAGATGCCAGGATAAAAGATACTGGCAATTTTTACGTAATTGAAGTACTCAGCAATGCAACGAGTACCCAAAGTAGATATCATCAAGTATTAAAGGAAAAGAAACAGAAAAACCATATGCAAATAAAAAAAGTGATGGGATGTGTTGTTATCCAAAAAAAACAAAGAATATGCCGATAAATATCAGACCTGGATATAAATAAGTCAAATTCCAGTCTAGGAGATACAGGCATTAAAAATGATAAAAATACTATTAGAAACTAAGAAATAAGTAGGACTTTTCTGGTGGAACCATCAGATTTCATTAAAGAAACTATCTGTTCCTTTTTCATCCACCAAAAATAAAGCATAAAAAAAGAATAATAAAAGGATACATGGTCAGATTTAAGAGAGTGAAATTGAATCACCAGTTGAAATGAAGGATAAACTTTATCCCGGTAATAATGATATGAAAATATGCAATGAGTTTATTATTCATACCGTTTTTGCCCCTGAATCCATAAAAATAACAGGTTAAATGTATTACCGCCATTTATTCCTGAACACAAAACTTGCTTCTTCGATTGGTTTAGTTCCATTATCCAGATATACTGTAAATTTTGCAACTTTCAGTGTTGATTCAACGGTCTCATTTCGCGATACAGGTATCCTTTCGTCAAAAAACGTCAAGTTGATAAGTAAATGTTTTTTCAGGATTTACAGTGATGTTGTATGAATGAATAATCTGATCATCCTCAAACGCATTTATTGTAAAAGTTGTGGCTGACAGAATCGTTGTTCATGAGCATGACAGAAACTTTAGAATAATTCCCCAGAAACTCACTATACAAATCAACCCGGTCAATCTCAACCGCAGCTTTGGCAGAATTTGGACCAAAACTTCGCTGGAGAACACTCTTTCGAGCAAACAAAATAAGCAAGGAAGAAGAATTAAAAGGGAAGCTATGTAAACTACCTAATTTATTTTTCTCAATTGACATCAAATGGATCCTGCCAACATTTCGTCGCATTACTAAGGTACAGAACACCTATAATTGATAAGGCTAAAAACGGACCAAAGTAAAACTCTGAGCTGCAGCAATTGTGAACCAATCATCATCATACCGAAGAAGTGCCACCGTTAAATTCATCGCTCTGTACTATCCAGTTACCTATTTCATCAGTTCCCGAAAGACTATCCAAGTATGTATCGTCTGCTGGAGTTGGGTAACCAAATGTCAGTTTTCGTAAATTCAATGATGGGTCTCTCCAAATTATTACTATCTGGTAAGTACCATCTTCTAAAGTGATAGTATCATCAATAACAGTTCCTTGAGGAAACGTAGGAAAACCACTAGATCCTGGTGTAGTGACATCGTTAAAAGAATGCTTTGCAGCACTTGCCATTGGCATCATAACCGAAAGTACAACAAGTAGTATCAGTAAATATCTAAATACCTTCATTTTTCATCCCACCTTTCCTATGATAAGAGCTATCTGAGTGAACACCATTCCGACAAATATCACAAAGAGGATACCTGAGAGACGGCTGAATCTGATTCTCATGTCACCTAGAACCTTAAGTGACTTGTTGCTTGAGCTTGAGTCTGTGAGTTCAAGATAGATCAAAAGACCGATAAGGACTACTGAGAAGATTACACCTACGTTCAGAGCTGTGCTTTCACCGAATGCCTGATCGTAGTAAGCCATTGTTGTCATGTAACTCATAACAGATGTTGAGAAACTTGCAAAGCTTACGAAACTTGTCCAGACCTGAGGCGGATATGCTGGTAATGCAACCTGTTCCTCATAAACCTCTGCACCTATTGTTGATTTTACAACAAAGGTAATCTGTTCACCCATTTCAAGAGGATTGACATAGGTATATTGATAATTCTTTGTCGCAAGAGGCGAGAGTTCGGATGAACCTTCCATTACAAGCTTGCCATTTGCATAAAGCTGGTAGCTTGCGTCAGTTGTCACTAATGAAGGATTATTCAGGTTAAAAGTCACCAATACCGGTTCCCCTTCAACCGGTACTTCAGGGAGTACGGACATCGATACAGGACTTGCAGCATTATGCACACTCAGGAGTAAACTCGCAAGGACGACTGCCGCAAGCCATAAGACTATTATCTTGGAATAATAGCCATTGTTCTTATTTTTCAAAGATGTGTTCAGGTTTGCGTGTGTAATAGTCATACCACCAAAGTTATTTTATTAATACTGATATGTTATCAATTTGGAAAGCTATATAAACATTTCGAATTTTTGATAATGATATGTAAATTTAAAATTTTATTATTATAAAAAAAAATAGAACCCTGATAAAAACCGCATCATCTGGCGTAACAAATGGAAATATTAATATATTTATTAATTGATTAACGTTGTTAATTACTAAGTATTATGTAAAGTACACATACTTACCAAAGTAATTTAACAACTCACATCAAAAAATAGACTGAATTTTCAAACAAAACGGGCAACTTGCAGGATAAAATAACTGATATATGAAATATTAAACTCCTGGTTAAGGTTTTCAGCTATTCATTTCCAGACTTAATTAAAAACAAAAACGGTTTCTTCTATTGGTTTTGCAGAGTTATCCATGTACACAAGGAGCTTTGCTGTTTTTAAAGTACAACTGCCTGTTTCATTACTAAAACCAACCGGCTTTTCCGGTAGAACATCTGTAAGGTAACTAAAACTCTTACCACTTATCACCGTCACATTAACCGTATCTGCTATTTTCTCATCATTGAACACCTTTATTGAAAAATTGTGATCAACTGAATCATTGTTGTATATCTTGACAGAAACTTTGGAATAATCACCAAAATACTCATTGTTTAAATCAATCCTGTTAATTTCAACAATGGGCTTTTCATATGTATTCACAACACCGGCAAACATTCCCTGTGCAAAAAGAATCAGAAAAGAGGAAAGAAGCATCAGGGAAGCTATATAAACTGCCCTTAATTGTTCAGTTTTCATTGAAAAAACCTGCCATATTCTTTCTCATGGAAAAATAAACGATACCTGCAAACAATACCGCAATAAATGAACCAAGGGTAAACTCCGGGAGAGAAGACACATAAAAATAAGCATCGCTGTCTTTAAGTTCATAATCTGATGATATCTCCGATACTGAAACCTTCCATTCACCTTCCATGTCTGTTGGGTAATAAGTAGATTCATAGACATTACCTGTTTTATATATATACTCTTCATGGACCCTGTACCCTGTTGGATCATACCATTTGAATCGCATTCTTATACCTGAATCATCCAAATATGCTGTACTTACAGTATCAGTAACTGAGCCCCCATAAACAAAATATTCTGGCTCCGTTTCATCATAAGTCCCGGTGAAAGAATGAGAGTGTGATGCCAGTGAAGATGCATTCGGAGAAAGCAATCCAATTACTAGCAGTGTAAAAACCAAACACCTGACAATTCGCATAATTATCCAATCCTCCCGATTATCAGGGCAATTTGTGTAAAAACCATACCAATGAAAATTACAAAAAGTATGCCTGAAAGACGTCTGAATCGTGTCCGAAGTGCCAAAAAAACGGATTTAGATTTAGACTCATCTGTTGCAACTTCTGAAAGCTCAAGATAAATCAAGAGAGCTATAAGAATAATTGAAAAAATAACTCCGGTGTTAATCATTGAATTATCACCAAAAGACTGGTCATAATAAGCCATAGTAGCCATATAATTCATGGCAGAAGTGGAAAAACCGGCAAAACTTGTAAAACTGCTCCATACCTGGGGAGGATAAGCAGGCAATGAAACAAACTCCTCATATTTTTCACTCCCAGAAACAGCCCTGACAGAAAAAGTTACCTGTTCACCTACCTCAAGGGGATTAATGTAAGTATAATGATAAGATTTAGAAGCAAACGGAGGAAGTTCTGCTGAGCCTTTCATTACCATGTCCCCATTTACAAAAAGCTGGTAATCGGCACTTGATGGTTGAATTGAAGGATTTTTTATGTTAAAAGTTACCAGAATAGGTTCCCCTTCTACGGGGACCTCGGGAAAGACTGACACAGATAATGGATTGGCGGCATTATACAGACTGAGAATCAGGCTTGCCAGTACAATTAATGAAAACCAGGTTATTAAAATTTTAGATAAATAAGAATTTTTATTGACCGAAATTGATTTTGAAGCTGTGATAATATCACCTGCCAGATGATTGAATTATAATAACATAATTAAAATAAGTTTTATATAAATATATTGACTGTCATATATAAATGAGAATGAATAAATAACTATCAAGATGAAAATACCCGGAAAAGAAACACAGAAAATGAAATATCTAAGAAACAAATTCCAATATCTTTTTATAGTTATAGCTTTAATGACTTCCCCGTGAATTTTAAAACGATTGAATTCAACCGAATACAGGCTACAGTATTTATTCTGGTAATCTTTGTTGCCATTATAATCGCTGAATACATTTTTGTTTATTATGATGCAGGATATGGAATTGTTGTCTGTCTTGCTCTTGCACTTGCAATCTACATTATAGCCTCTGTAATAAAGATGAACAAAAGCATCGAAGATTCAGCAGAGTCTCTTTCCCTGATTCCTTTATATGTATTATTTACAGCTTCATTACCGTGGTTTTTTATCAGCCAGGAATTGCTGCTTCCAGCGGTTTATTCAATCATTTTAGCACTCTGCTTCTGGCATATGTACGAAAAGGACATAGATCCTGCCAGCGTTGGCTTAAAGAAAGGCAATATTTTAAAGTTCACTATAATAGGTATTTTAATCGGTTTTTTTACCGGGCAGATTGAATACCTGGTTATCCGTCCTGAACCATCTTATCCCACCTTTGAAATAAAATACATGCTAAGAGATCTTGTATTTATGACAGTCTTTGTAGGCATAGGAGAAGAATTACTTTTCAGGGGCATTATACAAAATGACCTCATAAAAGCATTCGGCACAAACAAAGGTATACTTGGCCAGGCATTCCTTTTCGGAATAATGCACATGACGTGGAGATCCCCACTGGAACTCCTTTTCACAGGACTTGCAGGTTTGCTATTCGGCATATTCTACCATAAGACAGGAAGTCTTACAGGACCAATAGTATTCCACGGAATAAACAACACAATGCTTGTGGCAATCCTTCCTTATTACTACAGCGGACTTTTATTCTAATTAAACATGACAACTACCAGAATTTGCATCAGAATAGATATTGATACTGTACGGGACACAGAAGTACTTCCCACAATACTCGAAATGCTTGGCAAATTCAATATGCCTGCAACTTTCTTTCTAACTACAGGTGATGATTGCACCTTTAAAAACTGCAAAAATTACCTTAATCCTTTAAAGCTTTTTCAAAAAAAAGCATTTAAACAGCATGGAATCAAACAAATGCTAATGGGTTTTTTTAATAAGAAACAGGTCCAGAGCTCAGAAAACCTTAAGCTGATTATCGAAAAAGGACACGAACTGGGCCTTCATGGTTATTTGCACTATGAATGGATGAATTCACTGAATGAGAGAACAGAAAAAGAAATAATAGCATGGATTTCTACCGGTGTTGAACTGTTTGAAAAAGAAACAGGCTTTAAACCGGAATCATTTTCATCCCCGGGATTTACCGTAACTAATTCATTTTTAACTGCGTTGGACTCATTTAATTTCAATTACTCAAGTGATTTCAGGGGGAATAAAGAGTTTTACCCCCTTGCAGGAGATAATCAATGTTCAACATTGCAGCTTCCTGTTGCTGAGAAATCATTTGGAGAGCTTGAACATGAAGGATTCTCAGAAGATGAAATCTTTGAACGATACATAGCTCACATAAACAAATCAGAAGATTTTTTTATCTTTTACATGCACCCATCATATGAACCAGTCATCAACAAAGATTTGCTGGGCAAAATCCTAAAACACATTTCAGCTAAAGAAAATTTTAAAGTAGTGACCATGCAAGAACTTGCAGATGCTATCAAAAGTCAGGAGAAAACAAAATATGAAAATACTTCAGATATATGAACTCTCCTTTTGAAGAAAACGGAACCGGTGGGATAGAAGTTGCCATCCTTGAAAGCTCCCGTGAGCTGGTAAAACTTGGGCATGAAGTAACAATCCTTACCGGTGCCAGCGATATACCGGAAGAAAAAACAGTAGAGGGAATAAAAATAATAAGTGTTGATTTTCTGGGACTAATGCACCGCACGTGGGATGGTGCAAATCTGTCATTTAAAAGACAACTGTTTTTCCCGTTTGCTGTACTTTCACAATCCCTGGAAAAATATGACATTTATCATGGGCACATTTATTCATCCGGGCTTATTGCCAATTATCTTGCAAAGAGAAGCGGAGGTATTGCAGTAAATACAATCCATGGCTCATATTATCCCGTGTGGAATGAGCTAAACGGACCGGTTTCAGCTTTCTTATACAGGAAGGCAGAACGCATACTTGCCCCGTTACTTGCAGGGATTTCCAGCCTTCAGATACATACAGGAGATTATTTTGCAAAGCAGGTTCTTGAATGGAATGTTTCCCTGGACAAAATAAAAACAATCCATAATGGAGTTGATCTGGGATTATTCGACTCAGATTCACCTGCAGGTGAAATACCCCATATCCAAAGCAAACTGGAAGAGAAATCTTTCCCAATCATATTAACCGCCCGAAGGCTTGTTAAGAAAAACGGAATTGAATTACTTATCAGATCATTTAAGATAGCACTTGAAAAAGAAGATTCACACCTCCTTATCATTGGTGACGGGCCTGAACGGCAAAAATTAGAAGAACTGACAAAAGAGCTGCATATCGATAAAAATGTCTCTTTTTTAGGATTTATTCCTCATGAAAAAATTGCAGGATACCTGAAACTTGCAGATATTGCAGCAGTTCCAAGCATAATAGAAGCTTCCAGTCTTTTTATGCTTGAGGCAATGGCAATGGCAAAACCGGTTATAGCTACAAATGCAGGAGGACTGCCTGAAGTCATAGATAATTCCATGGGAATGCTTGTTGAGCCAGGAAATGAATATGATATGGCAGGGAAACTGAGGGAACTGATTTCAAATCCTCAACTCAGGCAGGAGCTTGGGAAGAAAGCACAAATTCACGTGAGAAATTATTATTCATGGGAAAGTGTTGCAAAAAAACTTGAAGAAGAATATACCAGACTGTTAATGGGAGACAGCATATAGGAAAAAAACCAAAATCATTTTTTGCATGCTTCTGTTCAAATTACCAAAAATAGTCCGAGACTACTGATTTTCCTGATTTAAAAAATAAAAGGGAATTTTTAATCCCGTTTATCATTACTTAAATTTGTTTTTCCGGTATCCTATAAAAATAGCACCAATACAGAAAACACCAACAATGGCACCTGCGATACTGAGGATAGGTAGTTCATCATCATTTGTTGTTGATTGGTTGGTCATGATATAGCCTTCCTGAACTTCTGTGTCCTGGGTACTTTCAAGGTTTTCAGGAGAGGCATCATCAGTAGTTGAAGGATTTGTTTCAGTTGATGAAGATTCACCTGCACCATCTGAATCATCAGAAGTATCATCCCCGAGGGATTCTGCAGGAACTATATTATATTCTGTTCCAGTATTACTGCTACTCTGACTGGTTTTGCCTGAACTTGAAGATGAACCGGATCCAACAGTAATCTCCTCAGTTTGTCCTCCGATTTTAACATCATAGTCACCTTCCGGCATGTTGTCAGTTGTGTATGAGTATTTAAATTTACCATTTTCATCTGCAACAATTGTTGTTCGGGCACCAAATGAAAAATCAACTTCATTAGAAGAGGAAGTTCCGCTTAGAGTAATGTCATAAGTACCGCCATGAATCATACCAGTGCCAAAAAATGCACTATCACCACTATAGCGTATGTAATTATCAGGGACAGAAACAGGTATTCCAAAAAGCTTTACAGATACCTTTAAAGTTTCAACTCCTCCTGCTATGAGAGAAAAAGATTCAGAACCATCAGGAATTGTTACTTTGCCGATAGCGTATTCATATCTACTATTCGAAACATCCTGTGTGTTTTCAAATGAAACTATGACAGGAATCTCTTCACCGATCTGCCTTCCCGCTTATAGTAACCGTTTCCCCGATCAGGATTGTTCGATGATACCGAAAGTTCAGTCACAGATGCCATTGAAGTTGAAGACATTGTGAGCAGAATTACAGCCAGTGCACTTAACAAAACCAGGTAAGGTCTTAGCATGCTGATGCTTATATGTGAAAAAACTGTTTTTCCAGTCATAAAATACAACTCGCGATTGATAATTTTAATTTGTCCGTGAAAGGACATACGTTTGTAACCCCAATTTAATAAAGTCAGACATTTATTTAATGGTTCCTGTAAATTTTGAGCTTTTATAAAATAATGTAAATAGACAGGAAACTATTCCATTTTGCCTTTAGGCTGTTTCGCTTTGATTAAGCAAACTCAGGTCAATATTATCTGATTCATTACTATCGTTTAGATTATAAATCCAGGGTTCTGACACATTTATCCAGAGATGCAAGTCCCTGTAGGATTCTGTCATATTATCTTCCCTGAAGAGAAGATATTGCAATTTCATATTATCCCCTGAAACAGCAGGAGCAAAAGATACACCAACTTCCCAGGTTTCGTTATGGTTTAAAGCTATGTGCTTCAGCTCATCCGGCACATCTACTTCTTCCTCATCAAGTTTGATTACGACTGAGTAATTAACCAGTGAGTATTCATGATTGACTATTCCTACTATGACATCTGTTTTTTCACCTTTGACAAGCTGGGTACTATAGTTGTCTGCCATTCCATCAGGACCAAGGATGTAGAATTCTGTGAACTTTTCACCCTGTTTTGGAGTAACAACAACATAAACCAGAGTCACTGCAGCAAGTAATATGGACAAAACAAGAATAATTGTAAGTGCCTGATCAAATTTAGATTCAGGTTTAGAGGTTAATTCGGATTCAATTGATTCGTAGATATCCATGAATGGTACGGAAAAAGCATTACTTCCCAGTTGCTGCCTCCTGTAAACTGCGACCGCAACCATACTTAAAGTAAAAATAGTCAGTGACACAAGTATAGGGACAAGCCTGATTCCCCACGGAGTATAGTTAAGTACAAGTCCGATAAGAGGAACAACAGCTATACTGAGTCCAAAACTAAGTGACAAACGCTCTATTCCATCAAGATCCTCCTTTCCGGGAAAAAGGGCTGCAATAAGGGCATATCCCGGAAGAAATAAAACCATCAATAAACCAAAAACTATTCGTAACGGATTTTCACTTAAGAACGGCAAAATGACAAAAAAACTGGTAAGCAGAGTAAATGCAATGACGATCAACAGATCATCAGGAACTAATTTTTTCATGTCCATTTTTTTCTGTTACGTTTACAGTTTATAATTATATATAACATTTTTGAAATGTCCTTACTTTTTTGAACTGTACTAAATGATTGAAAATGTGTGTATTATAGCCTCACCAATATATAAATAGATTGAATTTTATACTTAAAAGAGAGATTTTATCCAATTTACACATCAGAATTCTAAGCTTTAAGAGGAGTCCATGTATATACCTATACCGGATGTATCAGCAATTGTAAATGAAATTGAAAAAAAGAATGTTGGGGAAAATGAAACAGTATTTGTAATGCTTGCTGAAAACCAACATCCTGACATCCATAAACTTATAGCAGAACTAAATAAACTGGAAATTGATTTTTTTGGAGGAATTTTCCCCGGAATAATACATGGTTCTCAAAAATACGATAGTGGGGCCTTAATTCACATACTGCCTGTAACACAAAAACCAATGTTATTCCAGGACATTCACAACTCCAGGGATGAACTCGAAAAGTCTTTGCCTTTGTTTAAATCATTGCATAAAAAAAATGCAACTGCATTAATTATAGTAGACGGTATGTCATCAAATATCTCGGCTTTCCTATCTTCCATTTTTAACCTGTTTGCAGATTCTGTAAAATATATCGGTTCAGGCGCAGGGTTTGCAGACATGCAGGCAAAACCCTGCATATTCACACCGGAAGGGTTTTTTGATGATTCCGCAGTGGTCGCGCTACTCAATCTTAAGTGCAACATGGGAGTCCACCATGGATGGAAAAAAGACATAGGGCCACTTATAGTAACAAAAAGTGAAAATAATATTATAAAAGAACTGAACTGGAAAAATGCTTTACATACATATAGCGAGGCATTAAAGCTTAAATGCGATGTTTTGTGTGATGCAAGAGAAGCTTATGATCTTCTCAGTCATTATCCATTTGGCATTTATATAGAAAACCATGAAGACCTTGTCCGGGAAGTATTTAAAATATCTGATGATGGTGAACTAATCTGTGCAGGAGAAGTACCTGAAAATGCAGTCCTTAGTATTCTTAAAGGTACGAAAAAAGATCTGATTGCCGCTGCAGAAAAATCAGTAGAAGATTGCTTTAGAGATGAAAATATTCCAGCGGAACATTGCCTGATTATAGATTGTGTCGGAAGATCAGCATATCTTCAGGAAGAATTTAAAGAGGAGTTAGAAGCTGTTAAAACCAGGCTTGAATCAAGGAACATCCAGGCAATACCCGAAGGAGTACTTTCCACAGGAGAAATAGCATCAGTAGGTGGAGATATCCTGGAATATTTAAACAAAACAATTGTATTCGGAGTTCTTTATGAGTCAAGAGATTAAGTATGAGGATATTTTTAACCAGATTTCCATGCTATACGAGCTGTCACTCTCAGTTGGAAATTCACTTGATATTAAAGAAAACTGTGATTTTTTTATTAAGAAACTGATGTCAAGGAAGAGAATGAACTATGCTTCAGTCTGGGTAAAGGATGAATACCTGAGTTTTAAAAAAGCAATAAGCTAAGTCTTATGTACGCTAATCCGTTATATTATGCCACAAGCAAAGAAATGACTGTTTCACATCCTGTTTTTCAAAAAATAAGTTCCCGGGATTTTATTATTTTAAATTCAAATGGTAAAAGCCTTGAAGATACTTCTTTTGAAAAGGATAATCATAAAGGAACCTGCATACTTTTTAAGTTAAAGAACTTTGGTTTTCTTAAACTTTTCTGGGTCAGGAAGCTTGAAGACCCTGAATATACGGCAAACCAGCTTGTGAATGTTATTTCCAGATTTGCATTTTCCCTTGAAGCATCGCTTTTACATAAACGGGCATTGTGGGAAATGGAAGAAAAAAACAAGGAAGCTGAAGCCCGGCTCTATGCTGAAGCCTCAAATAAGGCTAAAAGTGAATTTCTTGCTAATATGAGCCATGAACTGCGCACACCTTTAAATTCAATAATAGGATTTTCAGAGCTTCTCACTGAGCAAAATATGGGTGCACTCAACGAAAAACAGGCCAGGTATTCGAATAATATAACTGAAAGTGGCAAGCACCTCCTAAACATTATAAACGATATACTTGATCTGTCAAAAATAGAAGCAGGCGAAATGGAGCTTCACTATGAAAATGTCTCTGTTAAAGAAATAACTGATGAAGTTATAGTAAGCCTTGGTCCTCTGGCACTTAAAAATAAGCTTATTCTGGATGATTCAGGAGTTGAAGATATAGTAATCCGGGTTGACAGAGGTAAAGTTAAGCAGATCCTCTATAATCTCATCGGAAATGCCATTAAGTTTACACCGGCAGAGGGAACTGTTACTGTTTCATCCATAGATAAGGGAGAGACTATCAGTATAATGGTGCAGGACACTGGCATAGGAATTTCAAAAGAAGACAAGAATAAACTTTTTGAACCCTTTAAACAACTTGATTCCAGCCTCAGCAAAAATTATACCGGAACCGGACTCGGACTATCCCTGGTAAATAAACTGGTTGAAATGCACAATGGAAAAATCTCCCTGGAAAGTGAAGTGGAAAAAGGCAGTATTTTTACAGTTATGCTACCTCATAAACCATCCCGGTAATTATCCTGAAACACTCATTATTAATGCTCTGTTGTTCCTGTTATATAAAAATAAGAATCATTTTCAGGTTCTTGTTTCCACAAAAACAATTGTTCATCCAGAACCAAATGCAGATTTTTTTGTTTATTCTTACGGGAAGACGCCGGCTTTGCCGGACCCTTCGGGATCATTTTAGTTAATCATAATCTACGGTAAATCATAATGACAGGGTTTCTACAGATACATTTTCGATAACTTTTTATCCCATAATTCCAGAATTTGTTTGTGATTACCGGAAAAGGTAATTCGGGAGTGAAAAATTAAATGCCAGCAGTAGTTGATAAGAGTACATGTACTGGATGCGGAGTTTGCGTAGATTCCTGTCCGGTAGAAGCTATTTCCATGAGTGACGATGATATTGCAGTAGTTAATCCTGATGAATGTGTTGATTGCGGCGATTGTGTGGAAATCTGTCCGGTAGAGGCCATTACCCTGAAATAATTATTAAAAATTATTAATAATTGTCTCTGAAGTTCACTGCTTTTTCTTAAGTGATTAAAGTACAAATAGACCTATGGTAGCTGTAGCCATACGTAAATAAAGAAGTGCTACCCTGACACGGATTTAACAGGTTAAAGGATGTGATGCATTGAAAAAATCAAATTCACAGAGTGCCGGAGAGAACATCAGTTCACCTGAAACAATTGATGAATATTTATCTGGTGTTCCTGAAGATGCGTTTATTGCACTTACAAGACTAAGAAAGATAATTCATGATACAGTGCCGGATGCAGTTGAAGGTATCAGCTATAAAATTCCTGCGTTCAGGTACAATGGACCCCTTGTGGGATTTGCGGCATTCCAGAAACACTGCAGCTTTTACCTTATGAGTACCGCAGTTATGGACGCACACAGAGAAGAACTGAAAGCATATGATACTGCAAAAGGAACCATCCGTTTTCAACCGGACAATCCGCTTCCTGAAGAACTAATTGTGATGCTTGTAAAAGCACGCATTGTTGAGAATGATGAAATAAAAAAGTAGAAATCTAAAAAGAAATAGCACAAAACTGTTTTCAGGTTGTGATTTTTAATCCATACTACTGCTTTGCTGGAGACTATCTCTTATGCATAATTTGTAATCCTTGCATACAATTTCAAAAACATCATCATATGTTTGAAGAATAAAGTGTCTCAGTTTAATATTCCTTACTTTTTCAGCATGGTCCAGGAGTTCTGAGTTCATAATTTCAAAAAAAGAGGAGTCTTCAAATTTAGAATTGACCAATTCATAGCTTAAATCAAGTTCAGTCATCCTTAGAATGTAAATTCCTGTGAAATCCAGCACATAGTCAATGAAATCATCTACAATTTTCCGGCTGAAAAGATTGCCATTAAACTGTCCGGTTAACCTGACAGAACCGTTCCGGTAATCGCATGAAATTTCATCAAGGTAAATAGCATCTCTCCCACATAGATACCCATATACAGTGTTGATTGGTTTACACTCATTCATTTTAGTCATTTAAAAGTGAATCTTTTTCAATAAAATTGTTTTCATGATCAGTTTTTTTGATATTGCAGGCTGATTTATATACCAACAGCCCAAATTAGAGGCAATGGCTCCTATTTCCTTTGCTAATGAACTAATGAGAAAAGGCATACATTTTACTTCAATTCTCATTATACTTGTCTATGCCTTTTACGGAAAAACGGAAGCTCAAACACTTTTAATAGTATACCTTGTAATCATCCTCAGTATTGAACACCTAAGACTTGACAGGGGATTCCAGCTGCCTGTACTGCACATACTGTTGCGCCAGAAAGAGAAAAAGGGCATTGGATCTCATGTATATTTTACTCTGGGTGCACTGGTAGCAGTTTCAGTGTTCAGCAAAAATGTTGCTTTTGCAGCCATCCTGATGACAACTTTCGGGGATATGAGTGCGGCACTTATCGGAAAAAGATTTGGGAAACTCAGGATATTCAGTAACGATAAGAGCCTTGAAGGCTGCATAGCTGAATTCATAGTAAACATTCTAATAGGAGTTTTTTTGCTACAGAATGTACCGATTTCACTCCTGATGGCTTTTGTGGCAACATATGTAGAAACAACTTTGTAAAAATCGATGACAATATAGCAATACCAGTGTTTTCAGGGGCATTTGCTGAACTGGCATTTCTCATGATGAATTATTTGTGATAAAAGAAAAATGGTTGCAGATTATATATTAATCCTCAACCTGTGCAGTATACTTTTTAACATACCAGTCAACTGTTTTCAGTATTCCGGTCTCAAAGTTCTCGTCTGCTTCCCATCCAAGTTCAGCTTCAATTTTAGCTGCATCAATTGCATATCTTCTGTCGTGACCGGCGCGGTCTTCAACATAAGTAATCTGATCAGTGTAACTGCCACTTTCCCTGGGTTTCATCTCATCAAGTATGGTGCAGATCCTGTTGGCAATATAATTGTTCTCCCTTTCGTTTTTGCCACCAATATTGTAGGTTTCCCCGCTGCGGCCTTTATGATATACAAGATCTATTGCCTTGCAGTGGTCCAGCACATATAACCAGTCACGGATATTTTTGCCATCCCCGTAGATAGGTATGGGATTCCCATTAAGTGCATTACGTATTATAGTCGGGATAAGTTTCTCATCATGCTGTTTTGGTCCGTAGTTGTTAGAACAGTTAGTAATCACAGTGTTCATGCCGTATGTATGATGATAACTCCTGACGATCATATCACTGCCAGCTTTGCTTGCACTATATGGTGAATTCGGAGCGTAGGGTGTTTTTTCTGTAAAAAGACCGGTTTCACCCAGGGTACCATAGACTTCATCTGTTGAAATGTGATGGAAACGCGGATAACCAAAAGCATCATTACCGGAACTGCTTCCAGAATATTTTTCCTTATAGGTAAATGGTTTTTCCATCCAGTACTTATATGCAACATCAATGAGAGTGTGAGTCCCGTTTATATTTGTTTTAATGAAGATATCAGGATTTTTTATGGAATTATCAACATGTGATTCCGCAGCAAAATGGATAACGCCTTTTATGTCATATTCATTAAAAATGAATTCAACCAGTTCACGGTTGCATATATCACCCTGGATAAATTTGTAGCGTGAATTATTACTGACCTCGTCCAGGTTCTCCGGATTTGCAGCATAAGTCAGCATGTCAAGGTTAATAACATTGTAATCAGGATATTTGTCAAGGAAGTAAGGTACAAAGTTGCTTCCTATAAATCCTGCACATCCCGTTACCAGTATACCGGATTTGGATTTTGAATCAGAGGTCATTATTAATCAGCCCTTCCAGGTATGTTCCGTAGTCTGTTTTCTTAAGTAATCTGGCAGCATCAAGTATTTCATCAGCATTCATCCATCCGTTCCAGATAGGCAATTTCCTCAAGGCATGCAATCTTATATCCCTGTCTCTGTTCGATTGTCTGGACAAACTGGCTGGCTGAAATCAGGCTGTCATGGTACCCGTATCAAGCCAGGCATATCCACGTCCCAGAAGTTTAACATTGAGATCTCCCCTTTTAAGATACTCTTCGTTTACAGATGTTATTTCCAGTTCACCCCTGTCTGATGGCTTGATATTCTTTGCAATATCAATTACATCATTATCATAGAAGTAAAGACCTGTAACCGCGTAATGGGATTTTGGTTTTTCAGGTTTTTCCTCTATTGATATGGCTTTTCTGTTTTTATCAAATTCCACCACTCCGAACCGTTCAGGATCCTTTACCTGGTAACCAAAAACTGTTGCTCCTTTTTTCATTTTTGCAGCTTCTTTCAGTAAAGGCGAGAAACCCGGGCCATAGAAAATATTGTCACCAAGAACAAGACAAACCGTGTCATCACCTATAAATTCCTCACCCAGGATGAAAGCCTGTGCAAGACCATCAGGTGACGGCTGTTCCGTATAGGAAATATTAAGTCCCCAGCGTGAACCATCCCCAAAGAGCTTTTCGAATGACGGTAAATCATCAGGAGTGGATATTATGAGTATCTCCCTGATTCCTGCCAGCATTAGCACTGACAGGGGATAGTAAATCATTGGTTTGTCATAAACTGGCAAAAGTTGTTTGCATACGGGAAGTGTGACCGGATAGAGTCTCGTTCCGCTACCACCTGCTAAAATTATACCTTTCATGTGACCTCACCTGGGGAATTGAAACCGGAATCTTGCTGCAATTTTGTATGTGATTAAGTTAAAATTTATAAGAATGTTTTATATTTTTTATAACTTGCTGGCTACCTGTATACCTGTCAACCATATTATTTATTTTACTATTTATCCCGAATATAGAATTATAATAATTATTTTAAAATAAAGTTATTTGGTTATATATTGCCCATATACATATAGCACTTATTAATTAAATTCTTTTTAAATTCAGGGAAGAGACTTCTCAAACATTTCCACCATAAACTCCGTAACATTGATTTTGTCACCAAGCAGCTTTTCCCTTTTTTGCATGCCTTCTTTCTTAATGTCATGATTCTGTATGAGTTCCAGTGCTTTTTCTACTGATTTTTCCTGACTTTCCTTATCAAGTTTAAAATTGAATACCAGCCCATACCTGCTTTCTTCCTCGTCAGTGTAACCCCTGCCTGCAAAATCACAGAATATGGAATGTGTCCCCAGTACGGCGCATTCAGAAGCCATTGTGGCACTTTCACCATAAAGTAAAGTTGCATAGTTTAGGAGATCATGCATTTTTTCAGGTGAAACTGATATCCTGTATTGTTCAAATTCAGGTTCAAGTGGCTTTTCGGATGATATCAGTACACGGCTGTGTTTACTGAGTTCCTGAACGACTTTCCTTTTTATTTCAGGACTTAAACCTGTTTGTCCCACATCATGGCTTGCACCCCAGGAAACAAACCTTAGAACTACAAATTTCTCATCTTCAGTAAGTCCTATTTCTTTTAAGGTTTCGGGGTTTGGAACAAAATAATTCGGATGCAGATACGCCAGTTCATGATATCCTTCATATTTGATCTGTTTTTTCCCAAGTTCTTTCCTGAAACATGTAGGAGTTAAAATAAAGTCTGCAAACGGGTGTGTTATTTTTTCCCCCAGTGTTGCATGCTCAGTATCATTAAAAATAAATGATTTTTTGTGAAGTAACCATGCAGCATGGGCTATGGAAGGATTTGAAATTCCCGTAAGTACATCAGGTTTGAATTTCCTTGCCACTTTCAGCATCCTGATGTCCCTGATTATCCATTCCTTTATCAGGTTTCCTTTTCCCTGTTTCATTGAACTCAGGGTTATATGTTTAATTCCATAAGCTTCAAGAAGGGAAATTGCTACATCCTTATCCCTTGAAGTCACAAGAACTTCATGGTTTTTTTCCTGAAGCTCTTTAATTGCATTCCTGTAAAAATGAACATGAGCAGGGTGCCCTATATCTATTAATACCCTCAATTAATATCCTCCTCTCTCGTTTTTGCAACATTTGAAATTGCAATTTTCATAAACTTAAAAGTGTAACCTGTATAAGAATTTCCAAATCCGTATGTCAACATATTTTGGATTGATAAAGGTTTCATTTGATTTATATTTATTCTATTCATACTATATATTTATTTTACTCACAGCACAATAATAAACTACCATAAAGAAATGCAGCTTGAAATAGTTTCAGTTACCAGATCATATTTTTAAGATATTCTAATTCTTCTTTCATCTCTTCGATCAGTAGCGTTATTTTCCCGTAATCCGCACTTTCAATATCCTCAAGCCTGCCTGAAATATCTGCCATTATATTAAAGCCTATATTAAGAGCAGTTCCTTTTACGTTGTGTGCAGTGGTTTTTACTTTTTCAATGTCATTATTTGAAAAAGATTCTACTATTTCCCCATAGTTACGCTCAAAGGATGAAATTGCCATGGAAACTAACTCATTCTGAATTTCCATGTTAACATCTGTATTTTCAAGCATCTGCTTTTTGTCAAAATGAACAAGTTTCTTTTTTGCAGCATCCACATCCTGCTTCATTGTTTTTCCTTTTTTCAAAAGCCATTTGTCCAGTATTATTTTGATTTTATCTGAATCAATGGGTTTGGAAAGATAATCATCCATTCCTGCTGCAATGCAGCGCTCCCTTTCTCCCTGAACGGTGCCTGCTGTAAGGGCTATAATTGGTGTGTGAATATTGCTTTGAGCTTCAAGACCCCTGATTGAAGACGTGACGTCATAACCACTCATTTCCGGCATCTGTATGTCCATGAAAATAATCCCCGGTTTATTCTCCCTGTACACTTGCACTGCAGCATTTCCATCTTCTGCATTCAATATTCTTGATCCGGGCAGCATCTCTGAAATAATAGTTGTAGTCAGGAGCAGGTTCGTTTTGTTGTCTTCACAAATCAGTACAGTGTAACTCAAATCATCTCCTGTTTCAGGCAATGATACGGGTTTTTGTATTGGATTTTCTTCAATGTCAGAAAAAATATTGTTTATTACTTCAACAAGCTCAGAAGTAACAACTGGCTTGAAAATATTTGTGCAGGGCACTTTATATTCATGGCCTGTGCAGGCAAAAGAAAGATCCGTGGACGAGTTCATGAGGATTACCGGTATTTCTTTGCTCAGTTTACTTTCAAGGATTTGTGGAATATTGCTGCAATGATCCGGTAAAGGCAAATGCCTGTCAATCATCATAAAACTGTAAGAATCGTTTTCCCGGAGTTTTGTGATAGCATCTTCGCAGTTGCTGGCTATTTCGTTTTTGATTCCCAGACCATCCAGCATATTACTGATTATCCGGCAGTTGATTTTATTATCATCCACAATAAGCACTTTAACAATGCCATGAGGAATGTTCCACATTTCCGGGTTTAACTGTTTAACAGGTAAAGATACTGTAAAATAAAAAGTACTTCCTTTTCCCTCGGCACTTTTAAGTTCAAGTTTTGAGTTCATTTTTTCCAGCAGTCTGTTTGAAATACTCAGGCCAAGTCCTGTTCCGCCATATTTGCGTGTAATTGACCCGTCTGCCTGTGAAAAAGAATCAAATATCTTAGATTGTTTTTCTTTTGCAATTCCAATTCCTGTATCTCTCACGGAGAATACAAAATCCATTGTACCCGGATTATCCTTTACCGGAAAAGCTTCGACTTTGAGTTCTATTTCCCCTTCGTGGGTAAATTTAGCCGCATTTCCAAGTAAGTTTACAAGAACCTGCCTCAGTCTCACCCTGTCGGCACTAACGCAACGAGGAAGATCAGGCGGTAAATTCAATAACAGTTCCAGATCACTTTCATGGATGCGATACTTAAGCATGCCTGCAACCTGCTCGCATAATTCACTTAGATTTGTATTTTCAGGTTCAAGTTCAAGTTTCCCTGCCTCAATTTTTGAGATATCAAGGACATCATTCAGGAGGTCCAGCAAGGAATTCCCGGATGAATTTACTGTTTTTAAGTAATTAAGCTGCAAATCACTGAGTTCTGTCCGGAGCAGAAGCTCGGAAAAACCAATAATCCCATTAAGTGGCGTGCGTATTTCATGACTGATATTTGCAAGGAATTCCGATTTAGCCAGACTGGCATTCTTTGCTTTTTCCTCAGCTTTTTTGTTTTCATCAATACTTATATGTGTTCCATAGAGGTGCAGTGGATTGCCTTTTTCATCATACTGTGATATTTTCCCGTGTGCACGGACCCATATCCAGTGTCCTTCTTTATGTAGCATCCTGTATTCTTCAATATAGTACCTGTCTTCTCCGCTTATGAGCCTCTGGAGCTTTTCAAAAACATAATCTATATCATCAGGATGAGTGAGCTTTTTCCATAATTCAAGATTAAATTCCGGAAAATCATCTGTAGTATAGCCTGTGAGTTTTTCCCAGATGTCCAGACCATGAAGTATTATTTCCCCGGTTGTGAGATCTACGTGCCAGATGCCTGCATGTGTTGCTTCAAGGGCCATGTCCAGCATTTCAGTCTTATTCTGCAACTGTATTTCCGCAATCTTTCTTTCAGTTATGTCCTGAATTGTACCTGTGATTATGTTACCTTCAGGATCATATTCGGCAATTGAATGTATGTGGCGTATGAGCCCGTCATTCTGTCTTTTTATGCAGAATTCCACATCGTAGGGTTTGTTCAGCTGTACAAGCTCATTGAATGCTTTGTCAAGTGCAGGACGGTCTTCAGGGATAACAAAGGACTGTACTTCCGGTATATCAGGAGTTTGATTTTTGTTATCATAACCGTATATTCTGAAAGCTTCTTCAGAAGCCCGTACCTGTCCTGTACCCAGATTAAATTCCCAGCTTCCTATATGCCCGATTCTCTGGGCATTCTTAAGCTGGATTTCCCTTTCAAGTGTCTGTTTCCTTTCCCATTTTTTTTCAAGAATACTGGAAATTATACCGGCTATAACCTTTAGCAGGGAAATGTGTTCTTCTGACCATTTATTCTTTTTCCCAAGGCAATTAAAACCCATGAATCCTATTACTTCAGCATTTCTTGTAATGGGAATATTCAATGTTGATTTTATGGAATAGCCTGTCCAGATTCTTTTTTCAGCACTTGCTTCGGGGTGCAGCTTTTGGGTGTCAGGTATATGCAAATATTCTGATGTTCTAATCTTTTTGTTAAACCAGGAGAAATCTTCTGTTTTCAGATCCCGGACTTTATCCATATGGGGTTCAATCCCTTTTTCACACCATTCGTGGGTTATTCCCATTAATTTTCCATCTTCTGAAAAAGCATGTATATGTTCTTTCCGTGTTGAAGAATTTTCCACATTTTTCGAGGGCTTTGTTAAGCACATAATCAAGCTTATCATCTGATGCACTCAGGAAACCGGATGAGACTTCAGAAATCATTTTCTGGAACCTGAATTGTAATTCCAGCTTGTCTTCAGCTTTTTTGCGCTCAAGGGTAAGACCTACCTGACGGGTGTAAATCTCGATTAATTCGTCATCTTTAAAAGACGTGCCAGCCGGCATTATCAATATGAAATATCCAATATTGGTATTATCCCTGAAAATATTCGCTGCAACAGTTTCCCCTACATCGAAAGCCTTTTCAAGAAGGTAAATCGGTTTAACGGGAAATACTCCTTCAGTTAATTTATGTATTGCCGGAAAATGAGTGATATTTGAATTTTTCAGTCTTTTTTCAAGCACAGGCTCAATCTGCCATTCCTTTTCAAGAAGATTAAACCCAAGAATTGAGTATGCTTTTTCAAAGTTTTTGGAAGAGCCTGAAAGTGCAGTAATAAAATAAGAGTTACTTTTCTCCTCATATTTGACAAAAGCTGCATATTTTGCATCTGATATTTCAAGGAGATTGTCTGTTATTTTCTGGTAATCTATTTGCCCTGCAGAGCTCTGGAATAATTCCTCTGAAGAAACGACAAGACTCCTGAGTTTACCATGGTCACTATTGCATTCCTTCATTTCCATTACCACCTATTAGTAAATCAGGTCTGAATTTTCAGACATACAGGTGTCCAGAACAATTTTTCGCTGTCATTTTATGCATTAGTAAACCTTTTTCTTATAAACATCCAAATATTTGTATGATGTTTATAATATATAATCCACCCTGGACTCTTTTATTTATTTCATCTTAGAAATAGTTTGGTATTTTCTTTTACCACTTTTCTTAATGCTTTAGTTATTTTTGTGTTCTTTTGTCTTATATTTTATACCTATAACGATGAGTATAATAATTCCAAGCATCTCTGAAAGAAAAGTGTAACTATTTTCAAGGGAATAAGTATTCATCAGTATCCTGTAGAAATAATCAAGCAGCCCGGAAGAATAAATTCCCTTGGGGAATTCCCAGCCAAAAAGCGGCCAGAACAGCGTTGCAGGAGTTCTCCACATCCTGTCTTCCATAAGGTGCAGGAAACTTGCTGCAGGAATAATAAAAACCCGATTGTCATTTTTCCTTTTATTGTAGTAAATTGCTCCAAAAAGAAGCAAAATACAGAATAGTAAAGTATGAGCATAAATTCTTCCGTTACCAAGGGAATCTGCTAAAAGTCCCTCCCCAAGGGGTTTGTCTATCAGGTCAGGAAGCATTGCCCCCAGAACCAGCATGGGATAACTGATCCGGAATTTTGAGAATAAGGGATGTTGTTTCAGAATTAGCAGAATGCCCAATGTAATGCCTATGTGGCCGAAAATGAACATGTTTATGGCTATTATACCCTGTACTTATTTATCGCTTTTGACAAATAATTAGATTGAGTATATTTATATATTAATAAATTATATAATATTCTATGCCCTATCCAGCATTTCATCTTTCATTTTTCATATTCTGCATTTCCCTTGTTGGTCTTTTTGCCATTGCAGGAAGCGGTTTTCGCAGGGAAATCAGCTTTAAGGATGTGAAACATTTAAGCCTGCTGTTTGCTGTTGGTAGTGTTGGTTCGGTTTTCCCTGATGTTCCTGCGGTCTGGAACTTTATCCTTCATGGAACCATGCAGCATACAAGAATAGGGTCTTTTCCGACACATTCGCTTTTATTCAGTTTTGTGGCTTTTGCAATTGCATTTTTACTGGGATACATAATATACAGGGACAATTCAAGGGCAATATCCCTGGGAATATTTGCAGAGGCTGCATGCCTGTCTCACCTGCTTCTGGATGATATTGCAGAAGGCGGGCTTAGTTACCTGTATCCTGTGTACAATAAACCAATGAGCATTTTCGCATTTATGGATGTAAGCATGTCAGATGTGAATTTCTTCTACTACAATTTTGCATGCTTTGTTTCAGTATTTTTCATATTCTGTGTAATGTTCATGGCACTCTTTGCTTTAAAGGACCTTGGATTTGGTTTCAGGTATGAACCAATGGAGTAAAAAACTATGGTACTAATACTTATCTTAATTTTCTGTATTAAAAACGCAAAACGACTTTTTGTGTATGAAGTATAAGAGTTGATAGTGTTAACTACAATTCAACTACCCGCCAAAGGCGGCGTATTCCATTGATACTTGTAGTCAAATTGTTTTTTGGTTACATAAAACCCATGTAACACAACACTCCTTTTTGATGATAATTAAAAAATCGGTGTTATTATAGCTTGTTTTTTTTATTTCATTTCTAGGCACCGCTAGATATTTGCATAGAATACAACAAAATTTAACTACATGAAATGTATGATACATGGCATGTATGATATATACAATGAGGTTGTTATTAGGTATAACTAAGTCCACAAAAAATAATTGATCTGTAGATATGGATAACTGCACATGAAGTTCTACAACCGAAAAAAAGAGATGGAGAAGTTGCATGGGATATGTAGCTTAAATGGATTCAGAGTAGCCGTTGTAACAGGGAGACGTGGAGAATAGGAAAATGCGTCTTGTGCTTGAATTCCTGAAGGGTAAAATCCTGAATATATATTTGTGCCAATGAACAAACAAAGGATATATTCCTGCAGGGAGATTGCAAGAGATAAAAAGCTACCTGAGTTCAGAAATGTGGCTGACCTGTTCAGATATCTCTTGAGACCTATGACTATATATTTGTAGATGAGTTTCAAAATTTTTATGATATGGATAGAAGTATTTATTCAGACATACAACAACTAATTGATGAATTCAGACATATGACAAGAAATGCTGTGTTTTTCTAAGTGATCGCTACCACTTGTGAATCGGATTTGTTGACTATGCCCATCCACTTTACGGTGGCAGATGCAATGATGGAGCTTGGACCACTTGATATTGAAACTGTTTCAGGGAGATGCTTACAGATATGGGTATTAAGATAAAACGGAATTGATCAAGTATTACTCTGCAGTTGAGGTATACCCAATATTATGACCTGCTTGAAGGAACAGACGTGAGTTCTTTTGAAGATAACGCAAGGAATTTTTTCTTTGACAGGCATATGCCTCTGCTTAAAGAGGAAGGACGTAATGTACTGGTCACCGAATTTGCGGGCGAGTACAGAACCTACTATTCAATAATGGAAGCAATTGCATCGGGAAAAAGTACGGTTAGTGAAATAAATGATGTACTGGAAGGCAGAGGAAGTAACAAGGCTTCAAGATACCTTGATATTCTGCGCAAGGAATACAATGTTGTCAGAAGAGAAACTCCTATACTGGAAGACCCGAGAAGATCGAGAAGAGGAATATATACCATACGTGATCCTTTCCTGCATTTCTGGTTTGGCTTTATTAAAAGGTATGATGCATATTTTGAGCAAGGCAGAACAGATGAATTATTTAATATGTTCCTTGGGAATTTTGATACATTCCTGGGCTTTTCCTTTGAAACAATTATAAAGGAGATACTTATCACGAATAAGCAGCTGCTTCCTTTCGGTTTCGATCGCATCGGTCGCCAGTGGGGAACTATAAAGGGTGCTGCAAAAGGAAGGAACACATATGAAATCGATCTGCTGATAACAAGCCCGGACCAGAGCAAAGTACTACTTATAGAATGCAAATGGCAGGATATAGGGAAAAAGGAAAACATGGAAGTGATCCAAAAATTGAAACAAAAAAAGGAGTATCTTAACCTTAAAGAAGGAACTGAGGTCCACTATGGAATATGTGCAAGAAAGATCGATGGTAAGACTGCTCTTCAGAAAGAAGGAGTCTTTGTGCTGGATCTTGAGGACATAGGAAATGTCCTGAATAAGAAGAGGTAAGAATTCTTTAATTTGCAGGAAAGAAACAGGTAAGAATAGCTATTGGTATATGTGTATTCCATGAACAGGACAGTTTCCTTAAATGCAAGACTCTGCCAAAATGGGAATTATTCTATTAATTGTTATATTGTGCCTTATTTCGTTTATTTTTTATTTCTGTGATTTTCCACTTTAAATGGAAATTTAAATCTTGTTAATCTAAGTATTATCGGACCGTACCGCCTTCGGCTGATGGTTGTTTTGCAGATATTAATCTGACGTACAATCACTCTATGTACTAATTATCCTGCACTAAAATAGTAAAAAAGAAAAAATTTTGTGTTAAGATTTTACCACCTGGAAACATAATCCATTCAATCACCTGTAGATGGGCTAAGTTTTTTCCGGCTTAATCTATCTCAATCAGAAGTGCCAGGATAGCATCCCTTAAACCAATCAGGCGGTTATCAACAACATTCCACACGATCTCATAATCGATTCCGAAATAACCATGAGCTAAGCGATCCTGGCGTACCGGCAATCACTCGCCACGAAAATGTCAGGATAGTTTTCTTTTATTTCATCCGGCACATTCTTAGCGGCTTCACCAATAATTTCGATATTCTTCACAACTGATTTCCAGTTTTTCCTAGCGTTCAGAAATTTAGTGAAGTCCATTCCTGAAGTGAACTCTTCAATCTCATCAATTGTTTCAATAATGTCAGTTAAAAACAACCTGTACTCGCGCATGAAACCACCTTATGCATGCGCATAAACCAGTTCTAAAAAAATACTGTTCTTCAATTCATCCCTTACGGCACGTTTCGAGACGATATCTACCTTTGATTCGAACTCATCTTCAAGAAATATTCCAAGGACTGCAAGATCAAAAAGATCCGCGCCTTTCTCAAACTCAACAAGGAAATCAATATCGCTGCCAGTTTTGTATTCATTTCTCACCACCGATCCAAAAAGACCTATTTCCTTTACCTTTTAGTCCCTTTTCAAGTCTGGAAGTAGCTCATCCAGTCTTCCCAGAATAATATCCCTTTTGATCATATTGAGTTCCTTATGAGACATCTGATACACGTTTTGGAGAGTCTTTTTATATTATTGTTTTTTCTGAGATGAGCAATCATATACCGATATAATACCCAACATTATAGATTATAATCGGAGAAATTAAGTATCATTACAGATTATAATCGGCAATTTTATCTAATTTGAAAGCAAGTATGTAATCATGGAACAGCTGATAGAAGATGTGCTGGAAAAGCAGAATCCATGGTGGTTCGGAAAAACTTACAGTACAGGTATACCCGCCTTCTGTACTATCCACGCTTATCCAAATATTTGAATACAGAAGAGATATTACTCATACTCGGTGCCAGAAGAACCGGAAAATCGACTTTAATATACCAGCTCATCCGCAGTCTGGAACTGCCTGCGGATAATATGGAAGCGGTACTGTACATAAACCTTGATGAGCCTGTTTTTCAAAGCCAGGCAGAACGTGCTGATCTACTTTCAGGCATTATTGAAGATCATATTACAGCTACGAAAAAAGAAAGATACTTTATCTTCCTTGATGAGGTTCAGAATTACAAGTACTGGACCCAGGCACTTAAAACGTTGTATGATACTGACAAGCGCCTGAAGTTTATATTGACAGGCTCCACATCATCCCTGCTTGAAAAGAAGACCATCACACGCCTCTCAGGAAGATACCTTGCATTAACGGTCTATCCATTGACCTTTAGGGAGTACCTGAATTTTAAGGGGCTCAAAAAACCGACGTCTGCAGAGAAAAGACTTGAGTTTGAGGAATATCTCAGGTATGGCTCTTTTCCCAGGATATCCCTGGAAGATGACGAAGATATAAAAGAAGAGCTTCTGAAGAACTATTATGAAACCATATACCTGAAGGATATCATTTTTCCCCATAAGCTGAGGAACAACAGGGATGTAATTAACCTGCTGTATTTCATCATATCAAATGTAGGAAAACCTTTTTCCTATAACAGCATGGCAAAGGCCCTGGAAATATCAGCAGACACTGTAAAAGAGTATCTGGGCTATGCAGAGGATTCATACCTTCTATATTCCATCAATAAGTTCGATCATTCTCTCAGGAAACAACTTGCAAACCCAAAGAAGATCTACTGCCTTGACACAGGTATGATAAATGCTGTATCCTTCAGGTTCTCAGAGAATTATGGCAGGCTGCTTGAGAACCTGGTATTCATAGAACTTGTGAGAAGACAGAGTGAAGTATATTATCATAAAGGAACATATGAATGCGATTTCCTGATAAAGGTCAATCACAGGATAAATGGTGCCATCCAGGTTACAAAAGAACTGAACCTTGATAACAGAAAACGTGAGCTTGAAGGATTAATTGAAGCAATGAAAACTCATGACCTGCAGGAAGGACTCATTCTCACCAGGGATGCTTCAGATCTCATCGAAATAGATGGAAGGAAGATCTTGATCAAACCTGTATGGAAATGGTTACTTGAGTTCGATTAAAGATAACAATATTTGATTTTCAGTGGCTTGGAAAGTGCCGCCTTCGGCGGAACGGTTGTTTTGCAGATCTGCTTAAACGGGATTAAATAAATAATGTTCTGTCCTTTATAACCAATTGTGCAAGTGCTATCAGGCAAATTTTAAATATTATTGTTTACACAATTATTGTTATGACAATAAAATCTGAATTCATTAATCGTAAAGATGAACTTGAATACATAGAGAATGAATTCTTAAAAGGTGATTTCAGATTTCTTTCGGTTATTGGAAGACGCAGGCTTGGAAAGACACGTTTTCTTGAAGAGTTCCTGAAAGGGAAAAAAGGGTATTGTTATGTGCTTGTTCCTGAACTGAATTCCCATGATGCCAGGTTGGAGCTTGCAAGGGCTTTTCATGAAAAGTTTGGCATCAGTTATCTGGGAGTGCCTTCCTGGGATGAGATATTCGAAGCTTTGTTCCTGCATTCTCTTAAAGAAAGGGTTATTGTTGTTTTTGATGAGTTCCAGCGTTTCTCACGTATCGATAAGAGTGTTTATTCCTATTTGCAGAAACATATCGACAGATCAGCAGCTTCTTCAAAGCTGTTCCTGGTGGTGTCGGGCTCTTCCATAGGTATGATGCATCAGATATTCGAGTACGCTTCACCCTTATATGGCAGGAGAACAGGGCAGATGCTTTTTGATGCTTTCAGTTTTGCCGCACTGGAAGACTGGTTTGCTGAAATGCCCATTGACATGAGAGTTTATATTTATACTATCTATGGAGGTACCCCTAAGTATCTTGAAGAGGCTGAGTCTACTTATTTAGAGGAAAATATCAGAAAGCTTCTTTTAAGGACAGGCGTGCTGTACAGTGAACCTGAAGTACTGCTTAAGACTGAGCTAAGGGACAGCAATACATATTTCAATATACTGAAAAACATAGCTTCCGGAATATCAAGGTCATCAGAGATTGCAGGGAGTTCGGGAATAAAGAGCACTTCAATTGATTATTATCTCAATATTCTGATAAACGACCTTGATCTGGTGAAAAAGGAAAGTCCGGTATGCGATAAGAAGTCGTCGAGAAAAGCAATCTACCGGATAAGTGATAATTATTTCAGGTTCTGGTTCAGGTTTATGTACCCTAATATCTCCGAACTTGAGATAGGAACGTATGAGAGGGTGCTGGAAAAGACAGAGAATGAACTGGATACTTTTACAGCTCCAGTCTTTGAAGATATCTGCAGGCAATTCATGATTGAAATGAACAGGCGTGGAAGTCTTCCTTTTACTTTTGAGAAGATTGGCAGACAGTGGGGCAAATTCAGGGGAGAGCCCGGGAAGAATACTTATGAGATCGATCTGGTTGCTATAAACTCTGCTGAAAAACAAGTATTGTTCTGTGAGTGTAAATGGCATAAGCAAAAACTTGGCCCTGATGTAATTATGGAACTCATGAACAAGGCAAGATATGTCAACTGGTATAACAGGGAAAGAGAGGAACACTTTGCGGTAATATCAAAGTCAGGTTTTACCCGGCTGCAGTGTCATTTGCAAAGGAAAAAATGATGTATTGCTTTTTGATATATGGGATCTGGATAGGTATTGAGCCAATTGCTTGTTTCAGGAAAAGATGATATCAATTTTACAACTGATGCAATAGAATCTGATTTCAGATCTGTTCGTATGCAGGTCTTTCTCTTTAGTGGCAGTGGAAAGTGCCGCCTTCGGCGGAATTGTTGTTTTGTTTCTATGATGATTTCCGTTAATTTGTGGGATGATACTAACTATTATATTGTTTTAAGAAAAAATAAACTTGCAGGAAGAAGTGCAGAGATTAGTGACACGGGTGAGTTCAAAAAGAGAACAGGATTTATAGATGAAATAGCATTTAACGGATCTTAATGGACGTCAGAATTCTGATGATGGAATGGCGTTATAGCAGTGAGGGTGAAGACAGCAGCATTGGGGTGTTACTTGAAAAGATTAACAAGTTCAGTATCCCATAAAAGTGCAGAATATTGATGTTGTTTACAAAGAACCTACATTGCGAGTACATAGCATTTTTATTATTATCAGGAGGAGGATATGACAACAGCAACATATGAAAGGATGGATGCTCAGGATGTATATGCGAGGTTTTATCAACCGTTAAAACCGTATGTAGATATCACCAATCGATAATCTTAATCTGGCAATAAAAACATACTTTTTTATGTACTTAACAATGTAGAGGATATATCAAAGCAATGGGAAACTTGCATGTCGTACGCATCATCAAATGTTCATTCTGACTTTACTGGACAGGATCGATTACTAAAGGCATGCCGAAATATCGCTAATTCGTCATGCAATGAAACAACGCGGAACACATTGAGGAAATGGCACGGAAAGCAACATCTTGTGCAGCAACGATGCTCTCAAAAAGAGGTGACTATTACGATCCAGCAGGGTAATGATATTGTCAGGGAAATTCCCGGATGGCAGGGTCGAAGTAATAAAAACACTCGATAATGCTTTTGTTGTCCCAAAAAGACTTGTGTATAAACTATGAAGCGGATTCAGATATTTGCGGGTCCGAATGGATCAGGTAAATCTACTCTGGTCAGACAATTTATTGAAAGTGATCCATGGTTAATTAATATCATCACCACATATCTATCCTGACAAGCTCAATTTAACAAAAGTTATTGATTTTGGGAATTACGGAATACAACGGATATTTCTGAATTCAAAGAAGACTCTCTAAATTCAACCTAGTTCCCAATAAGTAATATCGACATTGATGGGATTAAATTTAAAAATAATTGTTTTATTGATTACATTAATAATTTCCATTTAAAATGGAGTAATTGTGCTTTTAATCTCCATTATTAATGGAGAATTATTGATTAAAATCTCCATTCTAAATGGAAACTTATCACTTTGGAGTAAGAAGACCACCGTTTTCAAACTCGCATTAAATCTGAGATTTAATGGGAGTTTCATTTCTTCGAAATGAAACAGGTGGATGAATTGCGTCCAATCCCCAAATATGTTGTGCTGCATAACTTAACACAACGCTTATAACATGGTAAGTACATATATGACTTTGCATGTTAAAAGCCTACAAGTATAGAATGTACCCTACAAAAGAACAGCAGAAGCAGTTCTTTCAGCATTTCGGTGCGTGTAGGTTTGTCTATAATTGGGCTTTGGAATATAAAATAAAATCATATGAACAAGAAGGAAAACCAATATCAAGATTTGCATTGAACACTAAGATAACCGAATTGAAAGCAGAGCACGAATGGCTCAAGGATATTAATTCTCAGTCATTGCAGGGTGCTACACTCAATCTTGAGAACGCATTTACCAAGTTTTTCAGAGAAAAAAAAGGATTTCCCCATTTCAAGTCAAGGAAAAATCCAGTACAATCATTTTCAGTTCCACAATTCTACAAAATGGACTTTGATGCTAATAAAGTAAAACTTCCTAAAATAGGATGGGTCAAGGCAAAATTACATCGTAGTTTCATTGGTGTTGGAAAAACGGCTACTGTATCCAGAACATCAACAGGAAAATTCTATATCAGTATCCTTGTAGACGATGAGCAGGAACCACCTGTTAAATCTATCTTTAACGAAAAAGTGACTGTTGGAATTGATGTGGGTATCAAAGATTTTGCTGTTCTTTCCAATGGAGAGAAAATTGAGAATCCAAAAAGCATTTCAAAAATTCAATGAAACGTCTTGCAGTTCTTCAAAGAAGATTATCAAGGAAGTAATAGGTGGATCAAAAAACAAAGCAAGTTTCAGACTTGCAGTTTCAAAAATCCATGAGAAAATACAATCAAAGAAATGATTTTCAACACAAGGTATCCTCTAAGCTCATAAGCGAGAATCAAGCGATAGCAATGGGAAACTTTGAAATTGCTAGCGCATGTCGAAAAATCATTGCCTTGCACAAAGCATAGCAGATGCATCATGGAGTTCTTTCGTAACAAAGTTCGAATACAAAGCTGAATGGTATGGAAAGACAATACTTCGTATTGGACAATTTGAACCATCTACAAAAATCTGTAACGTCTGTGGCTACCACAATGGAAAGTTAACATTAGCAGATAGAGAATGGAAATGTCCTGAAACAAAGACCAATAACGATAGGGATATTAATGCCGCTATTAATATCAAAAAGTTTGCTTTGGATAAAACAAAATCTGATAGGTATTTAACACCGCAGGAACTGCGTGGAAGAGCTTGTGGACTTACTGGCAGTGGTCAGGAGAATGAAAAGAAACCAATCTCATTCATAGGGTGAATGATAACATCCTGTACAAGGATATTATCGTAAGGTATGGGATAAAAGATGAGAATGCAATAAGATCACTTGCATACCATTCGATCACCAATCCGGGGACTGAGATAAGTTATAACAAACTGAAGACTTTCCGGGCATAGGCAGCCAGACCACGGTTAAAAATCACATTGATCACCTGGAGAATTCTTACCTTATATTTATTATAAATGCTTTTGATTATTCCCTTAAAAGCAGATGTCTTCAAAAAAGAAGGTCTATGTGATAGATACAGGCCTTATGAACATTCTTGCATTCAAGTTCTCAAAGGATTCAGGCAAATTACTTGAAAATATAGTGTTCCTGGAACTGAAGAACAGGGAACATGAAATATATTACCATGCAGGCAAAAATGAATGTGATTTTCTTTTAATGGAGAATGGTAGTATCTCACAGGCAATACAGGTAACCCAGAGATTGCATAAGTCAAATGAAAAAAGGGAGATAGCTGGTCTTCTGGAAGCTATGGACAGGTACAAACTACCTGAAGGTCTCATACTTACAGAAGACACAGAAGATAGTTTTGAGATAGATAGCCGGAATATAATTGTGAAGCCTGTCTGGAAATGGTTGCTCGAGTAAGTGCATACGTTTTTAATCAAATGACAGGGGTTTTAAAAACATCCAAGTATGCTTTTTAGTTTTTACTTTTTTTAGTGGTGTCGGAATGTGCCGCCTTCGGCGGGGTGGTTGTTTTTGTAGATATTTAATCAGGCGTACTGTTCATTTCATCTACTACAAACCCATGCTTTTTACCTACCTTAAATCATCTATGTTGTTTTGGTGTATTATGATAAACTTATACAGAACGGAAACTGGAAATGATTAAATAACATTAAATAAGATTATTAAACATTAAATAATGATGTGATGTTAATGGTATTAAAGACATTCAATGTGGATGAAAACACGTATAAAGAGTTCTCTGCCCTGTGTAAATCACATGGCATAAGCATGAGCAAACAGATACAGATGTTCATGGAGAGTGTGATATCCGAGGAACCGAAGGCAAGTCAGGAATACCTGGAGAAACTTGATAATATCAGAAAGGGTAAATTTGTTCATGTAAATGATTTTTCTGAGCGTTACGGGCAGACATAATGGAATATTGCATTGTTGTATCCGGGCTTGCTGATAAAAAATTTATGAAGCTTGCTAAAAAGAATCCTAAACAGATGAGCATCATCAGTAAGAAAGTTCAGCAGATAGCCCATAATCCGCATCATTATAAACCACTGCGTGGTGACCTACATGGTGCAAGGAGGGTGCATATTGATTCTTCATTTGTGCTGATCTACGAAATAGATGAAACTAATAAAGAGATCAGGATTCTGGATTATGATCACCATGACGTGATCTATTGATTATTTTGTGTTAGGTTTTGGAAATGTATTTGTTTCATTACTATGTCGTTTAAATCGAATGGCAGAATTGTTTATTATGCATTCAAGAATACTTTTTTATTTTCAGTGGCATGGAACTGTGCCGCCTTCGGCGGAACGGTTGTTTTGTTTTTTGAGCAGGACCTTAAGTTTAGGAATAATCAATAACGATACGATAAATCTCATAGAGCACTGTGACCACTAACAAATTAATATAGAAGAAACACTGATGAATATATATGCAGTACACGATAGTTCTTGAGATTTCAGAGGAAGGAGGTTACACTGCACGCTGTCTGGAACTTCCGGCGGCAATAAGTGAAGGCGATACTTAAGAAGAAGCGCTGGAAAACATCAAAGAAGCCATTGAGCTTGTGCTTGAAGTTACAGAGGAACAGGCAAGGGTTCCTGGCGAGATCACCAAGGTTGATGTTGCAAGTGCCTGAATTACCTCACAGCACTCTTAAACAGGCTGACGTAACGGTTGAAGATTTCCTTTTTTATTTGAAATAATGAAAGTATTTTAGCAATTCATTACCAACCACTGAGAACGTATTGATTTTTTTGTTTAATGGTGTCGGAACGTGCCGCCTTCGGCGGGACGGTTGTTTTGTAGATATTAATCTGGCGTACAATCACTCTATGTACTGATTATCCTGCACTAAAATATTAAAAAAGAAAAATATTATGTTAAGATTTTACCACCCGGAAACATAATCCATTCAATCCCCTTTAGATGGACTAAGTTTTTTCCAGCTTAATCCATGTCAACCAGAAGTGCCAGGATAGAATTCCTTAAATCAATCAGACGATTGCCAACAACATCCCACAAGATCTCATAATCTATTCCGAAATAACCATGAGCTAGACGATCACGCATACCGGCAATCACCCGCCACGAAAATGTCAGGATAGTTTTCTTTAATATCATCCGGCACATTCTTAGCGGCTTCACCTATGATTTCAATATTCTTCACAACTGCTTTCCGGGTTTTCCTATCATCCAGAAATTCAGTGAAGTCCATTCCTGAAGTGAACTCTTCAATTTCATCGATGGCTTCAACAATGTCAGTTAAAAACAACCTGTACTCACGCATGAAACCACCTTATGCATGCACATAAATCACTTCTGAAAAAATACTGCTTTTCAATTCATCCCTTACGGCACGTTTCGAGACGATATCAACCTTTGAACCAAACTCATCTTCAAGAAAAATTCCAAGAGCTGAAAGATCAAAAAGATCCGCACCTTTCTCAAACTCAACGAGGAAATCAATATCGCTGCCGGTTTTGTATTCATTCCTCACCACCGATCCAAAAAGACCTATCTCCTTTACCTTATAGTCTCTTTTCAAGTCTGGAAGCAGCTCATCCAGTCTTCCCAGAATAATATCCTTTTTGAACATGTTGAGTTCCTTATGAGACATCTGATACACTTTTTGGAGAGTCTTTTTATATTATTGCTTTGGTTGGCGTTGAGTAAAACTATTCCTGTATAAAA
>JAWKHE010000015.1:0-54160 GCA_041395005.1 Methanolobus sp. | reverse complement strand
GGCGCCTGCACGCTCTTTGAACCTATTGATGCAAGGACCGGAGGTGCATTTTTGTCCTTAACAATAACTGTGGTTGTTGCATATGTGGTATCTATTCCATCAGTAACTGAAAACTCGATATCATAGGTACCACTGTCAGAGTAACCTGTGTTCAATGTATACAGATCACCTGTAAGAGTACCACTTGCATTGCTGCTGTTAACAACACTTCTGCTAAGCTGGTCACCATCAGGATCAGAAGCACCAAGGACTATCACAAGTCTTTCACTTTCATTTACAACGTATTCGGATTCCAGTTCATCGAATTCAGGAGGACGGTTATCGTTAAAGACACGTATGGGTACGACCATAGTATCGCTATAGCCACCATCTGAAACCTTGAAGGAAACAGAATAATTTCCTGAATCATCATTGTCTGGTGTCCAGCTGAATGTTAATCCGTTAGAATTGCTGGATACAGACGGACCAATAAAGCTTGAAGTATAAGTATAGTCTAATTGGTCACCATCAATGTCATTGGCAGTAACTGAAAATTCAAGTAGTGAACCTTCAGTTACATTTTGCTGTCCTACATAAACAAATTCAGGAGGAGCATTTTCATCATTAACACCTATTTTAGCTTCCTGAGTCGTTGTCAAAGTACCATCACTTACTGTAAAACTAATGTAATGATCACCGTCATCTGTCTAGTCAGGAGTCCAGGTAAAAATACCACTGCTTTCATCAAATATGGCACCTTCTGGAAGACCACTGGCAGAATAAGTCACATCATCACCATCAGGATCGCTTCCTGTTAGAGTAATAGTGGCTGTTTCTGTTTCAGCTACAGACACACCTTCAGGATCAAGAAGCAAGGTTGGAGCCCTGTTTTTATTAGTTACTGTAATTGTTATTTCCTCACTGACTGTTTCAGCATCTGTATAGGCAACAAATTCAACATTATATGTCCCCTCAGCTTCGTAGTCTGGAATCCAGCTGAATTCTCCTGATTCAGTATCAAAGTTTGAACCGGCAGGCAGGCTATCTGCGGTGTAGCTTACTTCATCGCCATCAGGATCTTCAGCAACTACTGTAAAGTTAAGAGATGAATTTTCATCTACATTCTTGTTACCTATTGGGGTGAGTTGCAGTGGGCGATCAACGTTGTTAACTATGATTGTTATTATTTCAGAATCAAGAAGACCATTGGCGGTAGCAGTGAAAGTGACACTGTAACTACCAGCATCTTCATAATCAGGAGTCCAGCTGAAAGTACGGGTGGATGAGTCGAAGCTAGCACCATCTGGAACACCGGTAGCAGAATAGATTATAGGATCGTTATCAGCGTCAGTTGCAACAATTGTAAAACTAAAAGTGGAACCTTCAGCTATTTCTCATGACCTATCGAATTCAGAACCGGAGGAAGATCGGAATTTCCAACGGCTATTGTAATTGTCTCACTGTCGCTTAGACCATTAGCATTAGCAGTAAAGACTACAGAATAACTACCAGCGGCATTATAATCAGGAGTCCAACTGAAAGTACGGGTAGATGAGTCAAAGGTAGCACCATCTGGAACATCGCTAGCGGAGTAACACAGAATCACCATCAGGGTCAGTAGCACTTATACTAAAACTAGAAGTTCATCTTCATTAACAGCTTGATTGCCGATTGGATCAAGAACAGGAGGACGGTCGGAATCACCAACAGTTATTGTAATCGTCTCACTATCGCTTAGACCATTAGCATTAGCACTGAAAGTGACAGAATAACTACCTGAATCACCATAATCAGGAGTCCAGCTAAAAGTACGGGTGGATGAATCAAAGGTAGCACCATCTGGAACATCGCTAGCGGAGTAGCTTACAGAATCACCATCAGGGTCAGTAGCACTTATACTAAAACTAGAAGTTCATCCTCATTAACAGCTTGATTGCCTATTGGATCAAGAACAGGAGGACGGTCGGAATCACCAACAGTTATTGTAATCGTCTCACTATCGCTTAGACCATTAGCATTAGCACTGAAAGTGACAGAATAACTACCTGAATCACCATAATCAGGAGTCCAGCTAAAAGTACGGGTGGATGAATCAAAGGTAGCACCATCTGGAACATCGCTAGCGGAGTAGCTTACAGAATCACCATCAGGGTCAGTAGCACTTATACTAAAACTAAGAAGTTCATCCTCATTGACAACCTGGTTGCCGATTGGAACAAGGACAGGAGGACGGTCGGAATCTCCAACAATTATTGTAATCGTCTCACTATCGCTTAGATCATTTGCATTGGCAGTGAAAGTGACAGAATAACTACCTGCATCACCATAATCAGGAGTCCAACTGAAAGTACGGGTGGATAAGTCGAAGGTAGCACCGTCTGGAAGACCAATGATTAAGTAACTTATAGAATCTCCATCGGGATCAGTAGCACTAATACTAAAACTAAGAAGTTCATTCTCATTGACAGCTTGATTGCCAATTGGATCAAGAACAGGAGGGCGATCGGAATCACCAACAATTATTGTAATTGTCTCATTGTCAGTTAGACCATTAGCAGAGACAGTGAAAGTAACACTGTAGCTATCAGCATCTTCATAACCAGGAACCCAGCTAAATTCACCACTGCTTGAATCAAGAGTAGCACCATCTGGAAGACCAACAGCTGAGTAAGTGATAGGATCGTTATCAACATCAGTTGCATCAATTGTAAAACTAAGTGTAGAACCTTCAGCAACGAATTTGTTGCCAATTGGATCTATTTCTGGTGGACTATCAACACTTATTACTTCAATAACCATTGTCTGGGAATCTGTTGAACCATACCCATCAGCTACTCCAAAATCTACTGAATATGTACCTGCAACAGTGGGTGTCCATGTGCCTGCACCAGTAGAAGTGCTAAAGTCTGTGAAAAGGTCGATACGACTGCAGCTAAATACAGGAGTATCACCATCAAGGTCAGAGTAACCTGCATCAACATTTACCGTGTCTCCAACATCAACACTTACAGAAGAAGCAACATCTGTTATAGAAATATCATTGTTCGGAATTGTTTCTGTGTTAGTGGCCCCTCAGAGAGAGTATTTGTAGACTCATTATATGCATACACTGTTATTGTTGATGTGGTATGAGGATCAGAGTGTCATGCAGGAATACTGGATCTGTTTGCGTAATACCAGCTACCATCTATACTGATGTTGTAGCTGTCTGTGAAGTGTCACCACTGCCAGCTTCCCAGCTATGCTCAACCCAGAAATTACCTGTAGTTGTCTGGAAATTTGTCGGTGTTCCGGGATCTGCACTTGCTATTATCAAAGGATTAAAAACCGAGAGAACGATTGAGAGAGATATAAAAATCCTTACGTATTTCAATAATATGTTTTGTTGACTGTTTTTATTAGATGGACACATAGCCTACCAACCCTTAACTTATGTTTACTGAGTCCGATTAATCACATAAATACATACTGGCAAACATGTAAGTATTCTACTAACAACGCTTGCTTAAAGACATTCAGTGTTACTACTGATGCCCCCACATAACTCCAATTTAACATACAGCCTAATATATTATAAAAGTATTCAATTGAGTTGATTTTATAATTTTGAAACAATTAATATACAATAAAATAATATATTAATTGTGAATACTGATTACACAAAATCAAGTACGAAAGCAAAAGATGACGCTTTCAAAAATTATATCAACAATGCATATATTTAACCTGCATCCAGAATCACAGAGATGAAACTTCTTGGACGAAAAAAAAGCTCTCAGGAAAACAAAGCAAAACCTATTACATTGGTTACAAACTGAATCACTTATATCAAACTCCCTCGCACTTCTCGTAGGAGTCCTGACAGGCTTTGCAATTGTATTCTATGATTCAGTCCTTGAAATGAGCCAGAATTCCTTCAATGGACTGCTACCTGAGTCCCCCAGCATCCTGATTATTTTTCTTCCTGCTTTAGGCGGATTACTTGTAGGTATAATCGCACATAAGCTGATAAATACAAGACGTTACGATATCGAAGAAGTAATAGAAGCAACAGCACTTCGCGGCGGCAAAATGTCACCCAGGAATGCATTCCTCGAAGTTCTTGCATCGGTAATATCGATTGGTTCCGGTGGTTCTGCGGGAAAAGAAGCCCCTGTTGTCCTTGCCGGATCAGGAATCGGGTCATTCATGGCGCAAACACTGAAAATACATGGAAACCGTGTTAAAGTCCTTATTGGGTGTGGTGCTTCAGGTGGAATTGCAGCAGCTTACAACGCACCTCTTGCCGGAGTGGTCTTCGCAGTAGAAGTCATTCTCGGTGAACTGGAAGCAAGTTCCTTTATACCCATAGTAATTTCTGCTGCTCATTTGCGACAATGGTCTCAAGCATTTTGTTTGGGGTCAAAACAATAAGTCGCTTCATATCAGTTTGTTAATCCTTTTTACGAATCTTTTGTTTACCTGGGACTTGGAATACTGGCAGGTATCGTTTCAGCATTATTGTTGCGTACTCTTTTTGCAACACACAAAAGCATTTGAATCCATGACAATACACCCGGCTGTAAAACCTGCAATTGGAGGTCTCTTTGTAGGATTCATAGGGTTCTTTTTATCCACAGGTATTCGGTGTGGGTTACGATGTTATTACTGATGCCCTCAACAATGGCATTGCATTGAAACCATGATATTACTGATATTACTGAAAATAATCGCTTTTTCCTTTGCAATGGGCTCGGTGGCTCCGGTAGTTCCATCGTACCGGCTCTTTGTAGGGGCAATGCTGGGAGGGTGCCTACCGGATCTATTGTCACACACTGTTCCCGGCAGTTACTGCTGAATCAGGTGCCTATGCACTGGTTGGAATGGGAGCAGTTTTTGCGAGCTAAAGCCGTGCACCACTGGCATCAATACTCATTCTTTTCGAATTAACAAGGGACTACAACATGATACTGCCAATAAATGCTGCCTGTGTGGTCAGCAACGTAGTATCAAGTTCAATTAATAGTGAATCCATATTCACAGAAGGGCTCCATCGCAGGGGTTTCACAATCAGGAAAGGCAGAGAAGTTGACATTATGGAATCATTGCTTGTCAGGGATGCAATGAAGCATAATGTTCAGACACTGTCCGAAAACAAGAATGTAGGTGCACTGATAGCCCTTATGCAGTCCAGCAGGCATGCAGGATTTCCGGTACTGGACTCCAATGGCAACCTGTGTGGCATTGTAACTCTCAAGGATGTCAGGGATAAGGTGGAGCATGGAGAACTTGAAAAAACAATTAATGAAATATCAAGCAAGGATGTAGAAATAGCCTATCCTGATGAGAGTCTGAACACCGTACTGAAACGTCTTGCTGCAAAAGATATCGGAAGGCTGCCTGTTGTATCAAGATCACAAAATACCAAATTGCTTGGAATCATCACCCGCAGTGACATTGTTAAATTGTATGATAAGAAAATACTAGACAAGGTACAGAGAATTCAAAAAGAACAGTCATCTATGGAATTATGATTCAAATTCGGAATTAATTCATTCCCTGTTTACTATTTTTCCAAGGAAATAACCTGGAATTGCATCATATATATTAACACGACACGTAATTCCCGGCTCCATATCACATTCAGGAATAACAACAAACGTAAGCGTCTTGTACGTGCCATCATTCCTTTCTGCTTTGCAGGTTTTGAAGAGAAAACATCAAGATCCTTCCCTATCATTAGTCCCATCGGCTCAGTTTCACCTTTTCACAAAGTTCATACACTCATTTGACCTGTTAACTGTAACACGTGAATCGATTTTACGCATGGACCAAACTTTTGTATGAGGTCTTGGTGTAAAACGTGAAATATTCACTTTCTCAGGTTGTAATCTTTAACCCACTTAACAGTCACTCAAAATCCTCATCATTCTCCCCCGGATATTTGATAATATCGGTAAAAGAGTCATATCGGGAAAACGTGACCTGAATTTTTCAATGATGACGTTGGCTTCCTCTATTGAATGATAACGGTTCATCCCATGCAGGACACTGTCTGATGCGGTTTGTATCGGAAGATGCAGGAGTTTGTAGATTTTCTCATCCTCGAATGAATCCAGCGAGATCATCCAAGAATAGGAGTAACTGAAAAAGTTCATCATCCCAATTCTAGTTTTTAAACTGTCCGGAACACTGCACACCATTTTCAGAAGTTCCGGTAGCAGGACTTCCTTGTCAGTTCCGTACTGGCCATTATCCTGTGACGTTAGCCAGATTTCACGGCAACCTTCGGCAACTGCCCTTTTAATATCCTCAACAATATCTTCCGGGTCAAAAGAGCGCAGTTTACCCCGGGCAACTGTAACTATGCAATATGCACAGGCATAATCACATCCCTGTGAAAGCTGGCAGATATGAATGTTGGAATTATAGCGGATACGAGGCACAACCTGGAAACCTTCAGGCTCTTTCATAAATACCTGCATACTTCCATCTGCTAAGTCAAGTGAATTGATCAGCTGACCTAGTCTGGAAATGGAATTTACTCCCAGAATATGTGCACCCGGGTTCTGGTGCATAATATCCTCAAGCTGCACTTCAGGCATGCATCCAGAGACTATAACAGGAATACCTTTTTCGCCATAAACACGGATTTTATGGAGAATCTTCTGCTCGGTTGTATACTTCACAGTACAGGTATTGATAACAATAAGCTCGGCATCTTTTTCAGGAACAAGTTCATGTCCGCTGTCCCTGATGCCCGCTTTCATGATTTCGGCTGATGCCTGACTGGCAGAGCAGCCGTAAGTGGATATGTGTACTTTCATTCTGGATATCAGGACCTTTATACAAATCTCAGGGGATTTTTCTCCTTGTCATTGATATAAATGGTATCTGTGAACTTGACTACACCTGAGCTGCCCATGGTAATGCTGTGTGCCCTGGCATCACCCTCACCAAAAAGGCTTACTCCATTAAGCAGGAATCCTGGTGTTACACCGGTTGCTGAGAAGATAATATCTTTTCCCGGTGCCAGTCTTTCAGTGTCGAGAATGTCATTAATATTTTCTTCGGTGATTCCCATTTTTTGAAGTCTTGGCATTTTTTCTGCCTTTTCCTTTTCGATCTCTTCAGGTGTGCCTCCATTTGCCACAGTTGGAAGCACAAGCCTTGCAAGAATCTTGCCCCCAAGGATCTTAATAGCTGCTGCAGTCAGCACAGCCTCTCCTGAACCGCCTGCACCAAGAACCATGTGAATACCGGAACCACGAATAGCAGTCGCAATACCAGGCATGAGGTCACCGTCACTGATGACATTTACTCTGGCACCTGTTTCCCTTATTTCCTTTATTTTTGCTTCGTGTCTTTCCCTTTCAAGGATAACAACAACAAGTTCGTCCACTGACCTGTTAAGGGCGCTGGCTACGACCTCAAGGTTGTGTATTACAGGTGCATCAAGATCGATTTTATGATCAGGATGTTCTTTTTCATATTTGACAACCTCTGAACCCACGACAATCTTATCCATATAGATATCAGGACCGTGGAAAAGGCCGTTTCTTTCTGCCATTGCCATAACTGGAAATAGCGCCGGAGTACCGTTTGCTGCCAGGTTTGTACCTTCAAGAGGATCAACTGCAATATCCCACTTCAAGATCTCCTTCGCCTGTACCCACTTCTTCACCAATAAAAAGCATCGGTGCTTCATCACGTTCTCCTTCACCGATCTTGATAACACCTTTCATATCAAGACAATTCAGCATCCTGCGCATGGCTTCAACAGAAACTTTATCTGAATAGTCTTTGTCACCACGTCCCATCTGGTGGGATGCTGCGATTGCTGCTGCTTCTGTAACATGTAATAACCTTGGCAAAAGGGAGCACTCTATCGGCCCTGCGCACTTAATAATTTGTTCAGCTGTTTTAGGATGAGGCATAATTATCATTTCCTGATTTGTTTTGTGAGTATAAAGAATTTAGTGGCACATGTATTAATGGTTTCTATATTAGGGTTTCGAGCACAGGAATGGCAGGATAATTATTTAATAATATCAACAAGGGCCACTCTTTCAATTACAAGGGAAGGTATCATTTCTTCTCCAACCGCTTCAACTTCTTTTTCCGTAATGGAAAATTGATCAAGAATATCTTCTCGTTTTGAATCAGAATATTCAATGACCTCTGCCTCTTCAATCAGTGATTTCAGTTCAGAAACGGATTTTTCCACGGATTTTTATCTCCTGCCACAGCGAAAACAAGATCCATCTGTCCTTCATGAACTCCCAGGGAAAATGCCTCGCCTATCTGCCTTTTACCAGAGGCATACCTCATAATCTCAATGCCCGCATCCTTGGCAACATTAGACTTGTTGTCAATTGCACGTATTGCCTTTTTTATGGCAAAACGGACATGTTCTTCACCTGCAATCTTGCTGGCATCCATTGCCTGGATGATGGTTTTGTTGGCAGAAGACACAGACTTTACACTGCTCAGAAAATCAGGTACGCTGCCTATAAATGCAGAACCACCTATGATACTGAATTCCATGCTGGTTATTAGAGGATTTAATTAGAATAAGTATAACGGTCTGTTTTTGTGCAATTGTGTAATTGGTTAACTATATCTATGTATAAGCCAATAGCTACAGTAAGGATGGGGCTATCATGACAAATCAATACGAATCCAGCAGAGGAAAGAGTTATAAATGCCAGAACTGTGGTTTTTTGAAAGAGGTTATGATTCCATGCAACAGTTGTGGCGATATTGACGTATGCTGTCCATTCTGTGGCGAAATGATGATCAGGATCTGGGATGCATACAACGAGTGACTTAATACTCTTATAAGGTCATTTCCTACACAGGAATCTGTTTTTCCGTGTGTTTTATGTAGGTTGTTATTTATTACCTCATGAAACACTACTGAATAAGCAATCGATGTATTTCCTGAGACATTCCCAAACAAGTCACATGTGTTCCACTTATCCGGGATATCTGCTTTTCAGGAAGAATACAGAAACTTAATATTATACATAAACTAGTTTATGTAATGAACTCTTGCGGTTATTTAGGTCCGGTGTAAGAGGTGCGAACAATGGAACAGGATTATGATCCACAGAGAATAGAAAAAAAATGGCAAAGCCGTTGGAATGATAGCAGGATATTTGAGCCAGAACCTGATGAAAGGGAAAAATTTTTCATAACAATTCCTTATCCATACTTAAACGGCAATTTACACGCCGGGCACACAAGAACATTTACAATCGGAGATGTCATTGCCAGGCATAAAAGAATGCTTGGATACAATGTACTCTATCCCATGGGATTCCACGTAACAGGAACACCAATCGTGGGACTTGCCGAGCTCATTGCAAATAAAGACCCGCAGACAATGGATGTTTACTCCCGCCTTCACGGGATTCCCGAAGATATTCTTGAAAAGCTTACAACACCTGAAAGCATTGTGGACTACTTCAGTGTTGAAGCTGAAAAAGCAATGCGTGCAATTGGTTACTCTATTGACTGGAGGCGCAAATTCACAACCACCGATGAGTCCTATAAGAAATTCATTGAATGGCAGTTCAATCTTCTCCATGACAAAGGCCTAATCGTCAAGGGAGCTCACCCTGTAAAATGGTGCCCTAACGACAACAATCCGGTGGAAGACCACGATATCCTCCACGGAGAAGAGGCCACTATCGTTGATTTTACACTTGTTAAATTCACTTATGACGGCATGGTACTCCCATGTGCCACCCTCAGACCTGAAACTATTTTCGGCGTTACAAATCTCTGGATCAACCCGGAAATTGAGCATGCAAAAATAAAGGTCTCAAAGGACGGTCGCGAGGAAATATGGGTAGTCAGCCAGGAAGCTTACGACAAACTTACTTTCACAGACAGGGACGTTGAATTCATAGAAAATGTTCCTGGAAAAGAGCTTGTGGGAATAAAAGTTAAAAACCCACTATCAGGAAACGAAGTAATAACACTTCCTGCATCTTTTGTTAAGCCAGGAAACGGTAGCGGTATTGTAATGAGTGTGCCTGCACACGCACCATACGACTACCTTGCCTTAAAGGATCTCTATGAAAAAGACCTTTCAGAATATGGAATTACAGAAGACCTGAAAGAGATTAAACTTATATCACTTATCCAGGCTAAGGAATTCGGAGAATACCCCGCAGTTGAGGCTGTGGAACAACTTGGCGTTAAAGACCAGAATGACCCGAAAGCCGAGGAAGCAACAAAGATAGTTTATCGCCGTGAATTCCATGGTGGTGTTCTGAAAGAGAACACTGGCAAATATGCAGGAGTTGCTGTTTCAAAGATAAAGGATATCCTCACACGCGACCTGCTTGACGAAGGAATAGGGGAAGTATTTTACGAATTCAGCGAACCTGTTGTATGTCGCTGTGGAACAAAATGTGTCGTAAATATGGTAAAGGGACAATGGTTCCTTAATTACTCTGAACCGGAATGGAAAGCAAAAGTCTACAGATGTATTGAGAATATGGATATCATCCCGGAGGAGATCAGGGTTGAGTTCAACAACAAGGTAGACTGGCTTAAGGATAAGGCATGTGCCAGGAAAAAGGTCTTGGAACAAGACTTCCATTTGATACAAACTGGCTTATTGAGTCCCTTGGCGATTCTACAATCTACATGTCATATTACATTACTAACAAGTTCTTTGCACAGGGAATTAATGTAAGCCAGCTGAAACCTTCACTCTTTGATTACGTACTGCTTGGAAAGGGTACAGTCCGGAAGTAGCTAAAGATACAGGACTATCGGTTAAGCTCATTGCAAACATAAAATCAGACTTTGAATACTGGTATCCTGTTGACCTGAGATCATCAGGAAAAGACCTTGTACCAAACCACCTGCTGTTCTTCCTCTTCCACCATGTCGCGATATTTGATGAGGATAAATGGCCACGCAGCCTTGCAGTCAATGGATTCGTGTCCCTTGAAGGCCAGAAGATGAGCAAATCCAAGGGACCAATACTTACCCTTATGGAAGCTGTGGGCAACTATGGTGCAGACATCTCCCGTATGTATATCCTTTCAAGTGCAGAGCAGACCCAGGATGCTGACTGGAAAAATGTGGGCGTTGAAAGCGCAAAGAAACAGGTTGAAAGGTTCTACAAGCTTGCTAAGGAAATCATTGATTCAGGTGCAAGTTCAGGAATTGACGGAGAACTTAAGCTCATTGACCGCTGGATGCTCAGCAGACTCCAGCAATGTGTCAGGAAACTAACAATGATATGACATCCATCAGGACAAGAAGTGCACTTCAGAACGCATTCTTCCTGCTCTACAACGATGTGAAATGGTATCAGAGAAGAGGTGGAAGCGCACTGCTTTACGATGTACTGGATGTATGGGTACGCCTTATGGCTCCGTTCACACCACATATCTGTGAAGAACTGTGGACTGCAATGGGCCATGGTGACGGGGACTTTGTATCCCATGCAGCGTATCCGATATTCTGCCCAAGGTTCGTTGACAATGATGCAGAACTTGCCGAGGAACTTATGTGCAGCACGCTTTCAGACATTGAAGAGATCATCAAGGTCACAAAAATAACACCAAAGATGGTAGCTCTTTACACTGCGCCTGAGTGGAAGATCAAAGCTTTCAAGATGGCTCTTGAGATGAAAAATGAAGAAAATCTTAATCCGGGAATACTTATCAAGACGCTGATGGAAGATCCTGAAAACCGCAAGTACGGCAAGGAAATACCAAAATATATCAAACAACTTGTGCCTGATATCTCAAGCATGAAAACTGAAAGATTTGAGATGCTTCTTGGCATGACACTTGATGAGATGACAATACTCAAGGAGAATATTGGATGTCTTGCAAACGAGATTGGATGTCCCATACAGGTTTATACAGCTGATGAACCGGAATATGATCCTGAGAGCAAGTCAAAATTTGCATCTCCACTGAGACCTGCTATTTATCTTGAATAAATTAATGAGCTGGCTTTCTGAGCCAGCAAATTCTATTTTTCTTTTTTCCATGAAAGTTCCTGTCCCCTGCTTTGTTGCGATAAATATAAATTTCTAGCAAATAAAATAGAAGCAAGAATATTATAACAATACAAGGGAAGAATTGCAATTCAGGACTTTAAAAGTACAGGACACTTAAGTACAAAATTCAGAGTACTTATTTCAATTATCACACTTATTTCATTGTTTACACTATTTATCTGTACGGCGTATGCTGCAGATTCGGAAGAATGTGAAATAAGGGTTGGTGTATACCAGAAAGAACCCCTGATATACACGACTATGAACGGAACAGCCGATGGCCTGTATATAGAAGTACTGCAAAATATTGCTGAAAAAGAAGATTGTACCCTGATATTTGTTCCCGGAACATTTGAGCAATCTCTGGAAAGGCTTGATAACAAAAGCATAGATGTCCTGCCTGCAATTCCCTACAACCCGGAAATGAACCTGCGCTATGTATTGACAACTGAAGCACCATTAACAGACTGGGGAACTGTATATACATTTGAAGGTTCCGGAATTAATTCAATGACAGACCTTGAAGGGAAGAGAATCGCCTGTTGTAATGATATATTTTACAGGGACTTTAATGCCAGTCCCGGAAATTCAAATACCAGCTATAATTTCACAATAGTTGAGAACTACATGGATGTTTTTGAGCTTGTACAGAGCAAACAGGCTGATGCAGGCATAATAGCCAGATCTTACGGCGAGATGTATGAAAGTCAATACGATCTTGAAAAAATAGCATTTGTAATATCCCCAACTGATATGGTTTTTGCATTGTCCTCAGATACTGACAGGAATTTGTCCAGGATGATTGATGAAAACATAAGGCAGATGGTTATAGAGAACGGAACCATCAGTTACTTCGATGCTAATGCAGATGAACCTGACCTGAATACATGGGAAAGTCCCTCCTGGCTCAAACTATCTGTTGGAATTGGTGGCGGATTATTACTCCTGTTCGTGATTTTAAGTCTGACACTTAGAAACAAGGTTGAAGAGAAAACTTATGAGCTTAACTCTAAAAACAGGGAACTTGAGGTAGAGGTCCGTGAGAGAAAAATTGCAGAAGAGAAGTTAAAACAATATTCAATGGATCTTAAAACCTCTAATGAACTCAAAGACCTGTTCACTGATATACTCCGTCACGACCTGATAAATCCGGCAACGGTGATTAAAGGATATGTGGAGTTTTTAATTGAAGCAGAGGACGAGAGCAGGAAAAAAGAAGCTTTGAAGGCAATTGAAAGAAACAACAAAAAACTTATAGAACTTATCGAAAATGCTGCAAATCTTGCTAAGTTTGAGAATATGGATGAGCTCAAATTTGAAACACTTGACCTTAAAGAAATAATAACAGAGGTTATTGAAAATCTCAGTCCGAAGATGATGGAAAAGGACATCGGAATAGTCTTTAATCCTGACAAACATTATCCTGCAGATGTAAATCCAACCATAGAAGATGTGTTTTCAAACCTGATAGGAAATTCAATAAAATACAGTCCGGAAGGAACAACAATAACAGTAGAAATTAAAGATCTGGAAGATGCATGGGGAATATCAATCACAGACCAGGGAGAAGGCATACCTGACACAGACAAACCTCATATATTTGACAGGTTCAAGAGGGCACAGAAAGTTAATGTGAAGGGAACAGGACTTGGTCTTGCCATAGTCAAGCGTATAATTGAACTGCACGATGGGGATGTGCAGGTAAAAGATGGAAAAGACGGTATCGGAACTACATTTACAGTCACACTTAAGAAAGAAAAGATGTGAATGTTCGAAAAAGTGATTTTCAGTAGATATCAGGTCGCCTGTCTTCAAGCACAGGAATCAGTTTTCTTGTATCCCTGCTTTTTGTAAGATCAATATTGCCGTAGATTATCCTTTCTGAATTGAATGATTCATCGAATACTTCACCCAGACTATCAACTATCATTGAACCTCCGAAATATGAAGAATCAGTGCTTTTCCCAACCCTGTTGCAGGCAATATGAGGAATCTGATTTTCAATTGAGCGGGCAATTACAAGTGATCTCCATATGTGATCCCTTGGAGCGGGAAACTCAGCAATTGTGACTAGAAGATCAGCACCTTCAAGTACCAGCTTCCTTGCAACTTCCGGGAAGCGCAGTTCATAGCATATCTGGAGACCAATGTTCAGCTCCCTTTTTCGTAAACTAATTGGATGAATAGAATCACCCGGGGAAAAATATTGCTTTTCCCTTTTGAACGGATGTGTTTTACGATATGTACCGACTATTTCCCCGTTCTCAATGCAAATTCCGAGGTTATAGTAGATGGCAGCAGCAGCAACAACCTTTTTCTCTATGATTGAAAATATGAGAACACAGTGGTTTATCCGTGAAAATTCACACATCCGGACTACAGTTTGGCCTTTTTCATCTTCTGCACTGTTTCCCATATCACCATAACAGAATCCTGTTGAGAAGACTTCAGGAAAAACAAGAATTTCAGCACCTTGCTTAACAGCATTTTCCGCCATTGAAAGTGCTTTTGAAATATTTTCTTCTTTTTTACAATTTGATATTTCCATCTGGATGCATGCTGCCTTGACAGAATTCATTAAAAACACCTGATGAATCAATCGACCTGTGGCTTAATATCAAGGATCGGGGTTCCATTGACAGCATCAAGTCCTTTTACATGGAGAATATTACCTTCGACCTTCAGAAGATCAACTACACTTACACCTATCCCATTAGGCCTGTTGGGACTTCTTGATGCAAAAACACCGGCCTCTTTGTTATCATAGCGACGTTTCTGTATCAGGTTAAAGCCTTTTGAAAGACTGAAGAAAAAAAGTACCTGTATTTGTTTGAAATCATCTATGCGAAACAAAGCTTCAGTATACTCCTCCTTTAATACAATTCGTGACTCACCATCTTTGAGTTCCCTTGCCATGGATGGTTCGAGAATATCATTTGCAACATAGCCAATTGGTTTCATAGATATAATTTCATCCTGTCCTGACATACAAATCCTCCTGAAAAAAGGAAAACAGCAAAAGAATCTTAACCAAAATCCTCTAAGTGAAGTAGATTTTGTTTTTGGGATTAGCCCGCCCAGATCAACAGAGCTTCTTACAATTTTAAGCAGGATGCAATTCGAGTTTTTAATGACATCCAGACTCACGTTATTGAGTTCATATGCAGGCTCTGAAGCCGGGATTTTAATCTTTGTTACGCCTGCTGCATATTCCTTTGGATTTTTATCAGTCTGGCTTAAAGCACATTCCCCGGATGCCAGATAGTCAGAAAGGCTTTTGGCGCTCAGGCCCATCCTTGAGAATTCTTCCTTAAAAACCGGACGATCAAGGGTTTTAGAAAGAACATAAGCTGCAACAGGAACCATGAGAGCAGGATCTACTGATTTAATATGCAGGGAAACCAATGAGTAGATATCTCCACTGTCTTCCTGTCCGGTTTCCACAATACTGTAAACCTTGGAAGGAGGTATCTCCACTTCATTTAGTTTTTGCAGGTCTTTTAATGCCCGCAGATAGCCTGTCATTACAAGACGGTGCTCATCTACACCTTTATCTTTCAATTCACGTGTTACACCACTAATTGAAAGCTGTCTGCCTTTTAGAATTTCATTAATGAGAGGATAAATATTGTCAGGCATATTAACAAGCATAACTGATAACAAACCTGATAAAGATATCGGTACTTTGAAAAGAAAATCAGTTTGAAACGTATACAGGTAGATTTAAAAGCAATAATGACGTTATTATAGTCCCTCATAGGGATGACGAAAAGTAAGCAATTTGCGGCTTATCATAATATTAACTTAAAGGATCAAAATTGTCCCTGCTACATGAAAAAAATAAAAGGCATTGATAAGATTACACCGATCGTGGAACTGTAAAAGAAGATCAGAGTTGTTGTTTTTATCATGAAGCATAAAGAGATTACAGATATAGAATCATTTAGCTGGAATGACGCAGGGATGAGATCTATTTCGAAACATTGTGAAATCACAACACATTTATTAAGTTTAACCTCCATATGATAGGTACTAAAATAGACAGCGCGTGGGCCCTATGTGCCCGCATGAACGATGTTATGAGTTCAAAAATGGCTATTTGTACCAGGTCCTTTGAAACAGATGAGGTAATTAAATGAGTAAACGTACAAGAATTATAAACGACCCCTCCGAACTCGTACCTCTGCTTCAGGTTTTTGGATCCAAGAGACACAAAAAAGTTTTTGATTCACTTCTGAACCTCTGGATGACAAAGGAAGATCTTGAGGATCTTTTGGGTACCGATGTTACCAAAAGTATTAACATACTCAAGAAAAGCGGATTAATCGAAAGCCAGTGGCATATGCCAGAACCTGGCAAAACTCCTGAAAAAGAATACCGCACATCTTATTCTAAAGTCCAGACAAATTTCCAGTGTTCTTTTGAAGACATGAGTGACATTATTATGCTCACTTTCATGCCCTATGAAGAAGTGAAAGATGCCATTGAAGAACTTGAACAACTAGTGGAGCAGGGCAACGATTCGATGAGTAGCCTTACCAGAGCATTGAATAAAAGCCCTTTATACATCCGTGCAGTCGCCCGCAGATCTGACAAATTATCTGTAATGGGACAGAGACTCAAGTTACTTCAGGATGGAGAGGCAGAATGATAGAACTTCTTCATAGTAAAAGTGGTATTACAAAATTTCAAATTCTGATAGAAGTAGCCGCACACCAGCCAAATGTGCGGCAAAAAGAGATCGCTGAGAAGATTGGTGTAACACCACAAGCGGTTTCCGAATACATAAAAGAACTCGTTTCCGAAGGTCACATCTATTCCGAAGGAAGGGTTCGCTACAGGATTACAAAACAGGGTGTTGAATGGGTACTTGAAAATGCAGCAGATATGAAGAGATATGCACGCTATGTGATGAGTGACATCATAAGTCATGTTTCAACATGGACTGCCATTGCAAAGGAAGATCTTGAAAAGGGAAAGGAAGTTTACCTGAAGATGGATAACGGGTTGCTGTATGTAAGTACAGATGAAGTTACCAACGCAACAGGGACAACCATATCAAGCGCTAAAAAAGGTGAAGATGTCGGAGTCACGGATCTTATGGGTCTTATTGACCTTGAGAATGCCAGCATCACTATTTGTAGAATACCAAGGGTTGAACGTGGCGGATCACATAACGTCGATACTGAACGACTTAGATCCCTTGCAAAACCAAATCATACATTGCTACTGTAGGTGTTGAATCCCTGATAGCCCTGAGAAAAATAGATCTTGAACCTCACGTAATGTTCGGTGCTAAAGAATCAGTAATAGAAGCAGCATATCATGGCGTATCCTCACTTGTGCTTGCTATTGATGAGGAAGTCCCGACAATCCTGAGCAGGCTGGAAGCCGAAGATCTTGAATACGAACTGGTAGACCTGAGTATTCAATAATTCTCCGGGGATTTTAACATGAAGCTTATACTGATCTCGGACACACACCTGAACAATGACAGCATACCTGCTTATTTATCCGACATTTTTGATCAGTATGACCTCATAGTTCATGCAGGGGATTTTGACTCACTTTCCTTTTATAAAGCTATGAAAGCTACAGGAAAACTGAAAGCAGTACATGGTAATTCAGATGAAACGGCAGTAAAAGAACTTCTCCCCGAAAAACTGGTTTTTGAAGTTGAAGGTGTGAAAATTGGAGTAATCCATGAAGCTGCTTTGTCTATTGTAGACTACACTGCAACAAGATACATGGCTCTTGAAATGGGCGTGGATATCTTGGTATTCGGACACATTCACAGGCCTGTTATTGAAAAAAGCGATGTTTTAATTATATGTCCCGGATCACCCACCAAACCGAGAATGTCAGATCCATGTGCAGTTGAACTGGTTATTGAAAATGGTTCAGTAACAACAAATATTATCCCTATATCTGGACAATCCTGCGGATACATTGATTTTTCCCGTAAACTTGGACAGGGCGATAACTAGCCTGATTATTTTCCATTCACAATTTCTGTTTTAAACATTACACCTGTGCCTTTTAAGGTCATCTGGATTTTATCAGTGAATGCAAGTATATCATCCAGATTTACTTTATCTCCCCAGTCATAAACATAGTCATAGTTTCCCTGCACAGGCTGGAAACCAAGAGACATAAGACTCCTGTCTATATCTGAAGGCATGGCACCATTGCTGTTAAACCAGAGCACAAGATAGGTTTTCATTTATACACCTGCACATTTAAATGGTAGGATTTGCTTATTGAACTTTTGGTCGAATAATATTAAAAAAAAGGAGTGGGCAAATATGCCCTCAAAAATAAAGCCTAATAACTTTCCTTCAGGGACTTCAAAGCCTGTGCCACAATTGAAGAATAGTGTTTAGCATCAGTATTGTAGTACTCTTTTGCTTTCTGCGCATTTGCTGAAGGACTGTCAAGATCTTTTATTCTGTCCAGTGTGCATTTTGCAGTTTCAAGTACCCAGAGATCCCGGGTTTCCCCGTCTACAATGTAGAGAGATTCAGGTCTTATGGATGTAAGAACATCACCTTCACCTGTTGTGTATGTACTTGGTTTGCCCACAACAGCTACAAAAGCAGGAGTGTCACACTCTGCAAGTACCTGTGCAGCTTCCGGCTGGTACTGTCCGGCATATATCAAAAATGAACCTGTTGGGTCGGTTACACGCCCTCTCCAGTACTCAGAATCTGTGCCGATATCTTCTTTCTCAATGAGAGTACCTACTATGAATACACGGTTAATCTTTGCACCTGTAGGAGTCAGCAGATACTGAGGAGCATATTGATCATCCCCATCCTTGAAACTTAAGTTGGACTCCCTGAATTCCTGGGCAAACACTCTTCTGGCAACTTCCCTGGTATAGCCTGCCATTTAGATCACCTCAGCTGCAGCAATAAGCTCATCCAGCTCAGATGCATCATATGAAAATACAGGAACAATAGATTCCACCAGCAGGTATCTGTCTACCCTGGACCCCTCCAGCCTGTAGTACTTTCCTACAAGTGAATTCTTCATTTTTTCAAGTACAACTCCCTGATCAAGGGCATCAGCAGCCATTGCAATTGCACTCTCAAGAGTAATTCCGGTGATATCCTCAACCTGATCTTTTTTCAGTATGCCATCCTGTATGGAAGCGCCATTGTCCATTACAGCCTTGATACGAAGATCGTAAACACCGTCAACCTTGCCGTGTTCCATGCAGGCTCCTTTAGTGAGTGCCCTGTTACACTCCGGGCATCTCTTAATAAGACCTGAACCTGACTGGATATCCACCATTGCACCTGTGAATTCAACTGTAGTAGTTCCTACTTCAATTTCTTCCTCAATAGACTCAATAGAACTGCTTTTGTTGACATTTATCTGGAACTTTCCATTCCATTCATTCACAACAACATTCCTGAAAAGATAGTTTTTACTTTCTTCAATAACAGGTGCACCGGCACTTTCCCAGATTGTGAATTTAATAGTACCGGTCTCATCACCGATAAGGCCTACCTGGGATATTGACTCATGGGAATTATCCCACAACTGTACGACTTTACCCCTGATATTGACCCATTTGCCATCTTCTGAAATCTCAGAAATACTTGCCATGGGTGACTCCGTCTGGACCCCTGGATAAAATTCATTCCTGCTTATGTTATGTAATTTTAAAAAGTAGTTGACAACACTTCTTCGTGCTTCTTCTTTTGGCACCTTGAACTTGTGAACCATTTTGTCAAGGCGTTCTTCAATTTCCTCAATAGGAATCTCTACTCCAAGTTCTGTGAACCTGGCACTAATTTCCTGTGCTAATTGTTTCATTTTCAAATCCTCAAGCCTCTTGTTTGTTCTCTTATGGAGAGGCAATTATGCTCTATGTTCCAACCCTATATAAGTAAGTTGTAAGCAGGGTGAAAGTATTATATAAAGAAGGGCCCCAATAAACAAAGTTTTGATATCTGCATCATTTTTTATCAGTTTTCACCAGATAAGACTTAATTTTCCTCATGTATTTCATCGAGAAGTACCTGAACCCACCTGATGAAAGAGGCTTATGTTTCTTGATTATCATCACAGGACCTTTGTGACCTTTAGCCAGGACATATGGTAAATCGCCTAACAGAGTGAAACTGAACCGTCTGCCTGAATCACCTATTACCAGTATATCATCCTTTTCAAGGAAATTCAGTATAGCATTTTCAACCGATAAGTGCCTTATAAGGTGCGATGCGATAGTATAGACAGACTTATCTTCTGCAGCTTTCGTCAGGTCATCCTGTGCAGACTTATACAAAATATCATCACATTCAGGATCTACGACTCTTATTATATGCAATTCAGCGCCAGTGCTCTTCAGCAATCTTTTAGCAAGATACAATCCATAAATAGAATTGTCTTTTCCGTTGTAAGCTACGACTATGCGCTTAATCTTATCCGGCAGATGACCATTTAATACAACAAGGTTCTTACTGGCAGATGATAACACCTGGTTTGTAATGTTTCTGACTGAAGGACGAAAACGATCAACCTCATGCCAGCCCATAATAATAAAATCAACATTTTCCAGTTCAGCCTGTTCTACTATGGAATTTGTAACATTGTGATCAAAAGCTATTATGTACTTCCTTTCATGGCCCAGTATTGCAGGAAAATCTTCGAACTTCTCCCTTAGCGCAGCATCCACAGCAATCTTATTTTCATGGAATGCATACCTTGTTTCTGCCAGACCTATCTGCTGAGGAACTTTTATCACATTAAGGCCTACAATATTATCGCCCAGATTGTCTGCAAGATACAACAAATCTTTTTCGTGGTTAGGATTGGCAATTGGAACTAATATCTTAATCTCAGAGCTGTCCTTCAAAGGAGCAGGGGATATGTTATCTTCAAGAACATCAAAAAGATCATACCTGGGAAAAGCTTTGCCTTTTCCATAATAATTGTACCAGAGCAAGCCCATAATAATGACAACTAATGCAAATACCAGTGGCAACAATCCCATGGCAGGTAACAGCAAAAGGCTGAAAACAATACCTACTATCTGAGTATAGGGATAAAACGGATCTCTGAACTTTGGCTTGTATTCCTCAAGAGATCTTTTTCGAAGAATCAAAACTGACAGGTTAATCAACACAAAAATAAATATATTGAATGTGCTGCCAAGTTTTGCCAGTTGCTCAACATTAAAAAGCAGCAACAATATAATCATCACAACACCTGTGATCAAAATTGCATTGTGAGGAGTATCATGCTTTTTATGGATTCTGACAAACCAATTAGGAATAAGGTCATCCCTGCCTATGGCAAAGGGAATCTGGAAGAAGACATTATTGCGGCATTAGCTGTGGATAATGTAGCAAGCAGACCACCAATAATGATCAATATTTTACCAGCATCTCCTGCCATCATTTGAGAAACATCCACAAGCGGAGTTAAAGTGTTTAAGGATTGATCGTGCGTCAGATTGCCGCTAACAACCAGCATAACACCAACGTAAATCAACGTTACAACACCCACAGATGCAATAAGGGCACGCGGGAGATTTTTTGATGGGTCCTTAACTTCTTCAGATATAGCTGCAAGCTGTGTAATTCCCAGATAAGATATGAAGATAAGACCCGTAGTCGCAAATACAGAGCCATATCCATAAGGCATGAAAGGAGAAAATTTTTCAGTATCAAACATCATCATTCCCTTTATGATGAAGAGTGCAAGGATTAAGAGAAGAAAGATAACAATGATGTTTTGCAGTGAACCACTACTCCGTGCTCCACGATAGTTAATAACTAGAAGGAACAAACCTACCGCACTGGCAGTGACTATAACTGGAACAGGCACCAGAACGAAAAATAATCAGCCAGACCTATAAGCGCAAAAGACCCTTTAAAGACAAGTGCAAGCCACGCACCAAGCCCTATAACAGCACCAAATGCTGCACCCATTGCCCTGTTGATAAATAATAGCTACCCCTGCTTTTGGCATGCCGGTAGCCAGTTCAGCCATACTGATGGCTGTTGCCATAGATATGATGCCCCCAATCAAAAACGACAGGACAGCTGCCGAACCAGCTGAAGAGATTGCTATTCCCGGCAAAATAAAAAATTCCGGCACCAATCATCGTGCCAGTGCCAATGGCAAAGGTCTGAAAGAAACCCAGACTGCGTCCAAGGCTTTCTTTGGTTCTGATTATAGCCATGATACTCCTGATATGAATTGTGCCATGATTTATACTATATTCCGGTATTTACCTGTAAAGGATGTCTGCAACTTCCTTTGCAGCGTCCCCTCTCAATGACAGTTACAAGATCATCGAATTCAAGGACGAGATTACCATTAGCAATAAAGGATTGGTCCCCCCTCCTGATCATGAGCAGAAGACTGTTTTCAGGAAGAGTCAGCTCCTTTATAGCCTTTCCTGCTACCTTCGGGTTTGTAACCCTCACTTCGAGAATCTCACCTTCCTCACCTACTTCACACATCGAGAACATGGAAGGTTTCCCAACCATATTATCAAGTACAAGAGCCGTAGTCATTTGTGGACTCATTGACCTGATGGACAGATCCCAGAATGCATGAAGGTTTTCCACATTGTTAACCCTTGCAACAATCTGATCCTCTTCCAGATTAAATTTGCTTTTAGCTATCTGAGATACTAAAAGGTTTGTATTATCCTGATCTGTAGTTGCAACTATATATTTAGCTTTTTCAATTCCTGCATCCTTAAGAACATTAATATCTTCAGCATCCCCATGTATGGCACGTATGCCCTGTTTTAGCAGACGCTGACATTTTTCTTCAGAATTGTCAACTACAACTACATTCTCTCCTCGCTTCTCAAACCTCTCGGCCAGGATCTTCCCGACCTCTCCTCCTCCAATAATCAGGATTTCCATAGGTATAACTCCTAAAAAGTTAGCCACTCTTCGCGCTAATGTACCGGTCATTATAACAGTTATAATGACTGTCAGAAATACAAGGCCCACAAGTGTTTGTCCTCCAAAGATCCCCATGGAATCCAGTTTGACAGCAAAATATGTAGCAATGGATGCCGGGACCACGCCTCTGGGACCAATAAATGAAATGAAAAGTTTTTCTTTTGTCTTAAGATGGGAATTAATTGTTGAACCAAAAACTGCCATTGGCCTGACTACGAAAATAAGCATCAAAACAACTACAATGCCCTTAAAACCAAGACCCAGAATATCTTCAAAATTCAGCATTGCGGCAAGTAGTATGAATATAATGGACAGCATCATCATTACAAGATCGGATTTGAACTCCTTAAGAGCCTGTTTGTGAGGTATATTAGAAGTTCCTGTTACAATTCCAAAAACAGCTGCCGCGAGAATTCCTGATTCATTTCCTAATAGTTCTGATACGACATAGGAAAACATAACAAGTGTCAAAGTAAAGAACCGGGCAGTCTGGTCAGTCACCAGAGATCCACTTGAGAGGAAGTTTTTCAGGACATATCCACTGAACATACCTATTATGATACCTATAGCCAGCCTCTGAAGAATAAATGCAACTGCATCGAAGCCATAAAGCTGAGAAACTATCCATTCAAATGTGAATGCCGCAATTATAACACTTGCAGCATCATTGAAAACACCTTCAATTTCAAGTATTTTTCCAACTTTGTGGTTTACATGTATGTTTCTGACAAGAGGAGTTATTACAGTTGGGCCTGTTGCAGCAACAAGTGCACCGAAAAGTGCTGCAAGCTTTATATTGACATTTAGTAAAACATAGGTTACTGAAGTTGCACCCAAAAATGTGATGAGAACCCCAACTGTGGTTAACTTTAATGCTGTTTTCTGTATTGGCCTGATACTTTTTATATCAATGTGAAGACCACCGTCAAAAACAATTACTGCAACAGAGAGTGAAACTATGGCAGTCAATCCATCACCAAATGTGGCAGGATCTATAAAATTCAGAACTTCAGGACCTACAAGTATTCCTTCAAACAAAAGAAATATGATTACAGGTACTTTGAAGCGTTTACTGAGTGTCTGGGCAACCATGCTCATAAAAAGCACAGAAACAACAACTTCCAGAAAATATATTGAGTCCAAAACAAATCTCCATTGTATACAAAGTACTGATAAGACGATTTAGTTATACGTTGCCTAAGTTCAATTTACCCCATTGGATTATAGATATAAAATCCTAATGCAGGGTGTAGAATATAATTTTGTGTTATTTTAATAGTATTTCCGATTATAATTCCTTGCCATGAATATAATTGTCAAAATTTTTATACTTACCCCCTGTTTTACACAATAATTAAAATAGAAAAACATGATTAAGGGTAGGTAGGAAACAAAACGCTTATTCGAGAAATTCTTAAACAAGAGTGATAAAGATGGCTGTAATAAAAGAAGAAGACATTAAAGTTCCATTAGATGTGCCAAAAGAAGCACGTGACACATACGTTAAAAATTATATGGATATTACCAGAAACTCCGGAAAGCTTATGCTTTTTGCAGGTGACCAGAAAGTTGAGCACCTTAATGACGACTTTTTCGGGGAGGACGTGCCTTCTGACGACAATGATCCTACGAGCATCTTTTTAAGATTGCTGCAAGCTCAAAAATAGGTGTCTTTGCCACACAGCTTGGCCTTATAGCAAGATATGGAATGGACTATCCTGATGTACCTTACCTTGTAAAGGTCAATTCCAAATCACACCTTGTTAAAACAAAGGATGATGACCCATTCAGCAACCAGTGGTATGACATGCAGCAGGTGGCACAGTTCCGTGACAACAGCGGCCTCAACATTCTTGGTATTGGCTATACCATTTTATCTTGGAAGCAAGTATGAAGCTGAGATGCTCTACCAGGCTGCACAGCTTATCTATGAAGCACACCAGTTCGGTATGCTTGTTGTACTCTGGATATACCCAAGAGGTACTGCAGTGGAGAATGAAAAGGACCCACACCTCATTGCAGGTGCCACAGGCCTAGGAGCATGCCTTAATGCAGACTTTGTAAAAGTTAACTTTATCCAAAGTCAGAAGGAGGCCACCAGCAGAAGAAGCATTCAAGGAAGCTGTTCTTGCAGCCGGAAGGACAAAGGTTGTTTGTGCCGGCGGTTCCAGTGACGATCCAACATTCCTGGAGAAACTCTATGCACAGATCCATGTAAAGTGGTGCACAGGGCAATGCAACAGGCAGGAACGTTCACCAGAAATCACTGGATGAAGCCATCAAAATGTGCAATGCAATATATGCCATAACCGTTGAAGAAGCATCTGTTGAAGATGCACTTGAATCCACAACGAATAATCAATTGGTACATGAATGAACATGTACCTTCCCTTTATATCTGCATGAAATTATCGCAGTCTCCTGTATCAGAACAGTGTCATCACCAATCCCCACAGTTAATTGATAATATAAGTGTGTGAACCTTCCTGATAATCGCCCTCCTCGTTCTGCAAGACTTACAAGTGCATCAGAAATATTATAAGAAGAAGAATATATCATTAGATACAAGAGCACGCTCTAACCTATTCAATGTAGGGAATTTTATTTGACAATTTATTCTTGGGCATTCAATTTAATCAACATATCCCCAAGCAATGATTTCAACATTTAAAATCACCTGGACGAATTACATAATGATGTGCTTTGTCCAATAGTTTACCTCTTGGTTCTTGAGTATAGTACTCTTTTTTTAATTGAGAGAGCCACTCTGAATCTACAAGATCATACATCAGGCCGTAATCTAAATAAAAAAGAAAACGACCATCATAACAACCATCAATTGTTACTTTTAATGCTATATGTGTAATAAATTCAATTCGATATCTAATTTCATTCTTATCGTCAAATTCAATATATAGGCTATTCCATCTTTATTTTCGCACACTATTCTTTCTAAAGGTACATCATGAATACATATGTCAGGTTCAAGCACTTTTATTTCCATTATTGACCACCATGTTTATTTTTTGGCTCTGTAGAATTTCCCATTTTAATTCATAAGTAAAGTTTAACAACAGATAATTTTCACTTTTTTGGATCGTGCCGGCTTCGCCGGACCCTTCGAGATTGCATCGTTATTCATAGCTTCGATTAGTAAAACTTACTATTTCCTGCATAAATGTATTTGATTGTTTACAAAAGATCATTGGTAACAAAGAACAATGCGACCACCCGCCGCAGACGTACGTTCCTTCTCTATCATTGAAAGCTATTAAGAATAATGCAGCTATTGAAAATTGCTGAGTTCAAAGTTACAACCTGTCGGTTTTCTACAGAGCCTAAATATCCCTGACAGTAAATTATATTCTCAGGCTCTAATCAGAAAAAAATAGATAAGCAGGTGTCTGGAAATCAAACACCGTTTATAAATTACTCACAGGAACATTCAAAGTCAAAACCAAGCAGGAATGTACCTGTTCCATGAACATTTTCAAGTCCCATTTTTTCCTTGAGGTACTCATCACTTGGTGGTGAAGGTGAAGCCAGCACTACATTGCAGACCCTGTCTACACACTCAACTTCCTTACAGGGCTTTGGTGGCATCACAACAATGAGAGGATTGTTTTTCACATCCATCTTTTTGAGGACGCTTGTGTCATAAATCACAATGTTACCAATCACAAGTTTGTCCTTGCAGGTTTTTATCTCTTCAAGTTTTTCTTCATCATCAAGATCCTGTCCAACTACGCAACCATCATGCATCAGAATTACATTTGGTCCTTCCGGCCAGTTGAAATTCATATCTGTAATAAAGGCAAAAATTATATCATTTTCAAGGACTGCTTTAACTCCCTTGTTGTCACCCCTTCCAAGGCCCATAAGAGTCATTTCATCAGCTTTTTTCTCAAGTTCCCTGATGATTTCCCTGTCTTCTTCATTCAGTAGAAGTGTTGCTCCTACACCCTGCATACCTGTGATACTGTTTTTTACATTCTCTATAACTTCATCATTTGCCATGAGTAGCCCTTCTTTGATTGTGATTGATATTCACGGATTTCTCTTGAGGAGTAATATTTGTGCATATTTAAGTATGTCGCATGCCAAAATATATGATCTTTAAAGCTAACATCTTTAGCGTATCAGTTTGAACAAACCTGCCTTTGGCTCATATACATGTCCTTTGGAAAGCAGGGACTTTAGCGTAGTTTCGGCGATGTTTGAAGGAATCTTTTTTGAAGATGTCACAATAATGTATTCAGAATAATCAAATCCTTCACCATCATCAAGCACTTCGAGTATAGTTTCAATAACAGATTCGTAATCAATTTCCTCTGATTCACTGAAAGATTCACGAACCGAGCAAAGGGATTTTTTGACATCTGATTTAAGGGAGTTATAGTATTCTGAACCATGATGATAGTAATCAAGGGCCAGGGACATTCCTGTTGCAAATGATTCAGGTACACCGCAGGACAATAAACGATCAAGCAGTTTTCCATCCTCAGTTTTGCAGGAAAAGAATTTGTCAAATTCATCCAGGCGGTTGAGAGTCATTTCAGCAGTATCCACCACCCACCTGTCCCTTATGGATTCATCAACATAGTTGATTTCCTCCGGGCGCAGGTAAACATAAACAGAACCATCTCCGGGTTCATAGGAGCGAACTTTTCCAAGCACCATCACATATGAAGGTACCTGTACATTTGAGAGAAAAATTGATGCTTCCGGCTGGTAACTTCCGGCATAAACAGTAAAAGCACCGGTGGGATCTGAAATTCGTGCTCTCCAAAGCTCTTTTTCACTTCCGGTCTGATCAGAGAGGCTGTCTACTTCTGTGACAACACCGACGATAAATATCCTGTTTACTTTCAGTCCCGTAGGAGAAATAATGAAATTTGGTGAATATATTTCCTGATTCTCAGCAGTCTGGGAATTAGAATGCAGGTTAAACCGGGAATCATTGAATTCACGTGCAAACATCCTGTATGCAACTTCTCTTTCCACCATCATTCATCACACCCTTCACCAATTTTTTCCAGTAATTGGTCAATACGTCCGGAAATATCATCTTCAGGAACCCATACAGAGCGTGCCACCAGTGAAACACCAAACTCATTTCTTGACGAGTTACCCCTGGCTGCAAAACACTTTCCTGTAAGTTCCTTTTTCATATCATCAAACACAGCATCACCGGACAATGAACTTTTAGCCATTTTTTCAGCATCAAACATAGTTTTCCCGTATACAGCCTCGGAAAGTTCGCGGTTAAGCATAAGGTGAACTGCTCCTGTACCATCATCGAGTATTGCCTTGATTCGCATATCAGTAAGGCATTCGACCTCACCGTGTGAGCGGCATGAAGACTTTTGTGTCACGCGGTTGCACGAAGGACACCTTTCAATCAGACCGGAACCTGACCTGACAGAAATTATGTTTCCTTTTACAGTGACATCAAACATGCCTTCCTTTTCAAGAACCTGCTCAATCGGGATCGGAGAGCTGGATTTGCTGACAGACTCCATTGTAAAAGGCAAATCATCCCCGGAATCCAGTTTCTTAATTGATGTGGCATCATTGAAATTAATAGAGGGCAGACCCCTGAATATCCTTACGGCTGCACCTTCGAAACGTACATAATCTCCTATGTCAATGTCCCCCAGGGAAATCCATGATGTAAACGGTAGTTTTGCAGTCCCGTCGGCAATAACACCTTCTACAACCGTTACTTCCTCACCTTTTAGCATAATTTCCCTGTGATACATTTCAGTTATCAGGACAACAGAGCTTGCAAGTACATCAGCCGGAACAATCTCATCCAGTTTCTTGAGGGTTGAATGAGACATTTCCTCAACACCCGGCAGTTCATTATCATCAAGGTGAGTAAGAACCGATCTCTTGCCAAAATAAAGTTCAGGCCGGTTGTTCCATAAACGTGTATATGCATTCTTTATCCTGATTACATCCCCGGGTTTAAGTGAAAGATCATCCCAGCAAGTAAAAGAACATATACCAGTATCATCACCAAGGGTGCCTGAAAATATTGTTTTCTGTTCACCCTGAATAGATACGGTTTTTTCAACGATATCAATAACACGACCTGTGATTTCAATACCGTTTAAGCCCGGAGACAGGTCTTTTACTTCAATTACATTTGACCTGCTTGATGAATATTTGTTTCTCAGGATCCTTTTTGCTTCTTCAAGAGGAACACGGTATTTCAGTAATTTCTCAAGTTCCCTTTCGATCTCTTCCTTGCTAATATTACCAAGCGCCATGTTTAGTTCGTCTATATGTGGCGCAATTTTCTCGTCCATAGGAAATCTCCGCTGTTTGAAGTGATAATTATGTATCCTGCTCGGCAATAAAACTAACCTGTTAAAAGGTTCATTCTTCTATAAGAGATTCAGAAACGTTTATGAATAAGCAAACTGCATATTCTAAAGAAACTACAGCCCTTATTTTCAGGATTTTTTAGAAGGCTGCAGTATATCTGATAAACCCAGGGGAGAAAAAAATGCCAAGACTCGCAATAGTTTACCTCAGTACACAGGGAAGTACCAAAATGATGGCAGAAGCCATTGCAGAAGGTGCACGTGAAAAACATATAGATGTTGATATCGATAATTTCTATGAGTGGGATCCGGCTGATGTTGCAAAATATGATGCAATTTGTATTGGTTCTTCTACATTTTACTATACAATGCTGGAACCAATTGCAAAATTCCTGGATAAGCTTATTGATACCGGTATTGAAGGAAAAGTCGGTGCTGCATTTGGGTCCTATGGTTGGAGCGGGGAAGCCCCTGTACAGATTGCAGAGAAACTCAGAAAAGCAGGAGTTCAAGTAATAGACCCTGTGCTGAGAATACAGTACATTCCCAATGAAAAAGACCTGGCAGAGTGCATCAGGCTTGGAAAAGATCTGGCAATCAAAATGAAGAAAAAGTAATTAAAAAACTAATTATAATTACAAGTTAAATATAATAGCGTTAAAAAGGCTTTAATAATACAAATCAGATTGATTGTACAATAAAAAAGCCTTAAAAAACTATTTATATGGTCTTTTTCTAATTTATAGGTGAAATTAAATCAGATTAGAATTACAGGACATATAAGAGGATATTTATGACAATTATACCATTTGCACCTATTGAGAGAGTTATAAGGAACGCAGGAGCACAAAGAGTTAGTGAATCAGCCGGTGTTGCTCTTACCGAAATACTGGAAGAATACGGCCTTGAAATTTCCAGGGAAGCAATTAAGCTTGCAGAGCATGCAGGAAGAAAAACCGTAAAAGCTGAAGATATATCACTTGCAAAAGAAATGCTGGGCAAGTAATGCCCTTATTTTCATTCTTTTTTTTAGATTAAGTCCACAAGGCTTATCCCGGTCAGTGTGACAAGACTTACTATTATTCCTGCTATCATTACTCCTGCCAGTATTGCAGGGAAAGCATGTCTGAATTTTATACCGAAAACAAAAGCTGCCGCACATCCGGTCCATGCACCTGTAACCGGCAAGGGAACAGCTACAAAGAGAGTAAGCGCAAGTGTACCGTATTTTTCAAACCTTTCTGAATGGTTGCGATGGGTCCTTCCAAAAAGCCATGTGAAGAATTTATCGAATATTGTAAAACGACGAAGATAACTCGAAACCGGATCCAGATACAGAAGTAGTGGGACAACTGGCAGCATATTCCCCAGTACTGCAAAAAAATAAGCAGACACAGGACTCATTTCATAGATACCAAGTGCAATGGGAATGGCACCCCTCAATTCAAAAATTGGCACTGCACCAATAATCATGGTTGCAAGCCAGTGAGGAAAAGAGGACAATAAGTCCAGTACTGCTGCTTCAAGACTCACAATCATTCCTTTCCTGAAAGAACAAAGTGTGCCAGCAGGCATTCAAGCTGGATTCTTTCATTGGCACCTTCAGTCAGCCTGAAATCAATTTCACCGATTACGTCGATAAGCTCAACCATACGCCTCTCAGGTATATCCAGATCAAACATTGCCCTGTAAATCTGCCCCACAACATCCTCCCCGGAAAGACCCTGCTCAAGGAGAAGGCTGTCAAGGTGCTTTCTGGAAGCACTGAAATTACCTTCTAGCGCAGTTTCAATGAGTTCCTTTACCTGTTCAGGACGGGCTGTTGCTGTTATCTTGTAGATTGCATCCTTATGAATAGTATCTGCAATCAGGGCTGCTGCCTGAAGGGCATTTATGGCACTTTCTCATATCGCCCTGTGCAATGTACTTGATGGCATCCACACCATCGTCCGCAATATCCAGGTTCTCATTCTGTGCTACAAAGCGTACACGTTCTGCCACTGCTTCGTCGGAAAGCGGGCGGAACCGGTAAACAGCACATCTGGACTGGATAGGTTCGATTATTTTGGATGAATAGTTACATGAAAGAATGAAGCGACAATTATTGGTATAGCGCTCCATGGTACGCCTGAGGGCTGATTGTGCGTCGGAAGTCAGGGCATCTGCCTCGTCAAGGAAGATTATCTTGAAATCTGCCCCGCCAATTGGTGTTGTTTTTGCAAAATTCTTTATCTTTGTCCTGACAACGTCAATTCCCCTTTCATCAGAAGCATTGAGTTCCGTGAAATTCTCACGCCATGAATCACCGAAAAGTTCACGGGCAATTGACACGGATGTTGCTGTTTTCAACACCGGGAGGACCTGAGAACAAAAAGATGTGGAAGATTTCTTGTCTTAATGTAAGATTTGAGCCTCTCAACTGCCTCTGTCTGGCCGACCACATCATCAAGCTTAAAGGGCCTATACTTTTCAATCCATATCTCTTCTTTAATTTCAAACCCTCCGCATAGAAGTATGCATACCTGCATTAATAGGAAGATGTAGTTTTTTAAGTTTTCGTAGATAAAAAAAAGAGAAGCAGGAATTTTGTGCCTCTGAAGAGACTTCCTGCAAATGTAAAATGTAATTTACTGATAGATCAACCTGTAAGCATAGCTGCCTACAACAGGAATCTTAAGCAATGCTCCCCTGTATGCCATAATGGCAAGCACCAGTATGAAGAACAATGCGCCGAATCCAAGGAAATCAGCTATAATCCAGCCAACGTATGGAACCCATCCCACTATAAAAATGATAAGGGAAAGTGGAAGGAAAATCAACAATGACTGCATTGCATGGAACCTGACGAACTTGTTGTCCGGCTCAATAAGCAGGAAGATTATTCCTGTAATCCAGAAACCTACATAGCTGAGTGCTGCTACGATGTTCTCATCAAGGCCTAATTTTGTCTTATATGTCATATGATCACCTTATAGAAATGCTGTTCTGCGGACATTTCTCCACGCATATTCCACATGCTGTACATTTCTCCTGATCAATCTCTGCAAGGAACTTGGTTACCTTGATGGCTTCCTCAGGACAGTTCTTCTCACAGATCTTACATCCAATACATCCAACAGTACAGGATTCCTTAACTGCCTTACCTTTATCATTTGACATACAGAGGACATGTACCTTTTCAGTTTCCTTTGCAAACACAAGTATGTCATTAGGACATGATGCGATACAGAGTCCACAGCTTGTACAGAGGTTCTTGTTCACATGAGGAAGACGGTCCTCACCGATTGAAAGTGCATCGAAAGGACATGCACGTACACAGGTTCCCCTGCCCATACAGCCATAGTTGCAGCCCTTCTCACCATCTGATAGAAGCATGACAGCCTTACAGTCCTCAAAACCAACGTATTCGAAACGATCAACACAATTAAGACCGCCGTTACACTTGACAAATGGATACTGTTCATCGCCTTCGGACACTTCCTGTCCGAGTATGCCACCAATCTCCCTGGCGACATCAAAACCACCAACTGGACATCCTGTGATTGGTGCACCTTCGTTAACTACACGTTCTGCAAAGTCGGCACAGCCTGCATAACCACAGGCACCACAGTTTGCTCCGGGGAGAATCTCAACGATCTCATCCACAAGAGGATTTGTTTCTACCTTGAATTTCTTGGATGCCACAATGAGCATAACACCGACAGCCAGTCCAAGACCACCAAGGATGGCTGTTGCCTGTACCAGTAATGTTACAAGTTCACTCATATTGGAATCACCCAGAAGTAATTAACAAAAGCCATTGACAGCATTGTTGCGATTAAGAATGCCTGTGGCAGTCCCCTGATAGAGGACGGGATGTTCACAAAGGTTGAACGCTCCCTGATACCGGACATCATTAACATTACAACGGTGTAACCAAGACCTGCTGCAATACCGAAGACAACGCTCTGAATGAAATTGTACTCAGAACTTACGTTCAAAAGTACTACACCAAGTACAGCACAGTTGGTTGTGATGAGTGGCAGGTAAATACCCAGTGAACGGTAAAGTGACGGGATGTTCTTCCTGACAACGAATTCCACAAGCTGTACAAGTGCCGCAATGACCACGATGAAACTGATAAGATCAAGGAATTCCATCTTTGTGGGCACTAAGATATATGTGTAAATCAGATACGATACAGTGGATGCCATGGCCATAACGAAGACTACAGCACCTGACATTCCTGCCGCACTTTTAACATCCTTGGTTACTCCCACAAAGGAACAGAGTCCAAGGAACTGGATAAACAGGAAGTTCTTAATGAAAATACCATCCATAAGAATGGCAAATAATGCTTTTTCTACCATTTTAACCACCCTTTGCTCTCTTCTTTGCTCTCTGATAATTCACGATTGCCATCAGTATTCCTATTGTTAGGAAAGCACCCGGTGGCAGTATCATTGTAGTAACTGACGGATTGATTGGAAGGGTAATCAGAGTGTAATCAAATGTTACGATCTGTCCTGTACCAAAGTTTCCCTGATTCCACCAATAAGCATCAATACCAGCAGGAAACCTGTCGATATACCAAGACCGTCTATGAAAGAATAAAACACATTGTTCTTGTTAGCATATGCCTCGGCACGGCCGATGATGATACAGTTTACCACAATCAGCGGTATGAATACACCTAACGCCGCGTACATGGGCGGGAAATAAGCCTGCATTATCATTTTTACAATCGACACGAACGTCGCTATAATGATAATGAATATTGAAGTCTTACAGCCGAAGGAATCTGTTTTCTTAAGGCTGAAACGAAAACGTTTGAACATACAAGTACAAATGCCGTACCTGCGGACATACCGATAGCATTTTCGACTGATGTGGTTACTGCCAGTGTAGGGCAGAGGCCCAGAACAAGTCCGAAAATCGGGTTGTCTCTTGTAATACCACGAATATATTCACTTAACGGGTCCATAATATCACCCTCTGCTCCTTCAATTTCACCTATTTTTGTGTTCAGTGCATCAATCACAGCCTGTGATGAAATAGTTGCACCGGTAATTGAGTCAATTGCTCCTCCTGAACTGGAAAGACTCAGTGATGAAACAGGAATATCTACAAACTGACTCTGGAATGGCTCTTCTACAATCTTTGCGCCCAGACCAGGAGTTTCCTCATGACTCAGGACATCCATACCACGGAATGTTGAGAACGTTGAATCAACGCCACCTGCAACAACAAGTGGTCCCTGTGCACCGGCCTGCTGCTGGAAGAATGCATAACCAATTATGTTACCTGAAGGGTCAAGTGCACGGTAATAAAGCACTATTGGATTACCATCTTCATCCACAGAATCTCCGTAGACTTCTTCAAAACCACTTGCATCTGAAATCAACTGTCCAAGAATCTCTTTTGGAGTTTGCTTCATTAATCTTGAGCTGTTCACTTGTAGGAACATAAGTAATACCTAACAACAGAGCTGCCACAATTGATATGAGTACAAGTTTTCCTATGACTACAACCGTATCCTTATTGGATTCACTCATTGTTAATCACCTCGAATTTCATGGATGCAGGAACCTTATCCATGACCTTTCTGTAGAGCTTCTCCGGCAGGGACATGGTACCGAATGACGCAGGCATTGTATTGAGTTCTATATAGGAACCAACACAGTTTGCAAGGAAGATACCATACAGTACACCATCAACATAGTTTGCAAAGTAACCGTAAATGAAGACGAGTGCTCCACACACAATACCATAAACAATACGACCGTTCTTGGTTACTGGTGAGGTAGGTGTGTCTGTTGCAAGGAAAAGTATTCCAAAGAACACTGCACCGATCATTGCATAGGGCAGTTCCGGACTCATATCAAGGAAGACAAAGAGCTGTGACATGTACATCAGCGGATTGAGTACACCTTCATGAATAAGAACAGCCACACTGGAGATAAACAGGAGGATCTGTGGAATTGCAACCAGTGTCACAAAGAATGAAAGTGGAACTCTCCAGTCAACATATCTCTTGTATATAAGGTAAACACCGCCAATAAGCAGTATTGGAGAAACACCAACCATAAGACCGGCACCATTCTCAAAAAGAAGGTCTGAGAACTGGCCAACATGAGGAATAGATGCAGGCACCATATATGATGACCATGCACTTCTGATAAATACCCATGAAACAAGCACAGGATTGAAAATGTAAGAACCAATGCCACCAAAAACATGTTTTCCAATGGCAATTGCAAAGAAACCACCAACAATAGCAATCCATATAGGAGCTTCAGGAGGGATCAGTAATGCAAGCATAAGTCCCACCATTGCTGCATGACCATCTGCAATCGTTACTTTCTGTTTGGATATTGTCTGGATTCCAAATTCTGTTGCAACGGCGGCTGCCACGGATGCAATAATAATTCCAAGAGCAGGAATGCCAAAGAAGTATATCGCCGCGAAACAGAGTGGAAGCAGAGCAATTATTTTGCTGATATTTAATGTTTTAAAGTCTAATTTTGTTTTCTTGTGAGGGGGAGCTGAAATAGTATAGGTCATCTTACTCACCTCCGCATCCACAGCCAAGTTTCAGATTGCATGATTCCTTTTCAGGCAGGTTATCATATGCCATTTCAATAGCATCCTTAGCATACCTGATTAGCTGCAGAATGTGTATCTTTGAAGGGCAGACTGCTGCACAGTCACCGCATTCAATACAGTTTTCAACGTGTATCTGCCTGCATTCATCAAAACGTCCCTGATCTGCCATTACAGCAAGGCGGCTTGGAATAAGCTCAACAGGACAGACATCAACACAACGTGCACAATGGATGCATTCAATTGATTCGTCCCTGAGGACTTCTTCTGGTTTCTGCAGGGATATCCTTGTTGTACCTTTTGTTACAGGAACCTGATCAGTATACTGAGCAACACCGGTTCTTACACCATTGGCAATTAGCTTGCCAATCTCACCTTTGTAGCCATAGTGGTCAATTACGTCCTTAAAAGGAGTTCCTATTTTCACAAGGAGATATTCCATTTTATCAGAAACACCTTCAATTGAAAGAACGGTGTCATAGAACGGCCTGCCTTCATTAACTGCATCATAAAGTGCCTTAGCGGATTTAATTCCACATACTGCAACACCCACGCTTGTAGGATCACAGCCAATTTTAACCTTTCTTCCTGTTACATTATATGTAAGGAAATTGAGAATCTTTTTACCAAAAATGCGTTCCTGGGAAAGGACTACAATATTTGAACCTTGCTCCTTCAGGTAATAACCCATTTTTCGGCTGCCCACAAGTGGTGCTACCTGGATTTTTTTACCATCGATTTCTATGCTCTCAAAAGCATCAATTGATTCCTGATCATCGGTCCTTAAGACTATTGCACCGTTTTTGGCACCTGCTGCCTTAATGAGCAGTTTTAGTGCATCAATCATCTGGGATGCATAATCTGCAGGAGTCCTGAAGGTTCCACCAATCCATTCGGATGATGTTGCATTGATAAGAACTGTGTCTATCTTCTTACCTTTTGGCCTGAGAACAGTATGTGTTGGCATTCCGTAATGTTCAACGATTCCGGATTCCTTTATGAACTCAGCAAGCTGGTCGGAAGTTATATCACTGCATTTTGGGAACTCAACTGATTCATTGCTTTCTTCAGGCTGGATAATAACGCTCATTACCTTATTGCCATCCGGGTGGGCTGCTTCCTCAACAGAAAGGACTTCACCACAGACACTTGAATGAACAGATGAAGAGTAGTATTCACTGCTCTCACCTATTTTCTGTCCGACAAGAACCCTGTCGCCTTTCTTAACAAGGGATTCACAGACAGCACCCCTGTGCTGCCTGAGTGGAATTATTATTTTTTCCGGTAATTTGTCCAATGTTTTAATTTCCACATTATCAGCTCCTTAGAATGCAGGCTCCCTTTCAATTTCAGTTGGCTTTGCACCTTCAACACTCACTTCAATTGTCTTGGAAGCGAAATCTGTTGGTGGATCTGTTTCTGCCGGATCTGCATCATAACCCAGTGATTTCCAGTTGATCACAGGTATGATGTCATGACAGCTTGAACAGTCATCTATTGTATCACCAAAGTGTACATTCTGGAGAGTCTCTGAAGCTGATGTTCCGTGACAGTCTGCACAAACAAGAGGATCTGCAAGGCCTGTTTCAGTACCTGCAATGTTGTGGCTTACCTGATAGAACATCTCCACATGCCTGAGAACAGCATCCGGGTAATCAGGTGTTCCATCTGCATCAGCATCGTATGAATGGATCTCTTCTTCAGTAACCATACCATCACCGTCTGCATCTGCGCTGAGAACTTCAGCAGGGTCTATCGGGTTACCAATCTCTGCACTTGTGTTTGGATTTGCAAGTACTTCGGCGTTGGTTCCTTCATCCCACCAGATACCTGTTATTACGTTGTATGGTTTAAGCACGGATTCATCTTCACGTTCCTGTGCAGTTGGCAGCATGTCATAATAGACTCCTGATGACCAGCTAAGTGTTGGTGTAAATTCAGATTCATAGATAACATCTTCACGGACACCATTTGCCCAGCTGAATTCCTTAACTACAGGAGTGCCGGTAGCATCGGTTCCCGGAAGTGCAGGTATGTGACATGATTCACAGCTGACAAATTCAAGGTGAGCATCAACCATTCCGCCGTGTGAGATTCCTTCATGACATCCTGAGGAGTCACAGTCCACTACACCGGCTTCAAGTTCCATATGCCCGGATTCTGAAGCAAACAGGTATTCACGACTGCCTATCTCGTGCTCTTCTGTTTCGTGGCATTCCTGACAGTCAACTTCGTCGTGGACATCATAGGAAGCTGAAGCTTCAAGGTTCCATGCCACTGCTGTTGTTGTAATATCACCTGAGTGACAGCTACTACAAAGTTCCTTGTTTGGAGCACCGTTTATCTCATCGTGGATTTCGGTCACAAGGGGGAGAGGTGCCAGAACATCAAGCATGTAACTTGCCACATAGAGTGGTTCTTTCTGTAGCTCAATCCTTGATTCTTCAACTGCAGCTTCGTTGGCATCTTCAAAATTACCTGAAGCTATGCTTTCTGCACGTGCCTCAAAATCATATTCTGCCTGAACATGGCAGATCATACAATCAACATCTACTCCGTAGTCTTCCATGTATCCACCACCCGGGTGAACCTGGCCATAGGTTACAGCCCTGGTATCTTCATCAATACTGTCAACCGTAACACCAAAATCCATTATTGAAGACCATTTTTTCATGTCCTGTTCCACATGATATGATTCGGAAACTTCCTCATAAACGCCTGCATGGCAACCGCTGCATGAACTGTCAGACCATTTCTGCTCTGTCATATAATGAGTGGATAAAGCTTCGTTACCGCTGTATCCAATATGAGTATAAACGCCAGCTGCTGCGAACATAACGAGGAGAATTCCGATAAGAACAACATTCATTTTAGCCATACTTACCTCGCTCTAGTCCTCTGCAACTTCTTCGAGCTGTCTGATAACAACTATAATGCTGTTTCTCAGGCTCTGCTCGTTTGTTATTTTCATATCATTTGAGACGTATTTATCAATCTCAAATGACTTGCGCACTACGCGAACATTAAAATCGAAAACCTTGTCAAGAAGGCCTTTTTGGGGCGTTATTCCCAAAAAGTCCACATCCATATGATTGCCAAGCACGTTTGCCTTCAGTTCAATTTTATCGAGATTTGACCCCGGTTTTACGTAAATAATGTGATGTTTTACAAAACCGAAGTGTTTCTCTATACCTCTCCAACCGTATTCTTCCATTAGCTGATGAAGGGCGACAACAAGATACTTATCCTTGCTTGAACTAGTTCCCGTACCTGAACCTGTGCTGGGATTGCTCATTCTATTACTTCCTTCAGATGAATATAATAATTATACAGAAGGAATCAGACTTCCTTCTGCTCCGCGGTACATAAAGTTTAATATTTAGTTATATCTTTTCATACAACATGAGGTATAAAACTGTTGCCATTGTGCTGATAGCGTTTTTCACAGTATTATTCGTGATAAATTATCCATTTGACCAGAACAATGGAAGCCAAATCGAAGAAAAAGCTACTCCCAGACCAGAAGTTTAATGGATACAACTGTTACAATATCTGTAATAAACTCCAATGAAACTTTTGCATATGAAGTAATTGATCGGGCTTTTGAACAGATATCCTACGTTGATAAACTGATGAATAACTACGATAATAGCAGTGAAATCAGCATACTTAATACTCAGGCACTGTGCATAACGCAGACCCGGATCTTGTTTATGTTGTCAACAGATCAAAACACTACTCGGAAGTCAGCGGGGAAGCTTTTGACATCTCTGTACAGCCAATACTTGATCTATGGGCAAGCAAATACAGCCCGGGTGGCACCTTTCAGGATCCGACACCTGAAGAAATCAACGAAACACTCAAACTCGTTAACTATTCAGCAATAACAATAGAAGGCAGCAATATTTCAATGAAAGATGGAATGAAAATCACACTTGGAGGAGTTGCCAAGGGATTTATACCGTAGATATGGCAATTGAATCAATGATTAGTGATGGAATTACAGCAGGTTTTGTTAATGCCGGTGGAGATGGAAGGTACATAGTACCAAACCTGACGGAAGCCTGTGGAGAGTTGGACTCCAGAATCCTGACAGGGCAGAGGATGCAATAACTATCATGGAAATGCAGGATATGGCAGTTGCCACAAGCGGTAATTATGAACGTTACTTCAGTGATGCTGCAAAAGTTTCCCATATAGCAGACCCAAGAAACGGCTATTCATCACAGAACCTTATCAGTGCAACTGTGATAGCCGAAACATCTATGGACTCAGATGCTTTTGCAACTGCCGTATTTGTCCTGGGAGAAGAAGATGGAATTGCCATGATTGAGAATATAGACGGTGCGGAATGCCTGATTATAACCACTGATAAAAGAATTGTGCATTCCAGTGGATTCTCAGCTTATGAAACTGACTGAAAGTAATAATCATACAAGCTTACTTCATGGAGAGTCTCATAGACAGGACCCTGTGGAGTAAGTGTGCTCTTTTTCAGTTTGATGTTACCAACATGCATGTCCCCTACATCGATATCTTTTAGTTCGTCCAGAAGCTCGAGAAACTCGGTTTTCTTCTTTTTGGAAGGTATTTTACCCTTGCAAGGGTGCATGTGCACTGAATTTATGAAGATTCGGTTCAAATTCAAAGCCTGAAAGGGACTGCTCAACTGACTCATAGAGCTTCTCAAAATCACCTTCAAAACCAAGCCATATGACTTTAGCAAACTTTGGTTTTGAAATACACCCAGTCCTTTGACATGGGCTTCAAAAGGATCGCATTTTACTGTATCATGCCTTTGATACATCTTCAATCCTGTCTTCAGGAATATCCCCCAGAAATTTCAGAGTTAAATGTACTATTGACGGATCTACGAATTTGAACTTAAAACTATTGAACTTTGACTGAACATCGGCAATCTTATCATGCAACTCCCCGGGGAGGTCAACCGCAACAAAAGTTCTCACCAAACCTATCACCAATTATCATTTAAAGCTGGGAGCTTATATTAATGACGCTAATGTGTAATATTATTTATAAAGGAGAGATATATAATATACTAAGTTTTAATAGTTTCACTGGTTTTATAGAACAGAGGGGAAGTAAATTGAAAAATACAGAAATAGTTGTTAACACTGCTATCAGGCTTGCAGAAGGGCTGGATTCAACAGCCATAATAGTTTCTGGTGACATTGAGCCGGAACTGATGGACACACGTATTCCTGTATATTTTGCAAGCCGTAAACAAAAAAATCTTTTTGACCACCTGGTTGCAAGCAGTAAAAACACGGAAGAAAAAATCAAAGGAAATCCTTGACAAGGTCAGCCAGAAGGCTGCAGGAAAAACCGAACATGTTGAGAAAATTTCTGCTATTGAATTCATGATGGAAGAAGTTGAGGAAGGAACAATAGTCGGAATAATAGAAAGCAAGGAGTCCTACGCAATTATTGTCCACAACCTCTCTGAAAACCACATGGTACAAATCCTCAAAGAATGTGAGGAAAGAATATCCACTGACATACTGCGCGCAGTCATGAAAATAGCTTTTGATATTTCCAATACAGGAAGAGAAGGAAAAGATTGGTACGGCATTTATTGTAGGTGATGTTGAAGAAGTGATGATGCGTTCGCACCAGATGATTCTCAATCCATATGTCGGGCAGGAAGAAGAAGACAGAAGTATACTCGACAGGAAAAACTGGGAATCAGTTAAAGAATTTGCCCAACTTGACGGTGTTTTCGTAATATCAGGAGAAGGGATGGTCGAGGCTGCCGGAAGATATCTTGACGTTGATGCAAGGGACATTTCGGTTGAAAAAGGACTGGGTGGAAGACATGTTTCAGCTGCAGCAATTACCAGGGACACTGTAGCCATCGCAGTAACTGTTTCTGAATCCGGCGGGGTTATCCACGTATACATGGATGGAAAAGAACTCCTCCATATTGAATCTGCAGAAAGGGCAATTCGCCTTAACTGAACAAACAAAATCCATTTTTTATTCTGAACCTGTCTGACAAGTTAATTTCCTGATGGAAAATTACAATATCATAAGTTCAGTAAATTTTGTGGGAGTGAAAAAGATAAATCCATCTTTTCCCCGAACAATTATTCTGAGGAAATACAGAAATTGCCTTTAATCAAGAATCTGCGGTGATTAAAACTTAAAAAAGAAAGAATTAATCGGTAGAAACTACCGATCTTTTAAATTGACTTTTCTAACTCAACTTTAGAGTGGCAGCTTGATGTCAACTGAAGCGTAGACAAGTGCAATACCAATGTAGAGTGCTACAAGACCTGTAATAAGGGTTATCATTCCTGCAATTGCAAGTGGGAACATTCCGAAGAATACCAGTGCAAGACTGAAGAATGTAAGGTCAAGCACTACGAAGACAAGTGTAAGCATCTTCAGGCCAAATCTTAAGTGTTGCGACGGTAAGTGCAGTTGCGATGAGACCCCAGAAGAGGGTAAAGTATCCCATTGATACAGCACTTGCTGCCTCCATTGGAGCATTGAAGATTCCTGCCGGAGCCAGGTTGATGTATGAGAATGCGATCCACCAGAGACCGAATATTGTGAATGCTGTTGCACCGAATGTGTCATTTTTCTTCCAGAGCTGGAACCTGCGATAATTTCTGCAATTCCACCAAGTGTTATTGCCATTGCAATAACCATAAGGCGTCTGGGATCATACCCATGTTTAAAAGTCCTGCGAATGTAGCTGCAAAACCAAGTCCAAAGAAACCTACTGCTGCTGGACTTGATGCAGTTGTATCTGTTATTGTTACTTCTCCTTCCATAGTTTATCACTTCCCTAAGATAAATTACTATATAATTGTCAAATAATTCTAGTAGTTATAACTGTTTATTACTGACTTAACTGTTTTAGTACTGACCTAAAAATAATGTCAGAAAAATTATTTCCATCAAATTTTAGTAAATAATGTAACTGCTTGTCTACCTCCAAGTGTTACCTATTTCACCTCCAGATAAGGACTTTAAAGTAGAAGTATATATCATTTTTGATTATGATAAAATAGGATAATTACTATAAGACCTTTATTTGTTATTTTAGACGTTTAAAAATGTTTTAATAGCAATCAAAACACCTATAGAGCTTTTTTTATCCTAAAACACTAAAAGAACATATTAAATGTTAAAAACTCATGACTGTATAAATATATATACCGTAATGGGTTTTGTTGTGCCTGGTGTGTGCAACACATACAAAACCGTTCCGAAACGTTTATTAATGAGAATAGAATATACGTTTGCCTTCTCCGAGAAGAACGGACAAAAAAGAACAGGGCTGCAAAATAAGGGCAATTTAGATCTTAAACCGCAACAATGCGGCAATGCCACCAAGTGCAAGAAGTTTCTGCCCCGGCTCAAAGATCGTACTGAAAACAACTATTTTTCCCTGGTTATGCTCCACATCCCTCAAAAATGAGTCGATACTACCCTTTTCCCTCTCAATCCGGAGCATTTCATCAGCTACAAGAAGTGTATCAATAGACCCATAATCAAGTGCCATTTTCACTTCTTCAAGACCGTATGCCACTTTCCCATCAATAGCAATTTCCTTCAGTAAGTCATCCATCAGGCTGGATTCCCTTGCAATTCTGGATTCTTCCATTATACGATCCACTGCCCCACGCCTGAGAACTTCCTGAAAACCGGACATACCAGTTGAAGAAGTGTCTTCTGTAATAACCCTTGAGGCAAGGTCCGGCTCCTGTGAACTCAGGTATTTCATAAAATCCTCCTTTGTAAATCCAGGACCTGCAACTACTATTGACTCTGACTCCGATGCTGCATGAACAAGCTGGCTGGTAATTTCCTGGAAAAAAACTTCCCTGAGAGTCCCCTCTCCCTTACCTGATGACTGGCTGATATGAGAGTAAGTTTCAATGCCATAATGCCTCACAAGACCAATGTCAGCATCACCTTCTTCAATTGCAACAATGACAACCTTAGGACGTTTTGAAGATTTTTCAGCCTCATCAACACGTTCCAGTTGATCTTTCTTCCAGGTTTTGATAATGGAAATGTCAAGTCCTTCCTCTACATTGAAAGTATGGTAATGTCCTGCATCCATACCCTGCTCAATCATACCGTGTATTCTGAGACGATTTGAGAATTTGTGAAATTCAAGTTCTTCAACCCTGATTCCAAGTCTTACTGTTTTTTTCTCTGATTTCTCAGGCCGGAGTTTGTCCGAAGCAGCATCTGCCTTTCTTTTAGTAAGAGCAAAAACCAGATCCCCTTTCTCGATGATATACTTCAGGTGCCAGAGGTCATCAAGTGTTTCAGGAACAAGTTTGATTTCACCATCTCTGCCTTTCAAATTCCTATTTACTACCCTCATTATAACACCTTATATAACTCAAAATACATCAATAATATAGCAAACAATGGAAAGAAACATTTCCCAAAATAAGAAATGTTAAATTCACTGGTCCCTGATGTCCGATTCTCCCGGAGGAAGCATCATTGCAATCTTATCAGGAGAAGCAATCTGTTTTACGAAATTGGGATCACCTAATTTATCAACATATATTTTGTATATCTTTTTTGCCACATCATTCTGGTTAAACTTTCCCGGAACAACTTCAACAACATTCTCGCCATGTTTACTTACTGCAGAGAGAGGTCCGCCTATTACACGGGTCTTGCCTTGAAGTTCAAGGGCAACTGCCGCTGCAACCTGCACATCCCTGAAGTAATTACGCTCACCACGAATGACAAATGAACCTTTTTTCAGGTACTCACCGGATTCAGGAGTTTTAGAGACCTGTTCAGGTTTTATCCAGTAACAATCACCACTGAACTGGCCAGATTTCCAGACACTTGAATACGATATCACAAACTGTGCAGTTTCCTCCAGGGTTTGTTCAGGAACTTCCCTGCCTTCTGTCTTGATAACCGTAATAGGAGCTCCGGGTACCTGGGTATGGAAAACAATATCACGCTTTTCCATATATTTCTTGACAATTTCCTCATTACTGTCAGCATCCCTGCCTGCAACTACAAGGAAACCATCTGAAGACATAAACCACCTGAAACGCTCATACCAGTATTTTTTAGTATTGACCTTGCGCTTATTGGAAACTTTCTTCTCTTTTTTCTGCATTGCAAGTTTTGTTTCCTCAATTGCCTTGAGTGCCCCGTCTTTCTTTTTGGTGAGTTTTTTGGCTTTATCGTAATAAACCTGGGCATTCTGCGGAACTGTAAGTTTAATATCAACTGTAGCTTTGACCCCCTCAAGATCAAGTACTATATTACCTGCTGAAGAATCAATACTTACTATCCACTTTGCACCTGGTACGGTATCCTTTGCTTTTTTAATAATAGAACGGATTTCATCCCATGAATAACCTTTATCGCGAGCCTGCAGCAAGACAGCGATTATTTGTTCAATTTCAACATAATGGGCATAGATTTTCTCTGCAATATTTGTCTGCTTTTCAGCATCCTTGCTGAATTTTTCGATTGCTGCTTCCTGCTTCTGGAGCCTGCGTTCAAAAACATTCACTTTTTCTTTCTTAACAGCAGTTACCTGTTCCTGCACGGATTCTGCTGCCAGTTTGCCAAATAATTCATCCAGAGCAGCATTAAATGTGGGGAATGATTCTTTTTCATATTCCTTATAAATATTAAGTTCGAAAGGAAGCACATCAAATGCCTGCATTTCACCTTTTATCTCTTTTTTAACAACACATGGTTGTAAGTTTCCCGAGAGAAGAGGAGAAAAAACCTCTTTAAATGCGGCAATAATTGCCGTTATGTCGCCTGAATCAGCATCTTTTGCAGGCTTTGCCTTGTCTACACCGGACCTTGCACATACTTCCTCTGCAAGCACGCCACCCAGATTAAACCTGGTTGCAATTGTCCTGACAAGATCAGCATCAGATTGTGAAAACACCTTTTCAAGATCCTTTGCACCTGCATCAACAGGACTAATCTGGGCATCAGGATACTGGTAAACTTCTCCGCTGCGTATCCTCCTACCCTTGAAGGTTACAGGTTTCATTGGAAGGATAATTTTTCTTTCTGAATCAAGAAGGACAATATTTCCCGGTGAAAAAAGTTCCACAACCAGAACAGTGTCCACTCCACCTCGTACAACACCAATCTCAAGTATCCTGTCAAAATCATACTGTTTGACAAAAGTGATACGTCCTGCCATGATATGTTTCCTGAGCATCATGGGGAATGATTGGGGAAGTTTTGGACTTGGACGCAGGTGCTGACTCATATGGGCACGTTTTCCAGCCTCGATAACAAGATTATCTCTTCCCTTGTTGTAAACAAAAAGGTTAATCCTGATCTCATCAGCAGTTGGCTGGTATATCTTGGCGATTTTGGCATCTATAATAGATGTATCACCAGAACTTAGCTCATAGGCAAGAGCAGCCACATCGGCACTGGTCATTTCCTTCTTCATGCGGGGACTATTATGCAGACGGTGACTATAAGGTTTATGACGCATTAAACAGATTTAGTACCAGAGCTTTTTCCAGAGGAGATACAGGCAGCAGATGAATGAGAGTACAAGGCGATTTCTAGTATCAGCGTTCCAGAATTACTATTCAACCGCAGACATAAGACTTCCCCCCGAATTTACTTCAAGGGAATGGGGGTTTATTGAATTTACCAGTGGACAGGATACTTTCATGAAAAGACATCGTGCCTTTGGTTCTGAAGGTGAGTTACATGATTACCTCACAGGAATTGCACCAGCCCATGCCTACTATTCAGTTGCATACTACGAGTATCCCGGCGCTCCAAAGATGAAGGAAAAAAACTGGCAAAAAGCTGACCTTATTTTTGATATTGATTCAGACCACCTCCCGGGTGGCATTAATTCATATGCCGATATGCTTGAGAAAGGAAAAAGAGAGACTTTGAAGCTTCTTGAGTTCCTGATGGATGATTTTGGATTCAGTGAAAGGGAAGTACATGCTGTTTTTTCAGGTGGCAGGGGTTACCACTTCCATATCAGTGAGGAATTAGTACTTTCACTTGGAAGTGCCGAAAGAAGGGAAATCGTTGATTATGTGAGTTCCAAGGGACTCAACCTTGAAAAGATTTTTTCCAAAAGGGAAATTTCAGGAGATGCAGGTGCTGAATCCGCAAAAATGGCAGTATTCCCTTCAGAGAACGATGGGGGATGGGGAGGAAGAATTAACCGTTATCTCATATCATACCTGACTTCCCTTGCAAAAGATGAAAATGCTGTAAAAATACTCACAGGTTTCAAAGGAGTAGGCAAGACCACTGCAGAAAAGATAGTTGAAACATTCAAGGATGATGCCCGGGTTAATGCTTTGAGAGAAGGCAAGATGGATGCCCTTGGAGGTATTAAGAAAGACATTCTTATGGGCATTGTCAATCAGGGCGTAGAACAAATGGCTGCATGTGTTGACGAGCCTGTCACTGCAGATATTAAGCGTCTTATACGCCTGCCGGGTTCACTTCACGGGAAGTCAGGAATGAAAGTAACAGCTCTTTCGATTGATGAACTGGAAACCTTTGAACCACTTAACGATGCAGTGGTTTTCGGTGACAAGTCGGTAAAAATAAAAGTGATTAAACCGTTTGCTGTTCAGATGAAAGGGAAGGACCTCATGGTAGAGGAAGGCATACAGGAAGTACCGGAGTATGCCGCAGTATATCTTATGTGCAGAGGTGTTGCGGAATATGGATCGCACTGAACTGAAAAATGCCCTCAGAGAAGAAAGCAGTTCAACACTCAAGTCACTCCACCCTGCTTTTTTCCGGATGTTGAAAAATATGTAAAGGAGCTTGAGGAAGAGATCCAGAAAATAAATAATCCGCGCTCAGTAGAATCAAAGATGCTTGAGGATGAACTTCAGAGTGCGATTACGGATATTGAGGTCATATTTATACGCAGGATCAGGAAAATAATAAGTTACGCTACCAATAATGCATTTTCCAGCATGCCCCCTTCACAGGATATGAACAAACTGTTGCCGGAAGAAAAAAGGTTTATGACTCTGTACTTTCCGCAATTAACGCAGCACGTAAGGACTTGCTTGTGCCTATTCTTGACCCCCAGGCAACTAAGAAAAAGCCAGCATTGTCCCCCGATGAGACAGGGAAGGAAAAACAGGAGCCAGAGTCCTTAAATGAAGGGCAGTCCAGAGAGCAACAGCCAGTGACTGACAAGGACAAAGAAGACGGCAATGAGAAGGGTGAAATAGGCAAAAGTAATATAAATAAAGAATTCGTTGTTGTGCGAATACTGGAGGACATGGCTACTTTCAAGGCTATGGATAATCGCAATTACACATTACATGCCGAAGACGTTGTTGTTTTACCGGGCCTGAATGCAAAAGGACTTGTAAAACGTAACGTGGCACAAATAATCCTGTAAAAATAATGAATTTATCAAGGTGAAGATAATGAAGATTCCAAAGAGATTCAGAACACACTGCCCTTCATGCAAAAAGCACACAGAGCATATTGCTGAGAGAGTGAAGAAGGGTAAGGCATCGTCACTTACACACATCGAGAGACAGAAGAAACGCCAGACAGGTATCGGAAACAGCGGTAAGTTCTCAAAGGTACCTGGTGGAGACAAGCCAACAAAGAGAATATGGCTCAGATACAGGTGCACAGAATGTAACAAGGCACACCAGAGACCATGTTTCAGAGCAAAGAAATTCGACTTCGCGGAGTGATGTAAATGGATAGCAAACCAAAGAGCAGATTCTTACGTGTAAAATGCAATGATTGTGAGAACGAGCAGGTAATTTTCGGCAGTGCAAGCCGCAAGGTAACATGCCTTGTATGCGGAAGGACACTTGCTGAGCCTACCGGCGGAAAATCATCAATCACAACACACATACTCGAAGTACTCGAGTAATTCAAAGTGATTTATAATGGATGAGAACAGTTGGCCCGAAACCGGGGATTTTGTCGTTTGTACCGTCAAGAACGTAACTGATTTCGGTGCTTACGTAACCCTTGAGGAATTCGGTGGAAAAGAAGGTTTTATCCACATATCAGAAATCAAGGCAGGATGGGTCAAATATGTCAGAGACCACATACGTGAAGGACAGAAGGTAGTCTGTAAAGTACTTAATGTAGACTCCTCACGTCGTCACATAGACCTGTCCCTGAAAGATGTAAATGAGCACCAGAGACGTGCAAAGATCCAGGACTGGAAGAATGAGCAGAAGGCTGTAAAATGGCTTCAGTTCGTTTCTGAGGAAACCGGAACCAGCGAAGATGAGATGAGTAAAATAAAGCTCAAATTGCTGGAAAACTTTGGTAGCCTTTATTCCGCATTTGAGGAAGCAGCAATCAATGCAGAAGCTGCTTTTAATGATGTGAAAATGAAGAAAAAGCTTGTATCAAGCATTGTCACAGTAGCCCAGAATAACATCAAACTGCCTTTTGTAGATATAGCAGGATTCATAGACCTCAATTGTTATCTCCCTGACGGAATAGAGATCATTAAAACAGCTCTTGAGGCTGGAAATCAGATCGAGGAAGAAGGAGTCAGAGTAGATATCAGTTACACCGGAGCTCCAAGATATCGTATAAAAGTCATAGCTCCTGACTACAAAAAAGCAGAAGCTGTGTTAAAGAAATCTGCAAACGCAGCCATTGACACTATTGAACAGCTTGGTGGAAAAGGTGAATTCCACAGGCACAATGACACATTAAAGGCGTGAGATTCCTTTGGGAAATAAATTTTTCAAATGCAGGAAATGCGGCAGGTATTCCCTTGAGAATACCTGTAAGCAATGTGGAAGTGATACTTTTAGGCCACAACCTGCAAGATTTTCCCAAAGGACCCTTATGGGAAATATCGCAGATTAGCAAGGAAAGAGGGTATTTTATGCAGGAAATAGAAGTTATTCGTACAAAAGAAGATGTTCAACTCAAGGACCCAATACTTATAGTTGGACTTCCGGGAGTAGGGCATGTTGGAAAACTTGTCGCAGAACATCTTGTCGAAGAACTTGATGCAGAAAAGGTACTTGAGATATATTCCCACCATTTTCCACCACAGGTAATGGTTGATGAAAACAGTGAGATCCATCTGGTAAACAACGAGATGTTTGTCTGCCACACGGATAACCATGATATCATTGCGCTTGTCGGAGACCACCAGAGTTCTTCCACAGAAGGACACTATAAACTCTGTACTATTTACCTTGAGCTGGCACAGGAATTCGGTGTAAAAGGATATACACCCTTGGCGGATTCCCTACCGGACAACTGACATATTCTGAAGAGGTCCTCGGAGCAGTGAACAATTCTGACCTTGTTGACGAGTTGAAAGAATACGGCGTCAACTTCAAGGAAAATGAACCTGGAGGCGGAATTGTAGGTGCATCCGGACTTTTGCTCGGACTTAGCAAATTCAAGGGCATAGACGCAGCATGCCTGATGGGACTTACATCAGGCTATCTTGTAGACCCGAAAAGTGCCCAGTCCCTGCTAAAAGTAGTATGCAAAATATTTGAGATAGACATTGACGTGGGTCCTCTTGAAGAGCGTGCCAAGGAAATGGAAAAAATTGTTGCAAGGCTCAAGGAAGTCGAACAGCAACAGAAAGGCATGCCAGACCTGAGCACTGCTAAGGACGAAGATCTGAGATATATTGGATAAATGTTAATTAATGCCGATCTTCACCTGCATTCCAAATATTCGATGGCTTGTTCGAATAAAATGGAACTGCCAGTAATGGCAGAAGAGGCGGCGAAAAAAGGTATAGACTTGGTTGCAACCGGGGACTGCACTCATCCGCAATGGTTAAAAGACATAAAAAAAGCATCTGTTGATGATGAAACCATAGCCATCGGGAAAACTAATTTTATCATCACTACTGAAATTGAAGACAGCAGCAGGGTACACCATCTTCTTTTACTGCCATCCATATCAAAAGCTGAAGAACTTGCTGAAAGGATAGGTAAATTCTGTAATCTCAAAGCAGATGGCAGGCCAACTGTCAGGCTCAACGGAGCTGAAATTGCAGAGATTGCAAAGGATGTCGAAGCACTTATCGGGCCATGTCATGCTTTTACTCCATGGACAGCACTTTATGCATACCATGATTCCCTGAAAAGCTGCTATCAGGATATGACAGATTACATTTCATTTCTGGAACTTGGCCTAAGTGCTGACAGTGACTATGCAGACAGGATTGAAGAGCTGCACAGGCTGACTTTCCTTTCAAACTCTGATGCGCATTCCCCCTGGTCAAATAAACTGGCAAGGGAATTTAACCAGATAAATGTTCCAGAAATATCATTCCATGGACTGAAAAAAGCAATTCTCAGGGAAAACGGGTATGGAGTTACGTATAATGCAGGATTCTATCCCCAGGAAGGCAAGTACAACGAATCTGCATGCATAAAATGTTATACCCATTACACAATGGAACAATGCATTTCATCAAACTGGAAATGCAGCAATTGCGGTGGTTTAATCAAAAAAGGAGTAAAGGACAGGGTAAATGAACTGGCAGATTTTGATGAACCAAAACATCCTGACCACAGACCACCATATATTCACCTCATGCCCCTGTCCGAGATTATTATGACTGCACTGGGTCATGCCAGTATCAATACCAAAGGTGTCCAGACTGCATGGACTGCACTTATGGAACATTACAATAATGAACTGAACGTCCTGTTGAATGCCGGAATAGAAGATATGGATTTTGTAGATAAGCGTATCTCAAATGCCATTATTGCATTCAGGGAAAAGAAACTCATAATCAATCCTGGCGGTGGAGGTCAATATGGAAGTATTGAACTTCCGGAAAGTGAGTCCCAAAACAAGTCCAAAAATGAAAACAAAGGACAGAGTTCACTCTTTGACTTCTAGCCTTTTTCTCGATATCTTTTTAAGAGATTAAGACCTTCAAATCCAATGTGCCGAGGTGGCAGAGCGGACTAATTCGCCGGGAATCCCCTGCGAAGTCCAAACGCGACCGGCTCGAGACCGGTTTCTCCGGGAGGAGTGCTTGGGTTCGAATCCCAACCTCGGCGTAAAAACTATAGTTAAAAGCCCAACACTTTCACCCTGCTTATTTTCATAATATATGCAGGGAAGAGGAAGTAGTGGATATGGGACTATACAACTATAAGAAAAGTATTCAAACTGCTGAACAAAGGATAATAGAAGCAGATTATTCACAAAAGAACAAGGACACTATTTTTGCTTTTGTGAACGTATTGTACGCAGAGGGTCTTTCCGATGCAAGAATTCTCAATTATCTTAGTCAATTGAACATACTCAGCAAGAATTTTGACAAAGATTTTGATCAGATTACAATGAGCGATATGTATCGCTTTTTGGCAGAGCTGGAAAGATCTGATAAGAAGCCATGGACTAAACAAGGCTACAAAGTCACAATTAAACGTTTCTTCCGCTGGCTCAATGGTGGGAAAGAACCAGAAATGACCGAGTGGATTAAGACTCCTATCAAACAATCTGACCAAATGCTCCCAGAGGAACTACTTACAGAAGAGGAGTGTATGAGTATGATTGACTGTGCCAACCACCCACGAGATAAAGCAATTGCTGCAAGCTGGTATGATGCAGGAGCTCGTGTTGGTGAAATTGGTGAAGCGAAAATAAAGCACGTTGTCTTCGATGAAGTTGGTGCCTTTGTGATGGTTAAAGGAAAAACAGGCATGCGTAGAGTAAGATTGGTTTTCAGTGCACCATACATTGCCAAGTGGCTGGACATTCATCCTCTTAGAGACGACCCAGATGCTCCACTATGGGTGAATATTGGTCATAGAAACTTCGGAAAGGAAATGAAGTATGGAGCTATCCGAATGGTTATCAAAAGGACAGCAAAGAAAGCAGGCATTAAGAAGAGGGTATACAACCATCTTTTTCGACATTCCCGAGCAACCGATTATGCAGGCTTCATGTCACAGGCACAGCTTGAGATGCATATGGGATGGAAACACGGTACAAGGATGTCTGGAACATATCTTCATCTTCAGGGTGCTCAGGTTGATAACACTATTCTTGAACACTATGGACTGAAGGAAAAGCAGGATAAGGTTTCGGAGCTTACTCCTCGAAAATGCTCTCGTTGCAAAACCACTAACGGGCCAACTGCAGATTTCTGCAGTAGTTGTGGAATGGCTCTTAATGCAGCTGCAGCAACAAATATCGATGGAATGCAACAACTGGGTATGCAACTGCTTCTTGAGATTGGTGCAAAGGATCCAAAGGATGCTCAGGAATTACAAAGTTATCTGGGAAAATTGAAGGAAGCACTATCCGATAGCACTTCAACCTCAATAAGTGACGAGTGAATCAACATGAGCCACTGACTTACAAAGGGGAGCCTTCCAGAATTGCAAGTTCTGGTTATCCGGGTTCCCAGTGGTTGCATCCACTGCTGTAGGTGTTCCGTAGCCTTGTAGCGATATGTTCGTCACCTTCCCATCTACCTTTACTATCAGGTGCCTCTTGTCGTAATATGCCTCTTTTACGAATACCTGATAGAATCCTGTGTCTGCATTTACCGCACCCATCGTGTCCCTTCCAAAAACGTATGTACTCTCAAGGATTACCTTCACACCGTTCAGGATTGCCTCATCATCCTGATCCACCACGTATCCGGACATGACCACTCCTACTGTGGACTCAGACCACGATGACCTCATGGGCAACAATCTGGTGTACAGTTCCACATACTGGAGTACCTTGATGTATTGATAGACTGGCGTGTACCTACCATCTGATGAAAACAATATCTTCAGTTTGTAGTACGTGCCTGCATATCCATTCGTATCAATTTCCGTGAATCCTTCCTGATAGTAGGTACTCGATGTTCCGTCCGGGCCTATCCATCCAGTGTTCGTTTCTCCATCGCTGATGAATACCTGTACTTTAATGTCACAGCCTTCTGCCTCTGTTATTGCCAGCTCCATGACATCCATGCTGATTGTATGCTTCCTATACAGGTACCAGGGCATCTCAATGCTTCCTGTCAGCGGATACCGGGTTATCTTAACATTGCTTACCTTCGCATAGTTATCAAAATCAGCTGGCGTTGTATAGTTTGCCTTACACCGTATTCTGAAAGTCCACTTATCCGTAGTCATGGCGACTACCTGACCTGTGCCTGAAGCCGTGCCATTCTTGCTCCACTTCACTGTACCGTCAGCGTCAAGCAGCTCCAGTATGAAATAGCTGGAGTTGAGCAGCACATCGTAATCAAACTCAAGGTTCGTAAAGCCAGACTCCTCCCATGTAAAAGAGTGGTTCGGATAGTCCGAATCTATCACCGTGTATGCAGTTTC
>JAWKHE010000014.1:0-60557 GCA_041395005.1 Methanolobus sp. | reverse complement strand
AACCAGGCTTCAGCATTGTAAGGATCAATGTCCAGTGACTTGGAATAATATTCAACCTGTTTTTCAATTGTCTTTGCTGAATCTGCCATTTTCATCCAGTTTTCAGCAGCTTTTTGCTTTTTCTTTGCCTTAACATCATCTAGCATTCCCATAATTTCACCTGTTTGATATTCTTCCGTACCCCGGATTACCTGTATAATTTGAAATTATCTGTACCTCTCGAGTTTGCAAAAGTAGTTGATAACTGCTTATGCTTAATTTAAGCATGCAGGAGAAATATAAAAGTCTTTGTTTAAAGTAGCAAGCAATTATCGAGTCCGGATTTTATTCCCGGGCAAGCTCGTAGTCAAAAGCCCATAAAGGAAGACCTTCTATTTCTATATGTTCAAGGTGTTCCATCTCGTGAGCTGCGTAAAATGCAGATGGTCCGGTGAAAGACACTATTTTTTCATCAAGTTCCCTGACAAATATCTTCTTCTTTTCTGTGCTGATAGATGCAACAAAAATTCGTTCTGCTTTAAGGGTGACAGCATATGGTCTTGTGACAAGTGCACGCTCTTCCATGTTGCCACAACGCTCCAGTCTGTGAACTGTGCCTTCCTTTGAAACATATCCGGGATTTAAAAGAAGGTAGACTTCCTCTATTGTGTGCCCTGTTTTTGATTCCTCATCATATTTTGTAAAGACTTTCATTACTGAGATACTCCGGAGGTCTCCGGGGGAATAGCTCCATGCACCACCAAGTTTCAGGGAGAGTATCATTGGGTAAAAGGCATCCTTTGGAAGATCAAACCTGCCAAAGACAGCTTCCTCCTTTGGGCTGAATTTAAGAATTGCTTTCAGATCATTGACTTTCATTCTTTTCAAATTTTACTATGATATTTGCGCTTAAATATCTTAGCTGCTGAAAGTAACGGGAACTATCGCTATACCCGAATTTATCTTTTTTTAAAATAGAAATGCCTGACTTTAATTGCACATTACTAAACATCTTTTAATATATTGAAATAATATATTTAATTTATATATTATTATTAAGGATGATTATATGTTTCTGAAAAAACGAGTAAAATGGCTTGCAGTTATGCTAACTATTTCATTTTTAGTTTCTTTTTCGGGATGTCTTGAGGATACGGTTGATGAGAAAACAATGACAAACATAACTCTGAATAGTATAGCAAGTGCACAACAGCCAAGGGTTACTGAAGGTTTTTCAGGTGAAACAATAATAGTTCCGGAAAATATACATGTCAGAGAATGGAAGATTGTTGTTGACAGGCTTTCAGTTACAATTGAAAATACAGGAGATTCCGCTGTTTTTCTGAAAAAAGTAAATGCTGATGTTTCCTTTGACAGCGATATGTCAACTTTCAGACACTACGAAGCATCAATTGACACAATGCTTGCTCCAGGTGATGAAAAGACAGTCTATATAAGGATACACAAATTAAGTGACTGGGACAAACCAAACCTGAAAACAATCGAAGTTATCGAAGAGAACTGATCCTTCCTTTTTACTTCTCAGATAAAATAAAATTCAGAAGGTTTATATTTCACCCATACATATTATTCTACAGGGTTTACCAGCTGAGCAAATACAGCCCGGGAGTGCTGTACGTATCCTGCATTATACTGGACTGAAACTGAAGTGCAAGGTTATACAGAATTAAACCCAAAATCCAGGGGAAGGTGAAGACCAGGCCCTTATATGCCAACAAGTAACCGGAGGAATCAACCTTAAGAAGTGACATCCGGATAATTATAATTTATTGCTACAAGGAGATGAATACATGGATAAAATGAAAAAAGTAGGCCTTTTAGGAGCAGCAGCCCTTATTGGAGCAGGACTTGCAGCTTTGTCCGAGGATAAAATAAGGGCATTCGTTAAAGAAAAAGTTGAAGCAGGCAATTTAAGCAAAGAAGAGGGAAAAGCACTCGTTGAAGACCTGATAAGTGAAACAAAAAGACAGAAGCTGGATATCCAGAAGAACATTGTGGACAAACTCCAGAACTCCATTAAGGCAGCCGACCAGGAACTTGAAGGTCTGTCAGGAAGGAATCAATGACGAAGATTGCGCGAACTTGACTGAACTTGCGAAAGAATGAAAAGAAGCCTGAAGAAAAGCAGGCCCAGTAATTCTTTTTTCTTTTCTTTACTTTAAATGAACACAAATGATTTCACACTAATCTTTTGTTTTGATGAAAACTGCCCTTTGATTACAAGGATGTTCTATTTTGTTAGTAAATAATTCGGTATTAATCTTGAAACAACTAACACTCGATAATTAGTTTCAAAAAAATATTTATTTAATTGATGATAATGTAAAATAGACCATCATGGGCTCCATAATATCAGAAATATTATCAGGATACTGAGAAAGCACTTGATTTATCCCAAAATGAGTATGAAAACTCTGTGCCGGAAGGCGAAAATTGGAGGGTCTATAATATCTTGCTGCGGTTTGGTGCAAAAGTTGTTCTCACTTTACTGATCGGCTTGTTTCTCTAATAAAATAGGATCAAAAGATTTGATAGAGTATCAAAAAGCACTTAAAATAATGAAATGAAATTTGCTGCGATAGATGGAACATGCTATAAAGACCGCTTGGGAGACTATATGGTCTTTTTTGGAGGGTCTTATGGAATACGAGGAAGTATTCACTTTGAAGGGGAACCACCTAAAGTAAAATATGAAAAATGGTCTTCAGAACAAGATGTGAGTATGGTTGCCTATGTTCCAGTACCATTCGCTGAATTAAATGATGTATCAGAAGAACAGTTTGTGTTGAAACCTGATGAAGAAAAAATAAATCTTTTGTCAATCCACACACAAATAATGCAACTTGCTGAAATATATCTTATATATGATTTAATTTGGAAAGCTACAGTTTGCGTCCTAAATTCATCATTGGGATCAGACAATGAGTGGAATATTAGCTAGTAACGATATTGGAACTGATACTTTTGATGAAATGATAGGATTAATGCATAATGGAAGAAAACTAAACATTGGAGATGTGTTAATAGCTTATTCACACCCTTACAACAAAGATTTGGGAGTACCTTCTACCAAGAAATTCAGACTTTACAATTATGTGCTCAGCAGACTTTTCCGAGAATCTCCGCTTCTGGTTTTCGACATTAATAAACGAAGTTGGTATTGAGTGAAGGTGACGATTTACATCATATCAACAAATTGTATCTAAAGGACCATTCCGATGATGAGCCTATTTATTAAAAAGAAGATGATTACCTTTATTTAAATGAGATATATCATGATTGGTCACCCCACGCTAAGTTTGTTTGATAATTTTGTGAAAAACTGTTCAAAGCAAGATCAAGAAGGTCTTGTCTTCTTGGAAACAGAAGACATGGTGACGTCAGAAAACGCTGGATGTCTCCAAGAATGATCTTCAACTTTTCTTTAATATCTGTGATGTAAAGACGATTATGGAGGAAGCGTGGAAACATGATATACTGTATTTAATTGGAATTACAAGATTTCATCCACAAGGTTATCTTTCAAGAAACTATTTAGGATGCTTATGAGATACCTAAAAATAAGTATGATTTTGAAAATGTATTATTACGCCAGATTTGATCGATCTTTCCTTGAAATAATACCTTTAGGGGACGATGAACTAAATGCTCCTTGGACTACAATTGAATATGATTCGGCTTTTATGACCTTGCATTTGGAAAAAATAAACGGTCCAATTAGAGGAGTTCAGGAGTGAGTTGTAAATACGGAGAGAATCATAGTCAAATCACTTGCACAGTTCTATTTTTAAATAGAGATCGTCATCATCCATTAATACGGGACATTGTTATTTTTATTGATAGGTTGCTTATGCCAGTTTTTGAAAAAGAAGAATTTGAATCTCTTAGAGATTTCCAGAACAGGAAAGCTTGGAAAAATAAAACCTGTTACTTTTTGCAACAATGAAACAGAAAATCATGTTCCAAAGATGCTAATATTTATCTATTAGCGCCATTTTACATTTAAATTTGTACCCTGAAGTTGTTCAGGTGTCCAGACCCACTACAAAGCAGATTGGGAAGCTAAAACACTTTATAAGAAAGTAAAATTCATGATTGATAGTAGGTTACATGAACAAGACCACTAAACAAGACATTTAGACGCATTAGGGATGAAATCAGGAGGATTTAAATGCCTTTTAAAGAGAAATCCGGACGACTCATGTTGATGGAACCAGACCCACGAACTTCATATAAATATACAATTTGGTTTGATTATACCCGCAAATTAATGACAAGTATAAAAGAAGGAGATTTGATTGCAGTTCCAAATTTTAACTCAACGGTCACCACAACAACATATAGTATACTTTCAATAACAAGTACCATGCCTACACATTATGCACTTAGTGGAAGCGGTGGCGGTGATATAAAAGGTTATCCAGGCTACGTTATGGAAGCAGCTTCCAACCTTCCTGTAGATTGGATGGATCAAGAAAATGATGCTTTTGAGGATACTACAAAGATTATCTGCACGGCTGTCCCTATATTTATGGAATTTGTAGATGAACTCGGCACAGATATTAAAAAAATAAAAGTTGTCCAAGAAACATCAGTTCCAATGATTGGAGGAGAAGTGAAATTACTATCATCTGAATTCACTGAAAGAATATTCAACAATGGAATTGATACTGAAAAAGAAAATACCATGATAATTGGAAATCTAATCCGAGATGAAAATATTAAGATTTACACAAGAATTGATGATTTGATTAAAGTTCATTTTGGATTATTTGGTTTTACAGGCGTTGGGAAAAGTAATTTTTTAAGTACGTTTGTATCCAATATCATAGATAATTCTAACGAAGTTCTAAAAATAGTTCTTTTTGACTTAATGGATGAGTACACTGGACTACTGGTTGATAAGATACTTGATGACAAACTAAATGCTAATATAATATGTATAGGAGAAAAAACATTAACTGGGCCTATTTTTGACTATATAAATACTAAAAATGAAAATAAATTAGATCCAGCAGTGAAATCCCTTCTAAACAATTTGCTTGTTCCAAAAGGGCTAAAAGCCCATAAAAGTAAGTTTGAATCAAGATTGAAAGTTTTACTAACTGAAAACAAAATTAGAATTGTTGAAGCCAGTGTAGAGAGAAACGTGCAGGGTTTTTTGCAGGAAATTGAAGAATTGGTATATGACGAATCAACTAAAAAATTCCCTACACTAAAAATGAAAATTGAAAAAACGATTAGTGATACTTTTTCACAATACGCAGGTCTTGATTTGAACCCACAATTGGCATCTAATTTAATAGGATTAATAGATATGAAAAAAGATGGCCATGAAGCTCATGATAAAAGAATTGATTTAATAATTCATGAGCTAAGTAAAATTGCCAATAGTCAAAAATTAAACTTAATTTAGTCTGCAAAAATTTCAACTGAGGATATATTAAAAGATCTAAATCACCCCGATAAATCGAGTTTATACATTGTACTTTCACATGACCCACATTCTTTAAGACGCTTTTCAAAGCAGCTAGGATATCAGCTTTATGAAAAAAGGCGTAAAAATGGAAATATATCCCCTATCAACTCATTCATATTTGATGAAGCAGATGAATTTATACCTCAAAATGCTTCTGGAAGCTATGCAGAATCTAGCAAAATTATAGAGACCCTCGCTAGGAGAGGACGTAAGTTTGGAATTGGAATAGGAATTGCGACTCAGAGAATAACATACCTTAACACAAATATAATGGGTCAGCCGCATACATATTTCATTAGCAAATTGCCTAGAGATTCTGATAGGGAAAGAGTTGCAGAAGCTTTTGCAATGTCTAAAGAAATGCTTGCTCAGACGTTCAAGTTTAATAAAGGGAATTGGTTATTAGTTAGCCATGATGCTACCGGTCTTGATGCAGTACCAATACCAATCAAGACAGATAATGCAGAAGATAGGTTGAAGAAATTCTTGGTGTTGATGGCTATTGAGTTGGGAAGATGATAAAATATTTGTTCCTTTTTTGTTGCCGATAGGCAGGCCTCTTTGAGAATACTTAGAGGACTGGATATTCCTAAAGAAAAAAAAATAGGAATCATGACCCACGCCAACACCAGTAACAACTTCAAAGAAGTAATTGCAGATTTTCCTTGTTCCGAAAATGAATATTGCGAGATAATTGGCAAAGATTGCCCCCATAATAAGGACTTGAACAAATGCAGTGAAGGTAAAAAATATGCACAAAAAATCATCACTATTTCCGATTCCGGGGTTTTCACAAAAGAAGGCTGCATGTTTGATGACTATGAGCAGCTTTTTGAGCAATATGAAAAAATGAAAGTTCATTATGGAATAATGATTGACTACCTCAAAGACAAGGAAGAAACCCTAAAAAGTGCTGAATTGGCAATTGAAATATACAACAAAGAAAAGAGGTCTTTCAAATTAATTGGAGTAGCACAGGGAAATTCACTAGATGAATATATAGAGTGCTACAAAAAATTGAAAGAGATGGGATTTGGGCATGTTGCTGTTGGTGGCTTATTAGAGAAGAGAGAAAATACAGTAAGATATGTCAGAATCCGGGATGAAAATTTTCTATACAATGTTCTTAAAGCAATTCGCGAAATAGACCCCTATGGATGGATCTTTGCACTCGGTAGTTATGCTCCAAGCCGTCATTACAATTTCTTAGAGGTAGGTGTTCAAGGAAGTGATTACAAAGGATGGATTTTCCAATATAAGAAAAAGGACACTAAGACTATAAAAGGAGATTTAAAAGCTCGGAAACACCGGTTTGAACAGGTTAGGGCTTATGTTTCATCCAATATACTGAATAAAAAGCAGTCTTTTGGTTCATGGCCCAAATTGATGATATTACCTTGCTCTAAAAGAAAAATAGACAATACCGAGAAAATACCAGCAATTGACAGATATGAAGGACAGTATTTCAGAATAATTAAAAAATACATTTCTGATTTTTCAAATAATGACGGATTTGATCTGGCAATCCTATCTGCAAAATATGGACTCATAGAGCCTATGGAAGAAATACATGACTATGACCTCAAGATGAATAATTCAATTGCCTCTGAGTTAAATGAATCTGTTATTAAAAAGCTAAAATCAATGAATAAAGACAAACAATACAAGGAAGTAGCTATCAACCTTGGAGAGACATATTTTAAGGCTATTGATGGGTACGATAATATCTTTGAAGAAAATGCTGAATTTACTATTTTCGAGGGAAAAATTGGTGAGAGGCAACAGCAGATGAAAAGCTGGCTAGAAGACTTGGCCTTATCATAGATTTTTTTCGAAATTTAGCTTGACATTATTCTAAAATCCCAAATACTCATTTTTCCAGCGATTCCATCAGCGCATAGAAATACTGCGCTTCATGCGTAACATAGAGACGATACCAAGCTTCCAGCGTCTCTGGAGAAAATACGTCCAGTTTTTTGAGTACTTCCCGTGCAAACTCCAGTGGAGCAACGCCTGAAGCTGTGATCAGATCATCATCGGTGACTACAGGTTCAGCACGATAAAAAGACTCGCCGGTGTAATTGGGACAAACTGCCTTCAAATATCCTAAATCATTGCTGGTATGTGCCCTGTTATCCAGAAATCCTGCCTTTGCAAGACCCATAGTTGCACCGCATATAGCAGCCACAGGAATGCCTGCATCAAGGAATTCTTTTACTTTATCCATCAAAGGATTGTGCATATCCTCAAGCCATGTGTCACCACCGGGAAGAATCAGCACTCCTGAATTATCAGTTTTTAATTCATCAATGCTTATATCAGGTATAATACGGACCCCACCCATCGTCACAACAGGCTCTTTTGTAAGACCCACGGTTTTTACCTGGAACACAGTCGCATCCTTGTGGAAGTAGCGAGTGCTATGTAGTTCAGCAATCAAAAAAACTGGCTCCCAGTCTGCCATTGTATCAAGTACATAAAGATAAGCTATTTTATTCATATGATTTCCCCGCAATAAATAGTTGTATTGGATTTACATGCATATATTAATGTTTCAGGCTGGTGCTAATACCAGGGAATGCTCCAGAAATTTTAGTCCGGAATCCAAGACAATAAAACAATCTGTGAGTCATAGTTTCCAATGGAAACATAGTACTTTTATATAAATTATTTTTATAAAAAATAAGTGCACATGTTATCAGAACTGTTTTTAAATTAACAGCCATCAAATTAAAAAGAATTGCTGTAAGCAAGTTAATTAATGATCTCAGATGGAAAAACAGATTCTTGCAATATCTGGAAAGCAATCTAAAACAATAATGGTTTATTAAATCAGACTTCCATGCTTGGAAAACAGATAGTAAAGTATTATTGATCGATTGTTTGTGTGACGGACTAATAATACTACTTGTAAGATGTCTGGTTTGCTTAAAATCAACCTATTAGCTTCATTAAAACTATGACCATACAACTGTACAAAATAACACTAATAATATATAAAGATAGTCTTAATTATATTTATTATACTAATAATAAAAAGCTTATTGAAGCACCAGATTATTGTAATAAAGGTAGATTAATCTAAAATCCAAAGCTTTGAATTATATAATCTCACCATTGCAGAGCCAATTCTGTAAGCAATCTTTCAAAACCAAACTAATTCAGGAAAAAGCCTGTGGGCTTTAATCCAAAAGAATAAAGAGCCTCGGGTGGGATTTGAACCCACGACCTCGTCCTTACCAAGGACGCGCTATACCCCTAAGCCACCGAGGCACAGAATGAGTATTGGGGTGCTCTCCCCTAATACGCAGAATCAATTAATAAACTTTCGGTTGGAAGAGGAACGATTTATAAACACCAGCGCTCATCAACCGGGAATTTCTCGTTAATCCACATAAGGACACCGTTGTGATGAACAATCCGGTAACTTCTGGAAAGAACCTTCTGCGCACCGAAGAGAGTTTCATCCTCCCAGATTTCAATATTCTCAAAATCCCTGCGAGTCTCAATATCATGGTCACGCAGTATCCTGCCAATCGGGATGTCGGCTTTCATCATATCACTGCGCACACCCTCAGGCATCTTTTCAATAGCTGAAAGTGAGCGGGCAAACACATAAGGGACATCCCCTGCAGTCAGGGTGACCACACGTTCATTAATATCCGCACCAGGATTTACATCGAAAATTTCAGCCATCTTCTCGTCTGCAGGTATGATATGCTGGCATTCCGTAACAACAGCCGTAGGGTGCTTTGTCATAATTTCCAGCAGGAAAGTTACTGAGCCATCAGTTCCTGAACAAACCCTCAGGCAGGTTGGAATATCAAAACTCTTCAGTTTTTCAAGAAAGTCCATATTCAACTATCCTTATAAATTACAAAAGAATGAAAATTGGAAATTTACTTGGAAACTTCCTTCTTGGCCTGCTTCAGGCGTTCCTTGGCAGTGTAACCTGTAGCTGCTAAAAGAAAATCCCTGAAACGCTTATTAGAATCAAGAATAAGCTCATCATCTGTCAAAGAAGTATCAGACTCCGTATCAACAGCCAGCTTTTTACCTTCAATCCATACAGTCAGCTTTGAAAGAACACCATAGGAAGTAACGAATTTACCATCCTCTTCCTTGATCTCACCTGGGAAAGCCTCTTTAAGACATTCGTGAATCCTATCTGTCTCGGGTTTAAAACCGCGCTTTAACTTGTATTCCTGCATTTCAATCAACCCTATATAATAATCTTCAGATGAATAAATGTACCGGTATGCATTTAAAAGAAAACACGCCGGAAAAACCGGCATGATAAAGAATATAAACTCATAAAAGTATCTTCAAAAAATTATTTTTGCAGCACCATTTTACCCCTGTCTCCGACAAGGCGGACCTGAGGCACTTTTTCCAGAACCATTTCACCAAGTCTCTTTAGCTCATTCCACTCAGGTGTTGGTTCATTGTGACCTTTAAATGGCAGGTCAAAGTCAGGATTGCTCATGAACTGGTAGAGCATTACCTCAGAAGCTCCTTCAAGATCAGGCAAAATACGGGGCATAGTCTCTGAATTAACATATTCCGGAATTACACGGATCCATATCCTGAGCCATTTCTGCTTTGCAATTGCCATGGATTCACTCAGAAGCTTCAGATATTTTTCAGTCCTCTCCTCTGACATTCCCGTAAGTTCCATTACTCCCTTAACATCATCCCCGGCTGCTTTTATCTCAAGTACGAAGCCATACACAAAAGGAAGTGCTTTTTCGAGTACATCGGACTTCATCCCGTTTGATTTCAGAATGACCTGTTTACCTTTATCGTGCAGAGCCTCTATTAAAGGAATTAGATCCTTTTGCAAGGTTGGTTCTGCCCCACCAAGATAAACATTCTCTGTCGTGGATTTTCCTGCATATTCCACCACCTCATCAATGGTCCATTCCTTTATTGGCTGGTGTATATGAACACAATACGGGCACTTCATATTGCACCCACCAAACTCAACCCTGATCTGTCCTTTCTCATCAGATAAATCAATTAATCTCATTCGTACCCTCCTTCAATGAATATTATCTACAAATTCTTTTAACTATTTACATTTTTATAACTAACAGTATTAATAGTTAAACCCCAAAACACAGCGATTACTTTTTATGTTTATGTCACTATCAAAGCAGAAAGACGGTGATCACATTGACAAAGAAACTAACTCTTGAAGATCTTGAAAAATCAAAAAGCAAAAAGGAATTAAAACCTGAAGAGCAGGATCTTGAAGATCTCTATGATCTTATTATTCCACCCGGAACCCCATCCTACATTATATACGACCTTGTTGAGGAATTCGACCTTGAACCTGTTGAGAGGAAAATCAATATCCATATAGTGGAAATTGATGAAAGAGAAGTAATTGCCCTCAGGGGAGTTCTGGAAGAAGTACAGGCAGCTGAAAAGTTTCTGCATGAAGAACTTAAGGCCTGGATAGAAAGCTAAAATTATCCTTTGCAAAAATTAATTCTTAAAACAGGCAGGGAAACATTCACTCTGTTTCTCAGATGCCTGTTATATTATCATTATTCAAATCGAAGACAACAGCACTGCCAGTATTATCGTAAATATCGATGATCCGGGAGTCGTTGATCTCTCCGATAACTGCTGCTTTAAGCCCTGCATTCTCGAAGACCTCAATACATTCCTGAGCATTTTCCTGCTTTGCAGTTACAACATAACCTGTAGATAAATTTTAAGCCACTGCGCAAAATCAAGATCACCTGGTATTGTATCTTTTGCAGATCCACCGAGGCACCGGTCCTGCTAAACTCACAGAGCATGCCAAGAGTGCTTCATTGTACCTGGATTACTGATGTCCTTACCGCAGTCACCAGTTTCTTTTCACCGATTTCCTGCATGACCAGAAATCGTTCACGTACGATATCTGCTTCCTTAAAAGAGGTAGTATCCCAGCTGTAAGGTGAGTTTTTCCCAACCATTCCGTCCATATCATAGGCAACTATAACCACATCACCGGGTTTTGCACTGTCACTCTCTATGACACAATCTTCTTTGCAATACCAATAGTAACTGCAAGTGAATTAGGTATGAGTGTCAGGTGCATATGACTCAACCATGGGGACACCGAACTTCTTAATTCCATCCTTGATACCACGCACGATTTCTTCAGTGGATTCAAGGTCACTTGAAGCCATGACGTTTACCATTGCAAGGGGACGTCCACCCATTGCGGAAATGTCATTAACATTTACAACAACAGAAGTATATCCTGTCCACCAGGGACTCTTGTTTACAATTCTTCCCCCATATGGCATCGGAGCTGCAAAAAGTATGACATCATCGGTTCCTATGTCGATTACTGCGGCATCGTCACCAAAGCTGTCATCTATAACCTCCCCATATTCAGAACGGACGGTCTCGAAATATAGTTTACGATATCTGCAATTGGTTTTTTGCGGGGTTACCCTTCAAAATTCCTAGTCCGCTTTGCAAGCTCTCGGATATTCAAAAAACACCTGCATTAAGATAAATAGAATTAATATAAGATTTCAGTGAAAGGCTTTCTAAGCCTTCTCACCTGAATGCTTCTTTTTCATGTCAAGCTTAATGACATTCCTGCGCTCTTCACTCATCTGTGACATGTCCTGTCCGATAAGCCCGTATGCATCAGATCTGCACTGGCGGCAGTGTCTCATCTGCTGGACATATGGTGCACACTTGTCCTGAACAGCCTTACACTCTGCCGGTGTTGGTGCTGTCTTGTCGGCAAACTTTGCCTGGCAGATAAGAGGCATCACATTCATGATAAAGACACCAAGCTCATTGATCTTCTGGGCGAGCTCAACGATGTGCTCATCATTAATTCCCGGTACGAGTACTGTATTGATCTTTACCACAAGACCGGCTTCCACAGCCATCTTGATACCTTCAAGCTGGTTCTTAACCATTAGCTCACCGGCTTCAAGACCACGGTAAACCTTTCCCTTATAAGATGCATGACTGATCATCTGTGCCTCTATTTCAGGATCAATGGCGTTCATTGTTACTGTCAGAGTAGTAACACCAACCCTGAGAAGTTCAGGCATCTTATCTGGAAGATTCAGTCCGTTTGTACTCAGACAGAGAGTAACATCAGGGAATTCTTTCTTAATAAGTTCCAGTGTCTCAAAGGTCTCATCATTGGCCAATGGGTCACCAGGTCCTGCAACACCTACTACCTTGATGAAAGGATAGGCTTCCAGTACCTGCTTTGTCTTTTCAAGGGCTGCCTGCGGACTCAGTACTTCGCTTGTAACTCCTGGTCTGCTCTCATTAACGCAGTCGAACTTACGATCACAATAATTACACTGAATATTGCATTTCGGAGCTACTGCAAGGTGAATCCTGCCAAACTTGTGCTGGGCTTCTTTGGAATAACAAGGATGTTGTGCAATCATTCTCTTGACATCTTCATCCCTGGAAATTTCTATTTCACAAACGTCTTTTTCATTTTCCATATATTATAGCTCCTATGGGTTTCCTAAGCAGCTCCAATAAACACGGCTCAATTTAAGGGAAACTACTAGATATAGTTTTGTATAGTCTTTTTGTCTAAAGGTTACTTATTTCACACCACTTACCTTCGCCTTCCCACATCTTTACGGACATAGGGAAATCAAGCCTGGAAGACAACTTTGCGTGGACGTGCTCGCACAGGTTCTCGACACTTGGGAACTCAAGGATATTATTCAGAAGAACATGGTCGTATTCTTTCAGGACCTCTTTTATGACCTTCTTGATCTCATAGAAATCCATAACCATACCAGATTCCTTTTTCTCACCTTCAATCACAACTTCTGTCTTGTAAGTGTGACCGTGAACTATTCCGCAAGTCTCATGCCCTGGAAGATAGTGGGCACTGTCAATATAATCAATTACTCCAAGTCTCATTTTCATCATAAGCACCCCCACATTTTGTGGGTCTGTGGTATTATTCTCGTATTAACATCATTAAGGAAGGATTCCTGAAGCTCCAGCAGATAGCCGGGTTCTGGCTGCATTTCCTTCTGGGTCACAGGCTGCAGTATAAGGCTGGATATATAGCCCGAAATGGCACCTACAACACCTTCAATATCATCGGCAGGTGTATCCTTTGTTACAACTATTTTGCAGAAACAATCCCTGTCCTTACTTTTTTTAAGCGTCCTGAAACACTCAATTGTCCTGTCAAGATGAAGTTCAGGGTCATCAAGCAATGAATGTGGAAGAAGTTTCACATCACCCGAAACATAAGAAACTTTATCCTTCACTTTCTTTGCCATGTGTGGAAGGGTCATATTAGACTCAAGATACATGGGAGCATCTGTTGCCAGTGAGGAAATAAATTCTGCGCAAAGAAGTGGTTCGCCACCGGTAAGGGATACTGAATGGAGTCCTGAATAGGAATTGACCTACCCCTGCGGTGTCAGAGGATTCTCTTGTTTCCTGAAATACACCGAACCGAATCTTTCAAACATACAGGTCTTTGTAACTTCCACAGGTGTATCGCAATAATTACATTTCAGGTTGTCCTGTGAAACGGACAAAAGCCTGCCTGTATCCTATATATGGACCTTCACCTCTGCACCGAGCAGAATATCTCACTGAGCGATGCCTGCATTATATCACATCCAGTGGCCTGGATTTACGAAGGTCTTTCTCAATATCGATAAAGTCATTGTAATATGCTTGTGCAATCTTTTCCATTTGCTACATCATCACTGCCAAGTCCCAGATCCTCAAGGCTGCCATAATAATCATGCACAACACATCCCGAAGTGTATCTTCTGGGAAACTGCTGATGCTGGCAATAGACACTGTGAGCTTTTTTGCCATCAACAAAAAGGTCATCACCCTGTCTTAAAATGTCTGTACGGTATTCACCAAGCACTTCTTTGACTATAGCTGTAAACAGACGCTGTCTTGCATAAACAAGTTTCAGGTCGGTTGAATCAAAATGCTCTATGATGAAGTGAATCATGTCGGTGGAGAAAATCATATCTCCCTGTTTCCTGTCCTCAAGATCGATCATGTGTTCGATTCGCGAAGACCAGCTTCCCTTGAAAGCAAGCAATAATAGAGTCTGACTGTATGTCTGCAAGATTGTATGCCCAGAGAGAGGATATCTGGCTTCCGTCATAATCTGTGGTTTTGTCAAGAACTATGCATTCCATGTAATTGCACCGGTATTGTTTTACTTTCCAAGTCTTTCAAGAAGAGGATCATTAAAACCAGAAGCCTCAAAAGCTCTTCTTCTTCTGGTACAGCTTTCACACTCACCACACGGAGCATCTTCTCCGTGGTAGCAGCTCCAGCTGTATTCAAGAGGAGCTTTTATTTTCATTGCTGTGGTTACTATCTCTTTTTTATCCATACCCGATAAGGCATAGGGATTCTTTTTACACCGTTTTGTGTTGAGTAGGAAAGTGAGTCATCCATGGCTGTGATAAATTCTTCGGAGTTGTCCGGGAAAGTCACACCTTCCTCTTTATTAAATCCGACAATCACACATTCACAGTCCATACTTTCTGCAAACGCCGCTGCTATGTTTATGAAAAATACCATTCCTGTTAGGTACCCAGACAGCCTTGGCTGATTCGATGGTGATTGAAGATTCACCATCTGAAATCTCCATGCCAATAGAAGGTACTTCCACCTCCTTATTCACAAGGGAAGTGTTTTAGATTTCATCCATGTAATATCAAGAATCTGGTATTCTATTCCAAGAACCTCACAGACCTTTACTGCATTCTGGATTTCATGTTCAACAAAGAAACGTTGGCCATAGTTGAAAATTGGGCCTTCCTGATTTCCATCTGCTGCTGCACAAGTGGTGGGTGCAACTGAATCAAGACCACTACTTCTAACAAAGCAATTGCACTGATAGATAATCCCCATAGAGTTTATAATTAGTAATACTGAGTATTATTGAAGGAATACTTAAAGACAAGCTAATTATAAAAAAGCATCGCCATTTGCGTCATAACTGCTAAATATACAAATGTACAATATAATTATGTGGTTAAATTTGCCTGCAATAAAAAATAAAGTGACCCTTGAGAAAAACACTCCAGCGTATGTATTGGATAGAGATAGAAATGGAGCAACTGGTCACATGGGAAGCACGAATAGAATTGATGGACAATCTTCAATATTTCTGCACTTGAAACGTTATCCTATGATTCTGACAGGTACGAGAACTTATGGAAAAATGGCTTATAAAGGGAAACATACCCTTACCTGAAAGCACCAATGGGTATGCCACAACATGTATTTGATTTTGATGGTATGGCACCCCCTGAAATATTTAAACATAATGAAGTATGAAATCCTGGCAAAAAATACATATGTGAGGATATGAAGAATACCAGTCCAGAAGTTTTAAGGGAAATGTTCCACGAGGAAGATGATATTAAAGAGTTCCTTGCTGACATGGAACAACTGATTAAAGATGAAACAATGCATGCAGAAATCTGTGAGAAACAGTCACGTGGTTTCAGCAAAGTAATGTATGGAACCTGATTATTCTGCAAATGAATATAAGCAGTTACAAACGACTTTATACCGAGTTTAATCTGGAAATTAAACTGACGGTCCTGGCCTTCTGTTTTTTATAAAAAAATCAGAGGAATTTGATTCCTCTTGGTATCTCTCCTGCTCTTTTCCTGAATTCCTCCGGCCAGTTCTCAGGGTCAATTCCCTTCTGTGCAAAGAAAGCGGAAGCCCATCTCTCAAGTCCAACACCGGAACATCCGGACCAGAGTTCCTCACCGGACTGGCACTTTACATTAAATCCTGATGGATACTTGTTTCCATTCACACTGACATTTCTGGAATTCCAGCCACTCAGCATCCTCACCGCGGTAAGGAAGCACAGCTTCATAATCAGTTGTACCGGCTTCGGTTTGTTCGGAAACCCGGTAAGTCCTTCCTGTGCCATGAACCACGGAGTTACCCATGCTTTTCTCCATTCAAGATCAAGTATCTCGTTGAAAATGTACATGTACTTTTCATGGAGTTCATTTGCAGTCTTAATAACCTGTTCCTTGTTTCCTACCCAGAGTGATCCCAATCCTGTGGAACTCATCAACACGCTCCATGCCGTGGATCCCACCACTCTCATATACCCGTGTGAGGTTCCTGACCTGTCAAACACTTTTATCGGGAACTGTCCGGGACAGTCTCACCCCAGGTATGTCCAGAACGGAGGACACTGTGCATAGCACACCCCACCAAGAAGTAGGGTCACCGATCTTTTCTCGGATAAGTGAAGTTGGAACTTGGCGTTACCTTGTAATGATCAATAACTCCCTCCCAGAACTCAGGGTCTCTTTGTCTTTGAGGACAGACATAATAAATTTCCGGATAGACACCTTTTTGCGTGTCCTGATTTCTGCCAGACTTCCCATGGCACGAGTTTCGGGAAGATCATTTCGCATCCAAGAGGTTCGAGAAGTTCCTCAAGGACAATTCTCTCAAAAGTCCTGAACATTCTGTGGACTGCGGACCGTGAATCCACTGTCCCCTGCTGGCAACTTTAAGCCATCCGGTTTCCATCATTGCCTTGGTAGGGTCTTCTTTGAACTTGTGGTCCTTCTTCTGCTCTGCCAGAGAACATTCCAGTGCTCCGTCTTTCCACCATAGGACTGCTGCTCAATCTTGTCTTCCATAAGGGAAAGTATCCTGTCAGGAACACGGCGTTTAGGACATTGCAGACTCCATCAACATCAAGAACAAGCTTGAGAACTCCATCGGTGTAGGTCACTTCTGCAACATATGGGATCTCATTGAGGGTATTCTTTCAGAAGGAAAACAACTCAATTGTGAATGAATCAACCTCAATTCCACGAATACCGATCTTGAATTCCTTTCCAAGCTTTCCTGCAAGAGGTTTTCTCATACGGAGAAGCCCGTCGTGTACACGCACATGCCTGCCGGACTCAATGGTCAGTTTTATCCTGTCAGCTTCAACACTCCATGCAGTAACCTTTGCACCCTGACCTTCCGGAGCACCCTTTGTAAGAATGGTTTTGTTAGCCTCTTCAATGTATGCACCGACAACATCAGTTGCTTTGCCGGCATCTGCACTTGTCTTAAGTGAACACTCCAGCCTGAATTTAAAGTCAGATTGCAATTCCCCGCACCTTCCGGTTTATCTGCCGGACAGCATTCATCTCTTTTCTTTTGCTTCCATGGTGGATTTCCATTCCTCTGTGTGATTGTGATATGTAGTAATAAAGCAGCGATAACTTGCTTTATCAATATTAACTGGCGTTATTTGTGCTCTGGCTAGACCATGCAAGATGTATCTTTTGCTAATTAAGAGCTTCTCTTAATTGGTTAGGCTCCAAGAGTTATTCTTTTAACGTAAAAACACATCTAAAGGCAAAAAGAGGTGCTCTATGAAAGTCCTGATATTAGGTGCAGGAGCAGTGGGTCTTACCCTTGCTGCAAAATTATCTTCTGTTTGTGATGTGCATGCAGTATGCCGCCAGAGACATGCTGACAAAATAAAATCCGATGGTTTTAAAATGACAGGCATCTGGGGTGAAGCAACCTGCAAATTCAGTTGTTCTGAGGATGCCCCTGAAGATGATTACGATTACATTTTCATTACTTCCAAATCCACTGCCACCGAATCAATATGTGAGCAGTTCGCTGATATAATTAAAGGCAGGGAAGTTGTCAGTATGCAGAATGGTATTGGTAACGAAGAGATTATAGCCAGATATACTGACAAAGTGATCGGAGGCAAACATTATTACCGGATTTGTAGCAGCAGGTGGATACAGATACACGTAATCTGAAACTGACCTATGAATCTCGGAAGATCTCCCTTCCGGACTTGATGAAAGTGTACTAAAACTTGTGGAACTGGTAAAAAGTGCAGGAGTCCAGGTTAGCGTTCAGAGAATATCATGAGTTCAGTATGGTCAAAAGTCCTGTACAATTCAGCCCTTAACCCCCTTGGCGCAGTCATGGGAGTTCCTTACGGGAAACTTGGAAATTCACATGCATGGAGTATAATAGAGAACATTGTTCATGAGGCTTTCAAGGTTACTGAGGCAGAAGGTGTTGTGCTTCCGTGGAAAACAGCAGAAGAATACCTTTACTTTCCTGCATGACTTCCAGCTCCCGAATACCGCAGAGCATCATTCATCCATGTATCAGGATATTAGCTCCGGCAGGAAAACAGAGATTGATTTCCTCAACGGTGCAATAGTATCAAGGGCAAAGAAACTTGGAATAGATGCACCATACAATACATTCATCAGAGCAGATACGCTTCATGGAAGCATTGCAGGCAGAAAACTGCAAAAAACATAAAAGATTGAAAACTAAGGTCGGAACAGTGATTATATATGGCAGTCAGGCTTTGGGTAAACTTGCGGAACAGGGATTTGAGGCTGTTGAAAAAGAAATACTTGAATGTAAAGACTGCCAGCTTCATGAAACCGTAACCAACAAAGTAATCAGTAAAGGCTCCCGAACCCCCGAGGGTTGTTTTTGTTGAGGCACCCGGAAAGAATGAAGATGAAACCGGTGTCCCATTCCCATGGAAGGGCAGGCAAGAACCTTGACGGCATGATCGAGTACATGGGACTTTCAGGCGAAGACTATGCGGTAATAAACACAATAAAGTCCACCAAAAAAACCGCAATCCCCTTAAAAGTGAAATCAAAGCCTGCAAACCATTTCTTGAAGCACAGATTCAACTACTAAATCCAAAAGTTATTATTCTACTGGGAAATACTGCAGAAAAGGCATTTTGTGATGGTGAAAAACTTGAATGGGGAATTCCAAAAACAGTGAATGGAAAATATACTCTTCTTAAAATCTATCCTGCACCATTTACCAGCGTTCAAGGATTGAGGAACAGAATGCACCACTGAGGGGTCAAACAGGCATCTGTGGGAACTGGAATAATAAGATAAAAGTATTCTTAGAAATCCTGCAAATTCCAGCTTTGAACTAAGCTCATTTTCAATAACTGTCTTATTTCAATTGTTTTCAGGATGGTAGCAAGGAACGTACTCGCCTGCGGCGGTGATGGTCTCACTGATCTTTGTTTCAAACGATCTTTTGCAGACTATCACAAACACAAGGGGGCAGACAATAATTTTGTGAACCAATAACTTCAAACCATCCTGAGGGTCTCGGCGAAGCCGGCACGGTCCGAAAAGATAAAAAATAATCTATTGCTTTAACTCTTTTATGAACACAGTTAGTTAAATTCATGTTGTTTCCCAAAACCTGATAGTCCGCAATCATGTCAGAAAGGCACGTAAAATCTCTTGAACCATTCAAATGAGGACTCCCTAAAATACTCAGAAAAGAGAAAGAAACCTCAATCTTCAAGGTCTTCTGCTATCTCTTCAGCCAGTTTTGCATTCATCAGCAGATCATCAACAGTAGCAATGAGTGAAGTGATCTTTTCTGTGGAAATATGAATGCATACACTGCCATCGTTGATCCCGGCATTCATATTTGTCAGGTTATCAGTAAGTTATAACTGCAGGATTCTCTTTGCCACCTGTATGGCACCCTCATCCCTGAATTCAATAGTCGTAGTTATTTTCATTCAGCCTGCTCCTGCTTAGGGAGTTGTTCTGCAACTATTTCATCAACCTTAGCAATGAACTGCTCAGCAGTTCCCGGCGGGATTGATGCACCGGATGCAACATTGTGTCCGCCTCCTTCACCTCCGACTGACTTTGCAGCTTCACGGAGTGCAAATGAAAGATCAAGTCCATTTTCCACAAGTGCACGGGTGCCCCTTGCGGAAACTTTTACAAGTTCATCAACCTGATTAACAGCAACAAAAGGCATTTCAGGATTTACATACCTGACAAAAGTACTGGCAATCATGCCGGTTGATTCAAGATCACTTCCTATCAGGTAACCAATACTGTTGCCTTCCTGTACCATATCCATACCCTTTTTGACATTCTCTACAATTGACTTCTGGTGAGCAACTGCCATTTCCATTGCTTCTTCTAGATGTGTCCTGTCCTTCAGGCAGATGGAAAGTCCCATGCCATATTTTTCAGCCTTGCCGCAGGTATTAAGGATTGCAACAAGGTCGTAAACATTGGAAACAATCTCATTATTCAGTATGTAAACATCACCGATAGCAGCATCCACAGCCTCAGGACTTGCATGCTTTGCAAGTTTTAGTGCAACAGCTGAAGTTAGTGCTTTTGTCTGATCAGGATTCAGGTCTTCGATATTACCTTCAATCCCGAGGAAATCCAGGAATTGTGCTATCTTTTCACTGTCACCGGTAATATCAAGATAAGGTTCAGGCGTATACTCAAGAACTTTTGCAATGTCCCCGTCACCAATTTTCAGTCCTTTCCTGATTGAAACAACTTCTGCATTCACAGCCTCTTCAAGAATATGACCGTTAAGGGTGCTGAAAATCTGCTTATCACCTACAGCACCTGCAATGGCAAGTCCTGAAAGGTCAACATTTGCAGGCTCCATTTCCATTGCCACAAAAAAAGTAGTTCCTGAACCGGATATATGCATAGCACCGTCAATTCCCACAATATGAGGGTTTACCAGCACCTTTGCAGGAGATTCACCAACCGGAACGTGGTGATCAAGTACAACAATATCCTGCTTAATTTCGGAGATTATATCGGACTGGCCGCTGCCCATATCACAGAAAATCACAAGGTCATCGTCTGCTGTGGTCTCCTTTACCATTTCAACTACAGACTTATCGAGACGTGGCACAATGGATGTATGAAAACGGATATCCTGTCTTAAAAGAGCCTGGCAGATAATTCCGGCTGATGTCAGGCCATCGGCATCATTATGGGAAATTACACGTACGTGCTCGTATTTCTCAATTACATCTGCAGCTTCCCGCGCCAGTTCCTTGAGTTTTTGCATCTCAATATTTAAGTTCATCCGAATCTCCGGGATAAAGATAGCAATGAGCCTTAATTAGTCTTTCTTCTGTACATCAGGACTTCGCCAGGCATAGTAGAACTTCCGGCTTCCATTACGGTACCAATATTGATGCAGGTATTGATGCCTGTATGTACATCATCACCCATAATTACACCAAGCTTTCTCCTTCCGGTGTCAACAACCTCGCCTTTGATAACTGATTTTACATTCTTGTTATCATGCCTTAGATTCGCAACCTTTGTCCCAGCACCGAAATTGCAGTTAGTTCCTATGACACTGTCACCTACATAACTGAGGTGACCGACATTTGTCCCATCCATAATCACAGTGTTCTTTATCTCAACTGCATTTCCAATGCGGACATCATTTCCAATTGCAGTTGAAGCTCTGATAAAGCAATTAGGACCGATATCACAATCATCGCCAATGATGACTGGACCCATAATGTATGCACCATTTCTGATAATTGTGTTCTTTCCAACCTTCACATTACCATGCAATGTTGCATAGGGTTCGATTGTTCCTTCACAGGTATTATCGGTATTCTCGAGCAGAACTTTGTTGGCATCCAGAATATCCCATGGCCTGCCAATATCAATCCACTCGGTCTCCAGAACTTCATAGCCGATATTAAGACCATCATCTATCATCATCTGCAGGGAATCAGTAATTTCGTATTCCCCCCTTGATGATTTTCCGGTCTTTGCAATATAATCAAAAATAGCTTCATGGAAAAGGTATATTCCTGCATTTGCAAGGTTAGTAGGTGGGTTTTTTGGTTTCTCAATGATGCGTGTAACCTTCTCTCCATTGGTTTCAATTACTCCGAACTGGGAAGGATTTTCCACTTTCTTGACACTGATAATAGCATCTTCTGTCCTTGATACAAGATGAGCGATATGTTCTGTGCTGACAAGCATGTCTCCGTTAAGCACAATAAAATGACCTTTAACAAAATCCTTTGCACAACCAATGGCATTTGCAGTACCAAGTTGCTCTTCCTGACGCACGTACTCAACGCTGATCCCAAGGTGACTTCCGTCTTTGAAATAGTCCTTAATGGCATCTTCACGATAGCCGGTAACAATCAGGAATTCTTTCACGCCTGCCTCGATTGCCGCATTAATAGTATGTTCCATCATTGGCTTGTTAGCGATTGGAAGCATTACTTTTGGTTTTGAAGCAGTAAGAGGTCTCATGCGTGTGCCTTCACCGGCAGCCAGAATTACCACTTTCATTTGAGACACTCCTTTACTATATTCTCAACTTTTGAATGCAGTCCTTTAACATCCTGTCTGGCTTCTGCTGTGACTCTTATCTTTGCCTCAGTACCTGATGGCCTGACAAGTACCCAGCCACCTTCCATATCAACCCTGATACCATCTATGCTGGAAACTTCACCCATGATTTTAAGTTTTGAACTGACAGCCTGCATCACAGCCGCCTTTTTATCATTAGCACATGCAACCGTACTTCTGAGTGTAGGATACTTTGGAAGCTCATCCCGCAGTTCTGAGAGTTTCTTCTCTTTCACTATATCAACAAGCAGCGCTGCAGCATAGATTCCATCCGGGCAGTAGGAAATCCTTGGGAAAATCCAGCTTCCTGAAGGCTCGCCTCCGAAATCAGCTTTAAGTTTCTTCATTTCCTCGGCAACATAAACATCCCCAACCCTTGTGTGAACAACAGTGGAACCGAGCATGGAATCATCAACTATCATTGATGTATCAACAGGAACCACAATCATGGGGTTGCCTTTACACTCAAAGCGTGCAAAGATTGCAAGCATCTCATCACCGGAAAGGAAGTCACCATTTTCATCAACAGCCATCATCCTGTCGGCATCACCATCATGGGCAATACCAAGTGCTGCATCGAATTCCTTTACCGCTTTTTTAAGCATCCATAGATTATCCTCTTTTGGCTCGGGGTTACGTGCAGGGAAATGACCGTCAAGCTGGGAATTAAGTGTGATAACCTCGCACCCCATTTCGCGTAAAAGGAAAGGTGTAATTGTACCTCCTGCACCGCCTCCACAATCAATTACAACACGTATTGGTGCACCTGTTGAGTGGCTGAGTATCATATCCATATGGTCCCTGACAGCATTTCCGTATGGTAATCTCACCGACCTCATTCGGGAACATAAACAAAATCCTCTTTTTCGATTATATCCTCAATCTCTTCCTGCTGGGCAGAGTCAAACGCCATGCCATCAGGGTTCCAGAGCTTGATTCCAACATCTGTTGCAGGATTGTGTGATGCGGTAATCATGACACCACAATCATAATTTCTTGCTGCGTATGCAAGTGTCGGGGTTGTTACAAGACCAACTCTCACAACATCACAGCCTGAAGACATCAGACCGAAAATTACTGCAAGCTCAATCATCTCACCTGCCACCCTTGGGTCCCTGCCGATAACCGCATTCTTTTTTGATTTTCCAAGAGCCATTCCAACTTTAAGTGCCAGGTCTACGGTAACTTCCACATTTGCAAGTCCGCGGATGCCTGAAGAACCAAATAACTTCATTTGCTATCCTCTCAATTAAATAATCATTCTACTGTTACACTCTTGGCAAGGTTCCTTGGCTTATCAATGGAACAATCTTTTGCCAGAGCTGTATAATATGAAAGTAACTGCAGTGCCACCGAAGAAAGTACAGGAGCAAGTAACTCATGGGATGAAGGCACCCTGATAACTACATCCACATATTTCTCAATCTCTGTATCATCATCATTGGCAACTGCAATAACAGTTGCATTACGTGCCTTTACTTCCTTGATATTACTCAGTATTTTCTCATAGGTATGCCCTTTTGTGGCAATTGCCACAACCGGAGTCTCATCTGTGATCAGAGCCAATGGACCGTGCTTGAGTTCACCTGCTGCATAACCTTCAGCATGTATGTATGAAATTTCCTTCAGCTTCAATGCACCTTCCAGTGCTACAGGGAAATTCAGGTAACGGCCGATGAAGAAGTAATCCCTTTTGTCTGCAAACTGCACGGCACATTCATTAATTTCGTTCTTCCTGGCGAGTACTTTCTGTATCTGTCCCGGAAGACGTTTGATGCCTACAATCAGGTCTTTTGCCTCGTTTGTACTGATTACTCCCCTTGTCCTTCCAAGGTTGATTGCAAGCATGTAAAGTACGAGCAATTGTGCTGTGAATGTCTTGGTAGCTGCAACTCCGATTTCAGGACCTGCTCTGGTATAAAGCACACTGTCAGATTCACGTGTGATTGTACTGCCAACAACATTTGTAATTGCAAGACTACGGCATCCGTAGGAAGTTGAACTTCTTACAGCAGCAAGAGTGTCAGCAGTTTCTCCTGACTGGGTGATGGCAATTGTGAGTTCCTCACCACACATTACAGGATTACTGTACCTGAATTCAGAAGCTGTTTCAATATCAGTATGAAGACCTGCAAGCTTTTCAAGAAGGTATTTGCCGAGAATACCTGCATTCCATGAAGTTCCGCAGGCGATAATCGTTGCCCTTTTAAGCCTTTTGATCTCTTCCGGTGAGAGGTACAATTCATCCAGAGTAACAGTACCCTCCAATTCTGATAACTTTCCTGCGAAGGTATCCTGAATTGAGGTTGGCTGCTCATGTATTTCCTTTAGCATGAAATGTTCATACCCTGCCTTTTCAGCTGCTTCAAGGTTCCACTGAATAGTTTCAGGTTCCCTGTATACACTATTGCCCTCTGCATCATATATTTCCACAGAATCTCTTTTGAGAAGACCGATTTCATAATCATTGATAAAAATTACCTTTTTTGTATGCTTTAAAAAAGCAGTTACATCAGATGCCGCATGGTTGCCGGTCTCTCCCAATCCGATAACAAGAGGACTGTCCTTTCTGGCAAAAGCAATCATTCCAGGTTCCTCATTGCACATTGCCCCAACAGCATATGAACCGTCAAGTTCCTTTACAGTTTCTGCAAGACCATCAAGCAGGTTCCTGGAACCAGTGGTCATATTATAATGCAAAAGATGTGCAATAACTTCGGTATCAGTATCAGACTTAAACTCATAACCAAGACCAATAAGCCTTTCCTTAAGCTCAAGATAGTTTTCTATAATACCATTATGAACCACTGAAACATTTGATGAAAGATGAGGATGAGCATTTCTTGTTTCAGGTTTACCATGAGTTGCCCATCTGGTATGTCCAATTCCTATATTGGCATGGACACTTTCAGGAATTACCTTTTCAAGCTCCTTTATTCTTCCTGCGACCTTGTATGTTTCAAGCTTACCATTGAAAATTGTGATACCTGCTGAATCATAACCCCTGTATTCGAGCATTTTTAGTGAATTGACTAAAATTGGTACAGCCTCTTCATCACCTATATATGCAACTATTCCACACATTAATTTCACCCTGTACCTAAATTACAATGGAATCCTTAGGAACATCCTGAGATATAGTCTTACCGGAACTAATACGGCTGTTTGTGGATATCATATTTCCTGCAAGTACGAGTACATTGCCGCCGATTTCGACATCATCCCCGATAACCGTTCCCAGTTTCTCTGCATAGTTCAGTTCTCTTTCAATATGGATGTACAGGGCCTTACCCTCTTCTGTAAGGAACCTAGGACCCATTGTAACATTGTTTCCAACAACTGAACTGGACACATTTCCATGTGCACTGACGCGTATATCATTCATGAGTATACTGTTCCTGATATACGAGAATGCCCCGACAGACACATTATTGCCAATACATGTGGATGGAAGTACTACAACATTCGGACCAATATCGCAGTTATCCCTATAACAGCGGGCCCTACAATATAGGAACTGATCTTATGATAGTATTCTTTCCAGCTGACATTTCCTTGATACTTACGTTATCCTCTACTCTGCAATTACTGAGATCTGTTTGCAGATCCCCAAGAACAATGGTATTTGCCTCAAGTAAGTTCCATGAATATGCAGCATCAAGCCACACGGAGTTAGTTATTGCCATTGTAACATTCATTTCCGCATCTATCATTGACTGGAGAGTATCCGTGATTGCATATTCACCTGCAGTTGAAATCTGGGTTTGCTCTATCATCTCAAAAATACCCCGGCTTAAAGATAGATTCCGGTGTTGATGAGATGACTTACAAGAGTCTTCGGCTTTTCTATTATTTCTTTGACGATTCCTGCTTTGCAACAACCACACCATAATTGGTAACGTCATCCTTTTTGCAAACAAGGATAGTTGCATCTCCCTCTGCATCGTTAATGAGTGCAGATATAGCATCCTTTCCGATTATGTTGTCACCATTTACGACAATAAACTTCTCTTCGTCCCCCACAAGTTCACGGGCTTGCAAAATAGCGTGTACAGTTCCGATCTGGGCTTTCTGCTCAACGTACTCAATTTTAACGCCAAAAATTGATCCGTCTTCAAAATAATCCATTATACGCTCTCTTTTTTATAACCGACTACCATTATAATGTCAGTTATTTCGTTCTCAACCAGTGCATTGATTACATGCTCAAGAATTGGCTTGTTTGCTACTGGAAGCATAACCTTAGATCTGGTAAGTGTAAGGGGCCGGCACCTTTTACCTTCACCGGCTGCAAGAATGACGGTTTCATGAGATATAATTCTCTTTAAAACAATTTATATGTTACCATTATCATAACTTAATTTAAATCTTTTTAAATTAAAAAAATAATACTAATATGTATTTTTAGATAATTGTCCTATAAATAAATGCAAAACTATCTGCTTTCAACAGGAGAGTTTTTTAAGACCTAACCTAATATTACATTCTGAAAATAAAAATATCAACCGGGAGTGATACATTGGAAGGAAATCCAAAATACAGAAACCAGAAAATACCAATCGTTTAGGAAGGGAAAAAAGTCCTTACCTGCTCCAGCATGCCCAGAATCCGGTGGACTGGTATCCATGGGGAGAAAAAGCCTTTGAAAAAGCAAAGGAAAAAGACATGCCGATTTTCCTTTCAATAGGGTACTCCACATGTCACTGGTGTCATGTAATGGAAAAAGAATCATTCGAAAATGAAAATGTCGCAGATATTCTCAATGACACTTTGTGTGCGTGAAGGTAGATCGCGAAGAAAGACCGGATATTGACAGCATATACATGTCCGTGTGCCAGGCAATTACCGGAAGGGGAGGATGGCCACTACAATCTTTATGACCCCTGATAAAAAACCATTTTATGCAACCACACACATCCCGAGGGAAAGCAGGTATGGAATGCCCGGAATGCTGGAACTGATCCCTGCCATAAAGAATCTCTGGATAAATAAAAGGGAGGAACTGCTGGAAAGTGCCGATGCAATCACTTCTGCAGTTTCAGCTGATGGTGATCAGGAACTGAATATTGTCATGGACGAAAACGTTTTACACATGGCGCACCGGCAGATAGAAAACAGTTTTGACAGCGATTATGGAGGCTTTGGAAGAGCACCTAAATTCCCTACCCCCCATCACCTGACTTTCCTGCTCAGATATTGGAAAAGAAGTGGTAATGCCAATGCACTGGAAATGGTTGAAAGGACCCTCGAGGCAATGCGCATGGGAGGAATATACGACCATATTGGTTTTGGTTTTCACAGGTATTCAACTGACAGGCACTGGCTTGTCCCTCATTTTGAGAAAATGCTTTATGATCAGGCCTTGATAAGCATTGCCCTGGCAGAAACTTATCAGGCAACCGGAAACCCCGTTTATAAAACTACAGCAGAAGAGATAATCAGCTATCTTAAAAGAGACATGATCTCTGAAAAAGGAGTTTTCTACTCTGCTGAAGATGCAGACAGCGAAGGAGAAGAAGGGAAGTTCTACCTCTGGACCTCAGAAGAAGTGGAAAGTACTCTTGGCAGGGAAGACAGTGCAATTTTCAATGAGATATTCAACATCGAAACAGAAGGCAATTTTGCAGAAGAACACACAAACGTGTTTAGCGGTAAAAATATCCCCCACATGACAAAAAGCATGGATGAAATCATTGCATCAAAAACAGAGTACATGGATGATATTATAATAACTGTTGAAAAAGCAAGAAAAAAGCTCTTCAATGCCCGTGAGATGAGAGTACATCCATCAAAGGATGACAAAATACTTACTGACTGGAACGGACTTACCATAGTTGCACTCTGTAAGGCTGCTCAGGCATTCTCTGACAGGGAATATGAGAAAATGGCTGAAAAAGCAGCGGATTTTTTCATTGAGAATATGACGGATGAAAACGGTAAAATGTTTCACAGGTTCCGTGACGGAGAAGCTGCTATTGATGCGTTCCTGGAGGATTACGCGTTTTTCATATGGGGACTAATCGAACTTTACCAGACATGTTTTAAGGAAAAATACCTTGAACAGGCACTGAAGCTTAATAATTACTTAATTGATCATTTTATTGACAGGAAAGGAGGGTTCTTCCATACATCCAGTGAAGCTGAAGAACTTATATTCCGAAGCAAGGAGATATACGATGGAGCAATACCTTCTGGAAATTCCGTGTGTGCACTGAACATCCAGAAACTGGCAAGGATTACTGCAGACCCGCAAATTGAGGAACTTGCACACAAAACCATACAGGCTTTTGCCGATAAAGTAGGTACTGCACCGATAGGTTACTCGCAATTTTATGTCTGCTGTTGATCTTGCAACAAAGGATTCAATGAAATAGTTATTGTTGGCGAAAGGCAGTAGGGATACAAAAGATTTAATTGATTTTATCAGCAGCAGGTTCATACCTGAAAAGTTTGTAATTTTAAAGACACCTGGTGAGGGAAAGCGCAAAATTTCCGATATGGCGGCCTATACAAAAGGAATGAAAATGAAAGATGGAATGACAACCCAGTTCACATTTGCCAGAATTACAATTTTGACTGCCTTTAAATGATATGGAAATGATCGGGATCAGATTGAAGCACTGGTACAGCTAAAGTGATGAATATGACAGCAGAAACTATTACAACCCTGACATGGAAACCATGGACAGGAGTGAGCTTGATGCACTTGTGGATGAAAGGATCAGGTATACTGTAAAATATGCAGCTGAAAATTCGTTATTCTACAAAAAATGGTTCCGTGAAAACAATGTAAGCATCCTGATATCAGAAGCCATGAAGACCTGGAACTCCCGGTTGTATCTGGAAAAATAATCAGGGAAAACCAGCCTCCTGTTAAAGATGATTTTGGTTTTAAGACGGTGGACTGGAAAGACGTGTTGCAATACACGAAACAAGTGGTACCAGTGGAACCTAAATCTTTCCTTACATGGCAGGACTGGGGAAAAGATATGCGAAAAATATACGTTGTTTTGTATCCCAGGGATTTGGCCCAGGTGATCGTGTCATAGTCTGCGCATCTTACGGAATGAACGTAGGAGCAAATACCATGACCCTTGCACCAGCCAGGGATATTGGCATGGCAATGATACGGAAGGAAAGTGTACTTTTTCCTGTAGGGAGTTATTGAATCACCTAAACCAACATCAATTATAGGCAGCGTTTTCCAAGCTCATACGGCTTGCAAAAAGAATGAAGGAGCAAGGACTCGAACCTCAAAACTCCAGCATTGACGAAACAGTAGTTTGGTGGTGAAAGTTTGCACCGGAGTCAAGGGAGAGTATGTTTCTGAAATATGGGGTTGTATTGCTTACAACAACTATGGAAGTACGAAGGCACCATGTGTGGAGAGTGCAGTGAAATGAATGGTCTGCATGTGCCGGAAGATCTTGTCCACCTGGACGTATACGACCCGCAAATGGACAAATTTGTAAAGGACGGCGAATGCGGCAGGGTTGTACTCTCTACTTTGCTACCTGTTGGTGCAAAGAGTGGTAATGTGCTTCTTAATTATGATACCGAAGACACAACTGTTGTTGTAAGCAGGGAAGAATGTGCATGCGGAAGAACGCACATGAAAATACTTAATCCCAGAAAGGAAGCTAGGCTTTCTGGGTATCAGGAACCCCGTTTAACAGGGTTGATATTGAAAAAGGAGTTTTCCAGAGGGGAAAACATGGAGTATCTCACAGGAGAATACGAGGCATTCCTGTATGGCGGGGACGATGAAGAGGAAACAACCCTGAGAGTCAGTATGGAATGTAACGACCTCCATAACTGTGAAAAAGAAGTGGTAAAGGAAAATTTCCTTAAGTCTTTTAACTGCCTACAAGAAAAACCTTGAAAATTCATATATTGACGGCAGCCTGAACATTCTTTTTAACTTTATAAAACCCGGAGAACTTGAGATTTTACCGCATCAAGGGAAGGCAAAACGCATAGTTGACGGGAGATAATCCAGATTATGGAAATACCTTCCCAAGGCGAAAAGGTAAAGTACGATACCTCCGATAAATACAAGCATCCACAACTCTGAGGGTCGCACTCATCAACATATGGATTGAGGATGTGCTTTATTTTCCATCTACTGCAAGTTTAATGTAAATTGAAAAACACCACAATTAATCCCTGAGATGATGAAGGTAAAAGCGTGTCTGCAGCCCTGCCCCTATTCCCAAATCAGTTAATGTTGACATTGAAGGGAACATAAATGCAATTACTGAGAGAAGCTGTAGCAATAATGCAATACCTGTAAGCCGGCAGTGATACTTCATATTCTTTTTTGCATAGTAAACCGCCACAAGCAGAACAAATTATGGTTACTACCTGCAATAAAAGATTAAGAGAAGCTGATTGAATTCTGAAAACGTATAATTCATTCTTTGATGCCGATTGACCATTCAGGTTTTAACACGAAAGAGTAATCAGAAATTGCCGCTTGAATACTTTTAGGCCTTTTCCGATATTGTAAGAATCGTTTTACATGCTGTGGGATGTTGAACGCGCATTTTCTTACTCTCATGTACCTGTTCGCAAGATTTCCTTTCAAATGAAGCCCAAAGTTCTATTATTCATCATAGCGGGTCAACCTTCCATACCTGTGGAGGAATCGGACATATCTGATAGTTTTCTTCTTCAAGTATAAGGAAAGTGGTAAAATTTTCCCTTCTCAGACTTTCGAGAAGCGATACATACTTTTTCTTAAATCCCTTGAGTCTACATCCAGAAGAGAATACAACGCTTAAGTGAATCAATGGCAAGACGCCTTGCATTTGTCATCCACTTCTTTTTTGAAGCGAAGAATATTTTCTTCAAGAATCTTTAGCAAGGTCGTCTGAAAAATCATCATACATAACCCTGTAATCGCTAAAATCAGAAATATGCAGCTTTTTTGAAAGGTCTGTCCCCATGCTCTCCATATTATGAAGGTGATTTTCCCTGCTTTGTTCAAGAGTTATCCTTGTAGACCGTATTCTGTTGTTCAAAGATAATTTGAAAGTAGCTGAAATGTAAAAGCCTGACTTAAGCGTGCCTGCCGCACCGGTAACAAGCACAACACTGCACCTTTGGGTATATCTGTCGAAAGACTTCGTTTAAACCATCAATTGTATCCACAAATCGCATTGTGCCCCTCTTTATAATCTATAAAAATACATAATGTACAATACTGAAACAGTATACTGTCAAAATAATATATATCTTTAATGGCAAAAACAAAGTTATTAGCTTTTGTAATCATATATAATACCCATACCGGAATCAGCTATCTGATATTGGTTTCATCCATCTTTTCAAAAGGTGGAATTCTTTCTTTTCCATAACATCCCTGTCAAGCTGCAGAATCATTCTTGAGTTCGATGCCATTATTGTATCATTAGTCTGCTCTATCAGTTTTACAACGGAAATGAAATCATTATCAAGCATAAGATATTCCAGTCCATCCATGAGGATAACGCCATCTTTTACCTTATTTACAAAATCAGCAATCGTAGGATATATGCGGAATATCTCAGTAGAATCGATTGACTGCTGTCCATTGATCTTGTTTTTTGTTAGCCAGACGATTGGTGTCTTTGTTATGCCATACAAACTTCGGAGCTTTTCCGGGTTGCGACGTGTAATACATAAACCGGGCTTCCCGCTTTTAACAAGTTCTGAAAAAATCAGGTAGCTTTTTTCAGGGTTATCAAAGCCGGAATAATGAACATAAGCATTCTCAAGTTCCGCCTGAATACTGGATGTCTCTTCGACTACATCCTCTGTAATAGGAGTGATAAACAATCCCCTTAGCCTGGAACGGTCCTGCAAGGTTATTATAAGGCCTTCATTTTCGTCATCATCCGACAGTAGTGATGTAGAGACATGCATCAGTACTTTTTCACCATGCTTTTTGTAAAATGCCATCTCAAAGTCTGTTTTATCAATAAAATCCAGCATAGCTGCATCTTCCACAAAATCCCTGATTGGCATGGCAATCATTTCACTTACACCATAACCAAGCATATCAGCGGCGTTCTTGTTTGCTGTCACAATCCTTTTCTTACTGTCAAGAGAGAGTATGGCAATTGGAGATGCTTTTAGCAGGTTATCGAGATATTCGTTTGCCTGTTTGATCTTGATCTCTGCTTCCAGTCTTTCAGTGATATCCTCACCTGAGATCAGAAGACCGGTAACATTCACATCCCTGAGCACAATGTTGTTCCAGCTCATTATCCTTTCATTCTGTTTGCTGTTAAGGAAGGGAACTTCAAAATAGTCGGTCCCAGAATGCCCATTTTGCAGGAGTTTGCTAAATCCATCCGGGTATTTTTCCGGTAAATGCTGAACATAGGTTTCAAACCAGTCGTTGCCAAGAATTTCCTCTTCACTGTACCCCAGTATTTCGCAACCTTTCCGGTTAATTAGCTTTACAATGCCTTTTTCATCAAGAACCAGAAGCATAACACCGGCCAGATCAAGATAGTTCTGTGCCTGATCCCTTTCAGCCACAAGCTGATCATGAAGGTTTTTAATTCTAAGAAGTGAACCAACTCTTGTTTTAATCTCAAGCCTGTCAAGGGGTTTTGTTAAAAATCATCTGCACCTGCATTTATTCCCTTGATTCGGTCTTCCAGGCTGGAAAGAGCCGTGACCATTATAATGGGAATAAACGTGTCTTTTCAGATGCCTTCAGTTTTTCACATACTTCATAACCTGTGATATCAGGCATCATCAAGTCTAATAAAATAATATCAGGATTATGAGTTTCAACTTTCTCAAGCGCTTCAATTCCACCTGAAGCAGAAACTATTTCGTAATCGTATGTGTCAGATATGCTTCCAGAAGCCTTACATTCATGGCCTCATCATCAACTATCAGAACTTTTCCTCTTCTTTGCTCATCCATCCCTTTCACTCATCAAATCTCAATATAGGTTAGTTCTGTATGAGAAATAAACCTCAAAATCATAACACAGTATATTATTTAAACTATTTAAATAAAACCCGGAAGCCTGTTCATAGAAATGAAAAGGAACCTTTGACCAAAATACAAAAAAATCAGACTTTTTAAAGTAATCCTGTTCCGACACATATAATTCGCCAGAAATACGAATTGTATGTGAGATTTAATGAATAAAAAATATGAAAATGCCGAATACCAGCAGGAATTAATTGACAGGGCTGCCACAGATATTCGATACCTTCTTGAAAACGGATACCGAAGGGATAGCTCCATCAGGTTTGTAGGAGACCACTACGGACTTGGGAAAAGTGATAGATACATACTTGAACGCACGGTATTTTCATCAGCTACTTCCTTATCACGAAAAATTAAGAAGATTCCATGTGAAAAGCTAAGAGGAAAAACAATACTTGTAGACGGATACAATGTACTTATAACTCTGGAAAGCCTGCTCCATGGAGAAAGAACATGGATTGGAGATGATTCTTTTTTGAGAGATATACGGGGAGTTTTCAGGAATCATTCCAACAACAAATTCACAATCGAAGCTGTGGAAAAAATGCTTACATTTTTTACATCAACAGAAGTGGAAAGTGTTGAAGTTCTTCTTGATACACAGATGAAGCATAGTGGTGAACTGGCTGCCTTTATCAGAAAAAGAATGAAAGAACTCCCTATAAAAGGTGTTGCAAGGACATCAAAACATGTGGACTACGAACTGAAGACATGTGAACCATCACATATAGTCGCTACTGCAGATGGAGTGATAATTGATGCAGTAGAACATGCAATAGATATTCCGGGATGCATTGCCCTTGAAATCAAGGAATGAATTTCTGGGCCTGCAGAAATTCAGTCATTGTGATTGATGCAGTCTTTGTCCCATTTTAATTACACACAAAAAACAATCTGTAAGCTAAAAAACAAGTAAGCTTCCGCCGAAGGCGGCTCGTTCCGATGCTGCTATACTGAATATTTACCCAAATATTATTGAATTTATACTTCTGATTTAACAGAAATCCTGCGAAGAAAGCCACATAATATGTGAATTATTCTATTTCCTTTTGTGGGAAAACGCCGGCTGCGCCGGACCCTTCGGGATTGATTTTGTTACTGTCAAAGACGATAGATCATTTCGACCAGACAAAACCAACCTGCTTACCTTTAAGTTTATCTAGCAGAATTTCTGCAGAACCAAATTTCTGCTTCATTTTCAGGAGGAAAGGTCTAATAATCCATAATGCTTAAGGAATCCACATGAAAAAACTGGGAATAGTAGTCACAGACGAAAATGACTGGACTGCTAATGCACTTATACAGGAAGCCGGAAAAAGAGGATTTGAAACCTGCTGTCCTGATCTTGGAAAGCTGAGAACATCCATTGGAAAAAGAATAGAACATATAACTGATGGTGTTAATCTTTCAGAACTTGACGCGATTATTATAAGGGACATGGGGCAGGGAAAAAATGATGGACACATTTTCCGTTTTGACGTTCTTCAGGAACTTGAAAAAAATGGAACGCTAATGATCAATCCTCCGTCCGCAATACAGAACGCAGCAAACAAATTCCATACAAGCTGCCTGCTATCAGATGCAGGCATCCCTACTCCCGGAACCTTTGCCACCCAGGAAATTGAACCTGCAATGGATATGATTGAAAAGCTTGGTGATGTGGTTGTCAAACCAATTTTCGGATACAAGGGAATAGGAATTAAACGCATACAGAATATGGCAGTGATTAATCCTGATGGCAGCCCGGATCAAACTGAAACTTATGACTTTGTGTCATCTTATATAGAAGAAAAAGGAATTCTTTACATACAGGAATTTGTAGAGAATCCCGGACAGGATATCCGTGCTTTTGTTGTAAATAATGTTGTTATAGGTGCAATATACAGGAAAGCACCGGAAGGAAGCTGGTTGAATAACTTAAGCCAGGGAGGAACTTCACAGGAATGTAAACTAACAGCAGAACAGGAAAGAATCTGCCTGCAAGCTGCCAGGGCTGTTGGTGCTGTTTATGCAGGGGTGGACCTGATTGAAGGAGAAAACGGATGCTATATCCTGGAAGTTAATGCAACACCTTCCGGAGCAGGAATATATAAATCCCTGAATGTCAATGTTGCAGAACATATTATAGATACCATAGAAAATATGCTTTAATGCATCAAAAAGGATGAAAAATGAGCGAATATAAACAATGTATCATAATCAGGGATGATCTTAAACTATCAAAAGGGAAACTTGCGGTGCAGGTTGCACATGCCGCTGTTTCAGCTTCCGAATGGGCTGACCGTACCAGTCTTGACAAATGGAAAGAGGGTGGCCAGAAAAAAGTAGTTCTCAGGGTACCTGCACTGAAAGATTTGTTTGAACTTAAGGAAAAAGCCAGACGAGAAGGTCTGCCAACCGCACTCATACAGGATGCAGGACTTACTGAAATAAAACCTGGTACAGTCACTGTACTTGGAATCGGACCTGCAAAAGTTGAAGCAATTGATAAAGTAACCGGAAATCTGAAACTGCTCTGATAAAAGCTGTTTCCTGATTATATCTTACTAAAGGGTTAAAAGGTTTGTATTTGGGGATATAATGGAAAATGAGAGGAAAACAAATCTGCCAGGAAAAATCCTGATATTTTCTATATTGATCATTATGATCCTGTCATCAGGATGTGTTTCAGAAGCTGCGGACAGACTGGGATATATTTTCAGTCCTTCATCTGCGGATCTGCTTCAGAATGAGAATTACTACCAGTTAAACCCGGAATACCTTACAGTACCTGCTACTGTTAAGCAAAATTCTTTAGCTGATGAAGATATCCCTGACACTTTATCTGATATGTTCCCTGGTTTTGAAATTTCAAGTTATTACCAGCATATGCAATTTTATGAGGGTAGTGAAAGTACTATCACCGTGCATCTGGAAAATACAGGTGAAAATCCTATTTTTGTATACCAGTTCGGGTTTTTACTTACCGATGAAGATAAGCTTGTGCTACTTGATACCGGGTGACAGTGTTTCCCGGAGAAGAAAAGAAACTGGGCATAATAATATCAATAGATGTTCCAGAGGATATTGAAGAAATTAAACTTCGCCCAGATATCACTGTTTGCCCGAACTTCATCCGGCAGATGGCATGACTACGAAAGGAAATCACTTGAGAACTCAGTATAAATGTTTATAATACACCTAACATAGAGAAACCGGAATACATTTTAAACCCGAAAAATACCTTCATCCAGATTAATGAGAAAATAGAACCAACAGAGATTAGCGTTCGCACCATGGCAGCGGCATCTGCAAAAAAGTATCCCGGACAATACCAATATTTACACCAGATATGCGCGTTGTTTGACGACACAAAAGAAAACATACAGTACATAAGTGACCCCAGGGGACAGGATGTCTGGTCAGCTCCCGGGGAAACAATTTCCGTGGGAGCAGGAGATTGTGACGACTATGCAATACTCCTGTCATCACTTGTAGAAGCCATTGGTGGTACATCAAGAATATACATGACAGATACCCATGCTTTTGCAGCAGTGTATATTGGTAACGAAACAGCAGATATAGCCGATTCAATAAATGAATACTACGGCTCTGTACCTGTTTATTATACCACTGATGGGCATGGTTCATGGCTCTTGCTGGATCCCACATCCAGCCTTTATGCAGAGGAGCTTCCAGCGGAACTGCACCTGCAGGAGATGGCTGGACCTATATTAATACCGCAACGGTAACCGTGATTGATATTGCCCCTGAGTACCGGAGTGATTGATTATAATGATACCTGATATTGAAAGAAAATGGGAATTGAACTTTACTGTACCCATGCAGAAGGAATAGGCAGGGTTCTCAGACTGGGAACCAGAGGATTTTATTGTTAACGAGATAACAAACCGTGAAGAAGGAGACAGTGGAAAGCAGCTTATTCTTGAAATTACCAAGACAAACTGGGATTATCCCACCACCTTATCAGGGATATGTCACGCAAACTTGGCATCAGTCAGAAGAGGATAGGTTTTGCAGGTACAAAGGATAAAAGAGGAGCCAAAGACGACCCAGAAAATCAGCATATACAATATTTCTGAAAAGGATATCGAAGATTTTTACATGAAGGATGTGGAACTGAAAGTGATCGGCAGGTCAAACAGGTCCATTGGACTTGGGAGACCTCTACGGTAACAGTTCCGGCGTGGCCATCAGGGATATTGACATGAAGCCTGATGAACTGGAAAAAACGCTGGAAAGTACTACAAAGGAAATACTTGCCTTTGGAGGAGTTCCTAATTTTTTCGGCATACAGAGGTTTGGTGCTGTAAGACCGGTTGCCCACATGATTGGAGAGCAGCTTCTTAAAGGTGATTTTGAAAATGCTGCAATGATTTATATTGCGAAATCCTTCCCTGATGAAACAGAGGACGTTAAGAGGCAAGGGACCTTGTGTGGGACACAAGAGACTTTGTGGAAGGACTCAAAAAATATCCGCTTCGCCTGAGATACGAACGTGCAATGATGCACTATCTGGTGTTGGAAAAACCCAGGAGATTATGCAGGCTCATTTAGCGTTCTTTCAGAAAACATCAGCAGGATGTTTATTCATAACTTACCAGTCCTATATTTACAATCGCATAATCTGCAAAAAAATCAATTGGGGGTTACCCTTGATAAAGCCCATCCGGAGACATTATCTGCTTTAAGAATAAAGAGCTTACCTGATGTCAGTAAATTGGAACAGGCAGCGAAAACACTGTAAGGGCATGAACAATCTTCTCAAAAGAGGAAGGGCATTTAGCAGCTCCACTGGTTGGTTGTCAAAACTGAATTTGCAGCAGGTGGCTGATCGTCGAAAGGAAAATATTCGAAAGATACAGAGATGAAACGAGGGAATGTTTGGGATTGAAAAGCTACCGGCTCTTTCATCAAAAGGTCTCAGAGGAAATATTACTAACTGTGAGCCAAAATTTGAAAACTGCAGAAAGACAGAACTCGATGGGAAAAACTATGGAGCACTTGAATTTTCCCTGCCAAAGGGAAGCTATGCAACTACTGTACTCCGCGAGTATATGAAAACTGAACCACTAAAAATGAGTTGAGCCCGAAAACGGGCTTGCTATTTTTATATTAAAACTTTTTTTCCACTATTCAAGCATTGACTGTATAAATGCCTTGAAGGTGGTGATGTAACTTTCCGGGACGGGATTTAAATTCCGGATGGAATTGTGAAGCAAAGAAGAATTTCTTTCCAGTGCGTTTTCGGCTATTTCCATCCTGTTCCTGTTCTTTACCGGAAAATACCATGCCCTTGCTTTCAATCCTGTCAACATAATTCGGATTTACTTCATACCTGTGCCTGTGACGTTCCACTATCTGGGACTGTCGTAGATTTCCTCTGCCGATGGTGATCCTGATTTGAATCTGCATAGTAATCACCAAGACGCATTGTTGCACCCATATCGACAATATCCTCCTGTTCAGGAAGATCGATTACAGGGAATGGTGTATTCTCATCAAATTCTGTGCTGTTAGCATCTTCAAGCCCGGCAACATTCCTGGCAAACTCAATAACAGATAACTGCATTCCAAGACAGAGACCAAGGTACGGGATATCATTTCCCTGGCAAACTGTATTGCCATTATTTTACCCTCGGTACCCCTTTTCACCAAACCTCCGGGAACGAGTATACCGTCATATTCTGAAAGTGTTGATATGGATTCAGGGTTATCTTCAAAGGATTCGGCATTTATCCAGCAGACATCAAAGTTGACACCACATTCTATGGCTGCATGTTTTATGGAAGCACTGATACTCAGGTAGAGTCCTCAAGATGAGTATATTTTCCAACAATACCTATTTTGACTTCACCTTCAAGATTATGCATCCTTTCAACCATTTTTGCCCATGAATCATCTGACTCTGAAGAGCTCAGTTCAAGGTGTTTCATCAAAAAGGAAGTCAGTCCTTCTTTGTCAATCATTAAAGGCACATCATAGATATCCTCTGCATGTGGGCACTGATTACAGCTTCCTCGGATACGTCACAGAAAAGTGATATTTTGGAAACAAGGTACCTTCATTCCAGAGGTTCCTTACACCTTGTAATATATTGGGCTTAAGGCCAAGTTCCCTTAACTCTTTTACTGAGTGCTGGGTAGGTTTGGTCTTCTGGTCACCCTGCGGGTCCATGGGAACAAGTGTGACATGCACAAAAGCAATATTCTCTTTTGGTTCTTCCCTGGCCATCTGCCTTACAACTTCAAGGAAAGGCATGCTTTCAATGTCACCAACAGTACCTCCAACTTCTATAAGACATACATCGGCACCACTCTTGGCAGCTACCCTGCGTATCCTGTCTTTTATTTCGTTGGTGATATGAGGAATTATCTGAACTGTCTTACCAAGGTATTCACCCCTGCGTTCCTTGGATATTAGAAGCTTCGTAAACCTTGCCTGTTGTCAGGTTGTGCTCCCTTGTAAGTTCAGTATCCGGAAACGCTCATAATTTCAGATCAAGGTCTACTTCTCCTCTAAAATCCTTAGAACAAAACTTTCTGTGCTGGAAAGGACTCACCGTACCAACGTAATATTGATATATGGATCAATTTTGATGGCGTAACTTCCTATACCCCCTGTTCTTCAGGTTACGCCCGATAGAAGCAGTGGTAATACCTTTTTCCAAGCCCACTCATTACGCCGCCGGTTACTATGATATATTTCATGTTAATCATCCTACCTTGATTACTATTTTGTGTTTGGAAGTTTTATCAACAGATAAACCATAAAAAATGTAAGTAAGATTGAGTAAAACACAGACTGGTAAAAGCCAAAGAATTTTTGAAAAATCCAGTGACATAATAATCATTCCCAGAACAAAAGCAAACCAGTCCGATATCACCTTGAAAACGTTTCCTGATTGCTGGGAAAACATATTAAGAACAGAGTCCATGATATCAGCAGAAATTGAAGGAGCTGCATACTCCCGGCTATCTTTTTTTGCGAACTCCGGAAGATGGCGGATTTGATGGTTTTTTCTCCGGTTTTGCAGGAGCTGATGGCTTATACAGGGCTTCATCCACATCCACGCCAAAACCTTTCTCACTGGGACTGGGATGACCAATATTCAGGTTAAATCCCTGCCTTTTAGAACCATATCCCACTGTAATGTAAAATTGTCCTTTTGTGTACATTCTCCCGTCGTATGGGATCCTTGCTATCAGAGGAATGTACTCTTCATGTCGCACATAGGGATTATCTTCAAGGACAGTAATATTGCTGTAAGAGTCACCTACAGATAAGTTAACATGTGTAGGTGCACCGTAGTTAATAATGACAATCTCAAAACTGCGCTCTTCACCCGGAGATATAGGTAACTCGACAGTATCCATCTCAAATTCTATCGAATTTACTCCCAGTCTGTTAATATGCACCTGTTGCAATTGATTTGCCTCACTATTTCTATTCCCTGAGGTCAGGAGGAAGCATGTTTGGTATACCCTCCTCTATAGGGTAGTATTCGTCACATACAGAACAATACAGGGTGCCCGATAAAACCTCATTTCCATTCTCTTTCTCTATGTTAAGGATAAGGTCCCCTTTACATACGGGACAGGCGAGAATATCCATAAGGTCTTTTTTCATCACGATCACCACCTTTCAATATGTCACCATCAATATAAGGTTTTTCTATATCATGTACATTATAATAGTGTATGGACGGTATTTTGCATAATGAATTGAAGAGTAATAGTATAGGCAGGACCTGTAAAGTGGAATGCAATTATTTTAAAATATATATCCCCTTTGCATCATCTGCCACCGATTACACAAAGGGGTGATTTTGTTTGTTCCAGAATTCCAATCTGAAACACAATTCATAAATTCATTACGAACTAAGTTCTATCTATTTCATCATTAAGGTTTAATTACCAGGGTCTTAGGGACTTCCTTAGACCATTTACCCTTGTTGTCCTTAACACTGAAGTAAATTGTATGTTTACCGGGAGCAAGCTTTGAAGAACTGAAACTTGCTGAGCTACTTAACTGGCCACTGATGTTTGATCTCCATTTATAAGCAACAATCTTACCGTCTTTATCGCTACCGCTCCCTTTAAAGGATACTGAAGTGCCCTTTTTTGCAGTGGTCGGAGAGATAGAAATGATCTTTGCAGTTGGAGCTACATTTGAACCTGCATTGATTGTTACAGTTGAAGTAACTTCCTTAGACCATGTACCTTTATTGTCCTTAACACTGAAATAAATGGTGTGTTTACCGGCAGCAAGCTTTGAAGAGCTGAAACTTGCAGAACTGCTTAACTGACCACTGATACTTGATCTCCATTTGTAAGCAGTAATTGTGCCATCAGTATCAGTTCCGCTTCCTTTAAAAGACACGGAAGTACCTGTTGTTGCAGATGTCGGGGAGATTGAAGTGATCTTTGCAGTCGGAGCTACATTTTGAACACTGTCACCTGAATCAGCTGCTTCTATGGGTGTTGAAGAACCTTCCGTCACAATTGTATGAGTTGAAGTTTCATAGTTCTTTATAGCAGACCCAGATGGAGATGTGATGATATTGTTCCTGATATAATATACTACACCTGTGTATGATAATGCAGGCTCGTTGTAAAGTATAGAAATGCCATTGCCCTTAACACCAGTTATTTTATTCTTTTCAATTATAGTGTTGTGGAAACCTGCGGAGGATATTCCACCACCTGGGGCTTTGTTTGAACTTCCGGTTTTAGAGATTACATTATCGTGGATATACAGACCAGTTGACTGTGATTTATCAGTCAGGTCTTTTGTTGTACCATCATAATTGTATGCAATTACGTAAATTCCTGCATAGCTTAAATCATGTATATTGTTATTGTAGATCTCAACTGAAGTTACAGGAGAATTTTTACTATAGGAACGAACGTAAATACCAGCATATCCACCGCTAACTGTAGCATATATATCATTGTTGTAAATTTTCAGATTATTTGTTGCTTCGGCGCGAATTCCAGAGTTCGTCTGGATAGCCATATCATTATTGTAGACTTTTGCACCATTACATTCATAGAGCCAGACAAATTCATGCCCCTGATTGCGAGCAGTGTTATCGTATACTTCTACATTGCTACATTTAGAAATATATATCAAATCAAAAGCATTGTCGTGCAAATACATATCATAGATTTTTATGTTTTTTACACCGCCAAGGGATATAAGAGTGTAGTACCAGGCTCCTCTGCCATGCTCATTGTTATTGGCATAATTCCCATCTATTTCAAACCCATGAATAGTGATATCACCTTTTGAGCCAACGTTCTTTATCATTGGAACGCCTTTGTCCCACTTTGCATTATTTGCCAGTTTGATTACAGCACCGGAATCACCTGTTAGGATAGTGCTATCTCCGATTTTAATGGGATTGCTTATTACAAATGGCCTGTCGCCCTTTAGGTAAACAGTACCGCCTGTTCCAGCCACTTTAGCCAAAGCAGCATTGATCTGCACATCATCACTTGAACCATCACATGTATAATCAGCACCATCACCGGAAAAACCAACTGTGACTGTTGCTGCAGAAGCAGCCCCTACAAAAATAGCAAGTAGGGCCATTAGAATCAATATTCGTTTCATTTTTTAAAACTCCCTTTTTATATTCGAACTTACTTATATATCCTCACACTTTACGATTTGTAGACCTTATCTTATATAAAAAGCTAATGATTGATTTAATAAAAATAGATTAATTAATGATTAAATAAATAATTATTATTGAATATTAACCAATGTTTTCACAAAGATACACTTATTCACTTTTAGCAGAAGGTGAAGACAGCCTTCTTGATGCTGATTTTTAGAGAGATTTGTAAAAAATATATGAGTATTATAGTTGCGCAAATATACACATGTGCGGAAATTAAATGTTGCACTAACAATGAGGCAACCACTATAGCCAGTGCCTAAAGCCACAGCTTGTAAAAATAACCACTCAATTAGGCTCCTTAAAAATAGATTTCTTATTATGTACCATACTTTTTGCTCGAATCAATTCCCAATAGGTAGTTTAATTTACTTCCTTACACGTACAATACTCCATGTTTTCCATTTTTCTAGATGTACTGGATTTTGCCATTCCCATATTAATTATGATTTTTGTAGGTCTTTTGGCACAGGCATCCTGATAGAACTTGGATTCATGCAGAAATTCTCAGGTCTTGTCAGACCTATATTCAAATATACAAACCTTCCTGACACATGCGCTTCATCTTTTCTTGTGGCACTGGGATCAACTGTAGCTGCAAACGGGATGGTTGTGAATTTCAAGGATGGCGGATGCATTGATGAGAAGGAAGCCATGCTCTGCGCACTTTTAAACAGCACCCCGGCATATGTCAGGAAATAATAACGTACCAGATACCCATTGTTCTTCCGGCACTTGGACCAGTTGTTGGTGGGTTTTATGTAATGGTGTTCATAGTAACTGCAATTGTAAAGGTGAGTGCTGTTATAATCCTCAGCAAACTGTTCCTTAAAAAGAACAGGTGTGTGTTTGAAGAAAATATTTCTGCCAAGAAAGTAAGTATCAAAGACGCGATTAGAAGGTCTCTGAAAAGAAATCGCAGGCTCTTTACAAAAATTGCAGTAATCTATCTTTCAATGACAACACTGGTATTTATCCTCAGGGAAAGAGGTGTATTTGAAATATTCAACGTACTGCCTCTTGCAGATTTGTTTGGGATACCATCTGAAAGTATTGTGCCCCTGACAAGTTATGTTGCAAGTCCGATACTTGGTATATCGTTACTAGGACCAATGATAAGTGAAAACGGAATTTCCAACATTCAGGCAATGATAGTACTTATGCTAGGAAGTATGTTTATGCTCCCAATCTTTAGTGTCAGGACGCTGCTGCCCCGCTACATTTCCATCTTTGGCCCTCGCATAGGTATCAGGATCGTTGCCTTTTCTACAGGAATAAGCATACTTGTCAGGTTCTGTGTGCTGGTAATACTGCTTTCAATTGCAGGATAAAACACTTTTTTCGAAGTGCTATTATTAACACAGTGTACTTTGTGCTAAAATTAAGTCATATAAAAAATTTGTGCGATATATTGTACTGAATACTTAATAAGTATAAAATGCAAATGTAATTTTTAATCTGTAAGTAAGAATCTTTTCATTTGAATTCAAAACTGCATATTTTACCTAAAATAGACAATAAATTAATATATTATATAATCGTCTATATAATAACATGGGGATACAATCCATGTTCTACCAACATACAGTGCAAAATTTGCACATATATTGTAATACCAAACTTGGGAGATATGAATAAAATGGTAAAAGTAATGATTGTGGATGATGCCGCATTTATGCGTATGGTCATCAAGGATATTTTAACAAAAAATGGTCATGAAGTAGTTGGCGAATGTGTTGATGGACTTGATGCTGTTAACAAATATCCCCAGCTCAAACCGGAACTGGTTTTCATGGACATTGTCATGCCAAATATGGAAGGAATCGATGCTCTCAAAAAGATTATCGAAATGGATCCTGCTGCAAAGGTAGTAATGTGTTCATCTATTGGACAGCAATCTGTAGTCACAGATGCACTTAAGATCGGTGCCCTTGACTTCATTGTTAAGCCATTCGATGCTGCGAAAGTTCTTGAAGTAATTGGAAAAGTAGCCTAACATGACAGTAAATGTACTTGTAGTTGATGACTCCGCACTAATGCGCAAAGTTGTCTCGGATATCCTGACAGAAGATCCAGACATTAAAGTAATAGCTACTGCCAGGAACGGACTTGAAGCCGTTGAGAAAGTCGAACAATTAAGACCTGATGTTGTAACCCTTGATATTGAAATGCCGGTTCTTGACGGACTGCATGCACTGGGATACATCATGAGTGAATGTCCTACACCAGTAGTAATGTTGACGGCAGTCGACTCCAAGTCAGCTGAGAGTACACTTAATGCATTTGAATACGGAGCGGTGGATTTCATACAGAAACCATCGGGCAATATTAGTTTAAACATCGCGGATATTGCTAAAGAGATCCGCATTAAAGTAAAAATGGCCTCAAAAGTAGATCTGAAGAAACTCGGATTTATGGAGGAACACGTGAAAAAATCACGTGATTTAGTTAAAGAAAAATCTTCGCATACCACCAAAAAGAAGCCTGTTGCTCCAAAAAATAAGGTGCATCATGCTAATGGAAAAATTATTGCTATCGCTTCTTCAACAGGAGGACCACGTGCTCTTGAGCAGGTAATTCCAAAATTACCTGGCAATCTTAAAGTTCCTGTTGTAATTGTCCAGCATATGCCACCGGGTTTTACTGCATCACTTGCACAAAGACTTGATGGTCAATCGCAGATCACAATTACAGAAGCAAAAGATGGAGACGTACTTCATGCAGGACATGCCTACCTTGCCCCTGGAAACTATCACATGGAGATAGTTACCAAGAATAAGGGAGGTATCTACCAACAAGTTGTCAAGCTTAACCAGAGACCTCGTGAACAGGGTGTCAGACCATGTGCTAATATTCTTTTCAAATCACTGGTACCTATCTACGGATCAAAAATTGTTACCGCAGTTCTTACAGGAATGGGAGCTGATGGTGCAGACGGCGCTGAGGATATTAAGAAAGCCGGTGGGAAAGTCATTGTTGAAGATGAAAAATCCTGTGTAGTCTACGGTATGCCAAAGGCAGTTGTGCAAAGAGGACTTGCTGATGAGATTGTCCCTCTGGGAAGAGTTGCAAGTGAAATTGTACGGGTGCTGAATACGATTGGTGATTAAAATGTTTTTGGAAATGGAGAAGGTCGCAAAAGTCTCAGGGTTGGTGTAACCATGGACATGTCAGAATACAAAGAGATATTCAAAGCAGAATCAGAAGAACATCTGCAGGAACTTAATGATTCATTGCTGGGACTTGAACAGAACCCAAATGACCTTGAATATATAAACACAATGTTCCGTTCAGCTCACACATTAAAGGGAATGTCTGCAACCATGGGTTTCAACGACATTGCTGAACTGACCCATGAAATGGAAAACCTGATGGATCTTGTCAGGAAATCACAGGTTGAAGTCAGTAATGGTTTGATAGACGTCCTGTTTGAATGTCTCGATACACTCGAAGCACTTGTTGAAAATGTTGATGGCGGGGAACAGGTGGATATAAGCACCCTCCATGCCACCCTTACAAAAGCAATGGAAGGAACACTTCCAATGAATGACATTAAATCAACAGTATCAGAAAGTATTGAAACTGTAGAGAAAGAGATCAGCAAGGATCTTGAAGCAAGTGTGGGTTCTGAACCTGCTGATGAACCGATAGGAGATACTGACATTGAATTGTCTGAAAGTGAGAAACAGGCAATAGAAAATGCTGCAAAAGAAGGAAACAGAGTAGTTTCCCTTAAAGTCATACTTGATGAATCATGTGTTCTCAAGTCAGCCCGTTCAACACTGGTACTGATAAATATTACAAAGATGGGTGAAATTATCAGGTGCGAACCCGGTGAAGCTGAGCTTGAAGATGAAAAGTTTGATTTGGATTTTACGGTTATCTTTGCCACTAACGAAGAAGACGGACAGATTGTGGAAACCATCAGTAAGATCTCTGAAGTAAAGGAAGTAATTCCAACCACAATTTCCCAGGGTTCAGTATCTGAAGAAAAGTCAGAGGAAACAGGAAAGGAAGAAAAGGAAGCTGAAAAGAAACCAGCTGCAACCAATGTCAAGAGACCTGATGCAGTTAAAAGTATACAGAGTGTCAGGGTTAATATTGAAAGACTTGACAACCTGATGAATCTGGTAGGAGAACTGATCATTAACAAGATCAGGCTTAATCAGCTTGCTTCAGATCTGAATGCAAAGCATCTAGATGAATCCCTTGCAAACCTTGACCGTCTGACAAATGAAATCCAGACAGAAGTAATGGAATCAAGAATGGTGCCTATTGACCAGATTTTCAGCCGTTTCCCGAGAATGGTCAGGGACCTGGCAAAATCTGAAGGTAAACAAATTAATCTAATTATCGAAGGTAAAGAAATCGAACTGGACAGAACCGTTCTTGATGAAATCGGTGATCCGCTGGTCCACCTTCTGCGCAATGCAGTTGATCACGGAATTGAACCTGAAGAAGAACGTACAAAGGCAGGTAAACCAGTTGCAGGTCTTGTAAGACTGGCTGCATCACGTCAGAGAAACAGTGTCCTGATTGAAGTAGAAGATGACGGAAAGGGAATGGATCCTGCACATCTGAGAGAAGTTGCAGTCAAAAAAGGAATACTGAGCAGAGAAGAAGTTGAGAAACTCAGTGATGCGGATGCCCTGAATCTTATTTTTATGCCAGGTTTTAGTGGAGCAAAAGTTGTTACCGATATCTCAGGAAGAGGCGTTGGTATGGATGCTGTCAAGACAAAAATAGAAGCACTTGGTGGAAGTGTGAAAATTACTTCAGTCCCCGGTCAGGGCAGCATTATGAAGCTTCAGTTACCACTCACAGTAGCCATTATTCAGTCTCTAATGGTTACAGTGGCTGATGAAACATATGCAATCCCACTTGGAAATGTAATCCGTGATGTGGGAATTAAAGCCAGCGACATAAAGAGCATAGAAGGAAAAGAAGTTATCATGCTAAGAGGGGAAGTGCTCCCACTTCTCAGGCTGCATGATATTCTAGAATGCCCCACTGAAGTAGAAGACAAAGAGAACCTTATAGTTGTCGTAGTCGAAAAAATGGGCAGCAATATTGGACTGGTAGTTGACGATCTGCTTGGACAGCAGGAAGTAATAATCAAGACATTGGATAATAAAATTTTGAAGAATATGAGAGGATTTGCAGGTGCAACCATTCTGGGAGATGGTAGTGTTGCACTAATCCTGGATATTGCTACACTAATCTAAAAAAGAGGGATAATATGGTAGAAATGGACGATATGGCAAAAGGGGCATTTCAGGAGGCAGGTAACATAGGGATGGGACATCTGGCTACCTCGCTTTCCAAAATGGTCAGCAGGGATGTAAAAATAGATATTCCTGTTGTTGAGATGCTAAGCCTTGATGAAATCATAGAGAGAAGTAATGTTGAAGGAAAGAACAAGAGTGTTATAGGAATTCATCTGCATATGTCGGGTGACGTGGCTGGTGGAACCCTTATACTGCTTCCCAAGTACTCTGCGCTATCATTTTCAGACTTGCTCATGAAAAAGCCCATCGGGACAACAACAAAAATAGAGGAGATGCAGGAAAGAAAGCTCCGTGAAATGGGGGTTAACCTGTGCAGTTCCTATATGCGTGTAGTCAATGAGTTCCTTGGAATTAACCTGAAAATAGGAGATCCCAGTATGGAAGTCAATATGGAAGGAGTAGGTGATTTCATTCAAAAAGAAATAGGTAGCCTTGCAGACCAGTTCATCGTAGTGAAAGGTGAGTGCCTGATACCTTCTACAAACTCGAAGAATGAGTTTAACATGCTTTTCGAACCGGAAGCCACAGACATAATTATGGCAGCCATTATGAAGAAAATGATGGGATAAAATGAGTGATGCCCATTTTGCACTGGACATAGGAACCAGAACGGTTGTCGGCCTTATTACCGACAACAAACAACTCAACATCAAAGCTGCCTGCATAAAAGAACATGAAGAAAGAAGCATGCAGGATGGCCAGATACATGATGTTGAAAAGGTAGCTCTGGTTGTGGATTCAGTCAAGAATGAGCTTGAAGAGCAAATTGGGCAGAAACTTACAGAAGTATCCGTTGCTGTTGCAGGAAGGGCACTGAAGACATCAAAAGTAAGATTGGGACTTGAAATTCCCTACCGTGAGATTACAAAAGCTGATATTTCTGAACTTGAATTTGAAGCCGTTGCAAGGGCGGGTAATGAATTAGGAATTGATAAGGGCTTTAATTGTGTTGGATATTCAATTGTCAGTTACGAACTGGACGAACAGAGAATAAATAATATAGTAGGACAGAAAGGAAGTTATATTGCAGTAGAGGTTCTTGCTACTTTTCTTCCCGAAGCTGTAATAAACAGCATGTTTGCTGTTCTTGACAGGTGCGGGCTTGAGGCATCCAGTGTGACACTGGAACCTATTGCAGCACTAAACGTTGCAATACCACCTGACATGCGTAAACTCAATATTGCACTGGTGGATGTGGGTGCAGGAACATCAGACATAGCAATTACAGATAACGGAACAGTTATCGGATATGGCATGGTCCCTGGAAGCCGGTGATGAGATTACTGATTTTATGTGTGACACTTATCTTGTTGACTTTGAAAGGGAGAAGCAATTAAGCAGGCCCTGACAGGCAGTGACACAATAGAACTTGAAGATATTTTTGGTGTTAAGACTGAAGTTCCTGTTGAACAGATAATTTCAGATATTGAGGGAGAAGTTGACAAGCTGGCAGGTCATATTGTTGATGAGATCATAAACCTTAACGGAAAAGTGCCAAGGGCTGTGGTTCTTGTTGGCGGTGGTTCACAGACTGCAGGCCTGAAAGAACATATTTCCAGACACCTGGGACTGCCAACACAGAGAATAGGATCCCGTCTTCCAAAGCAGGTTGAACACTTTTCAGATACCACCGGAAAAGTAAACGGTGCTGAAATGATAACCCCACTGGGAATTGCCAGAACAGGAATACAGAAAGAAGGAATCGATTTTGTTGATGTGACTGTAAATGGTTCTGAGATGCACCTGATGGATGTTAACGGATTATCTATTATGGATGCTCTTGTTGCTGCAAAAGTAAAAAGACTTTACCCAAGACCTGGAATGGCGCTCAGTCTGAAAGTCAATTCAGAGTTTATCACTATTGAAGGTGGAATGGGCGAGCACGCAAAAATAACCCTGAACGGGAAAAAAGCACATCTCGGGGAACCCATTGAAAAAGGTTCAGTGATTGATTTTGTCCCTCCTGTTGATGGAAACAATGCACATGTAAAAGTAAAGGAACTTGTTGAAAAAGAAGGACTCGCACTTAGCTTTAAAGTATGCGTTAACGGCAAAGAAAAAGAATACCCCCTTTTTGTTGAAATTGATGGAAAGGAAGCAACTTTCGAGCAGGACGTTCCTGACAGAGCACATGTGATAATAAGGGAACTTACTTTGAAGGATATAGTTGAAAAAGAGTGTGATTCTTCAAAGAATGAAAAAATCAGTGTCATAGTAAATAATAATGTACAATACCTGGACAGTACAAGATATACCCTTAGGCTTAATGACAATAATGTAGATTTTTCAGATATTTCAGGAATTCCTGTCAGGGACGGGGATAAAATAAATGTCCTCAAAGAAGATTTTGAATATAAACTGCAGGACATTCTTTCAAAGCCTGAAGAAGGCAGGAAAGTAAGTATACTGCTCAACGGTGAAGAAGTTATTTTTGACGGGTCGATACCACAAATTACCCTCAACGGAAAGAAAGTAGATCTTTCTGTACCAATTACAGACGGTGACGTTATAGCGTACAAAAGAGGGAAGAAGCAGAACCCATTCTTTCTGATCTTTTTGAATTTATGGATATTAAAAAGGAAGAACTTGTTGGCAAGAGCATGAGACTTCTTGTAAACAATGTTCCGGCCAGATTTACAACCCCGCTGAGAGATGGAAACAATGTAAAAATAGAATTTGTAGAGGGATAAAAAATGTTAGAATCTATGGAAAAAAAGGCAAGTATGGAAAAAAAAGATGAACACTATGAGATGCTCAAGAAACTCATACAGCAGAAACTCGGGTTTAATAGTAACCAATACAAGGATTCACATTTTAAAAGAAGACTTGACGTTAGATTACGTGCAACCAACTCAAAGAATTACAAAGAGTATGTTGAGTTCCTGCAAGCAAACCGTGATGAGTATCCGGAGCTTATGGAAACCCTCACAGTAAATGTGACTAATTTCTTCAGGAATCCCGAAGTATATGATATTGTTGAGAAAGAAATACTTCCTGCCATAATAAAAGCAAAATCAAGCGGCCTGAGATCAATTCGTATATGGAGTGCAGGGTGCTCAATCGGCGTTGAAGCATACTCTATTGCCATGTTACTTCACCACATTCTTGGAAAGGACTTCAGTAAGTACAATATCAAGATCACAGGTACTGATATTGACAAAGAAAGTCTTTCACATGCCCAGAGCGGAGTTTATTCCCGTGCTGAAATGAAAGATGTCAGACCTGCTTTTCTTAAGAAGTATTTCGAGCAGGACGGTGACAAGTACATAATTTCTGACGAACTTAAGAAGATAACCCAGTTTAAAAAGCAGGATCTTATATCCGGACCTAAGATGAATGGTTTTGATGCTATATTCTGCAGGAATGTAACCATCTATTTCCAGAAAGAACTGCAGGAAGACCTCTACATGAATTTCTATGATGCTTTGTCTAAGGACGGGTTCTTTGTTATGGGCAAAACCGAAACCCTGCTGGGGCCTTCAAAGGACTTATTCAAAGCCTACAATTCTAAGGAGAGAATATACCATAAATAACAGTCCAACATTCTGATTTAAGTCCTAATGTTGCAATATGTGATTCAGGAGTATAACATGAAAGAGCGAATATCGGAATTGAGTGAATTACAGATCAGTGCTTTGAAGGAAATCGTCAACATTGGTGTAGGACACGCTGTAACTTCCCTTTCGAAAATGATCTCCAAAGAGGTCAAAATTGACGTTCCCGAGTTAAAAGTGGAATTAATAGAGAAAGTGCCTGAAGTTGCAGGAGGAGCAGACACTGTAGTTTCCGGGGTTATAATGGAAGTAACAGGTGACATCGATGGATACATCATGATGATGCTGACTGAAGAGTCTACCAGAATGATCTGTAAAATAATCACCAACTGCACAGAATCCGATGACATATTCGAACCTATAAACCAGTCTCTTATTGAAGAAGTAGGTCACATTCTTGCAAGATCTTATGTCAGTTCGCTTTCAGACTTCCTGGGACTTGATTTTAAAATTTCAACCCCAATGCAGACTTTTGACATGCTAGGGGCAATCATAGATCATATACTGATAGAAATGAGCAAGAAAGCAGAACATGCCCTTCTTTTTGACACAATGTTTACTATTGAAAATAATAAAATGGACGGTGTTTTTCTGACTTTACTTGAACCTGATTCTATGGAAGTTATACTTGAGAGGATAAATATGATGATTTAAAGGGATTAGTTAAAAGGAGCGAGAAGAATGAATTTAGTACTTGATAAATTTTATTATGATGCCCTCAACGAAGTGGGAAACATTGGTATGGGAAATGCAACAACAGCTCTGTCACAACTTGTTGGAAAAACCATCAATGTGAGCAGTTCAGCTCTTTCATTAATGGATGCTCATGAAATCAGCAAGGATTTGCACAAAGAAAGGATCGGTGCCATTGTAAGAGTTATGGGTGACATGAACGGTGGGTTCATTCTGATAATCAGAGGAAACCATTCAGAAGCACTGACTGATATGCTCCTGAAAGATAACACAATGAAGATGATATTTACATGAGGAGATCGGCTTTCATTGAAGTTGCGAATATACTTGCAGGCAGCTATTACAATGCACTTTCAAAATTCCTGAATCTATCAATTGTACCGTCTATTCCAAAAATATCAGAAGGAACCTCAGAAGAAATATTCACCAAAGCCAAGCAGCATATCAACGGGAAAATGGATCATATTTTCGGTCTGACTACACTTTTGAGGTTAGCGGAGAAGATCAATATCATAGTCTTAGTGGTGACCTGTACATGTTACTCGATTCGGCTTCACTGCAGACAATCATCAACAGGATTGAAGAAATGCGAACGAGATGAACATGATAATCGTGGGAATGGCTGATAGCGCAGTGACGTTGAAACCCGAAAAGCTTACAACCCTGGGGCTTGGCTCATGTGTAGGAATCTCACTGTACGATAAAAGTACTGGTGTTGGTGGAATGGTACATATTATGCTGCCAAGTATTGAGCAGGCAAGGTCCAAGGATAATACTGACAAGTTTGCTGATACGGGTATACCCAAGCTTTTAAACGCTATGATAGAACAGGAGCCACAAGCTACGTGTGACTGCCAAAATAGCTGGTGGTGCAAGTATGTTTTCATTTAAGGCAAACACTCAGCTAAATATCGGTGAAAGGAATGTGACCGCCACTAAAGAGGCATTAAAGGCACTTAAAATTCCCATAATAGCAGAAGATACAGGGAAAAATTACGGTCGCACAATAATTCTTGACACGGAAAACGGAGAGCTTACTGTCAAAAGTGCACTCAAAGGAATAAAAGTATATTAATATATTGAAAGTAATAATACAATGAGATAAGGATAAATTGCAGGTGGCAACAGGATGTTAACTCCGGACATAACAATAATACACATCATTTTCGTCTCCATATCTATGGCGTGCGGACTGGCAGCAATATACTACTGGGTAAGAGTTTACTTTGAAACGAAAGAGGCTCTATTGCCTGGTTACTTCTGGCACTTACTGCCATTTTCCTTATCACAACAGCTATCTTCCCTTCAATTGCAATAAGTTCGCAAGATGCGGATATTACCGAAGCAATCCTGTTATTCATGGGATTCTGGGGTGCTGTTTACACAAGTGTTTTTGCGGCTGCAGGAGTACTGATGTTCCAGGCATTTGAGACAATACCAAGGGAAAAACTTGGTGATTACCTCATTGAAGGAATGGTATTCAACACCTGCGAAGATAGTGATATTGAATGTATTCCTGAAGTAGACCAGGTATCTCACCTGCTTAGCAGATCCACACTTATCGAGTATACGCCAAAAACCAGATATGAAGATTCTGTAATTGAAATCTGTCTTCGCCTGTACGGAGAAATGGTAAATACTGTGCTGGTCTCAAGCCAGCCGCGTACAACCATGTACAAAGAGCAGATTGGGGATCTCATGGATATTGGTGCTATGAAATTCATCGAGATATCATCTGCAAGTAAACAGCTTCATGATGAGAATGGAATTATCAAACTGCCAACTGACGAGCTTGATAAGTTCTTTGAACTTACAAGTAAACTCCCCAAAGGATGTGCAGTTATCTTTGAACCTATAACCCAGCTTCTAATTTCAGAGGGTGAAGAAAAGACATACCAGTTTATCTCAAAGATGGCTGAAAAGTTTGCTGAGAATGACCTTCTTCTTGTGGGAATGATCAACAGGAGTGCACACGATGAGAAGATAGTTTCCAGATTTGAAGGACTTTCACTCAATATTGCTGAAGAAGAGGGAATCAAGATTCGCCTTATGAAAGGCGGAAAGAGGAATACATCAGGTTCTATGTCGGAGAAAAATTCTTCATGGAACATGACTCCGAAGAAGTCCGATTAATGTAAAAGGTGAAAACTAATGGAAAATGACCTGGACAATTTTTTAATTGATGCTTTCAAGGAGATTGGAAGCATTGGAATGGGAAACGCAACAACCTCCCTCTCCAAGCTTATTGAAAAGAGAGTTCAGTTAAATCTCTCTGATGCCAGGTTGTTTGAGCCAGAGGCTATTATTGACATGATCCCCGATTCTATTACAATGACAGGTATAATGATACCAATCCACGGGGACATAAATGGTCTTGCAATGCTTATGTTTGAATTCGGGAATGCAGTATACCTTAGTAATCTTTTATTGCAGGGGTTTGAGCATGACGATGACCCGCAACTCTACGAATCCGCTCTGCTTGAAACCGGAAATATAATCGCGGGTTCATATCTTAACTCACTCTCATCTTTCCTGGGCCTGGAAATACTTCACTCAGTCCCTGATATTGGCATTGGCTTCATAAAGGATATTCTTGACAAAGGAATTGCGATAATGGGGCAGGAACCGGATAAAATACTGAACATTGAAACAATGTTCATGGTTTATTCCTCTGAGAAAGATGTAGGTGCCGGAACTATCTATGGTGATATGTTCCTGCTGCTGGATTCACAATCACTTGAAAAAATGCAAAATTCAATTAAGAGTATGCTTGGATGATTTTGTATCATTTACAAAAATTAGCTTTGACGGTTGGAACCTATGACAAATATCTGGACACAGCACCTGGAAAAAACAGATGTGCAGGAACGTGACAAGGACGTGACATTCACAAGAATGCTGCATTCTCTTGTAAAAACGGATTCTGCCGTCCATAACTCTGCTGAACAGCTAATAATTATGGATAATAACAGCTCTGATAATTTATCCTATACAATAGAGCAAGAACCGGATTCCAGGGACAATGACCAGAGATTATTACTCAACGATGAGGGTGTCAGCATAGATTATTCCGTGGAAACAGAAATTATTGCCTGGGAAGCTAAAAGCCAGAAAGGACACGAACTGGGAATTGAATCTCTGGATAAGGATCATGTAAGGCTTCTAATGACAGAAGGAGGGAGGCTGTTTTTAAAGTATGATGTTGCAGGCGAGAATCCTTTTGAAATGACTGTAAACTCAGAGGATGAAGCAATGCAGATAATTGAGGAAGATAACCAGACCACAGAACAACTTTACCCTGACAATCGGAACTTAAATGGATTAAAATATTACTAATTTAATATATTTTAATAAATTCAATGGCAAAGAATAAAACCATAAAAACAATTAATATATAAATATTGTAGAAATACTACTTAAGCTGAGATGATAAAGGAGACCTATAATTATGATGGACATTGCAATTTACTCCCTTGTTGACGATATGGTCAGCAAAGCAGGGACTGAAGGTGTCGTTGAATACTGGCTTCGTGTAGGTGAGAGCTATGCGGAAAGGATGGGAAAAGAAGCATACGTCGGATGGCCTGCTTTTAATGTGGCAATGAAAGATGGAAGAACATCCCTTACAGTTGAAGGCGATGTTAATGTCCAGACAGACCTTGCCATTACAGACAAGGATGGAGATGTCATTGGTTATGTCTATGCTTTAAAGACATGTCCGATTGCACCTACAATGGCAAGATTCATTTCAAGGATCGGACCGATCCTGACTCAGATACCGATGTTGCGGACAGTTACAACAACCGTATCAGGGACTCTGCGGTTTCAAATTATTGTATTACCCACCAGAAATTCAGGGAAGTTGCAGCTAACAACATTACTGTTGCAAAACAGGCTCTTGAATGCCTGCAACTGGCAAACAAAGGAATGACCGGAGAAGTAAAAATGGTACCTGAGAACCTTTCCAGGCTTAATGTTGATGAAAGACACATTAAAAGTATACTGCGTAACGCATCCTGTGTCTTTGCCCTTATTGTAAAAGGAAAGAGTGCCGGGGAAGAAATTATTGAGTAACAGGTGATCACAAATGGCTGAAAACATTGAGTCAAATCCTTTTGTTGATGTGTCAGTATTTCTTTTCTTTGAAGATATATCTGATAAACAGGGTGTTGAAGGTTTTACCAACTATATGGTAGGACAGGCTGAATCCCTTGCAAAATCCGTTCCTGAAGAAGAATACAAGACATGGGATGATTTTGCAAATGCTGTTACTAACGGGGAATCCGTACTTTCATCATTCGAGCACATCGGACAGATAAGCAAGTTCGGATTTGTCACCAAGGTCTGCCCATTCTCCAAAGCTATCAGGGAATACATCAAGCGTATAGGAAACTTTAACCCTGTGCACATGGAAGCAACCGATCACTTTAATCACACTATCCAGCCATCTGCTGCACACAGTGCATGCATGATGCACCAGACATACCGTAAGGAAGTGGCAAAAAGAATAAAGATCGATGGTAAACCACTCCAGTATGCACAGATTGCAGCAAAGGCATATACAGGTAAGATAGCCCTTCCACCAGAATCATGGAAGAAAGTTCTGCTTGAAAAAGCCGGAATTTCCGAAACCCAGGGATTCATGGAAATGAGAGAGAACAGCTGCCTTTACCTGCTTTACGTTGAAGAGTAAAACAATTAATCTCTCTTTTATTTTGAAGCCAGTTGATGATAACTGGCTTTATTTTAGTATTTATTTCATAGCAGTGTTTTTTGCTGGCAATTGACTTTCTTTTTAACTAAGTTTGAGTGATGGAAAATAGTTAACACTTTAACTAGCCCGAAGGAGCACGGCGAAGCCGGCACAATCCGAAAAAGTGCTGTGAAGAATAAATGAAAATGTATCCTCCTCAACTATTCCTCTGCATACAGATAATTAAAAACTGCGATGTAGATCATAACTTAAAATTGAGAGTCTGCTAATATGAAAAGTACGCGAATCCCATAAGTCATCCAAATGAAAAACTCTACAGAACACAATTTTCTATAACTGCATTATTTCAGCATCTTTAGGATAGCGATATCGGACCGTGCCGCCTGCGGCAGATGGTCGTGTTGTTTTTTTGCCTGTCAATGTTTTATTGTAGAGCTATACAGAACAGGAGTTAACTATATACATCCTCAAAACCGATTTTCTATTGATGCAGCCTATTATCATTTTCTTTTTATCTTTACTAATAATACTCTTCCTTACTGCAAAACTCAGAGTGCATCCTTTTCTTGGTCTTATCCTTACGTCTGTCATAACCGGAATACTTGCAGGCGAAGCAACCGGAACCATTGAAGCAATTACCAGTGGAATGGGCAAAGTATTCTCACATTTTGCCATTATAATTGCTGCAGGAAGTATAATCGGACTAATTCTGCACAGGACGGGCGGGGCAAGGCTCATTGCATCAGATATAATCAAAATATCCAGGAAACCACTTTTCGGACTGAATATTCTTGGTTTTATCTTCGCAGTGCCCCTAATGTGCTGCATTCTTGCATATGTGATATTCATCCCGGTTGCAAAAGAGATCAAATTAAAAGAGGGATATCCTAAAATCCTCACTGCATCAGTACTTGTTTTTGGAACACTGGCATCGTACAATCTTGTTTATCCATCACCGGTTGTTTATTCTGCGGTTTCGGAACTTGGTCTTAATAATAGCGACATACTGATTCCGGGAATTACTATTGCATTTATTGTTTCGATTGCTGGATATTTCTATGCTATCAAATTCTGCAGTACAGGAGATATGAGCAGTTTCATAATCGACAATGAAACAGAAAATGAAGACATGAAAATTCCGGGTAGAATTGCTGCCTATTCACCAATTGTTATTCCTGTTGTACTCATACTTGCAGATGTATTTACAGATATAGTTCTGTTTGATATTACTGGTGAACCGGATATGGCACTGCTGCTTGGAGTTGTCATGGCGATATTCTTTGCTTACAGGCAATACACGTTTGAAAATGTAAGGCAGTGGGTTGAAAAAGCAATCAAAAGAAGTGGAGTGGTAATCCTAGACATGTGTGGAGGGGGAGCACTTGGTGCCACACTTGCAATGACAGGAGTTGGACAGGAGATAGGTAAGCTCCTTACAGTACTGCCCCTGCCTGCCATTCTTGTTCCGTTCCTTGTTGCGGTTGCTATACAGAGCGTACAGGGTTCCCGTGTTGTTACAATGCTGGTAGCACCTTCGATAGTTATACCTCTTATTCCTGTCCTTGGTCTGCCACCTGAGATAGTGCTCTTTTCAATGGCATCAGGAACATTCCTTATCTCACACTTCAATGACCCGTTCTTCTGGATATACAAGGATCTTGCAGAACTGGAAACATCAGAGGTTCTGAAAAGTTATACACTGGGTGGGGCTGTAATGGGAATATCAAGCCTGTTGCTTACAGGAATAGCATATCTGCTCTTTTACTGATAGCTTTTTAAAACTGGTTAATCAATGAAATTAATTCAAAAAAGAAAAGAGCTGACCGGCAAAGCCGGTCTTCTAGTTTAAATTTAATGGTGTGCGTGCTCGTCTTCAGCCTTTTGTTTTTCCCATGCTTCATGTGCCTCGTTAATTGAAGCAAGGCACTTCTTGCAGAGACCTACTGTGTCTGGGTCAGCACCCTTTGAGAATGATGGCCTGCTGATGGTGACATCGTAGAGCTGTGCGATTGCACCACAGAAGTCACATTTGCCTGCGACACCGCAGCTTGATGACTCTGCCTGTGCATCATGGGTTTTCTTTCCTGCGTTAAGGCATCCTTCACAAAGACCCTGCCACATTCCATGTGGATAGGAATGTGCGTACTTTGGCTTGAATACCCTTACTGGAACAACTGTTGGAATGGCTACTCCGCAAAGATCACAATCTGCCATATTACATACCTCCGGGGATCAGTACTTTTGCTGCTTCCATTGCCCAGTAGACGAATGGCTCGGACCAGAAACCAATTGCAAGTACACCGATTACTGCAATTACCATTGCAATGGTGTATGGGAATGGTTCTGAAACCTTCTCACCATCTGTTGGAAGGAAGTACATGTACTTGACAATCTTTGCATAGTAGTACAGTGAGATTGCACTGTTAAGGATTGCAATTACTGCGAGCCATGCAAAGCCTGCCTGTATGGTTGATGAGAACAATACGAACTTGCTCATGTAACCTGCTGTGAGCGGGATACCTGCAAGAGCAAATACGAATATTGTCAGACAGATAGCAGTTATTGGCATTCTCTTACCAAGACCTCTGAAGTTATCAATGTGGTCTGGGTCAGCTGAATCCTTGTTATCTGAAAGTACCATGTATGTAACAGCTGCTGTTGCAATGAAAGCTCCTGCCTTCATGAAACCGTGTGACAGTGCATAGAATATACCACCGCCAAGTGCCAGTGGTGTGAGTACCACGAATGCCATTGTAATGTAACCTGCCTGTGCAAGTGAGGAGTATGCAAGCATTCTCTTAACACTTTTCTGGTTTAAGGCTACAACGTTTCCGTATGTCATTGTGATAACTGCAAGTATTGCAAACACGATCTGCCATTCAGCCTGAAGGGCTATGAGTGCAACCACGAATACCTTGAGA